>JBNGCW010000008.1:0-136248 GCA_049975525.1 Anaerolineae bacterium
ATATCATGCCTAAGGGGGCGTAGAAATGTCAAGTGCAATATGTGCTATCATGTATGGTTGCTGAATGTGTAATATCTGCTTTTTAGAATTGGTCAGTCAATCAGATCGAAGGGAGAAGATGGGTATGACTGAGGCATTCACGGAAGGTGGGCCGCAACTGCTCCAGGAGCCGGAGCCTGATCTGGAGAGCTCCGATCCCTACGCGGTCCTGGGCCTGAGGCGGCGGGCCAGCCGAGGTGAGGTGAAACGCGCATACTTTCGGCTCGTCCGGCAGTATCCCCCGGAGACTGAGCCGGAGGCTTTCAAATTGTTGCGCCGGGCCTATGAACGCCTGCGCACGGCTGAAACGAAAGCTGAAACGGACCTGTTTCTCTTCCGCCCTCCCTATCCCTGGGAACCGCGCAAGCGCCGACGAAATCTCGACCTGGAGGTGCACGCTGAGGACGCCTGGCGCCTCTTGGAGCACTACGGAGATTTAGGGCGGCAGGCCTTTCCCGAGGATTTTCGACCGGTAAAACTTTACTGAATCGCCCCGTTGCTTTGCGCTGCGGCCGATCGGAGACTGAATTTCAACAATGATGAGTGAGCGACGTGAGGTGTGGGCCACGCTATCCGATTTACTCCATCAGTTGGAGGAGAAAATAACGTCCACCGCCGAATCCGCCGGAGGAGCCAACGGCCTGGAAAAAGAGCTGCGTAAGTTGGGGAAGACACAATTTCGGGCTAACGCGCTGGCCGAGGAACAGGCCAAACGCCTGGAGAAGGCCCTCGCGGAGCTGGAAGCGAAGCAGGAAGCGCAAGAGGCGCTGGTCGAGGAGCTCGTGGAAACCCGGCTGCAGGAGGCCAAACAGGCCTGGCTCACCTCGCTGCTGCCGGCGCTGGACGGACTGGATCACGCCATCGCCAGCGGGCAGCAGTACCTTGCCCTGCGGGATCGAGCCGCCCAGGCTTCCCATCTAACGGAACGACAAGCGATGCTGGTCTCACCGGCCGATCGGGCGAAGCTGGCCAGCTGGCTGGAGGGACTGCGCCTGGTGCGAGAGCGGCTGCTGGCCGTCTTGGAGGCCGGCGGCGTGACATCGATCCCCACTGTGGGGCATCCTTTTGACCCCTACCTTCACGTTGCCGTGGAGACGACGACAGAGGGCGCTACTGAGCCGGGAACTATCGTTGCAGAGGAGCGGCGTGGGTATCAGACGGAAAAGGGCGTGCTGCGCTACGCCGACGTCGTCGTCTATCGCCCGGAGTCACAGGACGTCTAACCCCTTGAAATTTGGCTGCCCTGAAAAAAGTGGGGAAATCGGATGTCTAGTCGTTCATCCCCTATATCCGGTAGTTTTGACGTGAATCTTCCCACATGTAGTGGTGAGTTTTGGAGACATCCGATTTTTTGAGTTGTTTCAGTGGTCTTGACTATTAGAAAGTGGAGTCAACTAAGAATATGAACAAAATCGTAGGCATTGATCTAGGAACGACCAATTCCGGCGTCGCCATTGTTGAAAACGGCGCGCCACGCATGTTGCCGCACGGAAACGAGCGAATTATTCCTTCGGTGGTGGGATATTCCCCCAGCGGAGAGTGGCTGGTGGGCACACCGGCGCGCAACCAGTACATTTACAATCCGGAGAACACTGTGCGCTCCATCAAGCGCTCCATGGGCACCGCCCGACGGGTCAATCTGGGAGGCCGGAAGTTCAGCCCGCCGGAGATCTCCGCATTTATTCTACGGGAGCTCAAACAGATCGCCGAGCACAATCTGGAGGAGGAGATCACGGACGCTGTGATCACCGTACCGGCCTACTTCCCCGACGCGGCGCGGCAGGCCACGCGGGACGCAGGGCGCATCGCCGGCTTCAACGTGCGGCGCATCATCAACGAGCCGACAGCGGCGGCCCTGGCCTACGGCCTCAACATGGTCGAGGATCAGCTGGCCCTGGTTTACGACCTGGGCGGCGGCACCTTCGACGCTTCGCTGGTGGAGATCATGGACGGTGTTGTGGAAGTACGCGCCAGCCACGGGGACACGCAGCTGGGTGGGGACGACTTCGATCAGCGGCTGGCGGAGCTGGTTGCCGCGCGCTTTGAACGCGAACACGACATCGACCTGCGCGAGATACCTCGGGCCTGGGCTCGCTTGTTGCGGGCCGCCGAGGAGGCCAAGATTCAACTCTCCTCGCAACCTTTCGCCTGGATCAAAGAGGAGTACCTTGTTGAAAAGGATGGCGTCCCCCTCCATCTGGAGTACGAAGTCAGCCGACAGGACTTTGAAGACGCCATCTGGGATCTGGTGAGCAAGACCCTGCGCTCCGTCGACCGGGTATTGGAGGACGCCGAGGTGAGTCGCGAAGAGCTGACACAGGTGTTGATGGTCGGTGGTTCCTCGCGGGTGCCGCTGGTCTGGGAGCGCGTCGCCGAACACTTGAACATCGAGCCACAGATGTCGCTCAACCCCGAGGAGGTCGTAGCCCTGGGCGCCGGTGTGCAGGCCGCCATCATCGCCGGCAAGCCTATCGACGCCATTCTGGTTGACGTCACTCCCTACTCCCTGGGCATCGCCGTAGCGGATATCCGCATGGGACAGATCGTCCCCGACCGCTACAAAGTACTCATCCGCCGCAACACCACGATCCCGGTGACCAAAGCCGACGTCTTCAACACCCTCTTCCCCGACCAGGATACCATCAAGATTGAGGTCTATCAGGGAGAGCACCCCGTAGCCTCGGAGAACACGCTGTTGGGCAGTTTTTTAGTCGAGGATTTGGAACCGGAACGCCCGGGTGAGGTGGCGAAGGTCACGGTTGAGTTCGATATGGACGTCAACGGCATGCTCAGGGTGACGGCACAGGATCGCAAGACCGGGCGCAAGAAGCAAATCTCCGTCGAAGCGACGCCGACGCGCCTCAGCGAGAAAGAGATCCTCTCCGCCCGCCGGAGCTTCGAGGCCGACGCGGATGTGGGGGTACGGATGCTTGAAAGCACTCCTCTCTCGGAGGAGCACCGGGTGCTGTTGAAACGCGCCGAGGCGTTGTTGAACGAAGGGGATCTCGAACCGGGCGAGCGCGAGGGGCTGGCCACGCTATTAACCGAAATCCAGACCGCCCGGCAGTTGGGAGAGCAAGAGCGGCTGGAGGAAAAATTGGAGACGCTGCTCGACCTGCTCTTCGATCTGGAGACTTGACCGGACCCCTTCTGAGCGGGCGTGCAGAGACTTGAAAGCGGAGCTCGTGTTCGCGGTATCTTTTCAATAAGCCGGAGGGACTTCCCCAATCATCGGGACGAGACTTTTCACAGGACAAGGAGGACATTATGGCCGAGATTTTTGTGGATACTGCGAAGTTGGATGAGATCCGCCGGGCGGCTGCCTGGGGCGTGCTGGACGGGGTGACGACCAATCCCTCGCTGATGCTGCGCGCCGGTACCGCCGACCGTAAGACGCAGACGCTGGAGATTATCGAGATCATCGGCGGCGGTTCGGTCAGCGCGGAGGTGATCAGCACCGACGCCGAGGGGATGGTCGAGGAAGCGCGGGAGATCCTCTCCTGGTCGGAGCATGTCTACGTCAAGATCCCCACAATTCCCGAGGGCCTCAAGGCGATGAAAGAGATCTCGTCGTGGCCCAACGGGCGCATCAACGCGACGTTGATTTTCTCAGCGAATCAGGCCTATCTGGCGGCACGCGCCGGGGCCAGCTACGCTTCCATCTTCGTCGGACGTCTCGACGACGCCGGACTCGACGGCATGGAGGTCGTCTGGGAGACGCGCAAGATCTTCGACACCTACGGGCTGGAGTGCAAGGTGCTGGCGGCCAGCATCCGCCATCCCAAGCACGTGAAGGAGTCGCTGCTGGCCGGCGCGGACATCATCACCATGCCCTTCGCCGTGCTGGAGAAGATGATCCGCAGCCCCTTCACCGACGCCGGGCTGGAGAAGTTCCTGGCCGATTGGGAAGAGATTGCGGGAGCGTAGAGAGACCATCCACGACCGCCCCGGACTTCAAAGTCCGGGGCGGTTCGCTATGCGCACGTTCGCGTCAGATCACGAGCCGGATTCGCGCAGCACCAGCGGCAGATAGAGGTTGTACTCAACCATGGCGCCACACCAGAAGCCGGAACAGAGTTGGTGGTCGGTATTGGAAACCTCACCAGCAACGGCTTGACCTATCGTGCCTCGCAATGTGGTATTTTCAACTGTGTTTCGTCCCCCGCCACCGGCGATGACGTGCCAGGGACTACCACCCGCCGTCAACACCTGTGCCGAGATAAGGAGTAAACCCAGCCCAAGAAACAGTCCAAACATCCATCGTGTTTTCATTCTTCGGACTCCTTTTCTCCTGTGCTAGGTTCAATAGATCAGCACCATGATGTTGCGGCTGGTTCCCGTCCCCGCATCGTTATCAACATAACAGTTAAGCTGATCATCTGGGGTGCCATCATAGACACATGAACCAAAGACATCATCTGTCCCGCTTGTCGGTAGAGCGGTCACGACCCAGTAACGATCTCCTAGATTAAAGTTAACGTCAATCACACAACTTCCCGATCCTGCTGTTCCGCCTGACACCGTGATTGTGTCGTTATTCACATTATTGAAAAACCGATGACGGCTCGGTGAAGGATCACAGTAAGCATAGACCGCTGCTTTCACCAGACCATCGCCTCCCAAAGACTGTCTAACATCTCCTTGACCGTAGATCGCCGTCCCACTAGTACTAGCGCCGTAAACCCCAGTGCCGCTACTACTTACTCCATAGACTCCTGTCCCATCACTGATACCATAAATACCGTACCTCAAGCCTGTGCCATAGGCCTCACCATAGACAGCAGCTTTGTAGCTTATCTGATGGGGCGGAAATCCAAACGTCCAAGCCTCGTTTAGCCCAACATACGTTGTACTGTCGCTAATGACCGCACCCGGACGTAGACTCAGGGCGTAAGGTGCTGCAAGGATTTCTTGACAGTCAAATTCAGCACCTTCCACTTCTATACCCAACCACAGAGCCTGCCCGTCGAAGTGATCATGGTCGAAGTTCAGATTCTCCATAAAGAGCCCATCGTCTACTGAGACGCTAGGTTTCACGATGGATGCCACAAAACTGGGGCCATCACAGGTAGCGGCGGAATACAAAGTGAAGGTCATAGCGCGATTGCCGGTGACCGGAGTATCATTCTCTTCCAAGACCCCCCTGATAACTGATTGCCGAGGAGACTACCTCTGTGGTCATGATCACTGTCCCTTTGCCATCCATAGACTCAGGGGATTCAATCCCCTGTCTTGGCGCCTGCGCGACAGCACTTCCGCCTAGCAGGACAGCTCCCAACAACACCGCCCCCAACAACACCGCCACCGTCATCCGTGTGAATTTGATCTCGATCCGTATAACTTTGGTCTCCATGCTCGTTCCCTCCTGGAACTCATCGGTATCTGGATTCATCAACGCATCACGTTCAACCGTCACGGGGCATAGAGACCTCCTTCATGCATGGGAAAGGTGGATCGACCTCAACGCCAGAGGCGCCATGTCACACGAAGTAGTCTCATGAGGATACACGAAGCCGGGTAGATGTGGGCCGACAAGCAACCTTCTGCCAACCTCAACGTGATCTCAGTATGGCATAGGGCGCTCTACAATTCAACCCCTACATTGCCCTGGGGAGGGGACAACTTAGGGGAAAAACTCAGGCCGGGTGCCTGAGTGGCTCGGTGGGGACACCAGCCCCAGCGTGTTGAATGCGCGAGGTAGAAATCGTGGCGACATGTCCCCGCTCATTTGTCTTACACTTATTGCCCTTTCCCCACAGCCATGCTATAATGACCTGAGTCAACTATGACCGGAGTCAATATATGAACAACGATGCACATACCAGTCGTTGGGCGCGACACAAGGAGCGCACCCATCGGGCGCTTCTGCAAGCTGCTGACCAGCTGTTCCGAGAGAAAGACTTTGACACCGTTACGGTCGAGGAAATTGCACATGCGGCCAACGTTGCCAAGGGGACCTTCTTCAACTACTTTGAGACCAAAGAAACCCTGTTGATCCATCTGCTGGCGATGCGAATCGAGAACGCGCTCACGAATCTGCTGGGCGTGGGGCTGCCGGCGCCAGAGCGCATCCGCCTGACGCTAAAAGCCATCTGGGATGCGCTCAAACCCTATCGCCATCTGGTCCACCATGCGGTGCTCCACAACGTCCGCCCGGTAAGACAATCTCCCGACCAATTGCACAAGACCCACCAAGCGCTGGTCCGCCTCATCCACCAGGGCCAGGAAGAAGGCTCCATCCGCGCCGAGGTCGATGCGGATGCAGCTGCGCTTTTCCTCAACGTCTATTTTTTGCGTCTGTGTTTTATGGAGTACACGGAAAAAGACGCCCTTACCAGCTGGGAAGCCCGGCTGGAGCGCGGGCTCGACATCATCTACAACGGCCTGTGTACCTCGTAGCCTCCTCACACCATCCCCAGGAGATGATCGTGAAAGACCTTTTACGCACCTTCAAGTACCTGCGTCCATACGTGTTGATGACCCTCGTGGCGCTCATCGCGCTACTGCTCTCCACGGCGGGCAGTTTGGCCGTGCCGGCACTCAGTCAACGGATCATTGACGAAGGCATTGCGAAGGCGTCACGCCGGACGATAGTGAATCTTTCGCTGATCCTCGTTGTCCTGACAGTCATGAGTGCCCTTTTCACGTTTCTACAAGGCTATCTGACCGCCAAGGTCTCTCAGAGTGTGGCCTACGATCTGCGCAACGTCCTCTACGAGAAAATCCAGCGCCTCTCGTTTAGCTACCATGATCGATCCCAGACGGGGCAACTGCTCACGCGCGCCACCAGCGACGTCGAATTGGTGCGCAACTTCCTCGGCACTGCCCTGCTCCAGATCCTGAGCGCAGGGCTGATGCTCGTGGGCAGCATCGCCTTCATGATCCGCGTGAACCCACGCACCGCCGCCGTGGTGCTGGCGCTGGGACCAGCCGCCGTCCTGGTCTTCGGCGTCTTCTTCATCAAGGCGCGCCCGCTCTTCACCAAAGCGCAACAGCGACTGGAAGCTCTCAACATCGCCCTGCAGGAGAATCTCGCCGGTGTCCGCGTGGTACGCGCCTTCGTGCGCCGGGATTACGAGCGTGCCCGTTTCGGCGAGCGCAACCGCGCCGTGCGAGACATCCAGAAACAGGTCGGGCGGATTATCGCCATGGCCATACCGCTGGTCTTCTTCATCGCCAATCTGGCCCGGCTGGCGGTGACGTGGATCGGCGGCGCCCAGGTTATCAACGAGCAGATGACCATCGGCGCGCTGGTAGCCTTCACCAGCTACATTCTCATGGCCATCTACCCCATCTTTATGCTCAGTTTCCTGCTGGCGAACATCACCCAGGCGGCTGCGGGCGCCAAACGTATCTTCGAGGTGTTGGATACCGACATCGAGATCACCGAAGCGCCCGACGCTACGCCGCTGCCGCAGATCCAGGGACGCGTCGTCTTCGACAACGTCTTCTTCCGCTACTTCGAAAGCCAGAATTGGGTGTTGGAGGATATCAACTTCACCGCAGAGCCGGGCCAGCGCATCGCCCTGCTGGGTGCAACAGGCTCCGGCAAATCGACCATCACCAACCTGATCCCCCGCTTCTACGACGCGACGCGGGGTCGGGTCTGCATCGACGGCTACGACGTGCGTCAGGTGACGCTGGACTCACTGCGCCGCCAGGTGGGCATCGTGCTCCAGGAGACGCTGCTCTTCGCGGGTACCGTGCGCGAGAACATCGCCTTTGGCCGCCCGGAGGCCGACGACGCGGAGATCATCGCCGCCGCCAAGGCTGCGCAGATCCACGAGTTCATCGCGGGGATGCCCAACGGTTACGAGACAGAGATCGGCGAGCGGGGCGTCAATCTCTCCGGCGGGCAGAAGCAGCGCCTGGCCATCGCCCGCGCCCTGTTGATCGATCCCCGCATCTTGATCCTGGACGATGCGACCAGCGCTGTGGACTTCCAGACTGAGCGCAAGCTCCGGCAGGCGTTGGACCGGCTGATGGAAGGCCGCACCAGCTTCATCATCGCCCAGCGCGTCTCCACGGCGCGCGACGCCGACCTGATCCTGATCTTGGACGGCGGGCGGATTGTGGATCAGGGGCAGCACGAAGAGCTACTCCGTCGGAGCGCCATCTACGCGGACATCTACTACAGCCAGCTGGAGGGCGATGTCAAACCCAAGGATCGACTGATCTACGGCGACGACGAGGGGAGCACAGCCTTCGAATATGCCCAGCCGGCGACGGAGGTGCGCTCATGATGCACGGACGCGCCCTCACCCACCCCGCCGAGAAAGCTCGGAACATCGGTCAGACGCTGCGCCGCCTGCTGACCTATCTGGCCCCCCACTGGGTTGCACTGAGCCTGGCCGGGCTGATGGTTCTGCTGAACGCGCTGGCGCAGTTGGCCGCCCCCTATCTCACCGGCCTGGCCGTGGATCGCTTCATCGCCAACGGCGACCAACAAGGCTTCAACCGCATCATGCTAATCCTGCTGGGCACCTACGTCGTCGGCTGGCTGACCCACGCTGCGCAGTTCCTGCTCACTATCAACGTGGGCCAGGACGTGCTCTACGCCATGCGCGACCGGATCTTCGAGCACTTCCAGGCACTCTCCCTGCGCTTCTTCGACGAGCGGGAGGCGGGCGACCTGATGTCGCGCCTCACCAACGACACCGACGCCATCAACCGCACGCTAAACGCGGGACTGGCGCAGTTTGTGGGTAACTTCGTCCTGTTAGCCGGTATTCTCGTGGCGCTCCTGGTGATCAACTGGCGGCTGGCTCTCATCAGCATGACCGTGCTGCCGCTGATGTTCCTGAGCACCTTTTACTTCTCCAAGCGCGCCCGTGTGGCTGCCCGCCGCTCGCGCGAGCAGCTGGGCAAGGTCAGCGCAGAGCTGGAGGAGAACATCTCTGGCGTGCGTGTGGTGCAGGCCTTTGGACGTGAACAGGAGACCTACCGCGAGTTTCGCTCGGTCAATGCCGCCAGCCGCGATGCCAACGTGGAATCAGAGACCGTCACGGCGGCTTTCCGCCCCACCCTGGATATTTTCAGCAACCTGGGCATCGCGCTGGTGCTCGGTGCGGGCGGCCTCATGGCGATCAACGACGCGCTGACCGTTGGCACCATTGTGGCGTTCCTGGGCTACGTGCGCCGTTTCTTCCAGCCGGTGCGCTCCATCGGTCTGCTCTACACACAGGTGCAGACGGCCATCGCCGCCGCCGAGCGTATCTTCGCCCTGTTGGACCGACGCCCGGAGATCACGGACGCCCCTCACGCCGTCGAGCTTCCGCGCCTCGCGGGTCATATCCTCTTCGACCGTGTCACCTTCGGCTACAAGGACGAGGAGCCGGTGCTGTGCGACATCTCCTTCGAGGTCAAGCCGGGGGAGACACTCGCCATTGTCGGGCCGACGGGCGCGGGGAAGACCACCATGGTCAACCTGCTGATGCGCTTCTACGATGTGGACGCCGGACGCATTCTCGTGGACGGGCGCGACGTGCGCGATGTCACGGTGGACAGCCTGCGTCGCCAAATGGGCATGGTGTTGCAAGACACCTACCTCTTCGCCGATACGGTGATGAACAATATCCGCTACGGCCGCCTGGACGCCAGCGACGAGGACGTGGTCGCAGCGGCTCAGGTCGCTGGGGCTGACGATTTCATCCGGCAGCTGCCCGACGGCTACGAGACGCATCTCAATGAGCGCGGTGCCCGCCTCAGCCAGGGGCAGCGTCAGCTATTGGCCATCGCCCGCGCCGTGCTGGCCGATCCGCGCATCCTCATCCTCGACGAGGCCACATCCAGCATCGACACGCGCACCGAGCAGCTGATCCAGGCGGCCCTCAAGCGGCTGATGAAAGGTCGCACCACTGTGGTCATCGCCCATCGTTTGAGCACCATTCGTGACGCCGACCAGGTGCTCGTCGTCCACCGGGGGCGCATCATCGAGCGCGGCACCCACGAGACGCTGCTGGCGAAGCGCGGCTTCTATCACGCGCTCTACACCAGCCAGTTTCGTGATGCTGTGACCTGAGATCGAAGCGCTAAAGGGAGGGCCACCGTGGTCCGGCTCGTGGCGGGCAAAGGCAGAGTCCGATCTGCGGTTTGCATTGCTGGAAGGTTCTTGTAAAATGAGGGAGATATTGAAGGGTGGGTTTTCGTCTACGTGCGACGGGAAAACACCTTCTTGACAACCACTTATACCTATGGTAACCTCTTTATAACCTTTAATAGACTCCGGCGCGGATTTGCCCGGAGCACCACCCCAAAACTGGAGGACATGAATATGGCCAATCGATCTCGCACTGAACGCATGGTAGAACGACTGCGCGACTTACAGGTAAGCAGCGCCGACATTGAGGCGGCAGCTATCGTCAGTGTAGACGGTCTTTCCATCGCCTCATCCCTTCCCCAAGGTGTTGAAGAAGATCGCGTCTCCGCGATGTCCGCAGCTATGCTCTCGCTGGGCGAACGCATCGCCAGCGAGCTGGGACGCGGGTTGTTGGATGAGGTGTATGTAAAGGGTGAGAAGGGGTACGTGATCCTCCGCGCTGTGGGAGAAGAAGCCGTACTCACTGTGCTGGCGCGGCAGCAGGCCAAGCTGGGCCTATTGTTCTTGGACATGCGTCGCGCTGCTGAAGAGTTCGCCGCTATTCTCTAGGGAGGTCAACGTGGCTAATAAGCCGGAACCCAGTGGATATTACTACCCCAACCGTTTTGCCCTGATCCTTCTCAATGCCTTAGAAGAAATCATGGGGCGCAACGGACTCAACGCCGTGTTGAACATGGGCGGGCTCGCGCACTGGATCGACAATCCGCCCCCGGACAACATGGAAAAGACAGAGTTCGATTTTGCGTACATGGCGGCACTCAACAAGGCCCTGGAGGAGATGTACGGCCCGCGCGGAGGACGAGGATTGCAGCTGCGGCTGGGAAGGGTCCTTTTCGAAGAAGGGTTGGCGAACTTCGGCGCTCTGGTGGGGGCCAGCGACTTGGCCTTCAAGGTGCTGCCGCTCAATGCCAAGCTCAAGGCTGGGCTGCCTGCCATTGCCAAGGTCTTCGACTCCCTCAGCGATCAGACCTCCTACGTCACCGATCCCGGCGGCGATCACTACCTCTACCACATCGCACGCTGTTCCATGTGCTGGGAGCGTGAGGTGGAACGCCCCGTTTGCTTCATCGCCTCCGGGATCATCGAGGAAGCCCTGCGCTGGTTGAGCGGCGGTCGCACCTTCCGTGTTGATGAGATCACGTGCATCGGCATGGGCGACGAGGAGTGCAAATACGCCATTTACAAAGAGCCTTTGGGCTAATGCCCAGTCAACTATCCGGGTTAGATTGATGGGCAGAAGAACGATCTCAGAGCAGGATGTCAAACGGCATCATATCCTGGTCGTGGAAGATAATCCCAGCACCGCCGATATGTTGGCCTCTTATTTTGATTCTTTGGAGTACAAGGTTTCTCACACGGCGTGGGGACAAGAGGGGCTGACCATCGCGACAGAGGAAGTCCCCGATCTGATCATCCTGGACATCCATCTCCCGGATATCGACGGTTATGAGATCTGCAGCCGGCTGCGAACGCAGCGACGCACACAACGCATTCCCATCATCTTTTTGACGGAACGCAACGAGCGCATGGACCGCATTATGGGGCTGGAGTTAGGTGCCGTCGATTACATCACCAAGCCCTTCGACATCCAGGAGCTACGCTATCGCGTCCGCAATATCCTGATGCGCGAGGATATGCACACCCTGTTGCACCCCATCACCGAACTGCCCACCTCGGCGTTGATAGAAAAGCGCATTGAGGAACTGAAGTCTTCGACGGAGATGATGCTCATCGGCCTGCACATGACCGGCATGAAAGCTTTTGGTGAGACCTACGGCTTCGTCACGCACGACGACGTCCTGCGTGCCGTGGGGCTGATTTTGCGCAACACGCTCTCCGAGGTTGTGGAGGAGAAGCAGTTTGTCGGGCAGTTGGATCCTTATAAGTTCGTCATTATTGTGCCCAAAGAACAACGTTATCTGATCATGGGGCGGTTGCATCAGCGGTTGAGCGAAGCGCTCTCTTTCTTCTACCCACATCAGGATTTGAAGAACGGGCAGCGCAGCGACGGTAATCCGGTGCCCAAAATCGGTTTTGAGATGACCTATCTCAGTCAAGAGCAGCTCCCGGAGAAGATAGAGATCCTCAAACTGCGGGAGGCCTTATTCGAAGGCCAGAAACCCTAAGCTGGACTTTGTAGATCAGCAGGGCCAGGCGGGTTTGTAGCCTCGCCTGCGCCCTTTTTCTTTGTCGCCAAGAGGAAAAGACGTGAACGTATACATGCGTAAACCCTGGATCGTCGTGCCTACCTACAACGAAGCGGGTAACATCACCCCCATGACCACAGCGCTCCTGGGTCTCGATATCCCTCAGTTGCACGTGCTCATCGTCGACGACGCCTCCCCCGACGGCACGGGGAAGATGGCAGAAGAGCTGGCCCGGCGCAGCGATGGTCGCATGACGGTGTTGCACCGCAGCGGGAAGCGTGGGCTGGGCCGGGCCTACCTCGATGGCTTCCGTCACACGCTCTCCCGAGGCGCGACGGCGATGGTGCAGATGGACTGCGACTTCTCCCACCAGCCGCAGGACGTCCCCCGTCTGCTGGAGGCGTTGGCGGAGGCGGACGTCGTAATCGGCTCTCGCTACGTGCCGGGGGGCTCCGTCGATCCCAGGTGGGGCCTGCAGCGCAAGGCCCTTTCGCTCTGGGGCAACCTCTACAGCCGCTGGATCCTGGGCATGTCCGAGATACGAGATGCGACCGGCGGCTTCCGCGCCTGGAGACGCGAGGCCCTGGAGACTATCGACCTGAGCCGTATCCGCTCGCAGGGCTACATCTTTCAGGTGGAGATGGCGTACGTGGCCTGGCGCATGGGACAGCGGATCAAGGAAATTCCCATCCACTTCCCGGATCGTCACATCGGAACCTCCAAAATGAGCCTCAAGGTGAAATTAGAAGCCGCTTATCGCGTGTGGGAGGTGCGGTGGCGCCACCGCGACCTCCCCGGCCCACGAGCGTAGCGAGAGGTCAGCGATGCGACGACACATAGCCGATGTGTCGCTCATGCTGGCGCTGCTTCTGCTCCCCCTTCTGCTTTTCGCGCCCGTCACGCTGGGTGACCGCACGCTGCTGCCCGCCGACATCCTCTACACCTTTGAACCTTTCCAGAGCGCCCCCGGCGCGCCGAGCGTCGAGCATCCTCACAACGGTCTGCTGGGGGATCTGGTGTTGGAAAACTACGTCTGGCAGTGCTTCATCGTGCGGACGGTGCGCAACGGGCAACTGCCTCTCTGGGACCCCTTTATCTTCGCCGGACACCCTTTTCTCGCCAACGGGCAACACTCTGCGCTCTACCCATTGAGTCTCGTCTTTCACCTGATCCCTCTGCCCCGCGCTTACGGCGTCTTCATCAGCCTGCAGTTGGGGTTGGCCGGGGTGGGAATGTATCTTCTGAGCCGCGTGCTGGGCGCAAACCGCCTGGGCGCTGCATTAGCCGGTATCACTTTCCAGTTCAGCGGCTTTCTCGTCGTCTCCGTCGTTCATCCGATGATCGTCGCCGCCGCTGCGTGGCTGCCGTGGCAACTGGCCTTCGTCGAGTTGACCGTCCGGCGGGCGCCGCTCTTCGGGCGCGGGCGGGCCATGCTGCCCTGGGCGCTGTTGGGCGCCGCAGCGTTAGGATTGCAGGTGCTGGCGGGACACGCGGAGATCACCTACTTCTCGTTGCTGGTGATGGGAACCTTTGCCGCGTGGCGGTTGTTACACACGCTGAGCACCACGCCCCGGAAGCACCGGCGTCACAACGTGCTCAGCCCGGCCCTCGGCCTGCTGCTCACCCTTGCATTGGGACTGGGCTTAGGCATGGTGCAACTCATCCCCCTCTACGAGGTCGTGCGGGCCAGCTTCCGACAGGATGCCGTGACCCTGCAACAAGTCCTCGGCTGGGCCTATCCCAAACGCCGCCTGATCACCTTCTTGGTACCCAACTTCTTCGGCAATCCGGCCCACCATGCGTTCCGCGATGTTTTCACCGGTGATATCGTCCGCGCCAGCCTCAACGCCCACGGCGAGCCCATCACGGCCTTTGACTGGGGGATCAAGAACTATGTGGAGGGCGGCGCGTACCTGGGCCTGCTGCCGCTGCTGCTGGCCCTCTTGGCCGTCGTCCGTCCGCTGCTCGGTCTAAAGAGAGGGGAAGAGATCAAGGCGCGGCTGCTGCGCTGGCTGCGCGATCCCTACATTCCCTTCTTCAGTGGTCTGGCGCTCTTCTCCCTGGGCTGCATCTTCGGTACCCCGCTCTATGCCCTGGTCTATGCTCTTCCGCTGCTAAACCAATCCCATTCCCCCTTCCGCTGGGTCTTCCCCTTGACGGCGGCCGTCGCGGTACTGGCGGGACAAGGCGCCACGCTGGTCACCCGCTACCGGCGGCGGTATCCCCTCGCCTCCTCGCCGGCCGCGCCCTCCTCACGCAGTCGGGGGATCCTTGTGCGTGTCCTGCTCTTCGACGCCGCGCCCAACGCCGTGAGTGTGCTTGCCGTCTCCGCCATCTGGGGAGGGGTGCTGCTGTTGGGCGGGCTGTGGGGCTCGCGTCTGGCCTTCGCGCAGATCGAGCCCTTCGTCGAGCGCCTCTTCTGGTCTCTGGCGAAGGCCGCTTCCGCCTACCCCGATCACCGCGCCTTTTACGCCTACGAATTTCACCAGCTTCAGCAAGCCGGCCTGCTGTTGATCGCCACAGGCATTGTCCTGCGGGTCTCGCGTTGTCCCATCTACCTGCCTCGGCTCTTGGGACGCCGACCGGCGTGGGAGCTGTTGGCCGGCCTGGTCCTGTTGGTCGATTTGTTGAGCTTCGGCGCCGGTTTCCATCCCCAGGTTGACCCGGCGTTGCTATCGACCACCCCACCCGTGGTGGACTTCCTGCGTCAGGATAGCGGCATCTGGCGTTTCTCCACCTTCGACCCGCACGGACGCAAAATCTTCAACGCCAACAGCGGGATGTTCTTCGATTTCCAGGATGTGCGAGGGTATGATAGCCTCTTTACGGCGCAGTATGCCCACTACATGGGCTGGATCGAGCCCCAGGGCCAGCTGCCCTACAACCGCATCGCGCCCTTCACGCAGTTCTCCAGCCTGGACAGCCCGCTGACCGACTTGCTTAACGTGAAGTACATCGTCACCGACGTGGAGATTCCCCTTCCCAAGTACAAGCTGGTCTACCAGGACGAGACGCTACGGGTCTACGAGAACCTGGGCGTCGTCTCTCGCGCCTTCACGTTGCCCCAGAGCGCTACGTTGGTCGTCCCCGACGCGGCAGCGGTCGGCAAAGTCATCCAGACCCACGATCCTCGCTTTTATGCTATTGTGGAAGCCTCGGATGCCGGGTGGAGTGGGCCGCCGCCCGCTCTCGTTACTTCGCCGCCGTCGCCCGCAGCGCCCGCCGAGCCCCGATCGCAACCCGTCGTCGCCTACGAGATCAACCAGGTGGTGGTGGACGCCACGGTGGAGGCGCCTGCCTGGCTTATCCTGGGCGACAGCTACTTTCCCGGCTGGAAGGCCTTCGTTCGCCCTCAGGGGACGGGGGAAGGGGAAGAACAAGAGGTGCCCATCGCCCGCGTCGCAGGCAATTTCCGGGGGGTGCAGTTGGACGCGGGCGCCTGGACGGTACGCTTCAGATACACGCCCAACAGCGTAAAATACGGCGGTTTCGTCTCCTTCCTTTCGGGCATGCTTTTGCTCTTCCTTGCCGCCGTGTGGACGTGGCGGCGGTTTTACCGTGAGCAGGAGAGCGCTTCCGTGGTGCAACGCATTGCCAAGAACAGCCTTGCTCCCATCCTGCTCACCCTTTTCAATCGCGCTATTGACCTGGCCTTTGCGGCGTTGATGTTGCGCATCCTCGGCCCGGCCAACGCCGGCGACTACTACTACGCCGCCAGCGTTTTCGTCTGGTTCGAGATCCTGACCAACTTCGGCCTCGACGCCTATCTGACGCGGGAGGTGGCACGGCATCCTGAGCGGGCCAACCGCTATCTCTTCAACACCATCCTACTCCGCGTGAGCCTGGTGCTGTTGGGTGTCCCGCTGCTGGTGGGATTCATCTTTCTGCGCCAGACGCTGATCGCCGACCTCACGGCGCCCGCTGCTCCCCAGGCGCTCACGGCGCTGGCGCTGCTCTACGTGGGGCTGTTGCCCGGCACCCTGGCCAAAGGGCTGACCTCGCTCTTCTACGCTTATGAGAAGGCCGAATATCCCGCTGCCCTCACCACCGTCTCCACGCTCGTCAACCGGGGCCTGGGGGTGCTGGTGTTGTTGATGGGCTGGGGCATCCTGGGGTTAGCCGGCGTCTCCATCGTCGTCAACCTCATCACGGTGAGCGCGCTCAGCCTGTTGGCTGCGCGGCTCTTCTTCCGCCCCCGCTGGGCGCCCTCGCGGTCTCTACAGCGGGCCATGGTAACAGAGTCGTGGCCTCTGATGGTCAACCACCTGCTGGCGACGCTTTTCTTCAAGGTGGATGTGGTGCTCATTGAGGCGCTGCAAGGCAGCTTTATTCTGGGCCTTTACAGCACCGGCTACAAGCTCTTGGAGATGCTGATGGTGATCCCCTCCATGTTCACCCTGGCCATCTTCCCCGTGATCTCCCGGCACGCCCGGGAAGATCGCGAGCGCTTCCGGCGTTTCTACCGCCTGGGGGTGAAGATCCTGGTGACGCTGGTGCTGCCTGTGGCCGTGCTCTCCACGCTGGCGGCCCGGGAGATGGTGCTCGTCTTGGGTGGCCCGCAATACCTGCCCGACGCCATGATCACTCTGCAGCTCATGGCCTGGTCGATGCCCATCGGCTGGGTCAACAGCCTGACGCAGTACGTGCTCATCGCCCTGGATCAGCAACGTTACCTGACGCGCGCCTATCTCTTCGGCTTCGGCTTCAGTCTGATCGCCAACCTCGTCTTCATCCCCCTTTACGGATATCGGGCCTCCGCCGTCATCCACATCTTCGCGGAGCTGGCGCTCTTTGTCCCCTTCATCCTGGGCGTGCGGCGGGAGATCGGTGCCCTCGAATGGAAGGAGGTCATCAGCGCTCCCCTCCTCGCCACGCTGATCATGGGTGCGGTCGCCGTACCTCTCTACCTGCTGCTGGGTCGGGGCTGGGCTTTGCTGGGCGCTGCGCTCGCCTATCCGCTTGCCGCCTGGCGCCTGGGATTCCTCTCCGAGGCGGAACGGGCGATGTTGGCCCCGCTCTTCCGGCGCAACTGAGCCTTTTCTCTCCTCCTGGCGCAGAGCCAGAGGAGAGCTGGTATAATAGGCCAACGCAACGGCGCAGGCCCGGCGAGGTGACGGCTCCCGTGTCTCACCGGCGCGATGCGTGGCGGAGTCCACCTGCGTGGACTTATCGGGTCGGCGCAGCTCTTGATCCTGGATGAAGTCACACATAGCCCGTAGTTTGCTCGGCCCCACGGCCGGCGGACCGGGGGAGCCGCCGGGCTGAGCAGTTACCGTAAGCGAAGGAGTTAGCGTTCATGGAACTCTCACAATTGGAACAGATGGTGCGCTTTCTCGACGAGGAGCGCAAGAAGGATAAGGCTATCATCGCCCAACTCCAGGAGCGCACCGAGCAACAACGGCTGACCATCGAGGCGCAGGCGCGGGAGATCGGAGAGCTGGAGGAGACGCTGGCGGCCTTGGAGACCGATCTGCGCCGCACAGACGATTATCCGGGCATGATCGAGAAGACGCACCGCGACCTCAACACCGAGATCCAGACCCTCAAGGATGACATGCGACGGCAGCAAACCGAGATGCAACGTCAGCGCCGCTCCGACATCGAGCAGCTGACGCAGGAGATAGCTGTCCTGGAGAAGAAACTGCGAGTGCTCCCGCGCTTCGAGGAGAGTCTGGAAGCGCGGGCCGAAGGTGAGCAGCGGCTGCAGACGCGAGTTCAAACCATAGCCAACGAACTCACCGACCTGGCGAAACGCACCGAGGATCGGCTCCAATCCTTGATCTACCTGGAAGAGCAACGACGGGCCGACACCCGCCGCATCGCCGACCTCGAAGGCGACATTGCCCCGCTGCACCAGAAAGCCGAGGATCTCAACGCCAAACTTGTGCGTCTGGAAGACAGCCTGCGTCGCCTACCCGGGCGCGCGGAGGAAGCCATCCAGATCGCGCGTTCCTACGACGAGAAGATCGAGGCGCTGCGCGTCGCGGATTTCCAGCGTGAACAGCGCATTCGACAAGTCAACGAGCTGGCCGAAAAGATCGAAGAGGAGATGGCCCGACTGGTGGAGCAGACCCAGAAGTACACCTTGCTCTTCAACCAGACGAAGCAGGCGTTGGATGCGCTGGACGCATTCCGCAATCGGCTGGAGAAGCGTCAGAACGAGATCGGAGAGATGCAGCGGCTCAATGAGGAGCGTCTCAAGCGCCAATGGGAGGAGTGGCAGGCGGACTTCGCCCGCGATTGGCAGAAGCGCCTCGTCACCGAGGAGGATCGCTGGCGGCGTCAGGATCTCAACAACCAGAAGACGGCCGAACATCTGGCGGACTTAGACAAGCAAGACAAGATACACTTCGAGGAGATTGTGGCCCTCTGGGAAGAGATGCGCAACGCCGCCGAGCGCTGGCGCAAAGCGGTTCAGGACACGATCGACGAGGAACAGGGCATCTCCTCGGCGCACATCAAGGATCTGCGCCGCTTCGCAGAGGAAAGACGGAAAGAGCTGCCCTGAGCGTGGCGCCTCCTTCTGTCATCCCGGACCCGGACTCTCGGGGCAAGCCTCCGTCACCAGGTCCCTCATTCCGTTTCCCCGCTGCGCTTGGGACTCGCGCGGGATAGGCTCCTCGGGATGACGCTCTTTTTCAACCTATATGCCATTCACCGCCAACCATGACGCGCCGCACCTCGGTCTCCAGCAGCGCCTCCGGCGGCAGGGTGAAGATATCGTGATTGAGCACCAGCAGATCTGCCAGATAGCCGGGGAGCAGCCGCCCTACCTCCGCTTCCATCCCGGCGGCGTAGGCCGCCCCCACCGTAAAGGCGTGCAAAGCTTCGGGTAGCGTCAGGCGCTGCTCGGGATGCCAGCCCTCGGGTCCCGGTGCGCCGTCCACCTCGTGACGGCGGGTCACCGCCGCATACAATCCCACCCAGGGATCGAAGCGCTCGATGGGCGCGTCCGAGCCGAAGGCCAACACGGCTCCCGTCTCCAACAACGTGCGCCAGGCGTAGGCGCAGCGTGTGCGCGCACCCCAGTAGCGTTCCGCCATAGCGCGATCGTGGATGGCGTGAACCGGCTGCATGGAAGCCACCACGTTCAGCTGCTGGAAGCGCCCCACGTCCTCGGGCGTAAGCAGCTGGGCGTGCTCGACGCGGTGACGCAACGAAGGATTGAGGGGCCGGACGGCTTCCAGCGCGTCCAACACCATGCGGTTGGCGCGGTCGCCGATGGCGTGGACGGCGAGGGCTAAGCCACCCCCTACAGCCTGCTGCGCCAATGACATCAGCTCCTCCGGCTCCAGCGTGAGCACGCCCAGGTTATGAGGCTCCCCCTCGTAAGGCGTGAAAAGCGCGCCGGTCCGTGCCCCCAGGGCGCCGTCGGCGTAGAGCTTCAGTCCGCCCAAGCGCAGCCGATGATCGCCGAACCCGGTGCGCACGCCGGCCTCCAACAGCCCCGGCAGCGCTTCACGACGCACGTATTTGACGACGCGCAGGCGCAGAGCCTGCTCCCGATGCACCGTCTGCAGCGCGGCGAAGGCCGGCGCACCATCGACGTCGTGCACGCCGGTCAGGCCGGCAGCAAGCAGATGCTCCTGCGCCACCCGCAGCGCCTTCACCACCTCTGCCACCGACGGCGGCGGCGCGACATCCGAGACCAGGTTAACGGCGTGTTCGAAGAGCGTCCCCGTCGGCCTTCCTTCGGCGTCGCGTCCGATACGTCCCCCCGGTGGATCGGGGGTCTCGGCGGTGATCCCCGCCTGGCGTAGGGCGAGGCTGTTGGCAACAGCGGCGTGTCCGTTTTTGGCGACGAGCAGGACGGGATGGGCTGGTGTCACAGGATCTAGATCGGCGGCCGTAGGAAAGCGTCCCTCGGCCCAGAGGTTCTGATCCCAACCGCGCCCTCGAACCCACACACCTGGCGAGAGCTCCGCCGTCCGTGCGCGCACCTGCTGGACCAGCCCCGCTAGCGTGCAGTCGCGCAGGTCGAGCTGTTGCAGGCCCAACGCGTACCACATCAGGTGTACGTGGGCGTCGATGAGACCGGGGATGACCGTGGCCCCGTCCAGATTCTCCACGATGGCGCCGGGTGCTTCCCCCCAGGCTTCGGCCCCGGCGTCGAGCGCGGCGATCCGCTCACCGACCACGGCGAGCTGCGCAGCCCAGGGGCGCCGTGGGTCGCCGGTGTAGATGTGCGCGTTTTTGAGCAGCGTGACCTTCATGGAGATTTCACCTCCCGCCTATAACCCCAGCAGATTCGCCAGCCAGATGACGCCGCGTCCGCCGGCCCAGGCGACGATGATAGCCTTAAGCGTCTTCCCTGACCAGGTCGCCAGGTAAAATTTCCACACAGGCATCCCCGCCGCGCCGGCCGCCATCCCGGCCATGTCGAAGAGCGGCATGGGCACGGCGCCCATCAGGAAGACGACAAGTGGACCGTAGTCTCTGACCCAGCCAGCGATGACCGGATAAGCTTTCCACTTATCCACCAGGTCTTCGACGGCGTATCCGGCCAGAAAGCCCCACAGCTCGCCCAACGAATCGCCAAATCCGGCGCACAAGCCCGCCAACACGGGATTAAGCACTGCTCCCATGGTGAAGGTAAACGCCAGATGGGGGATGGGAAGCAACACCGTGGTGCTGCCGATGAGGGCCATCAGGAAGACGCCTACATAGCCGTAGGTGCGGAAGTAGGCGAAGTTAACCTTATCACGGTGTATGAAGACTAGGGTCGTAACGATAACAAAGAACACCACCAACCCCACACGCAGCAGGGTGATGCGCTTGGATCTGCTCATGCTAAGGGGTGTTCCGCTCTCCATGGGGCCCGTGGCCGTGTCGCTGGGCCAACAGGGCTAGCTTGGTTTCTACTTCGTACCAGCTGACTTTGGAGAGGCCCAGCTTGCGGCGCAACGCTTCCGGTTCCATCCCCTCCTGGTAGTCGCGGACGGCACAGGTCCAACGCAACATCTCGAAGGTCAGCCGGGAGACGTCGGCCCGTTCGGCCACGTCGGCGAGCACATACTCCAGATTGCGTGCCGTCCAGGGGAACAAGAATTGCTTCGGCTCGTAGATCTGCTGATATTCGGCCAACACCGTCGGCCACCAGGTCGGCAGCGCGATGCGGCGCTCCTTGTGCTGCCGGTCGGGCCTACTGTAACGCACCCAGAGTGCCGGGCGGGTGCGGTCGGTCAGGTCGATGTGGTTGAGGGCGATGCGCACGCACTCCCCTTTTTTGATGCCCGTGTGGAGGATCAACGTCACCAGAAGATGGGGACGGGGGTCGGGATCCGCGTCTCCGGCACCGTGACGCAGGTCTTGCGTCGCGGCCAGGACCGCCTGAAGCTCCGCGTCGTCGAGAACGTCGGGCAGCGGCGAGGTGATCCCGTGGTGAATCAGCGGCGCGGCCGGATCGTGGGGAAGCACGCCCTCCTCCGCGAGCCAGCCGAAGAAGACCTTCAGCGTGGTGATGCGCCGTTCCAGCGTCTTAGGGCTGCAAGGGATTCCGCGTGCCTCCTGTAGCCACGTCAAAAAGGCGTTGAGATTGGCCGTGGCGATCTGTTCCAGAGAGGCGCCTGGTCCCAGGTATTCGATCAACAGCTCCATATCCAGGCGAAAAGCCTGTTGGGTGTTCTCCGTGAAGCCGCGCTCTTCCATGTAGGCCTCGAAAGCGCCCAGGGCCACCTTAAGCGAGGCGTGCGACGGCAAAACCGGCTCATCGGCCGGGGCGGGCGTCTCGAAGAGAGACAGTTGGATATCTTCTTGAGCGTGCTGTTCTGTTGTGTTCATCGCCCTTAGATTATAACTGGGTTATAAAAAGGGAGCAAATGCTCCAGGGGACAAACGAAGCAGGTCCAGGGTGGTTCAAACACCCTGGGCAGCTTCCATCACGTTTCCCTCCCGCATCAACCCCGGCTTCGTTTGCCTTGCTTTCGTCTACGCAGGGTTTACGGTACAGAGGGCGTTTTCACCGGCGGACCCGCTTTGAAACCCCAGGGTGGCGCGATGAGATGAGGGGACTCACCCCGACGGAGAAGAGAAGCCCGGCAGGACATCAAGCGACTCGAACGGCGCGTAGTTTTCTTAGATTATGGTATACTATATTGCACAAGGAGGCGTAGATGTTGACCATTTTCGTCATCTCCGACGGTACCGGCGCAACAGCCGAGCAGGTGGTACGGGCGGCTTTGATGCAGTTCGAGGAGGCGCCCGTGATGCTCGTCCGCGAGGGCGATGTCAAGACGCCGGAAGCCGTTCGGGATGTTGTCCGTCGTGCGGCCGACGCAACCGCCGAAGGCGTGCTGATTGTGCACACCCTGGTCTCCGATCACTTGCGGCGGATTATGTTGGAAGAAGCTCGGAGCCACAACATCGACGCCATGGACCTCATGGGGCCGATGCTGGATCGGCTCTCCACCCAGCTGGCGCTTTCACCGCAGGAGAAACCGGGGTTGCTCTCCCAGCTGCGGGAGGAGCGTGCCCGACGCATCGAAGCAGTGGAGTTCGCCCTGCGCCACGACGACGGGCTGCATCATGAGGAGCTGGACGCCGCCGAGATCATTCTGGTGGGCGTCTCCCGCACTATGAAAACACCTACGTGTATTTACCTGGCCTATCGGGGGTGGTTTGCGGCTAACGTGCCCATCATCCGCGACATTCCCCTGCCGGCAAGCCTTCTGAAGCTGCCCCCGCAGCGCGTCTTTGGCCTGATCACCACGCCGGAGCGCCTGGTTGAACTGCGTAAGACCCGCGCCCGCTACACCGGACTGCCAGAGCATTCCACCTACACGGATTACAACACGGTCAGGGAGGAGCTGCGCCACGCCCGACATCTCTGCGCCCAAAACCGCTGGCGCCTCGTCAACGTCACCGGCAAGTCGGTTGAGGAAGTGTCCAACGAAATCGTCACTTTGATTCAGAGGCCCACCCAGGGCGAAGGTGATGAAGAACCCCAGCCCCTCAAGAGGAGACAATCCCCTTCCCCATGAAGACCCTTTTTCACGCTAACCAAGGAGGCAAACATCCATGACCTGGAACGATGAGACCCTTCGCGCTCAGTTTCCTATTCTGCAACGAAAGATCCATGGTCACCGGCTGGTTTACCTGGACAGTGCTGCCAGCGCTCAAAAGCCGCAGGTCGTCATCGACACCCTGCGGGAGGTTTACACGCACGTTTACGCCAACGTGCATCGCGGCATCTACACACTGGCCGAAGAGGCCACGGCGCGTTACGAGGCCGCGCGGGAGAAAATCGCCGCCTTCATCCACGCCCCGGATCCGGCCGAGGTGGTCTACGTGCGCAATGCGACCGAGGCCCTGAACCTCGTCGTCGCCAGTTGGGGCCGTGCCAATATCCGGGCGGGCGACCGCATCATCTTGACGGAGATGGAGCACCACAGCAACCTGGTGCCCTGGCAGCAGCTGGCCCGGGAAAAAGGAGCGGAGCTGGCCTACGCGCCTGTGACCGACGAGGGGCTCCTGGACCTGGAGGCCCTCACCGCGCTGCTGGAAGATGGACGCGCCAAGGTTGTCGCCTTCTCGTTGATGTCCAACGTGCTGGGCACCATCCCGCCGGCCGCGGAGATCGCCCGGCGGGCCCACGAGAACGGCGCCGTGGTCGTCGTTGATGGCGCGCAAGCCGTACCGCACATGCCGGTAGATGTCCAGGCCCTCGACGTGGACTTCCTGGCTTTTTCCGGTCACAAGCTGGGTGCGCCGGGCATCGGTGCGCTGTGGGGACGCCGCGAGCTGCTGGAGGCCATGCCCCCTTTTCTCTTCGGCGGGGAGATGATCCGCACGGTGACCAAAGAAGGGGTGACCTGGAACGATGTGCCTTACAAATTCGAGGCCGGCACGCCGGCCATCGCCGAGGCCATCGCCTTCGGCGCGGCGGTGGATTTTCTGCAGGAACTGGGGATGGACGCCGTCCGTCGGCACGAGCAGGCGATGGTCGCCTACGCTATGGAGCGACTGCCTGAGATTCCCGGCCTTCACATCCTGGGACCGGCGTCTGAGAAGCACGGCGGCGCCGTCTCCTTTTACCTGGACGGCATTCACCCCCACGACGTGGCCACGATTCTGGATGAACGAGGGATCTGTGTGCGCGCCGGGCTGCACTGCGCGGAGCCGCTGCACCGCCGTTATCACCTCCCCGCCACCGTCCGGGCCAGCTACTATATCTACAACACCCGCGCCGACACCGACGCGCTGGTCGAGGGCCTACACAACGTCGTCCATATCTTGCGACGCTGAGCCGAGCACGCTTTACCCGTTTCTCCACCTTTGCCCAAAGGAGTGCGCATGAGCGATTTGTACCGTGAAGAACTTCTGGACCATTACCACGATCCTCAGAATTACGGCGTCCTCGAAGACGCCGATATCGACGTGCACCTGGACAACCCCACCTGCGGGGATGTCGTCCATCTGACGGTTAAACTGGACGAAGACGACAAGATCGCGAAGGTGATGTTTGAGGGCCACGGCTGCGTCATCAGCATGGCGACCACCTCATTGCTCACGGAGGCGGTGGTGGGCAAGTCACCGAAGGAGATAGAGGCGCTGGAGTTGGCGGACATCGAAGAGCTGCTGGGCGGCATTCGCCTGAGCATGGGGCGCGTCAAATGCGCCCTGCTCTCTTTGAACGCGCTCAAAAAGGGGTTGGAGGCCCGGTCGTCTTAGCGGCGTCGCTCAAGGCGTTTCCGCGATCTGCACCACCAGTGAGGATTGGGGGATGATCCCTTCGATCTTCAGCGTCTCGTCGGGCAGGGTCACGTCTAGAGGGACGGTATGCTCGCCGGCTGCCAGGTTCCTCACGTCCAGCGCCGCTTCGATCTCGCCGACGTTGAGCTGTCCGACGTTGGCAAAGGGGCCTCGCACCACAAGCTGCACGGTCTTCGGTGTCACGGTGGCGGTGTAGCCCGGTGCGAGCCCGCGCAGCTCCGGCGTCAACTCCACTGTCAGGGTACTTTCCAGGGGCTCGATGTTGACCGAGACCTGCACCTGCGGCGTGGTGAGCACGGAGATGCCCTCCGGCGTCTGAAAGCCCACGGTGGTGGTGAAACTCTCGCTCCGCCCGGCGAGATCGATAGGCTGGGTGTTCAGGTAGCCGGGCAGCGCCTTCACCACGTCCCGGCGACCGCTGACGGCCACCGAGGGCGGGTCCTTTTCTATCGAACTCACCCAATAGCCGGACGCGGGTTGTCCGATCAGTACCACGTGCACTGCCACATCTCGAATGTTGCCCAGCTGCTCCACCGGCACCTCGAGGGTGATGGTGCGAGGTGTCACCGTCACCTGTTCAATCTCATTGCCGACCTCATCGACGGGGAGCGGAGAGACGTTTTCCCGCAGCGTCTCGCGGGCAGCGTCCACGGAGACTTTGACCAGGGCGCGGACCGTGGACGAGACCAGCGACTGCGGCCCGGTCACCGTTACTTCCCTGGGGTGAAAGATGGCAGAGCGCGTCACGAAGCCCAACGCCGGTGTCCCCTCCATGCGCACCTCCACCGGCACCGTGCTTTCCGCCAAGGGCTCCAACGTCAAGCTGATCTCGTCAGGTGAGAGACTGACGACTTGTACCGGGCGCCGGTGTATCTCTACCTGCACCGGCAGCGTGAGTTGACCGGGTTCAGCCTCCGAGAGATCTACGTAAGCCTGGATGGTGTTGCCGACGGGCGCCTGCAGCACAGCCCAAAGGGATTCCGGAGCACGCAGCAGCATCCGAACTTGGGCGTTTTCCGCCCCATAGGTCACCATGCCCGCGGGGAGATGACGTATCTCCACAGGAATAGGAAGGGGGTAAGGCTTCTCGATCATGGGATCCTGAGCTTCGGTGGCCGCGACCCAGAAGAAAAAAGCCAGCAGCAGGGAGAGCAAGGCCAGGCTCAACGTCTGACCGAGGTTCGATTTTATCTTCATCTTCCCCCCTTCTCCCGCGGCAAGACGCGGGGGGATGTTGCTTTGTCTTCCGGCTTGCTACGGCGCTGGAAGAGAGCTACCGAAGCGGAACGTTGCTGGGTAAAGAATGCGCCCAGGATGGACTCCAGCCGCTCCTTGTCGATGTCGCGGATGATGCGTCCGTCGTGGGCCAGGGAGATGCTGCCCCGTTCCTCGGAGACAACCACGGCAACGGCGTCGCTGATCTCCGTGGTACCGATGGCGGCCCGATGTCGCAAGCCCAGATGGCGATCGGAGAGGAAGGCCGAGGTCAAGGGCATCACGCAGGCAGCCGCGGCAAGGCGCCCGTCCCGAATGATCACCGCACCGTCGTGGAGCACCGTGTGATGATCGAAGATGGTGGTCAGCAGCTCCGGGGAGACCTGAGCGTCGACGACGATGCCCGTCTCGATGAAGTCCTGCAGGCCGGTCTCCCGCTCGAAGACGATCAAAGCCCCGACGTCATTCTCCGCCATCTGGCGCGTGGCCTCGACCACGGCGTGCAGCGCGGATGCCTGCAGATTCTCTTGTTGCAGGGAGAGCGTGAAAAAGCGGCCTCGCCCCAGGCGTTCCAGAGCGCGCCGCAGTTCGGGTTGGAAGAGCACCGGCACGCCCACCAACAAGGCCGGCAAAATCTGGCCGATCAACCAGGAGAAAGCGCGCAGCCGGACGACGCGGCTGAGCAGGGCCAGACCCAACAAGAGGGCGATAATGCCGCGCACCAGAGGGACGGCACGGGTGCCTCGCAAGGCGTAAAAGAGCATAAAGAAGAGGGTGGCTACCAGTAAGATGTCTACCACGTCCAGCCACGTAAGGCGTTCGAGTAACCAGCTAAGTTCCCACATAGAATCCCACGTATCCCTCAGGAGTTAGTATCACGCTTGACAACCGCGTAGAGGTTCCACATCCCCCGGCGCGCCTTTCGCCCGCACTCGCCAGATGCAGGATGTCACAGGCGCTGCTTTTGTGAATCGCTGCCTTAGGGTGCGGCGGATGTCAAAATCTCACGTCAGGTGGAAGGCGGCTGCCTTCCGCTCAACTCTTGGTACAACTCGGCGTAGGCCTCCGCATTAGGAGGGTTGAGTTGAATAATCGTCTGTATCGTCTTCAGGGCCGCCTGCTCCTGCCCCTTTTCCAGCTGCAGATCCCCTAACACGTCCAGGTGGCGCAGTGCGGCCTCCCGCTTACCGGCCTTCAGATTCAACTGAGCCGCACGGAAGCGCAGGGGGATGGAGGCAGGTTGTTCATCGACGAGATCCTCCAGGACGGCCAGGGCCTTGCTCAGGCGTTTGGTTTGTAGATAGCGCTTGATGAGGCGATCTAAGGCCGCCATACCCTGACGAGGTCGGTTCGTGCGGGTGTAGAGGCGTAAGAGGGCCAGGTGAGCGCGCTCATCGTCGGGCGCGATGCGCGTGATCTCTTCGTAGTCCTTGATGGCGTCCAGCCAGGCGAGTCGCTGCATATCCAGGTCCGCCAGGCGGTGCAGAATGCGCAGCTTCCACACCTGCTCCTCGGATGTCCTCGGCGCGAGGGCGAGCGCCCGGCGGTAGGTCTCCCGGGCACGATCCGCCTGCGCCAGCTGATAGTAAGTGTCTGCCAGCTGCAAATACTGCTCCAGGGCCTCATCGATCTGACCACGCTGGATCAGAATCTCGATGACACGCCGCCGGACGTTGCTGTCCAGAGGCGAATATTCGAGCATCTGCTGATAGGTGACAAGGGCCTGGGGCATCTGCCCCCGCACCTCACATGTCTTGGCGATGTGGCGATATTTCTCCAGCGCGGCATCCAGGCGGTGGTTTTCGATAAAGAGCTGGGCCAGCATGGTGTGCACCGGCAGATAGAAAGGCGCTTTCCCCACGGCGTAAATCAGCTCTTCCAGGGCCAGGTAGGGCCTCTCGCGGCGCAGATATTCCTGGGAGCGCGCCACCGCGTGCAACACTTCTTCCGAGTTGGGGAGACTGATCACCTCGGCAAGGCTCAACACCGCCCCACTGCGGGCCAGGCTGTCAAGACGTCGGCGGGCGCGGATGGCCTCTTCCTCCCAGCCCCGCTGGCCCAGGAAGCCCACCACCGAGGAGAGGATCTCCTCAACCCGCTCCGGTTCGCCCCGATTGATGAGATTCTGCGCCAGGCCCTCGTAGACCCGCAAGAGATCATCGACCTGCTCACGTTCCACCGTGGTCATATCGACGAGTTTGATGACCTCCAGGAAGTGTTTCAAGGCTTCGTCGAAGAGGCCTTCGGCCTGATAACATTCGCCCAGGGCAAAATGGGCGCCCAGCACGTACGCTTCGTCCTCCAAGGCCTTTTCCAGCTGCGCAATGGCCTGCTGAAAGCGCATCTGTTCCTTATAGATCAACCCCAGGTTGAAGTGGACGGAGGCCATGGAGACCCCGGAGGAGAGCAGCTCTTCGTACGCTTCCGTGGCGGCTGTGAGGTCACCGCGCGTTTGGGCATCGACGGCGCGGCTGATGAGCATCGCCACGTCCACTTGCGCGGCTTCCGCCGGTTGTGGCCCCGCCCCCTCGAAGATGGATTCCGCCAACGACTCCAACGCCCGCTGGCGGGCAATCGCCGTCGGACTGCCCACCTCGTCTTCCATCAGGGCCTCTTCCTCATCGGGGAGCAGTTCCAGGGCGTCCCCCAGCTCGTCGGTGGGCGGCGGTTGGGGGAGGGGTTGCCCGCTCTGCAGCAGGCGCAGCAGGCGCCCCAGTCTCCGACTCTGTGGGGCGAGCTCCTGGGTCTGACGGCAGACTTCGACAGCCCACTGGGGGTGCTCGTCCTGGTAGAGGTAGGCCAGCCAGGAGGTGGCCAGGACGGCCGATTTCACCAGCCCCTCCCGGCGGTAGTGTTTCAGCAGGGTGCTCCAGGCGTCGACATTATGAGGCTGAAGGCGCACCGAGGTCTCCAGCGCTTCGATCTGCTTGTCCGTAAGCTCCTGCTCGGCGAAGATCGCCGCCGCCTGCGCGTACAACTGAGCGGCCTCGTTCCCCTGGCCCTGCCGGAGCAATAACTCGGCCAGGCGCTCGTAGGAGCCGGGCTCGTTAGGGGCCAGTTCCGTCAGCCGACGGTAGACTTTTGTGGCCTCTTCCAGCTCGCCGGCGTTAAATAACGCCCAGGCATAGCCGCGCAGCGTAGCGACGTCCTTGGGGAACTCCGCCAGCGCCCGCCGGTAGGCCTTGATGGCCTCCGACCAGCGTTCTTCCCAAACAAGATCATTCGCCTTCTGACGCGCTTCTTCAAATCGAGTACGATTGCCGGCCAAAGGTTTCCTCCTGCGGTTCCAATTTCATGGAACGCGAGATGCTATGTCCCGGTGCTTCAAAAGCAGAGTCTCCCGCCCTTCAGGCCAAATCCAGGACCCAGACCAAAATAGCTTTCTCCGTGTGCAGGCGATTCTCCGCCTGGTCGAAGAGCACCGACTGCGGGCCGTCGGCGACGGCGTCCGTGATCTCCTCGCCGCGATGCGCCGGCAGGCAGTGCATCACAATGGCATCGGGCTTGGCGTATTCCAGAATCTCCTCGTCGATTCGGTACGGCGGGAAGACCTTGCGGCGCTCTACAGCCTCTGCTTCCTGCCCCATGGACGCCCAGGCGTCGGTGTAGACCACGTCGGCGCCGTCGATGGCCTCCAGGGGATCGGTGGTCGCCAGCAGCTGCGAGCCGCTGTCGGCGGCGAACCGGCGCCCCATATCCCAGACGGCGGGATGCAGCTCGTAGCCCTTGGGTGAGCCGATGGCGAAATCCATGCCCAGCTTCGTCGCCCCGAAGAGCAGCGAGGTGGAGACGTTGTTGCCATCGCCCAGATAGGCCAGTTTTTTGCCCTCAAAGCCGCCTTTGTGCTCCAGAATGGTGAGGAAGTCGGCGACGCCCTGGCAGGGGTGGCTGTAATCAGAGAGGCCGTTGATGATAGGCACCGTGGCGTATTTCGCCAGCTCGATGAGGTCGTAGTGCCCAAAGACGCGGGCCATGACCACGTCGACGTAGCGTGAGATGACGCGGGCCACGTCGGCGACGCTTTCCCGCTTACCCAGCTGGATCTCGCTCGGGGAGAGGTAGAGCGCATTCCCGCCGAGATGTAGCATGGCCACGTCAAAGGAGACCCGTGTGCGCAGGCTGGGTTTCTGGAAGATCATCCCCAAGACCTTGTTTTGGAGCAAGGGCTCGCTCTCTCCGGCTTTCCAGGCTTTCTTGAGGCGCACGGAGAGCTCGAGTAACTCGCGCAGCGTCTGCGGTTCAAGATCGGCTAGCGTGAGGAAGTGCTTCATCATAACCTCCTTGCGGTGGATTGATTTGGTTTTTCAAGTACAAGTATACCACGAAGCAATGATAAAGAGAAAACTCTGATCGGCGCCTCTTCAGCCGGACCGCTGTTCCCCCGCCCCCGCTGTGGGGCGTGGTCAGGAGAGGGGATTACAACTGTCATCCTCAACGTATCCGTCTGCACATTGTCTCCCGTTTCAGGCGATGCTATACTGAAGATGTGAGTCTCCGGGGGTGAATCCATCGTTGGCTGCAGTGCGCCCCCTCTTTAACCCGACCGCACACCCCCGGTGTAAGGGGGGTGGAAAGGAGCCTGAATGGAGAAAATGCAAGCTGTTGTCAAAACAGAAGCCGCCCCGGGTATGACGTTGCTTGAAAGAGAGATCCCCCGCCCCGGTCCACGCGACGTTCTTGTCCGCGTGCAGGCCACCTCGATCTGCGGCACCGATGTCCATATTTACAACTGGGACCCCTGGTCCCAGGGGCGTATACGTCCGCCGGTTGTCGTAGGGCACGAGTTCGCCGGCGAGATTGTGGAGGTCGGCAGTGCCGTGCGTGCCGACGAGCCACAGGTCGGTGACCTCGTCTCGGCGGAAAGCCATATCGTCTGCGGCGTCTGTCAGCAGTGCCGCCTGGGCAAGGCCCACGTCTGCCAGAACACGCGCATCATCGGCGTGGATGTGGACGGTTGTTACGCGGAGTACGTCGCCATCCCTGTGGAGAACGCCTGGAAGAATCCGCCCGATATGCCGCTGCCGGTCGCTAGCCTGCAGGAGAACTTCGGCAACGCCGTCCACACCGTCTCCACCGCCGACGTGCGCGGCAAGACGGTATTGGTTACGGGCTGCGGCCCCGCCGGGCTGATGTCCATCCCCGTGGCGCGGGCCTTCGGCGCCGAGGTCATCGTCGCCACCGATCTGAGCCCCTACCGGCTGGAGCTGGCGCGCAAGCTCGGCGCGAACCTGGCGCTCAACCCACGCGAGGACGACGTGGAGACATTGGCCCAGGACGCCGTGCTCCACAAAGGCTTCGACGTGCTCTTCGAGATGTCCGGCGCGCCCGCCGCGCTCAAACAGGGCTTCGGTCTGCTCAAGCCGGGTGCGGAGGCAGCGCTGCTGGGCCTCATGCCCAACACGCTCCGCGATTTCGACCTCAACAACCTGGTGATCATGAAAGGCATCACCGTCCACGGCATCGCCGGGCGGCGGCTCTGGGAAACCTGGTATCAGATGCGGGCGCTGCTCGCCTCCGGCGCCGTCGATCTGGAGCCGCTCATCACCCACGAGTTCCCGCTGAGCCGCTGGGAAGAGGCGATCCAGACCATGGCGTCGGGCAAGAGTGGTAAAATTGTCCTGTATCCCAGGTAGTCAGGTGGTCTGGTGGTCGCTTAGTCTGGTAGTCAATTCGTCATGACTCATGACTTATGACTCATGAGCATCACGCATCACGTATCACTAATGAAAGGAGTAAACCGATGAAACGAGATCCCATCCAATACCTGGCAGACGCATATCAGCAATTAGAGGAGCAGGGGTTGACCTGGGAACCGCGCGAGCTGGAGAGCGCCAGCGGCCCTATTGCCACCTACGACGGGCGCGAGGTGATTGTCATGTGCTCCAACAACTACCTCAACCTCTCCACCCACCCCCAGGTCGTGCAGGCCATGCTCGACGCGACGAAGGAGTTCGGCGCGGGGGCCGGGAGTGACCGCTCCATCGCGGGCGACACGTCGCTGCACCGCGAGCTGGACCGGCGGCTGGCGGCCTTCAAGGGCGCGCCCGCCTCGCTCACCTTCCAGACGGGCTTTATGACCAACCAGGGCGTCATCGCGCAGCTGGCGGGGGAGGGCGACCTCTACATCTCCGACGAGCTCAACCACGGCTCCATCATCGACGGCATGCGGCTGACCCGGGCCGACCGCGCCATCTACAAACACAAGGACGTGGATGACCTCAAGCGCATCCTGGAGGAGGCGGAGACGCACCGACCGGCCTACGAGCACATCTGGATCGTCACCGACGGCGTCTTCAGCATGGACGGCGACCTGGCGCCGCTGCCGCAGATCGCGGAGCTGGCGACGGAGCACGGCGCGGCGGTCTACGTCGACGACGCCCACGGGGAGGGCGTGCTGGGCGAGGGCGGGCGCGGCATCGTCAACCACTTCGGCCTGACGCGCGACCAGGTGCACGCGGAGATGGGCACCTTCTCCAAAGCCTTCGGCATCGTCGGCGGGCACCTCAGCGGGAGCGAAGCGCTGATCAAGTACGCCATGAACACCTCGCGCACCTGGCTGCTCAGCGGCGCGCTGCCGCCGGGCGTCGTCGCCGCCACCATCGCCGCCATCGACGTCATGGAGACGCACCCGGAGCGCGTGGAGCGCGTCTGGGAGAACCGCAATTATTTCCTCGATCAGATGAAGGCGCTGGGCTTCGACACGGGCCACAGCGAGACGCCCATTGTGCCCATCATGTGCGGCGAGAGCAAAACGGCGAAAGCGCTGGCGGACTTCGTCTGGGGTGAGGGCATCTACGTCTTGCCCATCGTCTACCCCATGGTGGCGCGGGACAAAGCCCGCATCCGCGTCCAACTCTGCACCGAGCACACCAAGGACCAGCTGGACGCCGCCATCGCCGCCTTCAAGAAGGGCGGGGAGCAGCTGGGGCTGATTTAGTGGCTTGTCAAACGGCTGAGGGTGGATGAAAGAGCGCTTGAGACATCGGATTTCTTGAAGAAATCCGATGTCTCGTATAGAATGGCGGTATGGTACGACACGGGTGCGCCTGGGAGGCCCAAAGAGATAAGCTATGGAGTTGAAAGAACTGGATTGCAAAAACTGCGGTGCGCCTATCGAGAGCAAGGACATCGACTGGGACCTTGCCATGGCCCGCTGTTCACATTGCGGCGCGGTCTTTGGGCTTCAGCGAGCGACCACGCCTGAGGCCTGGACCCCAAAGATTCCGGAAAGGCGCCCCAAGGTGCCCATGCCTAAGAATATCGAGGTGCAGGAAGGCAACGGCGTTCTCCAAATCTCGTATCGCTGGTTTCGGCCACTTTTCATCTTTTTGTTGGTCTTCTCCGTCTTCTGGAACGGCTTCATGATCGTCTGGCACGGTATCTCGATCTTCTCGGGCGCCTGGTTTATGTCGCTTTTCGGGTTACTGCATACGGCGGTGGGCCTCGGCCTGGGGTACTACACGCTGACCGGGTTCGTCAACCGGACCACGATCTGGGTGGGACAAGGTCGGTTGGTGATCCACCACCATCCTCTGCCCTGGTGGGGGAACAAAGACCTGCTTGCGTCGGAGATACGTCAGCTCTACTGCAAGGAAAGGGTCCACCACTCCGATAGCGGCACCCAGTACAGCTACGAAGTCCACGCCATCACGCAGAGTGGAGATAAGGAGAAGCTGCTGAGCAATCTCACCGAGACAGAACAGGCGCTCTACATCGAGCAGGAGCTGGAACGGCACCTGGGCATTCCAGATCAAGCAGTGCGCGGCGAGTTGCCTCGCTGACAGCCCATGTTTGGTGAAAAATCGGACTTCTGGTCGCCCATCCCTTATCATTGTTTTTGAGCGTCGAGCTCAACTCGTTCGTAATCAGCCACGGAACGCCGTGGAGTGCCGTTCGGTGCTCTCTGACGCTAAAGCGGGCCTAGGGCCTTGTCAAGTCTTAACTGATGGATGAAAGTGGCTACCGGTCATCGTTTTTGACTATCAACATCGGCTACTTTTCAAGAGGCAAGAAACTGGAATATGCATGCATCACATGCACATCTTATTACTTTCTCGTCATACCGAGCGTAACAGAGCGCAGCGAAGTGAAGTCGAGATATCTCCCGGCTCGATGGTAACTCTACGTCGCAGAGGAGAGATTCCTCGATTCGCTCCCGGCAGACGACGCTGCTCGCTCACTCGGAATGACGTGACCAGGGGGTTGAGTCGGTTTCATAAACCGTCCTCATGGAAATGATAGGTAATCAGAATGAAGGTTAAAATGAGAGAATACCTGATCCGTTTCTTTAACGCTCGAGATGAACGCGACATCGTTCTTGCGCTGGGGGTGTTGCTTGTCCTCCTTGTATCCACGCCCGTGGTGCTGGCCCAGTCCGCCGGTGACGAATATTTTGTGGCCCCCGGCGGCGACGATGCCAATCCCGGCACCATCGACGCGCCGTTTCGCACCGTACAGAGGTGCGCCGACGTCGCCCGTCCGGGTGACACGTGCACCCTCCGCACCGGCACTTACCGCGAGGTCGTACGTCCGCCTATCTCCGGCACCGTCGACGCGCCGATCACCTTCCGCGCCTACCCGGGCGAAGTTGCCACCCTCAGCGGCGCCGAAGTGCTCTTCGACGACGTCTACACTAGCGGCGTCACCCTCACGTTGCCGATGAGCTGGACCTTCGACGTCCGCGAGAGCGGCGATCCCCATCAGGTCAGCAACGACCAGATCTTCGTGAACGGGCAGATGATGCCCGAGGCCCGCTGGCCCAACATCCCTTACGCGCAGGTCACGCGCACCACCACGGACGACTTCGCCCAGGCCGACGAAGCCACCGTCACCGACTCGTATCACGCCACCTACGTCGACGCCGATCTCTCCTCCCTCCCGCCCGGCGCCTTCGACGGCGCCAAGATCACCTTCGCCCCGGGCTACGGTATCGTCCACATCACCTGCGACGTGACCCGGCAGACGACCGACAAGGTCTCCTTCGCCTGCAACGAGGACCCCGGCGCCTGGGGGGCGAGATCGGAGCTCGACCAGCCGGGCACGATGCGCGGTCCCAGCCCCGGCAACTACTACTACCTCTGGGGCACGCCGGGCGCGCTCGACGCGCCCGGTGAGTGGTTCCGCACCGGGCCGGCGGACGACGGTCAGCTGCTGCTCAACCTGCCGGAGCGCACGGGGGAGACGGCGCACTACACCGTCGAGGCCCGCCGTCGCCCCTGGGTCTTCGACCTGCGCGATCGGTCGCACATTGTCATCGATGGGCTGCAATTCTTCGCCGGCACAATCCTCTACGACGACAATACCCACCATACCACCGTGCAGAACATCGTGCTGCGCTACCCCTGGCACGTCCAGGAGCTGCCGCCGTTCTCGTGGACCGACGGCACGCGAGCGCTGGACGTGCGGGGGACGAACAACGTGATCCGCGACAGCCTGTTGGCCCACGCGCCCAGCCTCATGATCCTGCTGGGCGGGGCGCGCAACCGCGCCGAGAACAACGTCATCTACGAGGCCGGCTACATGGGGATAGGCGCGGCCATCGCCGGCGAGCGCTGGCCGACGCCCAACCCAGGCGGCGCGGAGCGGAACGTCGCCACGCAGAACACCATCTTCGACGTGGGGCGTCTCGGCGTGGGAGCTGATCCGGGGCTCGACATCACCTACAACGATCTCTACCGTTCCCATCTGCTGATCAGCGACCTGGGCACTATCTACGGCTGGGGTGACGACGGCAACGACGCCCACATTGCCTATAACCTGGTCCACGATAACCAGGCCGAGCTCAACCTTGACCTCAACTACTTCGGCGGTCACGGCATCTACTTGGATGATGACACCTACAACTACTGGGTCTACCGCAACATCACCTGGGATACGACCTCGCCGGGCATCTTCACGATGGGCACCAACGGCACGGTGGTGGATAAGCCGGCCGACACACCTTCCAACCGGTACATCTTGCACAACACGGTGATCGGCGCGATCGGGACGCATGCCAAAGACGATTACCAGGGAAGGCCGCAGACGCTGACGGGCACGGTCTTCATCAACAACCGGGCCACCACGCTCGATCTGGACGATGCGACGCTGACGACATCCCACAATCAGGACGGCGAGGGGCTCTACGTGGATCCCGCCACGCACGATTACCGGCTGCGGCCCTACGCCCCGGCCGTGGACGCCGGGATGGAGCTGGGCAGCCCGTCGCAGGATCCGCCGATGGCGCCCCTTGACGCAGCGCCGGACGTGGGCGCGTTGGAGCGGGGCCGGGTGCCCTTCGTGGCCGGGGCCGTGCTCCGTGCCGGTGACGTCGACGCGCTGGACGTGCGCTGCGAGCAGACGGCCGCCGGCGACGTCGATTGCCGTATCACGGGGCTGCCCCTGGGCCGCAAGCTGCCCGCCGACTTGGCGCTGCGTGTGGGGGAAAGCGGCACGCCGTCAGATGCGGACGACTGCCGCACGGTGATGGATTACGCCGTCAACCAGGGCGTGGGCGTCTGCACAGGGCTGCCCGTCGAGGGGCTGAGCGGCACGCAGCCGATCTACTTCACGCTGGGCGACGGCTGGCAGGCGACGGGCGCCACGGTGACGCTGGGCGAGCTGACGCTGAGTGCGGTCACACCGCCGCAAGGCCCTCCGTCTGGCGGCACGCGCCTCACGCTGACGGGACGGCGCTTCGCCACCGGGCCGGCGGGCTATGCTGTGCCCATCACGCTGACCAACGCGGCCACCACGGCCCGCTACGCCTACCCGGTGCCGATCACGCTGGACACGGCCTCGCCGATCGCGGCCGGGCGCCTCCGCCCCGACTGCGGCGATCTGCGCTTCCGTACCGCCGATCAGACGCTGCCCCACTGGCTGGAGGACGGCTGCGGCACCGCGCAGACGCGCGTCTGGGTCAAGGCGCCCTACATCCCGCCGGGCCAAAGCACCATCACCGCTACCTACGGCAACCTGACGCTGACTTCGACCGGCGACGGCGAGGCGGTCTTCCCCACCTTCTTCGACGACTTCGCGGACGGCGTCTGGGATGAGACCTACTGGGTTCGCAACACGGGTGCCTGGTACACGGTCGAGGAGACGGAGGGCAACCTGCGCGTGGCGGGCGAGACGGACACAAGCACCCGGTACAAGCCCGTCGGCCCGACGCTGCGCACGTGGAAGCTTGACCTGCCGGCGACCTACGCCGTGGACGCCGAGTTGACGGTGGTGGAGGCCCCATATCGCTTCAAGGCCCAGGTCGGCTCGTGGGATTTGAGCCTCTACGGCGCTGAGATCCCCAAGCGCATCGGCTACTACGATGGCGGCTGGCAGCAGGCGGGCACGAGCACCATCACCACGACGGCGCTGACGCGCCGGCGCTTCAGCATCGGCTACACCGGCGCGGGGGATACGTGGACCGTCCGCTGGCTGGAGAACGGCGACCTGGACGACGTGCGGGCCAGCCGTACCGTCGCCGAGCCCGATGTGGGAGGCTTCACCTTCTCGCCCGACAGCGTCGTTGCCTTCGACGCCCGCTTCGACAACGTCCGCCTGCGTCCCTACGCCTACCCTGAGCCGACGGCGGCAGCGGGCGGGGAGACGGCCGTTGGCGTGACGGTGCTGTTGGGCGATGATGGCGTGCGCTGTCGCAACGTGGTGGTCCACGGGCCGACGACGGCGACGTGCACCGCGCCGCCGCTGCCGGTGGGCCGGTACGACGTCACTATCGTCAATCCGGATGGCAGCAGGGACGTGCTCCCCCAAGGGTATGAGGTGGTGGAGGCGAAGAAGGTCTACCTGCCTCTGATCCTGCGGGTGGCGTCGGCGGCGCCTGACTGAGATGAGATTAACCGACACCTGTGATCCAGAACTCTCCGGCCCCGTGTGGTTGGGGATAGCCTTTAGCCGGACGTTGATCTCCGCCGGCGACCGCGCGATCCTGACGCCGACCGGGCACGCCCTTCGTCGTCGTCGGTCGTCGGGGTGACCGTGGGTAGTGGACGCTGCCATCGCCGCCTTCAAGAAGGGCGGGGAGCAGCTGGGGTTGATCTGAGAGCACCCCACCCGCACACCCACGAGGTCTTGAGGATTGTCATACAAATGAATATTGAACCTTTTGGCCTTAGTTGGCGACTATATTAATGAAGACTCTCCTGAAAAAAGGTCCAAGAAATCGGATTTTTAGATGACCATACTCTACATCTGGTGATTTTGGTCACGAGAAACCCACATGTAGCATCAAGTCGTAGAAAAATCCGATTTCTGCTAGTTATTTCAGCAGAGTCAATGAAGTGCCCTTGAATAGGTCATGTGTAGAGCAAGATCCCATAAGCTATCATAATCTCAAGGAGATAGACACATGCTATCTATCATGAAAAAACTATCTACAAAGCGTTTGTTTCTTCTCGTTATTACGCTCGCCTTACTCGTCACCCTTCCCGCCATGGCCCATGGTATCGTAAACGTCAATGGTACAAAGGACACCAACGAGTGGTTAGATGGTTTTGGTTCTGGTGGATGTCCCGCATTGCCTGGTAACAATGCCGACAGCATCTACAAGTCCAGTGACGGATGTACGGGACCTACCGGTAGCGAATACATCTGGAGAGATGCTTCTGGAGATCAGCGGGAAGATCATTGGAGCGGGACAGGGAATCTGGATTTAGTTGAATTCCGAATAACAGGCGACTCCACGTATCTTAATTTCTTATTGGAATTTAGTGACATCACGGATTGCGCCTCAGAATACATTGCAATTGCTATCAATTCAGATGATACAGGCGGAACCACGTTTTTCCCAGATAACGCGGATACCAATCTTGGCAGTTTTGGTAATGGATACGAAAGAGTCATCGAAGCCAACACGACGAGCACAGGTTATTGGAGTGATAACTCAACTTTCACCAGATCAGGGAGTAGCTACTGTAACGCCACTAACAACCTCTGGGAAATCCAAATGCCTATCGCAGGGTTAGGTCTAAGTTGGCCGGCAAATTCGGGCAATTACGACTTTGCCGTCGCCATCTTCTGCAATAGTAGTGGTGGTATCTGTGACGTAAGTGGCAACAGCGACGCAATGGACGTTATCAGCACAATCGGTCCTAATACCTGGGATGAGGTGTCAGACGGTTCTCTTGACTATAATTTTACGATGGGTTTTGGCCCCACTGCCATCACCCTCTCCGCCTTCACCGCCGACGCTGCCTCGCCCGCGCTGCTCGTGGGCGGCGTGCTGCTCCTCGGCGCGGTGCTCGTCTGGCGGCGCAAGCGCGGGTAACGCAACATCGCTGGTTCAGCGAAGAAGCACCGGGTGCTGTCGCATCCGGTGCTTCTTCTATTGTAGTGTGATCTTCCTTCTACTGCATTAAATTTGCTGAGTTTTGAACTTTTCTGGAGTAATATACGACTATATGGTTGAACAGTTCATAATACATAGGGGGACCGCAGTGGCAAATATCAATCAATTCCGTGTTGTTTTGTTATGCTTAATAAGTCTCGCATTGATGCTAGGTTCTGTATCCCATGTGAATGCACAAGAAGGACTTCCACCTCTCACAGAATACAATCAGGATTTTAACACCCTTGCATCAACACCGGATGGTGGAACAACTAATACAGGCATTCCAAATGGTTGGACATTTGTAGAGTTCGATAGTAATGCGGACACAAACTATCGTATAGACGAAGGATCAAACAACCAGGGGGACACTTATAGTTACGGCAGCGTGGATGAAACTGATCGAGCATTTGGGGCTTTAAATTCAGGGAGCCTTCAGTCCTCACTTGGTGTAGAATTCCAGAATAACACAGGCGGTACCATAGGTCAGCTCGCTATTTCATACTATTGCGAGATGTGGCGGCAGGGCTCAACAGGTAGAACGGATAGGTTGGATTTCCAATACAGCACTGATGCGACAAGCTTAACTGATGGCACCTGGATAGATTTTGACTCACTCGATTGTTTAGGAACAGACACGGGAAGCACTGGTGCAAAGGATGGAAATACTCAAAGATCTCTCATTAATGGGACCATAACAGGTTTGAGTATTGCAGATGGTGAAACCTTTTGGCTGCGTTGGACCACATACGACGCTTCGAGTAGTGACGACGGATTGGCTATCGACGACTTCGTCATGAATGAGTTCACCCCCAACGCCATCACTCTCTCCACCCTCACCGCCGAGGCCGCGACCTCGCCCGCGCTGCTGATCGCGAGTGTGCTGCTGCTCGGCGCGGCGATCGTCTGGCGGCGCAAGCGCGCGTAGTCTTCTCTCGCACCTCACCACGGGCGTCGGTCTCTGTACCGGCGCCCGTGGGCGTTGGGGCACGGTGGGGACACGGGCCCCAGCTGAGCGCGGTTGGGGATGCCGGCCCCCGTTAGCGGGAGGCCAGCCGGCGATCCAGGGCGCGTCGCACGGCGTCCAAGTCCGCCGGCAACGCCAGCGGCGGGTTGGCGTGCCGCGCCGTGACGCCGTCCAGTGTCCCCTCGTGGTAGCCGACCTTGAAGCCGGTGAACTTGAGGCCGTGCGCGGTGGAGATGACCACGACGCGGTCGTCGGGCGCGATGTCGCCGCGCGCGACGAGGTCTTCCAGCGCCGCCAGCGCCACCCCCGTCTGCGGGCAGGTGTAGAGGCCCACACGGTCGGCGCGGGCCGCCGCGTTCGCCAGCGCGTCCTCGGTGGCCTGCGTCACCACCCCGTCGAAGGCGCGCAGCACCTTGACCGCCCGCTCGTAGCTCACCGGATCCCCAATGCGAATCGCCGTCGCCAGCGTCTCGCCCGCCGTCACCGTCTCCCGCCGCGCGAAGCCGCTCTGGAAGCTACGGTAGAGGGGATTGGCCTGCGCCGCCTGCGCCGCCGCGATGCGCGGCAGCCGCTCGATAAGCCCCAGCTCCCGCATCAAGAGGAAGCCGCGCCCCAGCGCGCTGACGTTGCCCAGGTTGCCCGAGGGGATGATGATCCAATCCGGCGCCTCCCAGCCCAACTGCTGCGCGATCTCGATGCCGACGGTTTTCTGGCCCTCGATGCGCAGCGAGTTCATGGAGTTCGCCAGGTAAATGCTTTGATCCGCCGTGACCTGCTGCACGATGCGCATGCAACCGTCGAAGTCGGTCTCCAGCGCCAGGACGTGGGCGCCGTGGGCGATGGGCTGGGCCAACTGCGCCGTCGAGACCTTGCCCTGCGGCAGGAAAACCACCGTGGGGATGCCCGCCGCTGCGCCGTAGGCCGCCAGCGCCGCCGACGTGTCGCCCGTCGAGGCGCAGGCCACCGCGCGGATGGGCTTGCCGTCGGCCCGCATCTGCTTGACCACGGAGACCAGCACCGTCATCCCCAGGTCCTTGAAGGAGCCTGTGTGGCTGATCCCGCACTGCTTGATCCAGAGATCGGGCGCGCCCAGCTGCTCGCCCAACGGCGGGACGTGCAGCAGTGGCGTGAAGCCCTCGCCCAGCGAGACGACGTTCTCCACGGCGATCTGCGGACAGACGAACTCCTTCTTGCCCCAGACGCCACTGCTGTAAGGCGCCCTCGTTGCGCGCGCCCGCGCCTCAAAAAGCGCCTTCCAGTCGTCGGCGCTGCGGTCGCGCAGCGCCTCCACGTCGTGCGTCACGTCCAGCAGACCGCCGCACTCCTCGCAGCGGTAGACGACGTCGTAGATCGAATAGCGACGTCCGCAGCCGCGCACGCATTCCAGCCAGCTGTGATAAGGCATGTTAAACCTCCAGATGAGTCAAAGGCCTAAAGTCAAGAGTCATGAGTCAGGCATCAGGCGTCCCCCTCGCCGACGACGTGGGTGTTGATCTGGTGGATGGGGAGATAGCCTTGTTCCGCCAGAGCGGGCGTGGGCAGTGAGGCTTCGTCGGGTTTGTCGGAGAGGCCGAAGAGCAGCGCGCCCTGCCGTCGCCAGCGTAAGGCCAACCGCCGCACCTCCTCGGTGATGACAAGGCTCTCGTCCAGCAACTGCGTCACCGAATCCGCCGACGTGCAGTCCATGCGTGCCACTGTCGCTTTGTACTCCCGGCGCCGGAAGGCCTTGAAGGGCGTCGGGTCGCCCTGCTGTACCCGCGCGTAGACGTGGGCGTGCACCTCGCGCAGACGCGACGGCAGCGCATGGGCCCGCGCCTCGACCTCGGCCATAAACTGCGCGAAGGTCTCGAAGCGCCCCCCACGAATCGCCGCGACCAGCGTCTCTACCTCGTAGAGCGGACTACCGACCATCAGGCAGAGGTAGACGAGGTAATCCTGGTTGTCGGTGGTGAAGGGATGGAAGGCGCTCTGGTTGAACCGATCGTAAGCCCGGCGGAACGCCGTGGCGTCGAAGGCCGGCCCCAGCGCCTCGGCCACCGTCTCGCGCGACGCCTCCAGCCGCACCCGGTTGATGACGTGATCGTTGCGCCCGCGTGCGCCCAGCGCGGTTTTGTCCAGGTCGATGACCACGGCGGTCTGTTCGTCGATGGGGACGCCATGCTCGGTGCAGATGGCCTCCAGATCGCTGAGCGCCGACCAGCGGTTGGCCAGGACCCACACGCGGCCCTCCGCCTCGATCACGTCTACCTGCGCCGGATCGGCGGTCTCCGCGCCGATGAAAACGACGCCGGGCCAATCGCCGGCCCGGCAGAGGTTGGTGAAGGCCGTACCGTCGTTCATGCGCGTATCGCCGATATAGACCAACCGCCGAATCCGCGCCCTGGGTGCGTCCAGGCCGCGCGCTCGCTGCAGCAGATAGACCATGACGCGGGCATAAGCCGGTTCGCTCTTGCGTGGCAGATCGCCTCCCTGCAGGCCCACCGCCGCGCGGAGATCCCCAAGGCGCGGCAGACGCGGATCCATGGGCGTCAGAGTCCGGTAGACGATGAAATCGCCCAGAAATGCCGAAAGTGACGTCGTGCCGAAATGTTTCATGCTCCCCCCATTCCGATGTAGGGGATGACCGACCGGAAATCGGATGAATCCGTTCAATCCGTTGATTCCACGTAGCCCGCTTTCACCAACAGCTCCGCGTTGAGCAGCGCGCCGCCGGCCGCGCCGCGCAGGGTGTTGTGCACCACGGCGACCATCCGCAGATCCAGAAGCGGGCAGGGACGCACGCGCCCGACGGTCACCGCCATGCCGTCCGCCGCGTCGCGGTCGCGCCGGGGCTGCGGACGATCCGGCTCCATGCGCACCAGCACCGGGCGCGCCGGCGCCGAGGGCAAACCGCGCACCACTTCCGTCCCACGATACTCGCGTAATGCGGCGATGGCCGCCTCCACCGTCGGCGTCTCGGCGAAGCCCACCGAGAGCGTCACCGTGTGTCCCTCCAGCACGGGCACGCGGTTGGCATGGGCGCTGATCACGATGTCGGCGTCTGCGCGGACACCGCCCACCATCCGCCCCAGCAGTTGGCGCGTCTCCCGGACGATCTTCTGCTCCTCGCCACCGATGTGAGGGATCACGTTGCCCAGGATGTCCAGCGAGGCCACGCCCGGATAGCCCGCGCCGGAGACAGCCTGCAGAGTGGAGACGAAAACCTGGCGCACGCCGAAGGCCACGTCCAGCGGCTTGAGCGCCATAGCGATGGCCGTGGTGGTGCAGTTGGGGCTGGTGACGAGGCAGCCTGCCCAACCGCGCCCGGCCCGCTGGCGCGCCAGCAGCGTCAGATGATCGGCGTTGAGCTCCGGAATCAGCAGCGGTACGTCCGGCTCGTAGCGGTAGGCCGAGGCGTTGGAGCAGACGACGTAGCCCGCTTCTGCGAAGCGCGGCTCCACCTCGCGGGCTACGTCCGAGGGCAGCGCCGAGAAGACGATGCGCGCCGGCAGGTCTGGCGTCAGGTCGCGGACGGTCATCGCGCCCGGCTCGGACGGCGGATCGCCGGGGAGCACCCACTTGCACGCCTCGGCGTAGGGCTTGCCCGCGCTGCGCGCCGAGGCTGCCAGCGCCGTGATTTCAAACCAGGGATGACGGGCCAACAGCTGCACGAACCGTTGTCCCACGGCACCCGTGGCGCCCAATACCGCGACAGGAATTTTATCGGTCATAAGTTCACATCCTTTTGCTTCTATCCCGTGCTACGTGTTGCGCGGTGCGTGGTGCGTAATAGCCGCGGAGCAAAGACTACCTGACGATCTGACTAAGCGACCATCCGACTAAAGAACCACCTCTTCGTGAATGCAGCGCACCGCTTCGTCCGCCCGCTGCGCGTCGACGACCAGGGAGATGCTGCACTCCGAGGAGCCCTGCGCGATGGCGATGACGTTGATCTCCGCCGCACCGAGGGCGTTGAAGATGCGCGCGCCGACGCCGGGCGTGCCCCGCATGCCCACGCCGACGGCGGTGACGATAACCACATCGTCCATCGACCAGATGCGGTCGATGTCGCGTCGCGCCAGCTCCAGGGCGAACTGCGCTTCCAAAGCCTCCACAACGGCGGGCACCGTCGGCGTGGGGATGACGAAGCAGATGGACTGCTCCGACGAGGCCTGAGAGATCATCAGCACGCTGGCGCCCTGGCTCGCCACGGCGGCAAAGGTCCGCGCGGCGATACCGGGCACGCCGATCATGCCGCGCCCTTCCACGGTGACCATGCTCAGCCCCCGGATCGCCGTGACCGCCTTGACCGTGCCCGGTGCGCTCTCCGACGTCGATACGATACGGGTGCCGGGGAAAGTTGGGTTGAAGGTGTTCTTTACCCAGAGCGGGATATTGCGCTCGATGACGGGCCGGATGGTCTGCGGATGGAGCACCTTCGCGCCGAAGTAGGCCAGTTCGCCCACCTCGCCGGACGAGAGCTCGGGGATGACGCGCGCCTCCGGCACGATACGCGGATCGGCGCTCATCACACCGTCCACGTCGGTCCAGATCCAGACCTCGTCGGCGTCCAGCGCGTCGGCGAGGATGGCGGCGCTGTAGTCGCTGCCGCCGCGTCCCAGCGTGGTGGTCACGCCGTCCGTCGTCGCGCCGATGAAGCCGGTGACGATGGGCACGATGCCCTCCTCGAGCAGCGGGCCGAGACGCGCGCGGGCGCGGTCGCGGGTGGCGTCCATCAGCGGCGCGGCCTTCTGATAGGTCGCGTCGGTGACGATGACCTCGGTGGCATCCACCGCCTCGCCGGGGAGACCGCGCTGGCGCAGCAGCGCCGCCAGGATGCGCGCGTTGATCCGTTCGCCGAAAGAGCTGATGGTGTCCATGGCCCGGGGGGTCACCTCGCCCAGCACGTGGACGCTGTGACAGAAAGCGGCGAACTCGTCCAGATAGCCATCCACCGTGGCCAGCAGGGCTGCCCGCGCTTCGGCGTCCTCCAGCAAAATATCAATGGCCCGGTAGTGGCGGATGCGCAGCTCGGCGACCACGGCCTTGTACGTCTGATCGTCCCCGGACGCAGCCGTACGCGCCCCTCGGATCAGAGCGTCCGTCACGCCGCGCATAGCGGAGACAACCCCTACCAGACGATCCCATCGTTCCACCTGCGCTTTCACAATCTCGGCTGCCCGCGCGTGCGCCTCCGCGCTGCCCACCGATGTTCCCCCGAACTTCATCACCAACGTGCTCATCTCGCCTCCTACGTGACTGCAGTAGATCCGCATTATACACGAAATCAGGAGTAGGGAACAAGGATGCTGGGAAGATCGGGCGCGGTGAAGACAGCGGCGGCCACCATACAGGGTTCCTCACTCGCGCTGTGACACAGCAGTGAACATCCGGCAACCGGTACATTTGTCACTTCCCGTTTTCAGAAACCGCACTATAATAGATATATTGATATATTTCAATGTATTCAGGATAGGATCTCTCCATGCAATCGCTGAGGGACCAAGAAATCAGTTTAATTCATTACCACATCTGTGAAGGCATCGGCGATCCCCACCGCCTGCGCCTCCTCTATCTGGTCGCAGAACAACCGCGCAACGTCACGGAGTTGACCGAGACGCTGGATATCGCCCAACCCACCGTCTCCCATCACCTGCGCATGCTGCGCGAGCGCGGCCTGGTCACCACAGAGCGCGACGGCACGTCGATCTACTATTCGCTGAAGGATCCCCGCATTCTTGAGGCGATAGAATTGCTGCGAAAGGTGGTGACGGAGATGCTCAATGAGCGAGCCAGTGTGCTAAATGGAACGTGAGGCAAGACAGTACCCGCAATCCTTCGACACTGCTCAGGACAGATACGCAACACACAAAGGAGAAACGATCATGGGATTATCAAAGACACAAACGAACTGGTTAAAAGAGACCTTCGTCGACCGCTTCACCGACCGGCGCGTGGAGCGCAAGCTCTACAGCCACGACATCGGCGAGATGCCCGGCATGATCAAGCCGCTCATCGGTAACCCGCTGGCCGACGCCATCGTACAGCCGGTCTCGGAAGCGGAGATCGTGGCGCTGGTGAAGTGGGCGGCAAGGGAGGGCGTGCCCCTCATCCCCCGCGGCAAGGCCACCTCGGGCTACGGCGGCGTCCTTCCGGTGAAGGGCGGCGTGGTCGTCGACTTCTTCCGCATGGACGCGGTGCTGGAGGTGGACGCCGAAGCGCAGACGGCGACGCTCCAGCCGGGTATCGTCTGGGAGAAGGCCGATCGCGCGCTCAAAAAGCACGGCATGATGCTGCGCACCTATCCCAGCAGCTACCCCTCGGCGACGGCGGGCGGCTGGCTGGCGCAGGGCGGCGCGGGCTTCGGCGGCTATGAGGCTGGCTGGTTCCGCGACAACGTGGTCAGCGCGCGCGTGGTGCTGGGCGACGGCTCCGTGGGCGTCTTCGAGGGCGAGGGCCTCGATGTGATCTACGAGGCCGAGGGCACCACCGGCCTCATCACCGAGCTGACCATCAAGGTGCAGCCGGACGAAGCGCTGGAGGTCATCTCCCTGGGCTGCCCCGACGCGCATGAGCTCCAGCATCTGCTGGAACGGCTGATAGAGGCCGATCTCCCCATCTGGTCCATGCATTTCATCAACCCGCGCATGGCGGAGATGAAAAACCGCGCCCCGCTGATGACGCACCACGGCGAACCGGTGGAGGAGCGCGTACTGCTGCCCGCTTCCTACATCTTGACGCTGGCCTTCCGCAAGAAGGACGCCGAGGCGGTGCGTGCAGGCGTCGAAGCCGGCATGAAGTCGAAGCAGTGCCAGGCGGAGCTGCTCAGTGATAAGATCGCCCACCACGAGTGGGAGCACCGCTTCCGCATCATGACCGTCAAGCGGCTGGGGCCCAGCCTGGTGCCCGCCGAGGTGGTGGTGCCGCTCTCCGGCCTGGGCGACGCCATGGCTGAGGTCGAGCGCAAAGTCGACCAGCCCGTAGTCAAGGAAGGCGTGTTGATCCGCGAGGGCAAATACGGCGCGCCCGAGGTCGTCATCCTGGGCTTTATCCCCGCCGATCAGCGGAAATTCACGTACAACTTCGTCTTTCCGCTCTCGCTGACCATCGCCAACATCGCAGAGAAGCACGGCGGGCGGCCCTACGCCACCGGCCTCTACTACACCAAGCTGGCGCGCGAGATTTTGGGCGAGGAGCGCGTGGAGGTGCTCAAGGCCTTCAAGAAGAAGGTCGATCCCGCCGGCATCCTCAACCCGGGCAAGGTGACGGGCAACGCGCTGATCAGCAACGCCCTGGTGGCCGCCAACACCTTCGAGCCGCTGATCCGCCCCTTTAGTAACGCAGTGAGTGCCCGTATCGGGGAGGAGCCGCCCAAGAAGGCCGTGCGCGGTATCCCCGGCGACGTGGCCTGGTATGCTTACGCCTGCTCGCAGTGCGGCTACTGCGTCCAGGAGTGCGACCAGTACTACGGGCGCGGCTGGGAGAGCCAGAGTCCCAGGGGCAAGTGGTACTGGCTGCGCGAGTACATGGAGGGCCGCGAAGAATGGGACCAGTTTATGGTGGATACGTTCCTGGTCTGCACCACGTGCGAGCTCTGCAACCTGCGCTGCTCGGCCGTGTTGCCCATCGAGCCTTCGTGGATGAAGCTGCGCGGCCAATTGATCCACGAAGAGGAGCGCATGACCTTCCCACCTTTCGAGATAATGGCGGCGGCGACGCGCAGCCAGGGCAACATCTGGGCCGGCTACCGCAAGGCGCGCGACGCCTGGTTCCCGGAGGACCTGAAAGCGGACCACGGCGTGGGCAAAGAGGCCAAGGCCGTTTACTTCGCCGGCTGTACCGCCAGCTACGTGGAGCACGACATCGGCCAGGCGACGGTGCGCCTGCTGGACGAGGCCGGGGTTGACTTCACCACATTGGGGAAGAAGGAGAACTGCTGCGGCACGCCGATGTTGGTGGCGGGCAAATGGGACGTCTTCGAGGAGACGATGCGCAAGAACATCGCGGCGGTCAAAGCCGCCGGGGCCGATACCGTCATCACCTCGTGCCCGGCTTGCAACATGATGTGGCGCCACGCCTACGCGGAGTGGGCCGAGAAGCTGGGCATCGAGTACGACATTGAAGCTAAACATTACACAGAGGTCATGGCCGAGCGTCTGAATGCAGGCGAGTTTACCTTCCCCACCTCCTCCGGAGAGGGACAAGGGGAACGATTGAAGGTCACGTGGCACGATTCCTGCCACATGGGCCGCGTCTCCCACGTCTACGAGGAGCCGCGCCGGGTCATCCAGGCGTTGCCCGACGTGGACTTCGTGGAGATGGAGTACAACCGCGATGAGGCGCACTGCTGCGGCAGCGTCCTCACGCTGATTAAGGAGCCGCCCATCGCCGCCGAGATCGGCAAGGAGCGACTGGAAGAGGCCGTCGAGGTGGGCGCCGACACGGTGCTGGCGGCCTGCCCCTGCTGCGAGTTCCAGTTCCGCGTGACCAAGGAAAAGAAGAACCTGGACGTGGAGATTGTGGATCTGGCGCGCTTCTGCTCGGAGCGGCTGGGCTACGACTTCCCCGATCCCAACCCGGAGGTGCAGGCGCAGTGGGCCGTCTTCGAGGCCATGATCGCCCTGATGACGCCGGAGGGCTTCGCGCACCTGATGGACACCATGTGGCCCGAGCTCGTTGACGCTATGCCCTTCGGCATGGGAGGGCTGATGCGGACCATGGCCAAGGTGCCGGGCGCGCTGGGTATGATGAAACCGCTCTTCCCCGTCCTCTTCCCCAAACTGCTGCCTATGATGATGCCCAAGGTGATGGACACCATGTTGGCCCGCGTGCAAGCCATGATCCCCATGCCCGACTACATGGCGGAGCAGATGCCGGAGCTGATGCCCAAGGTGATGGACAATCTGATGCCGCACATGATCGATGACTTGGTGCCGTTGGTCTCCGATCCTTTGATCGCCTACCTGAAACAATCCGCGGCCTGAAGCACGACGGGGGTCGGTCTCCTTTCTTCAGAAGCTTGGGCGCGGTGGGATGGGAAACCGGCCCCGTCTTTCGATGCCGACAACGATTTTCAGAGGCATACGACTCCTTCGAAAATAGACGACGAATTGAGAAACTAACGAATTAAAATCCTAATTCCCTAGCTGAGGCCGGTCCCTTCGCTTACGCTCAGGACCTGCTCCCGACCGTACCCCACCGCGCTAAAGCGCGTGACTACCAACCTTTTCGTGCTAGATGGTGTGCGTCAGCATTAGTCCCCAGACGTGAGTACCCACAATCGACGAGTTGGGTTATACTTTAGGTAAAGATCGTGAAGGTTGAGAACCCGCGGAGATCACACCTATGAATGAACGTACACCTCCCCCTCTCTACCAACAGATCGAGCGCCAGTTGGGATACAATCTGCACTGGCTGCTCCAACTTCGCTGGATCGCGGGGGGCAGCGTGATTCTCGCCACGTTTCTGGTTCAACGCCTGCCCGGCCTCTCTCTGAGCGCTTCGCCCCTCTACCTCATCGGCGGACTGATCTTGCTCTACAACACGGCCTTGTGGCGCTGGCTGCGTTGCGCGCGCTGCGCGCCCGGTGAGATGACGACGCGCACCCAGCAGCTGGCCCGTCTGCAGATCGCCCTCGACTGGGCTGCCATCACCGCGTTGAGTCACTTCTCCGGCGGCATTCAGAGCCCCCTGATCTTCTACTTCATCTTCCACGTGGTGCTTTCCGCCATTCTGCTCGAGGCACGGGAGGTCTACATCTTCGCGGGGCTGGCCTCGCTGCTGGTCGGGGGCATGGCGCTGGCGGAGTACCTGGGCGTCCTGCCTCACGTGCCCGTGCGCGGCTACCTCGACGTCCCGGCCTATCGATCCTTTTTTTACGTCCTGGGGCGGCTGGCTTTCCTCATCAGCACTATGTTTGTGGTCGCCTACCTCACCATCGGCACGACCCGGCGCCTGCAGGAGCGTGAAGCGGAGGTGCTGGCGCTGAGCGAGGATCTGCGCAGCGCGTATCAGCGTCAGCGGACGTTGTACGAGAGCGCCCAGGCCGTCACGTCCACGCTGGATCTGCAAGAAGTCCTTGATCAGCTGACGCGCAGCACTACAGAAGCCATGGGGGTCAAAGCCTGCGCCATCCAACTGCTGGACGAGAGCGGTACCAGTCTGGATACCATCAGCCTCTACGGGTTGGGTCAGGCCGACTTGCGACAGTGCAACGTGGGGCTGGACTGCGCTCCGCTCATCGGCGATGTGCTCTCCGGGCAGATCGTCACCATCGACGATGTGGCGCGGGACACGCGGCTGGAGCAGCGGGAAACCATCTTAGAGCAGGGCGTGCAGGCGACGCTTACCGTGCCTATCCCCGGCAAAGAGGGACCGCTGGGTTTGATGCGCGTCTATAGCGAGACGCCTAACGCCTTCGACGAGGAGGACGAGGAGTTCTTAGCCACCATCGCCAGCCACGGCGGCATCGCCATTCAAAACGCCATGGCCTACGAAGCAGTGCGCAAGCTGGACGCGGCCAAGCGCAAGTTCATCTTGATGGTGACCCACGAGCTGCGCTCTCCCATGGGCGTGGTGCGCAGTCTGCTGCGCACGCTGGACGGCGGGTACGCCGGTGAGCTGAATACGGTCCAGCGGGAGATGATCCACCGGGCGTTGCGGCGGGCCGATTTCCTGCAGACGCTGATCGACGACCTGCTCGACCTGGCGGCCGGCAAGACAGGACTGCGCGCGGAGGAGAAGCGGGCCCCGGTGGATCTGACGGAGATCGTAAAGCGTGTGGCCGAGCGGTACAGCTCGCCGGCGGCGGAACAGGGCGTGACTATGCGGGTGGAGATGGCGTCCGAGGCGCCGCTGCGCGTCGAAGGGACGGAGGACAATTTCGACCGCGTGGTCACCAACCTGATCTCCAACGCCGTCAAATACACGCCGGAGGGCGGCGCCGTAGACGTGCGACTGGAGAAGGAGGGGGGGACGGCGCGGTTGACGGTGGCGGACACCGGCATCGGCATTCCCAAGGAAGCGCAGGCGCATCTCTTCGAGGAATTCTACCGCGCGCCCAACGCCAAGGCGGCGGTGCAACACGGGACGGGGCTGGGGTTGGTCATCACCCGCGACATCGTCACTCGTTACGGTGGTCAGATCGAGGTGGAGAGCACCGAGGGAGAGGGCACCACCTTTGTGGTCGTTCTGCCGCTGACGACCGCCTCGACGTGAGTTCGCTTTCGGGCGCATCTGTGCCATAATAGAGAGGCTCTATTCATCGAAGCGTTTTTGCTACTAAGGAGGCTACATGACCAGGAAAATTCTCATTGTCGATGATGATCCCGACATGGTGATGGCCAATCGGGTGGTGTTGGAGAGCGCCGGCTATGAGGTTGAAGAGGCCGCTTCCGGGGCGGAGGCTTTGGAGAAGATGCGTGCAGAGCTGCCGGACCTGGTGCTGATGGACGTGATGATGGCCAATCCGCTGGACGGCTACGCCACCACCAACAAGATCGCCGACGATCCCGAGCTGCGTGAGGTGCCCATCGTCATGGTCTCGTCCATCACCTCATCACAGTACGCAGCCTCTTTCCCCACCAATCAGTATCTGAACATCGCGGAGTTCATCTCCAAGCCCGTGGACCCGGAGACGTTGCTGAAGAAGATCAAGCGCTATCTCAAGTGAATCGCCGGTGGGGCATGGGGCTGAAACCTCGGAGATTTTTGGAAATCTCCGAGGTTTTGAGTTGGCGGACTCAGCGTCCCCTTCAGGGGTAATACGGTTTGCTCTCCGAGAAGCGCTTGGCGGCTCGAATCGCAGGCGGTAACTGCATCAAGTGTTCAAACAATCTTCATCATTCCTTCACAGAGGAGAGGTACACTTTTATCAGTTCACAGAAAACAGCGGAGGTAAGAACAATGAGGATTCGACTGAACACAAACACACATGCGCTACGACGGGTGGTCATGGGCACGCTGATGGTGCTTTGGGTGATCGTGCTGGCTGCCCGCGGGTCGGTCTCGGTGGTCGATGCAGCAACCGCTGACGACCTGAGTGAGGACGAGGTCGCCGGGCTGCGCTTTATGCGCGAGGAAGAGAAACTGGCCCGCGATGTCTACCTGACGCTTTACGAGCAGTGGGAGATGTCCATCTTCCAGAACATCGCCAGGAGTGAGCAGCGCCACATGGACGCCATCGGCGTGCTGTTGGCGCGTTACGACTTAGAGGATCCGGCAGCGGGGCGGGATATCGGTGAATTCACCGACGAGGAGCTCCAGGCGCTTTACGATGAGCTGATCGCCACCGGCAGCACCTCGTTGGAGGACGCCCTGCGCGTCGGCGCTGCCATCGAAGAGATCGACATCCTCGACCTGGAGGAGCGCATCCCCGAGGCCGATCACGCGGACATCGTCCAGGTCTACGAAAACCTGCTGCGTGGCTCCCGCAACCACCTGCGCGCCTTCACCCGCACGCAGGAGCGTGAGACGGGCGAGACCTACACACCGCAGTACCTGGATCAGGAGACGTACGCCGCCATCGTCAGCGGTGGGGTGGAACGTGGGCGTGGGATGGGCAGGGGACGCGGACGTGGTGGGGTGGGACGCGGCGGGCGCGGCAGAGGCGGCACGCGTTAACCTCGGCTCCGACGGACATACCGGTGGGCGGCCCGCTCACCGGTATCTCTTTGTCGGGACTTCAAAGGTCGCGGCCGACGAACCTCCAGCGCAATCTCTTGACACGGACTTCTTTCCATGATAAAATGGAAACAGATGTAAAAACGTTTCCATACTCTTTCCAGGTTAACGGTCGATCAGAGGCGTGAGATGTCGGAAAAGCAGGGGAAAAAGCAGCGCGTGACCATCAAGGACGTCGCCGAGCGGGCCGGGCTTTCCCCGGCTACCGTCTCCCGAGCGCTCAACAAGAGCGGCTACGTCAGCGAGGAAGCGCACCAGCGCATCGAAAAAGCCGTCGCCGAGCTCGGCTATCAGCCTAACTGGATGGCGCGCTCTCTGCGCGGCAAACCCTCTCGCTCCATCGGCTTGATCATCCCTGATATCCTCAACGTCTTCTACACGACCATCGCCAAGGCGGTCGCCGAAGCGCTGCGCTTAGATGGCTACGAGCTGATCCTCTGCCTCAATGACGAAGATCCCGAGACGGACCTGGGCTATCTGAAAACCCTCTGGCAGAAGCAGGTCGATGGCGTCATCTACGTTCACCCTGCGCAGGGTGATAACTCGCGTTTTGTGCGTCAGATGGCGCGGAGTGGTATGCCCATCGTGGAGATGACGCGGCAACGGGAGGAGGGATTGTTGGACGCCGTCCTGGCTGAAGACTTTCGAGGCGCGTACCAGGTAACCGAGTATCTGACCGGGCTGGGGCATCGTCGCATTGGCTTCATCGTCGGCAGCACGGAGCTTTCCACCGGGCGCCGGCGCGTCGACGGCTACCGTCGGGCGCTGGAGGATGCGAATATTCCCACGGATCCCGACCTGCTGCGCATCGGCACGTTCACCCGCGACCACGGCGAAGAGGCGACCCGGGCGCTGCTGGCACTTCCGGAGCCCCCTACGGCGATCTTCGCGGGCAGCAACCGCATCCTGGTGGGCTTACTCTACGTCCTGCGCTGCCGGGGGTGGCAAATTCCCGAGGATGTCTCGGTGGCGACTTTCGACGATGCCGAGTGGTTGGGCGTCTGGTGTCCGCCCATCACCGCCGTGGACGTCGCCATCGACGAGATGGCACAGCTGGCGGTGGACCTGCTGCTGCGTCGTATGGCCTGCCCGGACAAGAAACCGGTCACCTACCGGTTGAACACCACCCTGATCGAGCGTACATCCTGCAAAGAGCTCTAACTTTGACTCATGGTTGGACTGCACCCAACCACAACATATACCCCATATTTTGGGGGCTGCCCCTTTTTTCAGGGCAGCTAACTTTCAATCTGTAACTTGCAACTCGCATCACAAGGAGGGCAAAATGGAATACCGATCATTAGGACGCACCGGCGTACAAGTTAGCGAACTCTGTTTGGGCTGCATGAACTTTGGCGCTCGCACCGAACCGGAAGACGCTTACGCTATCATCGACCGCGCCATCGACGCCGGGATCAACTTCCTCGACACGGCTAACGTCTACAGTCGCGGACGCAGCGAGGAGATTGTCGGCGAGGCGCTCAAGCGCAACGGCAAACGCCACCAGATCGTGCTGGCGACCAAAGTCCACGGGCGCATGGCCGATGACGAGCCCAACGCCTGGGGTAACCACCGTCGGCACATCATCGAGCAGTGCGAGGCCAGCCTGCGCCGCCTGCAGACCGATACCATCGACCTCTACCAGATCCATCGGCCCATGTCCGGCATCCCCATCGACGAGACGCTGCGTGCGCTGGACGATCTGATCCGCGCCGGCAAGGTGCGCTACGTCGGTACGAGCACCTTCGCCGCCTGGCAGCTGGTCGAATCGCTCTGGGTCTCCAAGGAGCTGGGGCTGAACCGCTTCGTCTGCGAGCAACCACCCTACAACCTGTTGGATCGGCGCGTCGAGCGGGAGCTGTTGCCCATGGCGCAGACCTACGGCTTCGGCATCATCCCCTGGAGCCCGCTGGCCGGTGGCCTGCTGACGGGTAAGTATCGCCGGGATCAGAAGCCGCCCGAGGATGCCCGTTACGCCGACGTCGAGGGCAAACCGTGGATGGAAAAGCGCCTGACGCCTGGCGTCTACGACGTTGTTGAGGCCCTTGATCCCATGGCGAAGGAAAAGGGCGTGTCCATGGCGCAGCTGGCGCTGGCGTGGGTGCTGCGACAGCCCGGTGTGACCAGTCCCATCATCGGGCCGCGCACCATGGAGCAGCTGGAAGACAACCTGGGTGCCGTCGACGTGACCTTCACCGACGAGGACTACGCGCGCTTGGATGAGGTGGCGCCGCCCGGACAGATGTTGGCGCCCTTCTACGACGCCGACTTCGGCCCGCACGAGTACCGCTGGTAGGTTGAAACGTAAAACGTGAAACGTGATGACGGCACACGCAACGCGCAACACGTGATACGTCTCACGTTTCACGTTATTTACACAATCTATTCATTTACACGACTGATATAATTCATAAAAATCGGATTTTTCCAAAACTCGCCACTACATGGGGGAAAATTCGCGGTCAAAACCACCAGACAGAGGGACGGTCGACTGGAAATTCGATTTTCACCACCTTTTTCAGGTGAGTCAGACATTAACTTCGGGAGGAAAAGATGATACCCAAAAAGGAGTTCGGTCGAACCGGACACATGAGCACGCGCATCATCTTCGGCGCGGTAGCGCTGGCTTCGATTTCTCAGGACGAAGCCAACGAGACGATAGAAATGTTGCTGGAGCGCGGCGTCAACCACATCGACGTGGCGCGCTCCTACGGTGACGCGGAAATCAAGCTGGCGCCGGGGCTTAAACAGTACCGCGACGAGTTCTTCCTGGCGACGAAGACCGAGCGGCGCACCTACGACGGCGCCTGGCGGGAGTTGGAAGAATCGCTGGAGCGCATGGGCATTGACGGCGTTGATCTCTGGCAGATGCACTTTCTCATTGGCGAGGAGGAGTGGGAGACCGCCATGGGACCCGACGGGGCGCTCAAGGCCTTTGTCGAGGCGCGAGAGCAAGGGATCGTCAACTATCTCGGCGTGACCGGGCACGAGCTCGTCGTCCCTAAGATGCACCTGCGCAGCCTGAAGCGCTTTGACTTCGACTCCGTGCTGCTGCCCTACAACTACCCCCTCTACAAGAATCCCCAGTACGCCGCCGACTTCGAGGCGCTGCTGGCGCTCTGTGAGGAACGCAACGTCGCCGTGCAGACCATCAAGTCGCTGGCGCGCCGTCGCTGGCCGGAGGATGCAGAACGCACGCACGCCGTCTGGTATCAACCGCTCACGGAGCAGGACGCCATCGACAAGGCCGTACACTGGGTGCTGGGCGATGAGCGCGTCTTCCTCAACACGTCGGGCGACGTCGATCTGCTGGTCAAGATCCTGGACGCCGCCGAGCGCTTCGAGACGCGCCCCTCGGATGAAGAGATGGACGCCCTCGTCGCCACCTACGAGATGGAACCGCTCTTCACTTGACGCCGGCCGCCGCATACTTGGCTGTGAGCGCATCACGCTTTACGCCACCTACCACCCATAGGATAAGGAGTTGAGACATGGACTATCGCTATCTGGGCCGCACCGGTCTGAAAGTCAGTGAGCTCTGTCTGGGTGCCATGACCTTTGGACGCGAGACAGAGGAGGAAGAGAGCTACGCGCTCTTGGATCGCTTTGCCGAGGCGGGCGGCAATTTTATCGACACCGCCAACGTCTACAGCCACGGGGTCTCGGAGACCATTGTGGGGCGCTGGTTGAAGGAACGGCGCCGCGAGGACTACGTCATCGCTACCAAGGTCCGTTTCCCCATGGGCGACGGTCCCAACGACCAGGGCCTGAGCCGCAAGCACATCCTGGCCTCGGTCGAAGAGAGCCTGCGCCGCCTGCAGACCGACTACATCGACCTTTACCAGATCCACGCCTGGGATCCGGGCACGCCGTTGGAGGAGACGCTGAGCACGCTGCACGCGCTGGTGCGCAGCGGCAAAGTGCGCTACATCGGCGCCAGCAACGTCACCGGCTGGCAACTACAGAAGGCCATGGACCTGAGCAAGCAGCTGGGCTGGGAGGGTTTCGTTTCCCTGCAGCCGCTCTACAATCTGCTGGATCGCTCCATCGAGTGGGAGCTGCTCCCCGTCTGCCGGAACGAGGGCATCGGTGTGATCCCCTGGAGTCCGCTGCGCGGCGGTTGGCTCAGCGGTAAGTACCATCGTGGGATGGAAGGGCCACCGAAAGGCTCGCGCGTTGAGAAGGCCGAAGAAGAGGGGTGGAGCGAGGCCTGGAGCGTCTACAACACCGAGCACACCTGGCGCGTCATCGACGAGCTCTTCGCCGTCGCCGAGGAGATCGGCAGGACGCCGGCGCAGGTGGCGCTCAACTGGGTGCTCCACCGGCCGGGCATCACTGCGCCCATCATCGGCGTGCGTAAGATGTCGCACCTGGAGGACAACCTGGGCGCCGCCGAGTTCACCCTCAACGACGCACAGATGGCGCGCCTCACCGAGGTCAGCCATAAGCGCCTGCCTTACCCCTACGACATCATGGCGCGCGTCGCAGGAGAGCGCGGACGGGGCTGAGAGCCTCGACGTCGAGCCGGGCAACGAATTGGGTGGGACGCGCCGCCGGATTTTCGAACCAAATCTGAGGGCGTCCCACCGTGCGTGCGTCACAAAAAGCCTCACTCCTGACAGACGTAGGGACCGTCATACAGGGTGATTTCCTCTCCCCGGCTCTCAAAATAGATCGTCATGGTCGCGCCCACCGGCGCGCGGTAGAATTGGGCCTGGATCCTGCCGCGGCCCCTCGGCCCCGATACGCGGGTGATGAAGTAGCCCTGGCGCACCTGCCCCGCGCTTTCGAAGAACGGCGACCAGGCTAACACCCCCGGTTCAACAGGCTCCCCGATCTCCTTCACGACCTCGGGGTGCTGAACCACAGTGCGCATGATGCAGTCGTACTCCTCGGTGGTCTTGATGAAGAAGGCGAAGAAAAAGAGCATGACGAGGGGGAAAAAGAGTATCAACCCGGCCCATTTTAGAATCCGAGCCACTTTTTTGAATGTCATCGTCTCCTCCTTGTTCTCTCAATCGAGGCGCCGCGCCACCAGCGGCAGATAGATGTGCTCCAGATCGATAGTGACGCTCGCCGGGCCGAGTTCGTGGACGTTGACGCCGTCATCCACGGTGGCGGTGTTGGTGATGACGGCGCCGTCGGCCACGTCGTCGTTCACGGTGACGCGGTAGACGATGCTCTCCGAGGTTCCCACGTTCACCGTGCTGCTCCACAGCAGGCGGCGCTCGCCCGCGTCCCAGATCAGCGCGCCGCTGGAGACGGTGTAGTCATCGGCCCAGGTGACCTCGGTGGGCAGCGTGTCCGTCAGCGTGGTGGAGGCTGCGCTGGTGCCTGTGTTGGTCAGGGTGAGGGTGTACGTCAGCGGCTGGCCCGGCATCGGCTGCGGCGCGGTCACCGTTTTGGTCGAGGTGGCGAGCACGGGCATGGAGACGGTGAAGACCTCGGAGAACTCCGATGTGCCGTCGGCGAAGTCAGTGGCCGTGGCCGTCAGATAGGGATATGGGAGGCTGGTCACAGAGATGTCGAAATCGCCGGCCGGCCCCGCTTCCCCCACCCACAAAAAGCGCTGGCCTTCACCGTCATTATCCGGGCTCGCATAAATCTGCACAAGACACCCCGGGCACGCTGCGCCGGAGACGATCATGGTATCCAGATCAAAGCCATAGATGGTCGGCGCGCCGATGCCGTTATTGGCACCGTTAGTCAAGTGGATGCCCAGACCGTCGTTGTCGTGGATGCTGTTCATCCAGATCAGGTTGTCGAAGGCGGTGGGCGTATCGACAGTGACGCCATCATCGCCGTTGTGTGCGATCAAATTGACAGCCACGGTGTTGCTCTGTCCGCGCATACTGATGTGAACACCGTCGCGAGAATTGCCCAGCGGGGAGAGGCCGTTCGCAGCCACGCCGATGAAGTTTTCGATCACGACATTGTCTCGCGTAACCACGACCTCGTCTATCGCGCCCTGAATCCAGACGCCGTAGTCGTTGGCCGAGATGACGTTGCCCTCCACCCGGTTGTGTTGCGGACCGTCGTCGATGAACACACCGCAGGCGGCGTTGCCCAACGCCGTCGTGCCGTCGGCGGCGACGCCGATAGTGTTGCTCATGACGGTATTATAATCCACACCCTCTTGCGAGATGTATACGCCGTGCTGATCATTACCGGAGATGATGTTATCCGGTCCAATGAAATTGTACTGCGCTCCCACGCTGAGGTAGACGCCGTTCTCACCATTCGCCAACGCCGTCTGACCGGTGACGTCGGCGCCGATGATGTTGCCGTGCACTGTGTTGCTCATGGTTTCCATACCATAAAGACCGACGCCGTAGCGCTCGTTGCCAGAGATGACGTTGTCCGGCCCGATGTAGTTGTGCTGGGCAAACACCGAAATGAAAACGCCGAAGTGATTTGGCAGCGCGGACGTGCCCGCAGCATCTGTACCGATGTAGTTACCCCTGACGGTGTTGTTCTCCGTTTCTGTGACGAAGACGCCATACCATTCGTTGCCGGAGAGGACGTTGCGTTCCCCGGCCTCGTCGCCGCCCACCATGGTGTAGTGCGCGCCATTGCGCAGGCTGACGCCAGAGAGAGCATTGCCTACAGCAGTTGAGCCGTCGGCGGCCAGACCGATGTAGTTCCCGGAGACGACATTCCAGATCGTGTTTTCGCCTTCGATGTACACGCCATCCTGACCATTGCCGGAGATGACGTTGCGTTCCCCGGCCTCGTCGCCGCCTACGATGTTGTGCTCGGCATCACCGCTGATCTGCACGCCGTTTGAGCTGTTCACCAGCTCCGTTGAGCCGTCGGCGGCGAGACCGATGTGGTTCCCGCAGACAATATTATCATCTGTGTCTGCTCCCACGATACGCACGCCGTCCTCGCCATTGCCGGAGATGACGTTGCGCTCACCGGTCGTGTTCCCCCCGATGGTATTGCGCTGTGCGCCGCCGTAGATGCGCACGCCGTACAGCGCGTTGCGGACGCGCGCCATCCCGGTCGCATCTGTGCCGATGTAGTTGCCCGTAACCGTATTGCTCATCGTCCCGCTGCCGTGGATCTCGACGCCCGACCACACGTTGCCGGAGAGGACGTTGCGCTCGGCCGGCGTGTCGCCGCCGACGAGGTTCTCCTGCGCGCCTTGGCCGATAAAGACGCCACTGTGACCGTTCCCTTCGTCGGCGCCGGCAGGATCGATGCCCAGATAGTTCCCGGCGACGACGTTGCCGGTAGCGCTCCCAAACGCAATCGCGATACCGTCCCACCCGAAATCCGTGATGGATAGCCCTTGCACCAGATTGTTGGCCGAGGTCATCGCCAGCCCCCAGGTATCAGCGGCGATCAGGGAGCCGTCGATCTCGACCAGAATGGTCGCGGGTTCATCGGCGGTGGCCGGGGATGCGCCGGGCTGGCTGTAGCCATCGATGGTGGTCTCATCATCGGTGATCGTGGGCAGCACGCTCGTGGGCTGGATGGTACAGACGCCACCACAGCCGGTGATGTTGAATTGGATGGTATCCGGGCCGGGGTTGACGTTGGCTTGCTCGATGGCCCAGCGCAGCGAGCCGTCGCCGCTGTCATTGGTGTTGGTCACGGTGTAGGTCGCCGCCTGAACCGATTGCGCCGGTAACAGCGCCAGGCATAACGCCCACGTCAAAATCACGCCTATCAGTCTGCGATAGTTCATGTCATTTCTCCTCGAAGAATAAGTCAAAAGTCAAATGTCAAACCTCATCGATGATGTCGCGGGCCGCACGTAGAAACGCCTGGGTTCATTCCACGTGCCAGACGTGCACGGCGGTCTTGCCGTCCGAGCCGATGGTCTGCTCGGCGACGTAGATCAGTTCGCGCGCCTCGTCGTAGGTCGCCGCGCCCAGTGTGGCGCACTCCCCGCCGAGCACCTCGGTCACGGTGTGCGTCGCGTAAGGCAGCACCTCCCACGGCTTGCGCGTGCCCGCCAGCACCTCGGTCAACGCTCGCGGGTCGTAGAAGAGGATCTGCGGTTCGTAGGGATAGGCATGGTAGCCTTTGTACATGTCACAGGGATCACCGCTGCATTCCGCCTGCGTGCCGTAGCAGTTATCGCCCAGTCCCTTGCGACCGAAGATCAGGATGCCGCGATACGCCGATGTCTGTACCCAGACGCCGCCTCCCCAGATGTCCTTGGGTCGATAGTCCGGGAAATAGCACGCCTCAGGATCGTCAACACAGGCGTAGATTTCAGGATAGTAAAGCAGGGCCAGCGCCTCCAATTCCTGCCCGGAGAGGGGCGGGTCGCCGTCCTCCCACGGCGCCAGCGCGTAGAGCGTCGGCCCTTGGGAGCCGCCCAGCGCCCCCGCCTCGCGGTGGTTGCCGGCGATGAGCCACTTTCCGTCGAGGTGCTCAGTGGCGAAGGCGGTCGGCGCTCGAAAGAGATAGTTGGCGGTCTTGGCATTATGGAAAACGTCGTTCTCCGAGTTCCGCGCACCGATGTGCCACACCCCCTGCGCGCCGGTCATGTCCACCTCGCTCCAGCCCAACGAGTCCTGGTCATACCGGGCCGCGTTATACCAATCGTGTAGGTTCCAGGCGATCTTGTCCACGTTGGGCAGATAGGCCAATCCCCCGATTTCCCGGTAGAGGCAGTCCTCGGCGTAGGTGCAGTTGTCCTTCCAGCCACCGGTGACGTCCGTCAAGGGCTGGAGCACCGTCGCGGCCGGCAACGCGGCCACGTCGGCGGCGATAAGCGGCGCGGGTATGGTGATCTCCGCCACCAGATCGTCCCAGTCATGACCGGAGACGTAGAGCGAACCGGGATAGCCGTCGGTCGAATCGGGATCACCGGAGGGGTAATACGCCAGCGCGTGTCCGCTGTAGGCCCAGGCGTCGCCGGCTGGGTAGGTGAAGGCCCCGCGGTAGACCAAATCCGAAGGCTGGATGAGGCCGGAGGGGGTAACGGTTGGGGATGTTACCGTGGGCGTGGGCGTAGGCGGCGACGTCGAAAGTTGTTTGAGGATGAGGGGCAGGTAGAGCCAGTGGGTCGGCGTCATGGGCACAGAGTGCCAGCGGTTGTAGAAGACGTTGAGCAGCGGGACGAACTCCGCGGTGGCCTTGCGGTGCCCGGCCGAGGTGGGGTGGCTGTCGCCGCTGGGATAGGCCGAGTAGTTGTTGGCGACGGTCTGGGTGTGGGTGATCTGGCTGCCGTTCCAGTAATGATGGTTGCCCGTGGGCCGCGAAGCGTAGTCGTTCGTGTTGGCGTTGCCGCCGTTGGAGGTGAGCACGTTGTAGTAGTCGAAGACGGCCACGTTGTCGTGGGCGTAGCCGTCCAGCCAATCGTTCAGCAGCCAGTCGTTGAAGGCGCGGGCGTTGGCCGCGCGGTCGGCTGCGGTCGCGCTCTCCATCAGCGGCGGCGCGGTGATGACCACGAAGAGCTTATCCTGGCGGGTGGCGAAGTACGTCAGGATATCGTTGTAGACGGCCTTGGCATTGGCGACAGTGTATGAATCGTCGGGTTCAGAAAGTGGCGGATCGTCGGGGTTGCCGTAGAGGTCGGAGTTGGGGAAGCAGGACTTGAACATGATGATCTGGTTCTCACCGCCGGGATCGGTCGCCATGCGGGTCCAACTGCCGAAGTCGCCGACATTCTGCCCGGTCTCGGTGTAGACCGCGCTCATAATCTCGTCGCGGTTGGGGCCGGTGAACCACTCGGGCCAGTCGGGAATGTCGGTGCGATCGCCGATGCCGTAGGGCCCCCAGCCATAGTTGGTCGCGCTGACGAAGTAGTTGTTCTCCATCAACGCCTGGCCCAGGCCGCCGGAGAGTTGATCTGGGGTCTCGTCGGCCAACCAGTTGCCACCGGTGGAGTGGTGGATGAAGATCAGCTTGACCGGCTCGGCGGGCGGGCTGGGGTCGTCGGCTGGCGCCCGCGCTTCCGACACCGGTTGGGACGCTGGCACGACCGCTCGACCTGCCGCCCAGGCGCGTGGGAGCGGTGCACCCCTCGGGAGCAGCAGCCCGAGGCCGCCGACGCCAATGACGAGGACCCATACTAACCGGCACACGTAGGACGTTCTTCTGAGGGGCATTTGCGAGCCTCCTTTCCTCTGTACTTGACACGTTTGTAATCTTGGTTACGGCCTCCGCCTCGACAACTGGCGGTAGATTGTTACATGGCGAGAACAACTGCGCTCCGTTCATCCCCCTAATCCGATTTCCACACCAGCGGCAGGTAGGTGCACCACCCGTAGAACTCGTCGGCGCCGACGTCGTAGCCGCCGTCATGCGGGCGAGCGTCGCCGTCGATGTCGGTGGTCACGCCCGCGTCCACGCCGGCGTCGATGGCCGGGGAGCCGCAGCCCAGGTGATAGTCGGCGGTCAGACGCGGGTCCTGGCCCGTGATGGGGCTGGAGTTGACGATGGTGCCCGGGCCGCCGGTGTCGCCGCTGCTGTTGGCGTAGAAGAGCGTGTGGTAAAGCGTGGCTGTGCTGCCGGCAGTGACAGTGATGCCCACCGTGTGGCTGGCAACAATGGTGTTGGTCAAGGCCACAGCAGCTCCGTCGGCCACCTCAACGCCGTAAAAACTCTCGTTGCGAGCGACGGTGTTGTGTAAAAATCGGCCGCTGCCATACCGTACTTCCACGGCGGGATAGATGCGCCAGGTGTAGAAGGTCTCATTGCCAGCGATGATGTTGTTGGTCACGGTAAAGGGAGAGACATGGTAGAGATGGAGACCAGATGTTCGCCCGCATTGGTTGCCGGTGATGACGTTGCCTGTGAGGGACAAGTCGGAATAGAAGACGCTCACTGCTCCGTAGTCATTGCTCGCTCGATTGGTACGAAAGAGGTTTCCTTCTATCTGAGCCTGGGCATTTATGGCCATTAGTGCCCCAGCGTATCCTCCATGGTTGTCCACAAAAATGCTATCGCTCAAGATCAAAGGGGCATGATCGCCTGACTCACCCAGGAAATAGAGACCGCTGCCATCCCAGGCGCGGTTGTCCTGGAACAGGGACCCCGTCACCGTGGCAATAAGGGTGCCGGATATCGCCATTCCCCCTCCTTCACTGCTCCTTCTTGCCCGGGCACTGTTGGCCCAAAAGGTAGAGGTGTACACCTGCAACGTGCCGCCTTCTACGCACGCCCCGCCCCCGTAAGCGTAGGAATCAGCAGCGTCATAATCATACACGTCCACCACATTGCTGTAGAATTTGGTGTGGCGCAGGGTGAGTGCTGCATCCCGGGCATAGAGACCGGGCCCATCCCATCCTGTCGCAGTGGTGGAGATGGTCTCGCCGTTGGCAACGGTAAGCCCCTCCAGTGTCACCGTAGCAGGTCCTGTGATGTAGACCACGCGCCGCGCCCCCTGGCCGTCCAGGGTAGTGGGGTAAGCGTCGGGGTCGCGCACCACAGGCGTGGTTGTGGTGCCGTCCCAGCCGCCGTAGAGGGTGACGCTCTTGGTGACCGTAATCACCGCGCCACCGGTGCCGGTGTAGGTGCCCCCGGCCACGTAGATAGTATCGCCGTTGCCCGGTTCGCATTGCTCAAGGGCGTACTGGATGGAGCCGCACGGATCATCCTGCAGACACCAGTCACCGGTGCCGCCCACTTTGACGAAGGCCGGGCCGGGGGGGCGGGTGCTGCCCGGGGTAGGCATCGGCCAGGCGTGAGTCTTCTGGGGTGGGGAGTTCAAGGCCAGCAAAAGCAGCAGGGTCAACCCCAGGCCCAGGGCCAGAACTGCAAGCGATCTTCGGATATACATTTGTGACCTCCTGAATAGTTTGGAAGTGTTAACTTCCCATCGCACGGCGGTTGAAACCTGCGGCGACTGAAAGCAAATCCGCGTAGGCGGATTTCGCAACTGTGGCCGCGAATTCATTCGCCGGGCTTAACAAAGTCGAGATAGTTTGCAGAGCAGGCGGCTCGCCCGTGAGGGAAGCCGGCGAGCCGCCTATACCACGTCAGCCATTCAGCGCCATCAGCCCTTCGAGGCGACGGCGCTACGAGTAGTTCCTCAGCACCAGCGGCAGGTAGATGCTGTGCTCGACGGCCGCCCCGCACCAGTAGCCCAGGCAGGTCACATAGCTATCGCTATCGGATGCGCCGATGACCGCCTGGCCGACGGTAAAGTTGATGGCGTAGTTGGTAGAGTTGGCCGCGCCCCCACCGCTGCCGGTGAGGGGCGTGAACCAGTCCAACGCATAGTTGCTGGATTCCATCGCCAGGGCGGCGCCGGTCACCACGAGGCTGCCGATGAGGAGGCCCGCAACGATAAGCAGGATTCGTTTCTTCATTGTCCACCTCCTACTGCAGCGTGACCAGGATCTCGATGACGCCGGTGCCTTCCTCCAGTTCGCCCAGGGCCTTGCCCAGGACGGTGCCCTGCGGCGGATTCTCTCCGGCGCGCATAGCGTGGCCGGGGGTGGATGCCGTGACCAGCAGATCGCCGCGGCGGATGGCACCGTTCTCGGCCGAGACTTTGCAAGGCACGATGCCGGTGATGGCTACAGGAATACCCGCCAATGGATCATCGGTATCGGGCGCGCCGGCCAAGACGCCTGGTTCGGTGGAATAGACGCCGATGACCGTGGTGTCAAATGGCTCGGCTGAAAGTTTCACCATCCTGTCGGCGCTGGTACTGATAACCAAAACATCGCCGGGCACGTAGTCCGACTCTTTGCCTTGAACCTCCATCTGTTCAGCAAAATCCGCCCCGCCGGTCTGCGTGCCGCCATCGAAGAAACCTTTACCGGTGCCATCGACACGCCAGAGGCGATCACCGCCTAGACCATCTGCGGCTACGACGAAGTTCCCGCTGGAGGTGTCGTTGCGCTGCACCAGGTAAAGGGTGGGAAGTAAGGTGCCGGTGGAGTTGGTTTCACCGTAGATGACCATTCCACCGCCTTTGTTCTCGGCCCAGACGCCAACCCCGAGGCTGTTATTTGTCTCGGCATAGACCCCGCCGTCACTGGACGCTCCGCTTGTAAAGTACCCACCAAAATCGTACTGGCTGTAGCCCATCACGCCGGCCCCGTTGTCATCCCTATACGGGTCGCAAGTGGACGTGCTAGTTGCTGCGCAACCAAAGACGGCTGGGTAATCATTGCCTGAGTCATAGGTGTACGCCTGCACACCCAAGTAGTTGTCACTAAACGCAGCCACAGCGACGCCGTTTGGGGAAAAAGCCGACACCGCCTCCCCTGTGTCGCCGCCATAGGCAAGTAATGCGTCGGCATCTCCGCTGCCGGTGGAACGCAGGGTCAGGATCCCGTCGCGGGAGTCGCTGATCACCGCGCCCGGCCGCAGACTCAATGCATAGGGCACTGAGTAGATGACCTGTCGGGGCGTCATTTCGCCGTCGCTCTCCACTTCGACGCCCAGCCAGACTTTCTGGCCGTAAAGGTCATCGTAGCAACCGTCCATGTAGTCGCTGAACAGCCCATCCTCCACCGTCACCGATCGGGTGTCCGAACAGATGGCCGACCCGCCGGTCTCCTGTTCATAGAGGCGGAAGGTGACGTTGTACGTGCCGTCGAGGGGAGTGCCGCCGCGGTCGGTCAGTCGCCCCTGGACGGCGATGGCACCCGGCGCCACCGTGGTGATGCCGATCTCACCCTCCGTCGTTGCCTCCCCGTCTCCATCCGGCTCCTGCGCCTGTGTCAACCCCACGCCGAGAGCCAACAAAAGTCCCCATACCAACACACTGATCAACACTCGCTTTTTCATCATCTACCTCCTATCCTCAGGGTTTATCTACATTCTCATCCACTTGAATCCTGTATCTCACGTTTCACGCTTTATATTCGACAAATCACCTCCTCGCAGGCCTCGCCGTCACGACTCCCCGCCGCCTCGCACCGATGCGCGCCACGTCTGCACCACCTCCAGACTCAGATCGTCCTTGGCGATAAAAGCGTCGGCGCCTACCTCCTCCGCAGCGCTGCGAAAGCCGTCCGCCTGATCTCGATAGGCACTGATCAAGATCACGCGCAGATCGGGCAGCAGCGCTTTGAGCCGCTGCGTGCCCGCCAGCCCGTTGACGCCCGGCAGGATCACGTCCAGGATCACCAGATCCGGGCGCAGCTGCTGGATCACTTCCTCGGCCTGGGGGATCGTCTCGGCCTCGCCAACGACGTCAAGCCCGGCGTAGGTCAACAGCCGGCGCAGGTGACGCCGGAACCGGGGTTGATCATCGACAATCAGGACACGGGTCATAGTCATAGCCTGCCGCCTGTGGCGTGATATGTGTTGCGCGATGTGGGAGGTGTGATGACCGAGCAACATGGGGGTTCACGTGGACGGAGACGCCGACACATCTGTTGGCTTCGTAACGATGCAGGGAGAGCCGCGTACCTTCCGGGAAGGGAGACGTGTGAGTCGTTACTTTGATTTAAGTGTAAAGGATGACACGTCCGCTGTCATCGGGGCGGGGTACTAATTTTGAGGCGGGATGTAGTACCGGAGTACCAGGCCTATCAGGAGGTGGGCAACTCGGTCGGGGCGGTGACATGCACGGTGGTGCCCTGTCCAGGAGACGAGGTGAGGGTCAACTCGCCGCCAATCAATTCTACGCGCTCCTGTATCCCGATCAAGCCGAAGTGGTCGGCGACGGCCAGCTGGCGCAGGTGATCGGGCACGCTGAAGCCTCGTCCGTCGTCGCGCACGGTGAGGCTGAGGCGCGCGCCCTCCCGACGCAGGCGCAGGAGAACGTGGCGTGCATCCGCGTGATGGGCCACGTTGTTCAGCGCTTCCTGGGTCACGCGGTAGAGGTTGACGGCCACGTCCGCCGGCAGGTCGCGCAGTGTCCGGTTGGTGGGAAGCTGCACGTTGAGGGGGATGCCATGCTGATTGGACCAGGCTTCCGCAAGCGCACGGAGGGCGGCGCCCAGGCCCAGCGTATCTAACATAGGGGGGCGCAGATCGGTGCAGACGCGCCGCAGGTCGGCCAGCAGCTGGCGCACTTCGGAACGCAGGCCGCGCAGTTCCTGGCGCACCGTCGCCCCGCTGTCTTCCACGCCGGAGAGATCCAGCTGATTGAGCAGAAGGCCTACCTGCAGATTTAGGCCTACCAGGAGTTGCACCGGCCCGTCGTGCAGGTCGCGGGCCAGCCGCGAGCGTTCCTCCTCGCGCGAATGCAACAGCTGACGCTGCGCCTCCCGGATCTCGTTGAGGCGACGGCGCAGCGCTTCCACCAGCAGCACGTTGCCCAGCGCGACCTCGGCCTGGCGCGCCAACGTCTGCAGAATCCGGCGATCCGTTGAGGAGAAATCATCGCCGTCACGGCGCGCCCCGATCTCCCACGTCGCGCGGACGTCCCCCTGGAACTCCAGCAGGAAGCGCAGCGCTGCCGCAGCGGGTGGGAGAGCAGGCGGGATGGATTCCCCCGGCTCGACAAATTGCAGCTTCGCATCTTGCAACTGCATCAACGTGGGGACCCGGCGCGTCAACACGTCGTGGAGCTGCTGGCGCTCCAGCGTGCGGGCCAGCGCGGCGCTGACCGTTTCCACGACGCTGGGGTAGTCGTACCACCCTCCGTAGAAAAACCGATCCACCCATCGTTGCGCTCGTGTCCGCGCCCAATCGAAGCCGAGGCCGATGAGCAGCGTCAGGATCGAGACGACGAGAATTTGCGCCGCCACGTCGCCGGGCACGAAGCGATAGAGCAGCAGGAACGGCCCCAGATAGAGCAGCAGGATGCCCAGGGAGAGCAATCCGTAGACCAGGGCGCGGTTGAGCAGCCGGTCAATGTCAAACAGGCGGTAACGGGTCACGGAGAGCAGATAGCTGATCGGTGCCAGAATCATAAAAAAGCCCGCCGTCCACGTCGCCGGCCTCCAAGGCAGATGCAGGAGATAGGGCAGGATATAGACGACCAGCGTGGGTAACCCCGCCGCCAGGTTTCCAAAGAGGATCAGCCGCAGTCCGCGCCGCTCCTCTGGGGAGGCAAGGTGCACGTAAATGTAGATCAGGAGCCCTCCGATAGCCAGGAACGCCAAGGCCGTGGACACCAACAGCGCCTGAACCCACCGCCCCGGCAACAGCCACGTCCCGGCGATGGCAGCCAGCGTAAGCCCATAGGCAAGCCCAAGTACCCGCCGACGAGCACGGGAATAGTCTGTGAGCGCCGGAAACGTCAAAATGTGGTGCAGCACGAGCGGTGCTGCCAGCTGAAAGCACATCATCCCCAGCCGGTCCATCCAGGGCATGCGCGTGCCCTCAGGGTGCGCCAATAGAAAGAGCGCTGCCACGCCCAACACCTGCAGCAGGAGAAAGAGCAGCCGCACCTCGGAGCGGGCGAAGCGTCGCCAGAGCAACACCGTCCCCACCCCCCAGAAGACCAGGGCGGTGACAACGCCGCTGATCAAAGGCCAGCGATTGACCTTCACCAGCGGCACAAAGTAGAGCTCCATCTCAAGCCGACGGTCGCCGCGCTGCACCTGGGCCATGTAGTTCCCCGGCACCCGCCTGTGCCATGCGGAGAAAGGGACACCTTCTATCGAGAGAATGACATCGCCCTCCCACAACCCGGCCCAGTCGGCGAAACTCTGCTGGGCTACGTGGGAGACACGCCCCGTTGCCTCGTCCACGGAGACATCCAGCGTCGCGGTGTTCCATTGGAAATAGATGTCGTACCCGACGAGCAGGGGGAGGACGAGACTTAGCAGTCCAAAGAGAATCCGAAGGCCGATCTTTCGGGGGCGCGGAAGTCGGTCAGTCATCATGGGGCGGCGCCGATCCCACGTCCACCAGTCCTCGGCGGATGGCGTAGAGCGCGGCCTGCGTCCGCGAATCCACGCCCAACTTCCCGTAGATGGTGCTCACGTGGTTCTGGATGGTGCGTTTGGTCACCACCAATCGCTCGGCGATGGCGGCGTTATCCAGACCCTGGGCCAGCAGACAAAGCACCTCCATCTCCCGGGGCGTGAGGGGCACGGGCAGCGGATCGGACGAGGCTGGCTCCCGCCGGGCGACGCGGTGGACGAGCTGGCTGGCCACCGCCGGGCTGAGCCAGCTCTCGCCCCGGGCGGCGGCGCGCACGGCCTTCACCAACATCTCCGGCGCTTCGTCCTTGAGGACGTAGCCGTCGGCGCCGCTTTCCAGCAGATCGAAGACTGTTTGCCGGTCATCATGTACCGTGAGGATCAGCACGGCAGGACCATTGGCCTCTGCGCGCAGCCGTCGCGTCACCTCCACGCCGCTCAGGTCGGGCAAATTGACGTCGAGCACCAACACGTCGGGTCGGTGACGGGTCACCAACCGCAGCGCGTCGGTGCCATCGCTACCGGTGGCCGCAACGGTCACGTCCGCGGCGGTCTCCAGCACGGCACATAAGCCCTCACGTACCACAGGATGGTCATCGACGATCACGACGGTGATCGCCTGCCGTTCTCTCTCTTGCATCGTCTTCTCCTATCCTATGGCTCCGTGTGGCTCGTCGGCTTCCAGCCCTACAGCATGGGCCAAAGCCGGATGGAGGAGAGCGGCGTGCCAGCCTTGCAGCCGGCTGCGCACATGGGAGGGGATCAGCTCCATCAAACGCCCGATGAACTCAACGTTGTGATGCAGGCGCGTCACCGCCGTAGCGTCTCCATCGAGCGTCCCCGCCTCCGACTTAGCAAGCAGGCGGAGGTGCATCTGCAGACTGCGTTCCGGTTCGGCGAGCCACGCCAGGGTGATCTCGGAGGAGGGAAAGGCTTCTATCTGGCCGACCAGGGTCTGGACGTCCACGCCGGCGCGATGGAGCTCGAAGGCCAGAGCGCGGGCTTCCGTCTCGCGGAGGTGTCTCCAGCCCAACCGACAGTGCGTGTGGGTCAGCGGGGGTCGAGGCACGGCATAGACCCGACGGCGGGCGAAGACCTGCACCGCGTGTTCCAACGGCCGATCGGGCCAGGGCAGGTAGGCGGTCCGCATCCAGAGCTCAACTGCGTCGGGCTGACGCGCTCCTTTCAATGGCGGTGGCTCGTAAACCGGCGCCCCCTCAGCCCCGGCGTCCCCCTCGTCTTCGGTTTCCGTCTCGAAGTGAACCTCCAGATGAGGCTGTGAGCTTGCTTCATCAACCGTAGCCTCCGGCGCATCCGACGGTCGGGCTGCCCATGTTTCGAGCAACGCATCGAACCAGGCCCGCGCTTCCGCTTCTGTGAGCGCCGCTTCCTCTTGCGTCAAGCGTTCGACGACGTGCTCGCGCAGATACTGCAGTAGATCCTCTCTTCCCATGCTGCGCTCCTTAATGAATCCAGGGCAATCGGTCGGCGTAATCCCGCCACCAGGTCACCTCCGCCCACAGCCGCCGTGCCTGGGGCGCGTCCTCCCCGTCCCCGGCGTGGGTCAGGTCGGCGAGGGCTTCGGCGCTTTCTGCGAAAAAACCCAGCTCGGCGTAGAGCCGCGCCAGGTACCACGCCAACACCGTTGGATCGACGCAGGCGGCCCGAGCACGGGCGAAAGCGGCCCGGGCGCGCTCGTAAGCCTCCCTCTCTCCCATGCAGTAAGCCGCGTTCAGCGCCGAAACCCCCTCCCGCAGCGTCTCGGCGAGGTGCTCCAGGGGCGCGGGGATGTGATCACCTCCCTCCCAATCAAGCCACAGATCCGCTGTGCTGAGGCCCCGGTAGCTGTAGGCCAGACGGCGACGGCGTTGGTGGGAAGCCTCGTAATCGGGATCTTCCGGATGAAAGAGACGCGAGAGTACACGCTGCATCTCCCGCAGCGCCTCCCGGTGCAGGTAGCAACGTAGCAGCGCGTTGGCGGCGCGATGATAAGTGGGATCGAGTGCCAGTGCTTCGTAGACCAGCTCCGACGCTGCATACCATTCACCATCCTCCAGGATGTCGTTGGCCTGGTCGAGTAGGTCGTCTTGAAGAGCGCGCAGAGCGCGGTCACCGATCATCATCCACCTCCTTCCCGGCGGCTCCGTCGAAGGGGGCGAAGACGTCAAAGGCCACCGCTTCGATATAGACCTCGGAGACTTGGGACGAACCGGGCCAATGTTATCGAAGTATTCAACCTCAGTGTAACACAAAGTGCGAGGGGAAGCAATAAAAGACCCCCGACATCGTCGTCGGGGGGGAGAGAACCCTGGAAACGGCCCGGTCAACCGGTTTTGAGCCGTTGGAACTGCTCTAACATCTCTTCGACGCGCAGCGTGCCGGGGTCGAAGCCCTGGGCCTCCAGCGCCTGGGCCAGCTGTGTGATCTGCGGCGGCTCCACAAAGGTCTTCGCCAGCACCTCCGGCTGTGCAAAGACCTCGCGCGTCGGGCCGTCGGCCAGCACCTGTCCTTCTCCCATGAGAACGATGCGCTTCGCGTAGCGCGCCACGATGGGCATGTCGTGGGTGATAATGACGATGATGTGGTTCCGTTCTTCGTGGAGACGGACCAGAAAGTCCATAATCTCCAGCGACTGTTTCACGTCCTGTCCCGTCGTGGGCTCGTCGACGATGATGACCTTGGGACGCAAGGCCAGGATAGAAGCGATGGCCACGCGCTGGCGCAGGCCTTTGGGCAAGAAGAAGGGATGGTTCCCGAAGAGCGCGGGGTCGAGGCCGACGACCTGCGCCGCCTCCTCCACGCGCGCATCGACCTCCGCGTCGGGTAACTGCACGTTGCGGGGACCGTACGCGATCTCGTCGCGGACGTTGTTGTTGAAGAGCTGGTGATCGGGATTCTGGAAGACGTAGCCGACGCGGACGGCCATTTTGGTGATGGAGGTCTCACGGGTATCCAGCCCATCGACGACTACGCGGCCTTCCGTAGGCTTAAAGAGCCCATTGAGACACTTGGAGAGCGTCGTCTTGCCGGACCCGTTTTGCCCGATCAAGGCCACGAAATCGCCGTCGGAGAGCTCCAGATTGACGTCCCGCAGCGCAAGCGTGCCGTCCGGGTAGCGATAGACCAGGTTTTCGACGTAGAGATAAGGTTCGGTGTTCATGCTCGCTCCTCCAACAACGCCTGCAGACGTTCCGCGCCCGCTTCCACAGTCTGAGGCAAGGAGCGTTCGGCGGGATAATGCCCGGCGACCTTAAGATGATAGAAAAACTCCAACACGCCCGGTGGAAAGACATCGTGCTCCAACAGATAGTCCATGCGCTCGAAAAAAGGCTCCGTCTCATCCACCAACAGCACCTCGCCATGGTAGACCAGGACCATTAGATCGGCCAGCGGCACCAGGTTCTCCAGGCTGTGTTCGATCACCACGATAGAACTCTGATACTCGTGCTTCAACCGGCCCAGCACCTCGAAGACGCGCCGTCGCCCGATGGGGTCGAGCATCGACGTGGGCTCGTCCAGCACCAACACAGGTGGGCGCATGCTGAGAACCGCCGCCAACGCCACGCGCTGTTTCTGGCCGCCGGAAACCTCGTAGGGTGGCTTGTCCATCAGCGGTCCGATCTCCGTCAGAGGGACGACCCACTCCAGCCGTGCTTCGATCTCCTCCAGCGTCAGGCCCATGTTCTCCATGCCGAAGACCACCTCGTCCTCCACCGTCATCGCCGTAAACTGGGCTTCGGGATCGGAGAAGACCAGCCCCACGTTCTGGCAGAGCTGGGCCTGGGGGACCCCGGCGACGTCCTGCCCCAACACCCGCACGTGCCCTCGCAGTACCCCGTTGTACTGGTGGGGGATCAGGCCGTTGGTGGCGTAGGCTAACGTCGTCTTACCGGATCCGTTAGGGCCGATGATCCCCACGACGACGCCTTCGGGGATCTCCAGATTCACGTTCTTCAGCGCCGGATCCTCGGTGCCAGAGTAACGCCAGGTGAAGTTTTCAAATTGGATCACGGGATTCACGCAGCCCCTCCCTTCAGCCAGGCTTTCAGCAGACGTACCGTCACGGAGTCGGTGAGGGTCAGCCATCCAAATCCGTAGCGCATCACTAAAAGCCCGACCAGAAAGGCGCCAATGACACCGACCAGCACCCCATCCATCAACCGAAACTCATACTTGTGGAGCACGTAGTCCGCCCGCTCCGTCTCCCGCAAGCCCGTGAAGCTGTACCCTCGGGCCACGATGGCGTTGGCGAACTCATCGGAGCGTCGCAGAGCCAGGGCGAAGAGGGGGATGATGTACATTACAAACTGCCGCAGCTTATAGCCGATGGATTTACCTTTGGGGTCGTAGCCACGCGCCCGTTCCGCTTGACGAACAATGGAGAAATCCTCGATGACCATGCCCACGGCCCGCAACGCCATAGCCACCAGATAGGTGAGTACGAAGGGGATCCGCGCCCACCGCATGGCGACCAGGATATCCCGCTCGCGAGAGGTGCTCAAAAAGAAGACCATCACGGCGATCATGGGCAACACGCGCGCATAAACATCCACGGCGGCCACGATCCGCTCGTAGTAAAACGGCAATCCGAAGACCTGAAAGGAGACGTAAAACTCGGGATGCCGTCCTCCCAACACCGTATGTGAGAGAAAAATCAAAACGCCCATTGACACCGAGATAGGCACATAGATCCGCAGCGTGGAGAGGTTAACCCTCCCGTACCACAGCAGGGCGAGAATCACAACAATCAGGGCCAGATTCCACTCCGGCGCGCTGATGAAGATGGGGAAGAGGCTGACGACGAGCAAGAAAAACAAGCGCACAAAGGGGTGGACGCGGTAAATGGGCGATTCCTCCGGCACATAGCCGAGGATTGTCTTGTTCATTTTTTCCATATCATCGTTCTTTCGATCTATCACTAAAAAGGCAGGGAGGAGGATCCTCCTCCCTGCCTTTCCGCCGCTTGGGATTTGACAAAAAGGAGACGTATATCGGGTTGCGATGCCTTGCGTCAGCCGCTCAGATCAGGAGTCGTGATGTACGCAAAATATCCCCTCTTAGGCCCACCACTTCTTGACAAAGGCATTGGTTGTGATCACCACGTTGGAGAGCGCCTTCAAGAGGATCACACCGAAGATGATGCCGGCGATCTCATTGCCCCCGAACCAGCCCCAGATGAAAAGAGGGACCGACTCCGCTGTGAGCAATCCGAAACCCCGGAGCACCACCAGCGGTGACCAGAGCGCCCCGAAGATGTTGGCCACGGTGATGGAGACGAGGAAGATGATCCAGTCACGCCTGCTTTGCAGTCGGGGATCCGCCTTGAAGTAGCGGAAAGCCCACGCGGGCAGGAACGCCTGCATCGCGTTCGCGGGAATGTAGGCCAGAGAGACGTAGACCGGGGTCCCGGTAATGCCGTTGGAGATGATGGGGAACAGGGCACCGGCGATGACACCCCAGGCGCCGAACCAGATGCCGCCGATGTTCTGCACGGCGATGGCGGGCCAGAAGAAGTTAACGCCGAAACCCAGGGGCAGGGAGAAACTGCCGAAAGCCCCCACCACCGCGCCGATGCCGATCAACAACGCCGTGATCACAATGTGGATGACGCCCGTCGAGCGGACCTCACCTTCTTCCACTGTCCAGACCTTTTCTCGCTCTTCCATGAGTAAAACCTCCTTAGTAAAAATGTGCATAAAGGGCAAATAGATAAGGATAGAAAAGGCTCACGTCCCGCGCCGCTTGCCTTTTCAGACACAGAGCAAATAAATTTTCCGCATCACCCTGAAGCAAAATGATATTGACGTTACATCACCCCCTTGCAAATAAGATATATAAACACTAGAGAAACCTTACTAATAAGTATATAAAGTTGTCTGACAATTGTCAAATCATCCGAGGGGGCCGGGCTTTATCCGGTCGGCGGTGCCATCGGCCCTTCAACGTCGGGTGATAAGGGGCTGAATTTTCTTGAGAGGAAAGAGTTGTGGCCCGTTTCAAACCATGCTATAATAAATAAGCCAGAGACAAAGGAGGTGCAAAGGGATGCAAGATGAACTTTCCCAGGTTCGAGAGCCGCTCCCGAAGCCGGCATCTGCGACACAGGAGCAGCAAGAACGGCGTACTCAGATCCTCATCGCGATAGGAGCCCTGCTCCTGCTCGCGCTGTTGGTTGCGGCCATCGTGCTTATGGCCCGGAACCCCCAGGCTACGGTCATCGTTCGCGATATCGCCATCGTCTTCGTCGCCGTGGCCACGTTCCTTATCGGCCTGGTGACCATCGTTTTGGTCATCGAGCTCTGGGTGCTTATCAAAGTTTTGAGAGAGGAGATCCAGCCCCTGCTCAGATCAGTCAACGACACGGCGTCCACGGTGCGAGGCACCACAGAGTTTGTCAGCGAAAACGTCGTCTCGCCCATCATTCATGTGGCAGGGTTTACGGCGGCCGTCCGTCGGGTCGCCCGGGATCTCAAAGATGTCATTGTCGCTGCAAGACCGCGTAAGGATTCACAAACAGAACAAGGAGGAAACACACATGGGAAAGGGACGTGATTTCGGAGCATTTTTGACCGGCTTTTTCATCGGAGGTCTCGTTGGAGCGGGTACGGCGCTGCTCTTTGCCCCTCAGTCCGGCGAGGAGACCCGCGAGCAGATCCGCGCCAGAGGCGTGGAAATCGGGGAACAGGCCTCGCGGACGTTAGAGGAAACCCGCGTTAAAGCGGAGAAGGCTTTTGAGGAGGCCCGTCAACGTTTGGAAGAGACCACGCAGGAGCTGAAGCATCGGGCCGAGGAACTTCAAACCCAGGGACGCATCCTTCTGGAGGAGAAACAGAAGCAGCTCCAGGAGATGGCGAAGAAGGAAGAAGGCGGAAAAGAGGAGGAGGCTTCCGAAAGCATCACGCTGGAGGAAATCCCCGCCGAGTCGTAACCGCCATTTCGCTATCAGAAGACGGCTTTGCCGGTCCAAGCAGAGCCGTCTTGTGTATCCCCTATTTCACAGAAGCCCCAACCAGCGGGCCACCACGTCTCCGGCGCCGACCATGTTCAACGCGATGGGCAGCAGCAGTACCCCCATGGCGTTCATGCGACGAGAACCCCAGAGCACCGGCAGCAGGCCGATGCCTGTAGAGACCGCGCAGATCGCCAACCCCCCGGGGCCCGTCATGCCTACCACCACGATCAACAGGATACCCAGGGTCGCCCAGGTGACGGCCCGGTATCCCACCCGCGCCGTGAGCCCGATCACCACGCGCGCCAGCAGCAGTGAGAGAAAAAAGGTCATCACGCCCGCCAGCAACACCGCCGCCGTTGCCCAGTAGTAAGTTTCCGGCGTGTAGGCGCTGTACTGTGTGCTGATCATCCACGCCATGCCGCCGCGCGTCAGGTGTAGACCGGGGACGAAAAAGAAAAGGAACCCACCCACGTAGTAGACGATCTTCGAAGCGCCCTGTGAGATGATAAAAGCGCGCTCGTCTCGCTGCGCCGTGGCGTGCCCCGCCAGAAAGCCGCCGATCCCGCCGGTGACCACGGGGAAGAAGGCTGCAAAGAGTCCGCCCAACACGCCCGCCGCCGTCCCCTGGAAGATCGCGCCGGGCGGAGCGTCGACGCTGCGCGCGATGTGCTGCGGCGGCAACTCCACCCGCGCCAGCAGGTTCTGAAACACCCACGGGACGGCGAAGAGGCCCACAAAGGCCGGCAGCAGGTTCTGGTAGGCGACCTCCACGGGCACCAGCGAGCGGTACATGAGCACGAAGCCCAACACGCCGGAAAGCAAGAAGGTCGCCAACCCCGCGGTGAGTGACTTCCACCCCTCCCACCAGCGGCGCCAGCCCGCCGGCGCCCGATCCGAGCCTTTGGGCCACTCGGAGATCAGCATGTAGGCGATGATGGTCCATAGAATCCAGCCTATGTGGGGACGTAAGATTTCACGCACCACGGGGAAGAGACGTGAGGCCACAGGGGTGAGGAGGGCCAGCACCGTCAACCCACCCAGGCTCCCGATCCCACTGAGCACCACAGCTTCGTAGCCCCTTCGCTGCATAAGATACTTCTGACCCGGCAGCACGATGAAGACGGTGCTGTCGTCAGGGACCGAGAGGAAGACGCTGGGAATGGTATTGAGCATGGCGTAACCGGTGATCATCCCCAGAAATAGAAAGGCCATCCGCTCCGGGCTGAGCACCGGAGAGAGCGTGCCGCTCAGCAACAGCAGAAACCCCGCCACGTTGTAGATATGCAACGCGGGCACCAGCGCCAGCAGCGACGCACCTACCGCGCCGAGCAACGCCCACGCCATTCGATCCAGTATCATGGCCGTCCTCCACTTCGACCGGGCAAAGCCGCTAACGGTAATTCCGCATCACCAACGGCAAATAGATAAAGGTTCGAGGCACCACCACGGCATAGCCTGCCAGCGCGTTTTCCGGCAGGTGCGCCAGTGTTACCCCTAACACGCCCGAATCCGGCGGCGCCGTCACGGAGATGCCCTCCGTTCCCCACCTCTGACCGGGCACGCCGACGCGCAACTCCAGATCTTCCTCCGCCGTGTCTGCCGGTGGCGTGGGGTAGGCGACGCCCGCCTCCAACGGTGGGTTGAAGGCTATGCCCGGTTGGTGTGCGCCCTTGAGATAGGCCTTCAACAAGAAGCCCTGCCCGGCGAAGAGATAACGCGGCGCTGTGTCCGGCTCCCAGGCCGTGCAGATCAGATCCACCGCCTCCGTGACGCCTTGCGGGGGAACTACAATGTCCACCGGACCACCCGACCCCTGGCACGTCATCTTCGCCGCGAACTCGCCTTCCCGTGGTACGACGAGGCGCGCGGCTGCTGTGCGGCCCAGAATCACGATGCGCCCGCCCTCGTCGCCGCCGGTGCCCTTGTACATGGCGGCGTAGGCCCAGTCGCCATCTTCCAGCGGCAGCACGCCCACATCCTGCGGCGAGTGGCCGACGGGCACGTAGGTCTCCGAGGCCAGTGAACTACTCAGGACGGTGATGGTGCCGGAGATGTCGGTGCCGCCCACCACGTAGACGTAGCCCGTCACGGGATTGACGTCCAACGCTATGGGCGCATCGCCTAAGTTGATGGTGTCGCTGCGACTCTTTCCCTCCAGCACGCTGAGCGACGAGCTGCCCGCCTCGGCGACGTAGACGCGCCCCCGCCGGAGATCGACACTCAAGGCTGCCGGCTCCGTGCCCACGGCGACCGTGGTGGTGGCGAAATGGTCGCCGCTGTCGATGACGGTCACGCTGTCGCTGCCGCTGTTGACGACGTAGACGTAACCGGTTTGAGGGTTCACATCAAGGGCAGCCGGACTGGCTCCCACCGTCACGGTCGTGATGACCTCGGTGTCCTGCAAAACGGAAACCGTTTCATCTTGCTGGTTGACCACGTAGACGTAGCCGCTGGCGGGATCGGCGGCCACATCAACCGGCTGCTGCCCTACAGGAATGGCCTCTTCGAGCAGCGTGGTCCCACTCAAGACCGCCACGGCGTCTTCGTTCGGCAGCGTCACGTAAGCGTAATGGGTGGTGGTCAGCACGGCGGCGGCGCCCGAGGCCCGAGAGGGCGTGCCAATGGAGACCGAGGTTTTCTCGCCCGACCACGCGTCGAGCACCGTGACGGGGTTGCGCTCGACCTGGCTGGTGACGTAGACGTAGCGTCCAGGATCGACCGCCACGTCCTTCGGAGGCGGCACGGCGAGCTCCTCGAGCACCTCCGTACCGCTGAAAATCCAAACCTTACCTTGATTATCCAACACGTACCCTCGCCCGGTCACCGGATCGACACCCACGCGGCCGGGCGTACTGGTATCGCCGGTTGAGGCGATCGTGATGACGTAGGGTGGCGTCTTGGTTACCGCTCCGACGGCCACAACAAAGAGCGTCAGCGCGAGCCCTGCGACACTCAACGCCACAACGACGCTTCGATACTCTTTCAACGTCGAGATACCCATCTGTGCCTCCCTCTAAGGTCCGACGCGCCAGTCATGAGACGAACGCGGGATCAACTCCAGATTATCTCGATAGACCGTAACCTCACCCACGACCTCCACCATCTGCCCCGCCTCCGGTGCTGGTTCCAGTCCCTCCACCACGTTGGACCAGAGCAACACCGTCAGCGTGCCCGTTCCGTCGTCCACAGGGACCTTCACGCCGGCGGAGAATGTCTCAGGCGTCCCCAGCACCCCCCGCAGGCGCACGACGCGCCCGAGATCGGCGGCGGACAGGGACCCAATTTCGACCCAGGGCGGCGCCGAAGCCCCGACCAGCAACCGCACGTCATCGGCGCGCTCCGGCACGACCTCCACTTCTCCCTCGTAGACCTGCACCCGGCCCACCACCTCCACTTCCGCACCGACGTCCAGCGCCGCAGGATCGGGCAGCGCGTCGTGCACGCTGCTCCACAGCAGCAACAAGATCTGATCGGTGCCGTCGTCCAGCGTGGCTTTGACGCCGCCCTTGAACCCCGTTAAGGTAACGACGCGCCCCTGAACGCGCACCCAGGCACCTTCGTCAGTCGCGCTCAGCGACCCCAGCGTGCGTGCCTCTATCGCCGTCTCCGTCGCCGTCCCGGTGACCCTAATGTCGTCCACCGAGGCCGGGAGAATCTGGGGCTCGTCGCGGTAGAGGGTCACGGTGCCCGTCACGACGACGCTCTGGCCGGGCGCCACCTCCGGCGGCGATCCGGTGAGCGCGGTCAATGTGGCGTCCATCGCTACCGATACCTCGCCCGAAGCGTCCCGCACGGTGATCAGGGTCAGGCCCTCGTAAGGTGTGAATGTCTCCCGCACCTCACCCGTCACGACCACGCGCAGCCCTTCGTCCAACGAAGTAAGGGCGCCGGCCCGCACCGGCAAGGGCGCGGGGCGCTCCACTGTGAGATGTTCGGGCACGTTGAGTGTCAGCGAGACGAAGTCCTCCCGAATGCGCAGCGTGCCGGCGACCTCCACCGTATCGCCCGGCATAGGTACCTGTTGCCTGGCGACCAACGCCCGCGTCACGTCCCGGTAGGCCGAGACCATCACCTCACCGCTGCCGTCGTCCAACCAGAAGGAGAGATACTCGCCCTCCGGATCGTAGGTGGGGCTGCGGACGACGCTCCCTCGCAGGCGCACATAAGCCATGTTCATGGTGCCCTGCGCCTCCTGGACGCTGAGCAAGGGCACCTCCACGTGACGGGCCATCCACCACAGGGCGAAGAGCCCGACCGTCGCCAGCAGCAGCGCCGCTCCTTTGACGATCCGCATCGAGAGCCGGCGGTTCACCTGGGCTCCGCAATAGGGGCACGTCTCGTAGGGCCCCACAAACCGCCCACAGCTGGGACACGCCCCTCGCGCCGACGAAGGCATGGCCTTACGACGCAGCGCTTCAGACCTCTGTCCGGCTACCTCATCTTCGCTCATGAGATTGTCTCCTCTGCTTCCCACACCATCTCATATTGCTTGTGCCAGATACGATACCCCAGGTGCAAAAAAGCATCCAGAAGCCCTTCCGTGGCCGGGAGATTGACGAAATGACCACCGACGCCGGGACGGAGACGGTGCAGGGCCAAGAGTAGGTTCTGCGCCACGGCCGTGCGTTGAGGATGGTCCACCACCACGCCCAGATCGTAGATCGCCTGATGGCGTGGTTGTTCTTCGTACAGCAGATAGCCTTCCATCTTGCCACTCTCATCGTATCGGGCCAGCCCGTGAAGCGCCGTCCGTCTGGCGAGACTGAGCCGTTCGCGTTGCCAGGAGGGGCGCACCTTGTGAAAGCGTTCGGAGTGGGTCAGCAGCTTGTCCGGTGCAAGGAACACGATGTCTTCAGGTAGCGGCGCCGGACCGAGAGTTGGTTCTTCCAGGGTTAGAACGAGCAGTTTGCGGCGCGCGCGAAATCCCAACTCGCGGTAGAGGGAGAGACCCGGAGCGTTCTGGACGAGCACTTCCAGCGTCAACCTCTCCAGGCCCAGAGAGGGGGCCCGTTGTTGAAGAGTGCGGACCATGTGGCGCGCGATACCGTGGCGGCGGTAGACGGGCAGCACGCCGACGCCGCTGATCCAGCCGCGCGCCCCTCGACGGGCGAGCAGCGCCAGGCCCGCCGGCTCGTCCATCACCAGCGCGACGACCGATTCTGCCAGATCCACGTCCTCCACCCGACACATCCGCCGAAACTGCTCGGCGTCCACCCACACAGGCAGAAAATAGTCCGCATAGGCGTAGCTCAACAACAGCGCCAGACGCGTGGCTGAGAGTTGAAGGGCAGGGACGAGCATGGGCGCAAGTTGCTCGCTTACCATCCTTCCTCCCGACGGATCTTTGTCAAAACGAAATACCCGAAATAGCTCATCAAAATCGGATTTCTCCAAAGCTCGCCCCTACATTACATATAGTAACATTCGTGTTCATCCAGGGGATAGCCGACTAGAAATCCGATTTCCTCCCTCTTTCATTGAAATGAATATCCCTTTCCCCAAGGGCGAGGTCTCTGTTCACCCCGGTTATCCTTCATGATAGCATCAGGAGAACAAAGTGCAATCTGACGCACAAGCGGACCACAGTGATGCACCAAATCAACCTCAAGAGGTAAGGCCAACTCGCCATCCCGCGCCAAGGCGCGCGCAGTGCGGAGCAAGGTGGCGTTGGAGAGCCGTTCGGGACAGATATAGTCATGGGCTTCCCAGATCAGCCGGAGAGCCGCATCCACGTCGGGCCCATAGGTGTCCCCGCGCTCACCTTGCCGAGCGTGCCGTTCGTTCAACAACTGACTTTTTTCTGTGCGGTTGGTGGCTTGACGATACAAGGTCTGCATCTGCTGCAAATACTCATAGCGGCTGTCAATACTCATCTTTGTTTCTGAGGGCATGGTAAGTCTCCTTTTGTTCGGTAAGATTATCATTTGACAATACCATCCCTCATTCGGTAAGATTTTACGTGACAGAATACGAAGCCTTGCGGAACGCCGCTTTGTCTGTATAATGAGGATGTTACTGCAATGATGGCATAAGGTGCAAGGCACCTGCCTGCGATGACCCGATCAAAACCCTGATCTCGTCATTTGAGAGGATGTGATAAGCCAGGCCATGCCATGGTGATGAAAGGAGGTGCAAAGCGACAAATCTACGGGGGACAAGCGCCTGAGCCCAAAAGCGACGTTGGGCTGACGAGGTGGCAGTTGATCGAGAAGTATCTGGCGTCGTCAGATCTTTCGGCGGATGCTGCCAGGGCATGGATCCTTCCCTAGTTCCCCTCTCTGATAAGTTGCGGCTCAAAGCCGATGGGCAACCATCGGGACAACACCGCAACAGGATCCCTAACGCATAGCGTCTTTTCCACAACCGGGCCGAGGCCTTTTCATCACGCCGCTCCCGGGATTCCTCAGCGTGCTGAAAAGATGCAGGGCGTCAATAGCCGACTGCCGTGGACGAGCTGTCGGGCGTGCCGCGAACGCTCTTTTCCCCCTTGGAGGTACGCTCTCAACGCGTGCCGCCCCGATGTGCACTCCGCTCCCCTCCGCATGTTGCAGGAGCAAAACGGGCGACCGCAAGCCTCGTCAATCCACGCAGAAGGCCGACTTCACCGAAATAGATAATTGAAAATCGGGTTGCCAGCACCCCGGCTGACGCCGGCGTGCTTGACGACAAGCCCTCCGCTTGAAACCGGCGTGAGATTTTACCTGAGCTTGAGGATCAAAAACCATAACCCCAAGAGAGGAGGAAACATGTGTGGCATTGTTGGATATGTCGGACCTCGGAACGCAGCCCCTATCATCTTGGAGGGCCTACAACGCCTGGAGTATCGCGGGTATGATTCGGCGGGCATCGCCGTGGTGCACACCAACGGAGGATTGGAGACCAAACGCGCCGTGGGTAAGCTGAATCACCTCGCCTCCCGGTTGGAGGTTGGACCACTGAAAGGACACGTGGGCATCGGGCACACACGCTGGGCGACCCACGGCGGCGTGACGGAGGAGAACGCCCATCCCCATCTGGGAATGAACGGGAACGTCGCCGTGGTGCACAACGGCATCGTCGAGAACTACGCCGCGCTGCGACAGGAGCTCCAAGACGAGGGCATCGCCTTCGCCTCCGAGACGGACACCGAAGTGGTGGCCCACCTGGTGGAAGGCGCGCTGGCAGGTGTCAACGACCTGGCGACGGCCGTACGCCGCGCGCTGCCTCGGATTGAAGGGGCCAGTGCCTTCGTCTTCCTCAGCGCCCGGCAGCCCGACCGACTGATCGTGGCCCGACTGGGCAACGCCGGCGGTCTCGTCATTGGCCTGGGAGAAGGAGAGACCTTCGTGGCTTCTGATATCCCCGCCATCCTCAAACACACGCGCGAGATGATCTTTTTGGAAAACCGGCAGATGGCCGTGGTAACGGCCCAGGGCGCGAAACTTTTCACGCTGGACGGAACGCCGTTGACGCCGCAGGTGCATACCATCGCCTGGGACCCTGTCTCGGCGGAGAAGGGACCCTACCGTCACTTCATGCAGAAGGAAATCGCCGAACAGCCCCGGGCGATCACCGATACCCTGCGCAGCCGCGTCGACCTCAGCAACTACCGCATCCATCTCGATACGTTGCCGCTGAGCGACACGGAGGCCCGGGCGCTGGAGAAGATCACCATCGTGGCCTGCGGCACCTCGTACCACGCAGGCCTGGTGGGCAAATTCCTGTTGGAGAACCTGGCCAAGATCCCCGTGGAAGTCGATTACGGCTCCGAGTTCCGTTACCGCCGCCCCTTGATCGGCGAAAAAAGCATCGTGCTCTCCATCACGCAATCAGGAGAGACGGTGGATACGCTGGCCGCCATGGAGGAAGGCCGGCGACAGGGCGCGCAGCTCTGGTCCATCGTCAACGTCATGGGCAGCCAGGCCCAACGCATCTCCGACGGCTATATCCTCATGCAGGCCGGGCCGGAGATAGGCGTGGCTTCGACCAAAGCCTTCACCACCAGCATCGTCGATCTCTATCTGCTGGCGCTGGACCTGGGGACGAAGCGTGGGGTGTTGGACGAGGAAACGCTGGCGCAGGCCGTGGAGGCGCTGGCGCGGCTGCCCCAACTGGTAGGAGAAGTAGTCGAGGAGACGGAGCGCTATCATAACCTTGCCGAGATCTTCTACACGCGCGACCACTTCCTTTACCTGGGGCGCGGCCTTAACTATCCTATTGCTCTGGAGGGAGCCCTCAAACTCAAGGAGATATCCTACATCCACGCCGAGGGGTATCCTGCAGGAGAAATGAAACACGGGCCCATCGCGCTCATCGACAAGATGATGCCCGTAGTCGCCGTGGCGACCCGCGACAGCGTCTACGACAAGATGATCAGTCAGATCGAACAGGTCAAGGCGCGGGGTGGCATCGTCCTCGCAGTGGTGGAAAAAGACGACGAGGAGGCGCACAGCCGGGCCGATTACGTGATGGAGGTGCCGGGGAGCACGCCGTATCTGGCACCGGTGCTCAACGTCATCCCCTTGCAGTGGCTCGCCTACGCCATCGCCGTGCGGCGCGGCGCGGACGTGGATCAGCCCAGGAATCTGGCGAAGAGCGTCACCGTCGAGTAGCCATAACCACCGGGGCACACCGACCTACGGGGCGGGCGTGAGCGGAACGCGCAGCCGCAACGGCTGAGAAAGCAGCCACAGGCGACGCGCGCGACCGTCGTCCGTAGGATCGAGGGGCTGGGTCCACCGCCACAGCTCTTCGGCGTCGCTCCGCCCACCCAGGTCGGTATCCGGGTTCGCAGGATCGGTGGCGTAGTAACCGCCGACCTCTTCCCCGTCGGTCAGGCCGTCGCCGTCGGTGTCGCAGTCGTGAGGATCAGCGCCGCTCAGGTACTCCTCGCGGTTGGTCAACCCGTCCCCATCCAGATCGAGGTAGGCTTCGCCGGCCCCGACCCCCACCGCCGCCTTCCAGCGGTCGGGCAGATCGTCGCCGGGAGGATACAGAGATCCGGCAACGTCGAGGGTTAACCCCACACGGAGCTCCAGGTCGCCATGGCTGGCGAGGACGGTGAGACGATAGCGACCAGGTTCGGTGAGCCGCCGATACCGCGCCCCGTAGACGCCGTCGGCGCCGAGGCCGTCGCCGTGCAGACCGTCGTCGAACAGCGTCAACGTATCCTCTGCAGACCCTTCACCCTCGCGCTGCGGTCGGCGGACGACGGCACGCACCCAGGCGCCGGTGAGGGGCTGCTGCGCCGTCAGACTTGCTTGCAGGTGGATTAGATCACCTACGCGCAGGTCGTCCGAGGGCGTCATGCGCAGGTCCAGGCGCGGCGCCATCTCAGCGGTCAACGGGCGGTCCAGATCAAAAACCGCGGTATCGACGGCGTCGAAGGCGCGGACGGTCAGCGTATGCATACCGGCCTCGACGGGCGTCGTGGGGCCTGTCTCCAGCAGATAGCCATCGCCCAGATCGCGCACCGTGAGCAGGTCCAACCTCTCCCCGTCCAGCGTGGCCTGGAAAGCGGATGCAGTGAGACCGGCGATGTAGCTGCCGTCGGAGCGGTGCACGGTGACGCGGAAGTAGAGCCGTCCGGCGGTGGAGGCAGCCTGCACAGGTGCCGGCTTTACGATGCGCACGTGGGGATCCAGAGGCGGCAGTTGGGCCAGACCGGCGCCCCAGTAGACGTCTTTCCCCGGCGCCCCCCTGTCCACGGCGGCCTCGAGGAGCCGCGCCGCGATCTCGTCGGGGCTGAGCGGGGTGGCAGCGTAGTCAAGCAGCAATGCAGCCAAGCCGACGACGTAGGGTGCAGCGGCGGAGGTACCCGAGAAGCGCCTTTTGTAGAAAGGACTGGCGACTGAAACCTCGGCGTAGCCGGTAAGATCGGGCTTGATCCGTCCATCGGCGGTAGGGCCCCGGGCGCTGTAAGGCGCCAACTTGCCGTCGTAGATACGAGCCGCGCCCACCGCAAGCACACCAGCAGCGTCGGCCGGCGGGCTCAGACTGCCCTGGGAAACTTGATAGCGGTCGAAGGTCGTCACCCCCCAGCGGGCGAAGAGCCGGAGATGGTGAGACGACGCAAAGTCCCCACGCTGCTGGATGCGGAGCGCGTAAGGGCCATCGGTCGGGGGCGTGACGTCGAGGATCTCCACCGGCGTGCCACGTTCAGGCTGATCTGGAACACTCCGCGCCACCTCACGGCCCTGCGCATCGAAGAGCACGAGCTCGTAGCCGCCCTTGGGCGGCGAGTGGCCCTCGTCGTCCCAGGCGTCCCAGATGAGAAAGAACTCGAGACGCTGACCGGACGGCGCGTTGATCTCCAGGGTCTCGTCGAGCCATCCCTCGCGCGTGACGCCGAACTCGTGCCGGCCGTTCCCGTTTGCGTCGCTGAAGACCCCCGCGTAGTGACGCTGCGCGTGGTTGCCCGAGCTTTTGACAACCAATATCCCCCGCTCGTCCCGAACCTCGTCCAGCAGCGCGTAGATAGGCACGGGTGGGTTGCCAAGCGCGCCGTTTCCGTCGCCCCGGTGACGCGGCGCCAGCGCCATGGAAAGCGAGACGATCTGCACCTGCTCGCGCGCCAGATAGTCGAAGATAGCGGAAAAGTTGGCGCTGAGGTCTTCCACCTCGACCAGGTAAAGTCGGGCGCCGGGCGCCAGATCGTGGATGATCTCGGCGCAGGCCGCTCCGTGGGCACTCGTGACGTCGCTGAGCGTCTCGGTGACGCCCCCCTCGCGGGTGAAACGCCGGGTGACGACGTCGGCGGGCAGTTCACCCCGCCGGATCAGCGCATCGAGGCCATGGAAGCCCTCGTCGATCACCGCGACCTTAACGCCACTGCCGTCGTAGCCCCAGGCGTGGTACTCGCCGGCGCCGCTCCTTTCCAATGCCTCGGTGACGACCGGCTCGACGCCGGACGTGCCGCCCGCGTCACCTACCCCCTGGATCGGGCGGTCGTAGCGGTCCGGCGGACGTCGGGGCGAGGCCGGCAGCAAGAGATCGCGCAGGGCACGCAGCTGCAGCGCTTCAAGGCCTCTCGGTCCCTGGCTTTCGGCGGAGAACTGCCGGGCGCTCCAGATAACAGCGCCGGCGAAGAGCACGAAGAGCACAACGCGCAGCGCACGTCCCCACGCTGACTTGTTCATAACGCCCTATATCTCCAAAGTCACATTTTCCGAGGCTCTTCTCCATAAAGTTGCTTTCGGCCCACTTTCATGGGCACGTCTCTACCCTATTATACGTGAGCGGCGCCGGATTTGATCATCGTCGTACGAAGAAACGACGTTTGCTCTAACGGCAACCCATGCTACACTGAGAAGCGGTCCGCAAGGGCGGATTTGCAACTTGCGAGATGTTTGCTCAACAGGGTGGAAGGACGTGCATGGCAGATCATTGGAACGTATATGAATTGAGTTTATCGGAGTTAGAGGCGCTCTTTAAGCGTTGGGGGGAGCCCGCCTACCGCGCGCGTCAGCTCTGGACGTGGCTCTACCAACATTTAGCCACCGACTTCAACGAGATGACCTCCCTGCCGAAAGCGCTGCGGCGACGGCTGGCGGAGGAGACGACGCTCTACGTGCCGCCCGTGCTGGCTCAGCAGCTCTCCCTCAGCGGGGAGACGCGCAAGGATCTGCTGGAGATGCGAGACGGCGAGCGGGTCGAGGTGGTTTTAATGCGCTACATCGACCGGCGCACGGCCTGTATCTCCACACAGGTGGGCTGCGCGCTGGGCTGCGCCTTCTGCGCCACCGGGCAGATGGGCTTCGTCCGCGATTTAACCGCCGGGGAGATCGTCGCCCAGGTTCTACACTTCCAGCGCGAGCTGGCAGCGCAGGGGCAACAGCTGAGCAACGTGGTGTTCATGGGCATGGGAGAGCCCTTTTTGAACTACGACGCCACCTTAGAGGCGCTCCACCGCCTTATGCACCCGGGGGGTCTTAACTTCGGTCAACGGCGGATGACCATCAGCAGCGTAGGGATCGTGCCTGGCATCTATCGCTTCGCCGAAGAGGAACTGCAAGTCAATCTGGCCATCTCTTTGCACGCCGCCACCGACGCGCTGCGCAGCGAGCTCATGCCCATCAACCGCCGCTATCCGCTGGACGCGCTTTTCACCGCCGTCGGCGCTTACATCGCGCGCACAAACCGTCAGGTTACCTTTGAATGGGCCCTGATTGAGGGGATCAACGACACGCTGGAGCAGGCAGAGGCGCTGGCAGCCCGCATCGAGGGCATGCTGGCACACGTCAACCTCATCCCGCTGAACCCGACGGAGGGCTTTGAGGGACAACCGGCGCCGCCGGAGCGCGTCGCCGCTTTCACCCGGGTCCTTGATCGCCACCACATCTCCCACACCGTGCGTCTGCGGCGGGGGATTGACATCCGCGCCGGCTGCGGGCAGCTGCGGAAGACAGCCGGGGCTTAACCGCTTCCTAACACTCATTCCGCCCAGATCGTAAGGAAAGCGTAAGATTTGCGTCAAGTAAAGAAGCGTCACATTCTTTTATAATAAGGGCAGATGTGGGGTTTGGGAACGCATGAGATTCTCCTCCTTCTGTAGGCCGGGGGTACTGGGACTGCCCCCGGCCGAACTCTTTAGAGGGCCTGCCCGCAGGAGGCATTCCCGAAGCCTCGCTCGCAGCTTTGAACAAAGTTGACTGCCCACAAAACAGAAGAGCCGCTCAATACTGAGCGGCTCTTGCTATAAGGTTTGTCGGTTTACCAAAAGCTGGTGCGTGTGTCACTCGCAGAAGGAGTCTCCCCACCGACTATATCCACATCCGCGGCCTGTAAGCCTTTGGGGGTCTCTTCTATGGAGAACTCAACGCGTTGCCCTTCTTCTAAGGTTTTGAATCCCTGCGCATTGATGGCAGAGTAATGAACAAAGACGTCTTCCCCCTCTTCCCGAGAGATGAAGCCGTAACCCTTAGAAGCATTGAACCATTTGACCGTGCCAGTTTCTCGTTCACTCATAGTGTTTCTTCACTTCCTTTTCGCACTCCTGTGCAAATAAAACTAACTGTGGGACCGCGGAAAAGGGGAAAAGCACCCACACGTGGAAAGTCGAGGGGTTTTGCCCACACTTCACGTCCCACTTCGCCCAACACACTACTATTGTAATGCATGCAGGAAAAAGTGTCAAGCTTTTGGCAAAAGAGGATAGCGGTATCCTCTCTGCGTCGCTCCACCACCTACCCCCTCAGCTTTCATCCTCGCCCAAGAGAACATGCCGCTTCCGCCCGGCAGCCCGCTGAGGGCCGACGATACCCATGGCTTCCATCTCCTCCATGAGCCGCGCCGCGCGGGGATAGCTGATGCGCAACCGTCGCTGGATCCCTGAGGTGGTGATCTTACCCTGATCACGGGCCAGGGCGATGGCCTGCTCCAGCAGCTCCGCGTCTTCGGACTCCCCCTCGATACGCAGCTTCTCCGGCCCCTCCTGCTCGGCAGCGGCCTCCCAGGGTGGCTTGTCTGGGGGCGCGCCGACCTGACGTTGCCAGAAGTCGATGAGGGCTTTGATCTCCTCCTCGGAGACGAAACAGCCCTGAATGCGCCTCGGGGCAGCTGCGTCCGGGGGGAGATAAAGCATGTCCCCGCGCCCCAGGAGCGTCTCCGCCCCCGGTTTATCCAGGATCACGCGGGAGTCCACGCTGCTGGCGGTGCCGAAGCTGATGCGCGCCGGGAAGTTGGCCTTGATCAGTCCTGTCACCACGTCGGTGCTGGGCCGTTGCGTGGCAACAACCAGGTGGATGCCCGTCGCCCGCGCCATCTGGGCGATGCGGGTGAGGGTGCGCTCCGTGTCCTCCGGGGCAGCCATCATCAGATCGGCCAGCTCGTCGATGAAAACCACGATGCGCGGCTTGGGCTCTCCGCCCTTCCGCCGGACCTTCTGGTTGTAGTGATCCAGGTTGCGCGCGCCGACCTCAGCGAAGGCTTTATAGCGATTGTCCATCTCCACAGCCGTCCAGCGCAGCACGCGCAGGATCCGATCCAGGTCGGTTTCGGTCGACCCCAGCAGGTGCGGCAGGCCGTTGAAGTGGCTCAGCTCAACCATCTTCGGGTCAATGGCGATAAAGCGCAACTCCTGAGGCGTGTTATGCATGACCAGGCTGACGGCCAGAGATTTCACGAAGACAGATTTCCCGCTACCCGTGGTGCCGGCGATGAGTAAGTGTGGCATCTTGGCCAGATCGGCCACCACCGCACTGCCCGCCACGTCCAAACCGACGGCAAAGCAGAGAGGAGCGGTGCACGCCTGAAAGGCCTTGCTCTCCAACACCCGACGGAGGGTGACGATCTCGATGACGTCGTTGGGGACCTCGATACCCACGATAGCCCGTCCGGGCACCGGGGCCTCCATGCGGAGGGAGCGGGCCGCCAGCGCCAGCGCCAGATCGTCCGAAAGTGAAGTGATTTGGCTGAGGCGCACCTTGCGATCCTGTTGTCCCTCTTCACCACGACTCAGATACCCCGGCGTGACTCCGAACTGTGTCACCGTGGGACCTAAGCGCACCTCCGTCACCTCGACGGGGATGCCGAACTGCGCCAGCGTCTCTTCGATGATGCGGCTCTTACGGCGGGTCTCCCGATCGTTGGCGCCGTTGCCCCCTCCGCCTTTCAGCAAAGTTAGAGGGGGCAATTTCGCCTTGGATCGTGAGGACGAAGCCTTTTTATCCGGGGGACGCGAGGACGGAGCGCGGCGCCGCTGCTTCGGGGGCGCTTCGCCTTCGGGGGAAGACGAAGGCTTGACTGTGGCCTTATCCTCGGTCAGCGGCGAGCTGGCGATCCCGTTGCCCAGGATAGCGACCTCCACTTCACCCGAGGACGTCGCCTTCTTGCGGGCGGCCCGCCGATAGGCTTTCAGGCGTCTGCCGAAGTTCTGGATGTCCTGCCCGGTCACGTCGAAGGCCAGCCCCACGCCCACGGCGACGAGCCCCCCCATGAGCACCCCGGTGTTTAGGGGCCCCAGATAGCCGGACAGGAAGACGCTGAGCGCCCATCCCACCACGCCGCCTCCCCGCCCGGATTCCACCAGCGCCCACCCCTGGTACCGAAGCAACGTGTGGGTCAGCCCCAGCAGGCCGAAGAGCGCCAGCTCCAGGCCGAGAAAAGGGCGCCAACGCCACACCGTCCGCCGGTGCACCAGATGGCGAAGCCAGAGTAACCCCACGGCGGTGATCAGCACCCCTATGGGGTAGGCGCCCCATCCGAAGAGCCACACCAACAACCGCGCCCACCCGTTGACGAGTGCGCCGGAGTTGAGGCCGGCGACGGTCGAAAGGGTCAAAAGTCCCAAGGAAATGACCGTCAGCGAGAGCAGCTGCTGCCCCGTGGGCCCGCCGAGGAGATGCGAAAGGCGTCGCACGACCCGATCGGAGGCCGATTCCTGGGCGCCCTCCTTCGTCGGCCGCTTTTTGGGGCGGGCCATCCGATACAGTCTACGACGCGACATAGCCAAAACCGCTTTTGGGTAAGCCCAGCGTGATGCGGTGATCCTCCGGCATGATGTTGAGGACACGGACGTCGATGGGATCGCCGACATGATAATCTCGATAGAGGGTCTCCTGGGCATCTGGCTTATACTTGCAGAGCTCCGAGATATGCAATAGCCCCTCTAACCCGTCGACCAGCTCCACGAAAAGCCCAAAGTGTTCGATGCCGGCGATGGTACCGGTCACTTTGTCTCCACAGTTGATATGTTGATCCACCGTGTCCCAGGGATTGGGTTTGAGGCGTTTCAGGCTCAATCCCACACGCTGCTGCTCCTTATCCACGTCGAGCACCAACATCTGGACGGTGTCCCCCACCTGCAGAAAATCTTCGGGATGCCGCACACGCCCCCACGAAATCTCGGAGATGTGGATCATCCCCTCCAGCGGGCCCAGGTCCACGAAAGCGCCGAAGGAACGCACGCTGGTCACCTCGCCTTCACAGAGCGCCCCCGGCTTTAACCAGTCGGGCCAATCGATCTGATAGCGTTCACAGTCTTCGACCTGGCGTTCGGAAAGGAGGATGCGGTTGCGGGAAGGATCGACCTCGATGATACAGAGGCGCATCTCCCGCCCCACATACACTTGAAAGCGTGCCTGGCGTGCTATGGGATCGGCAGGAAAGGGGTAATCCATCAGGTGGGAGGCGGGGATGAAGCATTCCACCCCTTCCCAAAAGGCGATCAATCCACCTTTGTTGTAATCCACAACTTCCAAGACCAGGATCTCATGGGCCTCGTAAGCCTTCTGAGCTTTTTTCCAAACCCCTGTGTAATCTACGGCGCTCTCCGTCCATTCCCAACGCTCGGGAACGACGCCACGACTCACGGCGCCTTCATTCAAAAGCGCTTCCCAATACATCTCACAAGGGGGATAGTATGGAGGAATATAGACTGCTTCCATGATAAAACCTTCTCCTTGAGCGACCACCCAAGCCCGGGCGAACCGGCGACCCGACCAGAGGATGGAACGCCTCGGTATTGCCGGTGAGAGGGTGCCCATTGGCGTCTTCACCGCTCATTGTTCACCCGGATCGACCTGTTTTCAGGGTGGTCATGGACAACTTTACTGAGACAACTCACAAAATCGGATTTCTCCAAGACCTCCCACCACATGTGGGAGAATTCACGATCAAAACTCCCGAATATAGAGGATAACCGACCGGAAATCCGATTTTCCGCACCTTCTTTCAGTGGTGTCATGGATACTTCTGCTAAAACGGTCAAGCGTGATTTTCCCTTGCCTGGGTTTCCATATCGACGATGATTCTCGCCAGATTTTCAATGGCGATACGTTGCTTTCGATAAAGATCCGATTCGCTGACAGCCAATTGCATGGCCACCTCGCGTACCTTTTGCCCGCGCAAGAACTTCATCTCCAGAATATTGTATAACAACCACTCAGGAGCTGTCAACTTGCGTTCACCGTCGGGACGCAGACGCTCAATCCCTTCAAACAGCACGGCCCGCAAGGCTTTGATAGGATTGTGATCGTACTCCGGGATTGCCTGCCGGACGACCTGGAATTCCAGCAACGGGTTTTCCGTCAGACGCGGGCCACCCCAGTAGTGTGAGAGGGCGTCGTGGATTTCTTCCGCGATATCCTCGGGCTCGATCTGGGAGATGGATTTCCCAGGCTCCTCCTGGCGCAGCGCCCCCCGCAGGCGTTGAATCTCTCCCAACTCGTCGAGCAGAGGCGTGATCGCCGTGAAAACGAATTGTTGCAAACGTCGGTCGTTCAGCGCAACACCCGCCTGGTCGAGCAGCTGCTCCAATTGTGCTTCCTTGGCGGGAGGAAGCGGAAGGGTGGCCTGTGGTGCACGTAACCCCAATAATCCCAGCAAGTGCTTGCCCGACTTATCCCGGATAGGGGCGATCCAGTAGTCGTTCCAGATCAAAAAGCCGTCCTGACGCAGCGTTTTGGCCGCCTCGGGGATGGGGAAGTCGGCAATTTCCTCGGGGGAGATGTGATGACCACACCAGATTTCGCGGTGCAGGTGATCTTCCTGGAGGGTGGCGATAAAACCGCCCCGGCTGCTGACCAGTTCGCACATGGCAGCGAGCAAGTTCTCCAGGAACTGGCGCAGGTCGGCGGTGGTCAAAAGGCGCTGACTGAGCTCCTGAATCTGGGCCACTTCCTCCTGTCCCGCGCGGTAAAGAGCCAGATCGAGCAGGGGCTTACTCCTCTCCACGGCAAGTTGCGCGAGGATGATCACCATTGCCGTCGCCACCAGAGAAAGACTATAACGTCCCAGTCCCCATCTCTGCTCCAGCACAAGACCGACGCCGAAAGCGCTCAACGCCAGCAGGGCCGTAACCGGGCCGCGCAGAAGGAAGCGCACCAGCCGATGCTTGATCACGCGCTCCGGCGTCAACGCGCCGATAAAAGCCACGCTGTAGGCCATCAGCGTCAGCATGACGGCGATAGCCACGTTGCCAACGATCAGCACCACCCAGAGCAGCACGCCGGGCAACACCGCCGGCCAGCCGATGATCAACAAGTAGGGGAAGACACCCAGCGCAGGCGCCAAGAACCCCAGGGAAAGATAAGCCATCCGGCGTTGGGCCGCGCTGGTCTGACAGTGTCGGCGGGCAACGTTGGTCTCACGCCAGCCCCACAGAGTGACAAGCGCGAAGAGGAAAGCAAAGGGATAGAAAAGAGGCCCCGGTTGCAGGTAGAGCGCTCTGGCGACGCTGACGCCGTTGTGCACAATCAGATCGGTAAACAGAGCCAGCCCCACGACGACGGTGCCCACGGCCAGGGCACCGAAGCGCAGCCAACGGGGTACGTTGTCCTCCTGAACGGAGAGGCGAATGGCCCGCGAGAACTCCAGGTAGAGCGCCGGGGTGAAAGCGATGCCCAGCCATTGGAGGCGCAAAAGGGTATCGTTCACGTGGGGATCGTAGCTGTCGGTCAGCAAAATGTCCACCAAATAGACGATGATAACGCAAAGCAGCAAGCCGTTCAAGCTCATGGCTACCCGGCTATCTCGATTGTAGAAGAAAAGGTAAAGCATCAGCGCGAAGGCGGTAGCCGTCACGCTGGCCGTCAAGACGTCGTTGACGCTGATCAGAAAATTCAACCACTCCATAGAGTCCACCAGACCGATATCTCTTCTCGAACACCTCAAACGCTCCAGGTCAACGCCGCGTGTGCAGGCACCCCCCCGTCCTGCCGCCAAGGGGAGAGCCTCTCTGTCCCTCACGTTGGCGGACGTCGCCCTGGCGTTTTCAATGAAAGCGCTTACGAAAGAACAGCCCCACCTCCTGCCCCGGCCAGTAGCTGTCCTGAAAGCCGCACAGGGAAAAGCCGTGCTTCTGGGCGAAGGCGATACCCGGTTGAGCCTTCATCTGACATTCGAGGATCAGCTGCTCCACGCCTTTACGTTCACACCAACTGAGGGCCTGCGCTAGCAGCTCACTCCCGATCCCGCGACGGCGCATGGAAGGGGCCACGAGAAGATCAACGATACGCGCCTGTCGATTTTGCGGCTCCAGGCGCACCCCCAGGTAACCATAAATCTGGCGACGTTCCGCCGCAACCCAGAACCCATCACAGCGTTCCCAGGCGAGCAGCCGTTCCTCGGGGGAGATGAGCCCCGTGATCTTTTGCTTGCGCGGCAGTCGTACCTCACGGAAGCGGATGCTCCAGGTACCACTGCGCCACGTCTCCTCCATCTGCCACGCGATTTCGGTCTCATAGGTCGTGTCCAGGGCCAGGCAGTGCTCCCAATCATCACGGCGGGCAGAGCGGATACGCACGGTCATACCTCCTCACTGTTCCACGATGTAAACGGGAATCACACAGCTCGTCGCGTTGCCGTAGATGTCCACGGCGACCAGACGGAAGCGATAAGGGCCGCCCGGTGGATAGCGCAGCGCATCGGAAACGTCCCAATATCCCAGAATCCCGTTTTCGACCGGTGAATTGAACTGGCTGATAAAGTTCGGCGTGTCGGAGCCGGGAAACTGCACCTCGAATTTGTAGTAGGCGAAGGCGTTCAGGGTGGCTGTCCCTCGGATTTCTACGACGCCGGAGAGCTGGCTGCCGGCAATAGGAGCGATGAGCTGCACGTTGGGTGAAGGGCAGAGCGGCGGTTCGGCGGTAGGCAGCGGCGTGCTGGTGGGCGCGGGACTGGGGGTGGGGACCCCCTCGGCGTTCGGCGTGTTTTCGGCCGGCGCCGTCTCCGTCTCGGGAGACATCAGCGGCGCCAGCGTCGGGGTGGGGGTAGGGCTGGGGGTCGGTGTAGATGTGGGACGCGGCGTCAGACCCGCCTCCAGCGGAGGCGTTGGTGTCTCCACAGCAGGCAGCTCCGGCAGAACAAAACGCTCGATCAGGAAGATGAAGAGGCCCAAGAGCAAGAAGAGACCCGCCATGACCCAAGCTCGCCGCATCTTCCGGCGGATGACTCTCTTTTCCAGAGAAAACTGCGCCGCCTGTAGCCGCCTCCGCGCTGTCAAGGCATTCACCACGTAACCGATCACGCCGATCAAGCAAGCCAGGTAAAACAGTATCGCTTGACGGACCAGCCATTGCAACAGAACGTTCATGGAAATCGAAAGGAGCAGACCTCAGATGAGCTCTGTGCGCAAGATGCCCCGGATGATGGTCTCCAGGCGTGGCACCAGTTCTTTACCGGCCTGCAGCACCTCTTCGTGATCGGGTGGTGGGGCTCCCTCTTCGCCGACTAAGGTATTGGTGATACCGGAAAGACCCAGCACCCGCGTTCCGCCGTGACGGGCCACCGTAACCTCCGGGACGGTGGACATGCCGACGGCGTCGGCACCGATAGCGCGCAGGAAGCGCACGTCGGCCGGCGTCTCGAAACTGGGCCCTGCCAGGCAGATATAGACGCCCTGATGATGGGGGATCCCCTCCTCCAGGGCGATCTCATGAGCCACCGCCCGCAAGGCCGGATCGTAGGCCGCGTTCATGCCGGGGAAGCGCGGGCCGAAGGCGTCCAGGTTAGGTCCCCGCAGTGGATTCTGTCCCGCCATGCCCAACAGATTGATATGGTCGCGGATGATCATCACGTCACCCGGGCTGTAACTCAGGTTCAGGCCGCCAGCCGCGTTGGTCACAATGAGGGTTTCCACGCCCAGTACCTGCATCACCCGGATGGGAAACCCCACCTGGGTGATCGGATAGCCTTCGTAAAAATGCGCCCGCCCCTGCATCACCATGACCGGCTGTTCCTCCAGATAGCCCAACACCAACCGACCTACGTGTCCTTCAACGGTCGAAACGGGGTAATGGGGCAGCTCCTGATAAGGGATAAAGGTGGCGTCTTCGACCGACTCCGCCAGAGCGTTAAGCCCCGATCCCAGGATCATCCCCACGCGCGGGCTGAGGTCCGTGTGCTCGCGGATGCGGTCGGCTGCGCTTTCAAAATCTTCCAGGGTAAAGTATTTCATCTTCTATCTCCTTAACGTTTTCCCTTGGCCGTCCCCTTGTCAGAGCAACCAGGGATGAGAGAAGTGGGCTGCTTTCAGGACGAGTATCTGCCTAGTTCTTTGAAGTCCAATGCACCTTCACCGCAGTTGCCAGGCCAAAGCACGCTCGGCCATACCTGGAGAACTTCGTGGCGCGGTTTTTCGGATTCGTAAGGATGTTGCACCTCTCTACTTACAAACCCAGACGGTTACCGGGACGACGAGCTGGTTTTCATTCCAGTACAACGCCGACGTAGTCTGGATCAGCTCTCCGTCTCCGATCCTCCCTCAAAGGCGCGGGGATGAGCCCGATCGTAGACCTCGCGCTTGCGGCGGCTGGATACTTTGGTATAGATTTGGGTCGTCGAAATGCTTGCGTGCCCCAAAAACTGCTGCAGATCGCGCAGGTCGGCGCCGCCCTCCAGCAGATGGGTGGCGAAGGTGTGGCGCAGGGTGTGCGGCGTGACCTTGTCTTCAAGCCCCACGGCTTTAGCGTACTGCTGCACGATAAACCAGAGCCCCTGGCGGGTCAAAGGCTCGCCGAGGTGGTTCAAAAACAAGATAGGCTCCCCGGCCCGGCGCAGCAGAAAGGAGCGTCCCTCTTCAATGTAACGTCTCACGACCTCCAGGGCCCGCCGATGTAAAGGAATCACCCGCTCCTTGTTACCCTTCCCTTTGCAACGCACTGTCCCTTGCTCAAAGTCAATGTCGCTCACCTTTAAAGCGACAGCTTCGGTCGCCCGCAACCCGGTGGCGTAGAGAATTTCCAACAGCGCCTGGTCACGCAGGTCCAACGGCGTTTCACCCTGTTGCGTCGCCGCCAACAAAGCCTCGACCTCATCGTGGGTCAAAGCTTTGGGCAGACGACGTCCCACCTTGGGTTGCTGCAACCGGCGCTTCAGATTGGTCTCCAACACGCTCTCAGCGTACAGGAAGTTCAGGAAGGACCGGGTGGCAGCAACCTTGCGGGCGACGCTGGAAGCGCTGTAGCGCTCGTGGAGCCAGGCCACAAAATCCTCCAGCAGCTCCGGTGTTAGCTCACCCCATCTCTCCACCCCCTCCTGATCCACAAAGGTCTGGAACTGCTTGAGATCTCCCTCATAGGCTGAGAGGGTGTTGGCGGCGTAACCGCGTTCGTATTCGATGTATTTCAAAAACTGCTCGATCTGAGTATCCACGTCACCTGCGCTCACGCTGTTTTCAAAGTAGACCCCCGCACTCACCATCCAAGGCCCCCAACTACAGGTGTCGAAGCGCCGGGAAGGTACAACCCCGGCGCGAAAACAACAGAGCTATGTCAAGAAGGGCCGTCTCCCGGATTATAGCATAAGCGGTCTGAAACCCAAAAGCAAAATCGGGGAACGTCACACATCGGCGACAAGCTCATGGAAGGTCGAAACTGACCACCTCCGCGTCTCCTTGACAAATCCCCGCCTCCGACCAGAATATCCTTTCAGGAGGTGTCCATTGAACGCTAAACGCCGATTCTATCTCTGTACTGTGCTGGCGACGCTGGTGTTGACCCTCATCGCCTGTGCCACACCGACGGTGGGTCCGACGCCGACACCCACACGCACGCCCAAGCCCCCAACACCCACGCCGACCCTGACCCTGACGCCCTCGCCCACGCCCGCCTTCCCCGTGACGGTCGGGTGTGCGCCGGACGTGCCTTCAGAAGCCTGTGCGCAGTTCCAAACCCACATCGCCTCCGCCTCGGAACACTTCACGTGGTCGGAACAAGCCGAGGCGCTCGTTCAACTGAGGACCACCTCATCCGACGACGGGCCCGTCGGCACCTGGACCTACGTCGTCGCCGCGCCCTTCTTCACCGTCCAGGACGCCGTCAGCAGCACCCACCTCGCCCAGACCTGGCGCGGTCAGCCCGCCGGCGCCTTCGTCGGGCATCCTCTTCTGGTGACCACCGATACGCTGCGGACGCTGGTCACGCGATTCGGGCCGCCGGGCGACACACACGTCCAGACGGTGGCCGAGGAGGCGCTGCTCGCCACGGCGGAGCAGGCCGGCGCCTGGGCGATCCTGCCCTTCGACCACCTGACGCCGCGCTGGAAAGCCCTCTATCTCGATGGACAACTTCCCACCTCCAAAGCCCGGTACGATCCCGCTACCTACGCTCTCAACGTGCCCCTCTACCTGCACAGCGCCTCCCGTCCGGACGCGCTAAAGCTGCTCACCCTCGCGCCCAACGCTCTCCTCAATCGCGATCCAAACGCCATGACCATCGTGGCCATGACCGGCGTCACGGCCATCACCCGAGGGACAGCCCGCCTCATCGAACGCACCTCGGTCACCTATCCCGCCCAGGACGTCAAGCCCTGGTTCGCAGACGCCGATTTCGTCCACGTCAGCAACGAGGTTTCCTTCAAGCCGGATTGTTCGGTAGCGCCCAGCGGGACCATGTCATTCTGCTCCCACGACCGCTACATCGCGCTACTGGAGGAAATCGGCACCAACATCGTCGAGCTGACCGGCAACCACCTGGAGGACAAAGGCGCCCAGTGGGTCGATCACACTCTGGAGATGTACCGCGAGCGAGGCTGGCAGTGGTACGGTGGAGGCGCCAACCAGACCGAAGGCGAGCAGCCGTTGCGGATCGAGCACGGCCCCAACAAGATCGCCTTCCTGGGCTGCAACGTCGTCGGGCCTTTCGCGGACGCGGAATCCGGCGGCGCTGCACGCTGCGACGTTGACCGCATGAAGGCCCAAATCCAGCAGCTGCGCGAGGAAGGATACGCCCCCATCGTCACCCTGCAGCAGCTCGAAGTAGACCAGTTCATGCCACCTGCGGAACATCTGCGCACACTGCGCACCTACGCCGAGGCCGGCGCGGTCATTGTGCACGGCAGCCAGGCGCACTGGGTGAAGCCCATGGAGTTCCACGGCGAAGCTTTTGTTCATTACGGGCCGGGGAATTTCTTTTTCGATCAAATGTGGGATGAGGCCGTACGGAAGGAATTTGTCCTGCGTTACACGTTCTACAACGGAGAACTCCTGAACATCGAGATGAAAACGGCACTGTTGGAAGAGTACGGTCGTCCCCGTCCCATGACGACCGCGGAGCGCACAGCGTTCCTCACCGCCATGTTCGAGCTGAGCCGGGCTCTAAAGTAAGGCAGGACGGCTCACGCCAGAGCTCGTTTAGAGCTCGTGTTAAGAGAAGGAGGAGAAAAAATGCTATCCACAATCGCCATCATCGGCTGCGGCACCATGGGCGAAGCCCTGGTGCGGGGCCTGCTGCGCGAGAAGGTCATTGAGGCCCGGAAGATTATCGCTACCAATCCCCGCCCTGAACGCGGCGCCGAGCTGAAGGCGCGCTACGGCATCCGCACCACCACGGACAACGTTACGGCAGCCGAGGAAGCCACGCTTGTCTTCCTCTCCGTGAAGCCCCAGGTCATGCCCCAGGTGATGGAAGAGCTGCGCGGTCACCTCCATGACGATGTGCTCGTCTTCTCCATTGCTGCCGGCGTCACCATTGAGAGGCTGCGGCAAGGGCTGGACACCGAGGCCATCGTGCGCGCCATGCCCAACACACCCGCCCAGATCGGGGAGGGGATCACCATGTGGACGGCGACGGAGGCGGTCACCGAGGAGCAACGTCAGTACGCTGAAGCCCTGCTCAGCGCCCTGGGGGAGAGCCTCTACACGACCGAGGAGAAAGAACTCGACATGGCTACGGCGCTTTCGGGGACCGGCCCGGCGTATGTCTTTCTTTTTATGGAGGCCATGATCGACGCCGGCGTGCATTTGGGCTTCTCACGGCGCGTTGCCGAGCAGCTGGTGAACCAGACCGTTATCGGTTCCGCGCTCTACGCCAAACAGGCTGGCCTGCACAAAGCCGCCCTGCGCAATCAGGTCACCTCGCCGGGTGGCACGACGGCCGAAGCCCTCTACCAGCTAGAAAAAGGGGGCTTCCGCACCGTCCTCTCACGCGCTATCTGGGCCGCCTACGTTCGCGCCACGCAGTTGGGCAAAAAAGAGCCCCGTGAATGACTTTTGTCCCCACTTTCGGTGGATAAGCCAAAGACCCGAGGAGAGACTCCTCGGGCCTGAATACAGACCGATGAAATGACGTCAGCCCGTGATTAAAGCTGGTTGATCTGGCTCATCAGCCTGGACTTCAGCCGCGCCGCTTTGTTCTTGTGAATGATCTGCTTGCGCGCGGCCTTGTCCAACTCTTTAGCCGCCTTGGGCATCAGCGCCTGCGCCATCTCGGCGTCCCCCGCTTCGATAGCGTCCCGGACCGCCTTGACCGCGCTGCGCATCTTACCCTTGACGTAACGATTGCGCAACCATTTGCGATGAGAACTGCGAATCGCCTTCTTCGCCGATTTCGTATTTGCCACACTAGCCTCCATCAAACCTGCTGTCTTTTGATGCCTGTTCTACACTCCAAAACAAAAGTATACCCGATCCTGAAGATTTGTCCAGTCGTGGTCATCTGCAGCTGCGCTTCATTGTGCAATCCCATCCCTCCCTTCGAGACCACGCAAGAAAGTACCTATCGTTCCCAGTTATTCATCGCGCCCTGCGCCTGTCCGGCTGCCATGCTTCGAGACCACGCAAGAAAGTACCCATCGTTCCCAGAGACTCTCGACTCCAGATTAGCGCATTCAGGCACAAGACAACCACAGACCGGCACCCGGTTGGCTTACCCATGACCTCTGTTACAATATGAGATGGATACATCCAAGAGAGAGGAGCCGATATGCAGAGACCAAGATCGCTTCTCACCCTGATATTTCTCATCGCGCTGACCGGCTGCACACCCTCCACACCCCCCCCTCCCGCGGAAACGCCCCTCGATGCCACCGCGACGCCCTATGCGCTACCCACGCCTGCACCCGATGCGCCCTACGCCAAACAGCGCCACGCCATGGTAGAAAACACCATCATCTCCCGAGGCGTCACGGAGACACACGTCATCGAGGCGATGCTGGCGACACCCCGCCACCACTTCGTGCCCGACGATCTCGTCGATCAGGCCTACGCCGACCACCCGCTGCCCATCGGCTACGGACAGACCATCTCACAGCCCTTCATCGTCGCCCGGATGACCGAACTGCTGGAGTTGCAGCGCGGCGAGAAGGTGCTGGAGATCGGCACGGGGTCCGGTTACCAGGCGGCGGTACTGGCGGAGCTCGACCTGGATCTGGAGATCTACTCCATCGAAATTGTGCCCGAGCTGGCAGAGCAGGCCAAAGCGCGCCTCAAAGCGCTGGGCTACGAGGAGATTCACCTCAAGCAGGGCGACGGCTACTACGGTTGGCCCGAGCACGCGCCCTTCGACGCCATCATCGTCACCGCCGCGCCTGACCATCTGCCCCAGCCCTTGGCCGACCAGCTGGCTGCTGACGGGCGGCTGGTCATCCCCATCGGCCCGCCGGGCGGCTACCAGACGCTCTGGCGCTTCACCAAGGAGAAGGACGAGCTGACGGCGGAGAACTTAGGCGGTGTGGCCTTCGTGCCTCTCACCGGCGAGGGGCACTAGCGCACCCGCGTAGCAGGCCGCGCCGACGACGAGCACAGCACGGAACCCGAAGGAGAGGGCCAGCAGCGAGGCCAGCACGGACGCGATGACCGACGCCGCTCCGTTGACCCCCCAGGCCCAGGGCACGTAGAAGGGCGACCGGCCGCGCAGCCGCGCCAGACCCAGCGGGAAAGGCATCCCCATAAAGAAACCCAACGGCGCCAGTGCCAACACCGCGACCGTCAGCCGCACTCCCAGCGACCACCCCAGGGCCCACGAGAAGAGCAACCGCAGCGCGGTCGGGTAGACCGGCGCCAGGCCGACGAGGACCGCCAACGCCCAGCGCAGCGGTACACACCCGGAGAACGCACTGCCCACGCCGGAGAAAAAGAGGATAGCGAAAAGCACCGCCGTCAGCGCGTAGGAAGGGTGTCCCAGGAAGAGAATGAAGCGCTGCAGCAACGGCACCTCCACCAGCATAAACCCCAGCCCCAACAGGCCGAAATAGGCCACCACCGGCAACAACTCTCGTGCATCGAGGTGTTGTCGCAGCGCCCCACCTCGGCTGACCACCACGGGCAGCAAGATGACGGCGACAGCGGCGACCACAGCCAGCGCCAACAGCACCAGCAGCACGAAATAGCCCGCGCCGCCGAAAGGCTGCCAGGTCTTCCCCAGCTCCGCCACGACCTGACCCGCCTGGGACCACTTGAAGAAGTGCCCGAAGAAGGGATGATCGTCGGTAGGTGGCGCGACATCGAAATCGTAGTCCGTGTACCACGCCGCCCGGTCCTCCGCCTCCAGCAGCGCCGTGAAGGTCTGGTGATAGACTGGTTCCGCCAGTCGATTGTGGCGGTTGAGCGCCTCAGGTCGGATCCCCGGCGCGAGAACGAGATCGAAGGCCCGCGAGTCGGCAAAGGTGCGGACGGCATCCACATCCTCCGGAGGTAAGGGGGTGGCGCGTACCAGCAGCGTCAGCGTAGTGTAACCGCGAAAGGCGACGATCTGGCGGGCCGGGTCGCCCCCCACCGCCTCAACGGCCTCCACCGCCAGGGCAAAGGCGCGCAGGGTCTCACTGGGCGGCAGCTGCAGCCAGCGGGTGACCACCAGCAGCCCATCGGGCTTCAACACCGCCAGGTAGTCGCGAAAGGCTTCCACGGTGTAGAGGTAGTCCTCAGCGAGGCTGTACGCGCCGGAGCGCACGGGACGGTACGACGTGGTCAGTGGCAACACCAGCACGTCGTACCGTCGGTCGCTGCGGCGCACAAAGCTGCGCGGTTCCTCTACCCTGGTCGTCACGGCAGGATGGGCGTAAATCGCCCCCGCAGCCTCGACGACGAGGGGGTTCGACTCCACGGCGGTGACCCGCCTCGCGCCCTGCGCTAACGCCGTCCAGAGCGCCAGCCCCCCGCGTGGTCTCAGCACCAGTGCCGCACCCTCAGGTCGCAGCCGGTACGCGATCGCCTCCGGCAGATAACCGGTGAAGGCCAATCGCTCGTCCGGCCTGTCAAGGGCCTCCAGGGGCAGCCGGAGCACGGGGGTGGGATCGTCGCCGTCGATAAAGAGTCCGTGTTGGGGCGGCGGCGCGCCCTGATACCGGTAGCTCAACCCGGGCAGCGAGCGAATTCCCGCGCTCTCCACCAGGTCGACCCGGGAGAAGCTGTTCCACGCGCGGAAGATCACCCTGGCATCGGGATACTGCAGTGCGTAGTTCAGCCCCTTGTAGGGTGAAAGGTGCAGCTGCAGCCACGTGGGTCGGACGAGGAGGAGCACGACGCAACCCACGATCAACATCACCGCGACCGGCGTAAGCCTCCCCCATGCCGCTCGCTCCGGGGAGTCGCCGTCTCTGTGCTTATCCCGCCGGAATCCCGGCGCAGCCGCAAACGCCAGCGCGGCCACGCCCGCCAGCAACGCGGCTACAACTACGGGCCCCTCTCCACCCACCCAGGCGGGCGCGACGAGGGCCAGCAGGCAACCCAGCGCCGAGCCGGTGAGGTTCGTGGCATAGAGGCGCGAGGCGGACTCGGGCCCCAGGTCGAAGAGCAACGCCAACGTCGCGCCGCTGCAGAAGAAGGGCAACGCCAGAGCCACGTAGTGCAACGCCAACACCCCCACCTGCGTGCGATCCCAGGCAATGCTGAAGGAGTCAAAGGGCACGACGTTGGTCAGCACAGCGGCCCCCACGGAAATCAGACCGAAGCCCATGGCCAACGAGGTCAGGGTCAGGCGCGGGCGGCGTCGTCCCAGCCGAGGGAAGCGTGTCAACACGGTGCCGCTGGTCGCGAAGCCCAGCATGGCAAGGCTGATGATCATGAAAGCGAAGTGGTAGAACTGCGCCACGGAGAACAGCCGCGTCAGGTCAATCTCGAAGAGCAACGTGGCAGCGGAAAGCAGGAAGAGGCCCAGGCGCCAGGCCGACATCGCCTGACGCCTCAACCACCCCCTCGGACTCGCTTTCATAGACGCTCACACTCTCAGCAACTTTTTGAGTATCAACTCGACTCATACAGCGCCAGAGCCAGCGCCTCGATTTTGTCCGCGTGCTCCAACTTCTGCCGCCACGCTGCCGGGATGGCCTCAACGCCCAGGTAAGCGCCGGAGATGGCGCCGGCCATCGCCGCGACGGTGTCCCGGTCGCCGCTGTGAAGCGCGGCGCAGAAAAGGCATTCCGCGAAGTCGGTCGGGTGACGCGCGAAGGCGTAGAGCGCGAAGGAGACAGAACGATGCGCCGCCACCCCGGAGCCCAGCCGCGCTCCCACAACCAGGGTGGGCAGCGACTGATCCAACGCCAGCTTCATCTCCCCCAGCTGCGAGCGAAACACCTCGGTCCGGGCGAAAGAGGTCAGTCCCTCCACAAAAGCCGCGCGGTCAAAGGGCGTCTCAGGCGAGATCTTGACGACGTGGGCCACGGCCCAGGCGATGAGCGCAGCCCCATCCACGGCCAGCGGATGGGTGTGGGTGACACTGGCGGAACGGCGCACCTGCGCGTAGAGGTCGTCGGCGTCACAGAAGAAGAGCCCCACGGGCGTGACGCGCATGGCGGCGCCGTTGCCGTAGGATCCCTCCCCGTCAAAGAGCTCGCTCGCGGCCTCGGTGTACGAGACCCCCTCGCGGGCCACACGCTGGAAGATCGAGGGCGGTCCCATACCGTAACCCCGCCAGGGCTCCCGCTCGTAGTTAGCGCGAAAGGTCTCACCCAGGTGCTGCGGATCGACCTTGCCTCGAGCCACCAGGGACTCCGCCAGCCCCATCATCATGGCAGTGTCGTCGGTGTAGGTAAGCCTCTCCCGCCGCCCAACGACGTCTCGCAACCTGGTGGGATCACGATGAGAGAAAGCCATCTCGCCGATAGCGTCGCCCACGCCACAGCCGAGCATCGCGCCCAGAAATTTGCTCTGCAGATCCATCGACATCTCCTCTCAGGTCTCGATCTCGATCCCGCTCTCTTTCCCGCTAAAAGTCTCGACGTCAACCCGCACCACCGTCACACCGGCAACGCGTCGGGGTTCCAGCAAACGGGCCTTGACCGGTGCGGGGTGAGGTTCCAGCTGCTCGATCATCAGGGCGAGGGCCCGTCGCTTCTCATCCGGGTCCTCCACAAAGGAGACATACCCCCGGAATTGCACTGTGCGATAAGCGTGGTCACAGGCCCCCACCACGTACCCGTGATCCTCCACCACCTGGCCCCAGACCTGCGGCTGCACCCGCCAGATATCGACCTTCTTGCCCTTGCCGGCGCAGTGCAGGTAAAAACAGTTTGCGTCGACGTCGAAGCCGTAGTTCATGGTCACCAGATAGGGTTCATGATCGCGGCAGAGCGCCAGCGTGAGATACTTCTGCCCCCGAAGGATCTCCCTCAGCGTGGCACGGTCGCTGATGGCCTTCTCCGAACGCCGCAGATGATACGTCATCGCCCCTCCTGACAAAAAGCCCCCGAGAGAAACCCATACTCAGGGGCCGGTGCTGCTGGCGTAAGACCCTCGTCACTTCAGAATATAGTACGTCCCACGCTTGGCGCCCACCTTGAGCAGCACCCCTTTCTCCACCAGATCGACGAGATCCAGCCGCAACGTCTCCGAGCTGACGTCGGGGCAGAGCTCCTGATATTCGCCGTTGGTGATGCGCCCGTGCTTCTGCACGTAATCCAACGCCTTGGCCTGGCGCTCGTTCATGGAAAGCCGCCGACCCAGGCGCGGTCGATGGGTGATAGCGGACTTGAAGGTCACGGTGAAGGAAAAAGGCGTCTCATGGAAACCGGGCGGGTCATGGCCCGCGTTGACCATCTCCTCGATCATCACATCCACGCCGAGCCCCAATTCCTCAATATAACGCCACTGAAACAGGCCATTGACGATGCGTGGATTGCGGGAGAAGTGCTCGTCGACGATGTTATCGACGGTGATGAAACCAGGCAGACCACCGGGGCTGGAAACCTCCAAGCGGTCGGTAAACATCCGCACCTCAATGGAACGCCCGCGCAGGCGGTAATCGCGGTGCGCGACAGCGTTGACCAGAGCCTCGCGGATGGCGGCAGGTGGATAAAGCCACTTCTCCTCCCGCTGCAAGTCGCGGACCACTGCGCCGACCTGGATCTCCTCCTGCAGCACCTCCCACGTCCGCTGGATGATGCGGGGCAGAGCGCCGCGCACCTCGACACGCCGACCGTAACCAGGTTTGCCTCCCTCGCCGCGCATCTCCGTGCCCTCGAAGCGGACGAAGATCAAATCACTGCGGGGCACGAAAATCTGAGGGTTCTTTCCAAAGAGCAGAATGCCGGCCACCGTCGGCTGCGCCTCTCTCGTCAGCCAGCCCTGCTCCATGAGCAGCTCATCGAGAGGCCGGGTCAAGGGACGGCCCTGGCGCTCCTCCCACTTCTCCAGGAACTCCGCCAACAGCTCCGCGTCGAAGTCGTCGCGCGTCGCCCCGGGCACCACTTCCGCTTCGTAATCCCCGGCCGAGCGCGTCGTGGCCAGCTGGCGCACTTGATCCCCACTCAGAGGACGGTTCTCGGCGCCGGTGCGCACCAACACCCGCCCATCGTCCAGGGCATGCAGCTCCGGGCTGCGGCGAATGTGCCCCACGAAGACGAAGGCACCCCGCGCCTCCGTCTGCTGCCACTCAACGGGAATGGGGGGGCGACAACGCCGCTCCGCCTGATGGACAAGGGTGTCGAACTCCTCGGGGTAGACCTCACCGGTGGGCCGCCCGTTGGCGTCCACGCCCACGTAAATCGTTCCCCCGTCAGCGTTGGCGAAGGCGACCATGGTCTCGGCCAACAGCTCTGCATGGGACTCCGGCAGCAACGCCACCAGCTGACTCGGCCCTTTCAGCAGCGCCTCTTTCCTGGACATCCTCAACTCCCTAGCACACCGGCTACAATCACGCCTCGTCGTTCTCCGCTTCCCCTTCTTCTTCCAGTCGCGCCACCGAGGCCACCCGATCTCCCTCTTTCAAGTCGATCATCTGCACCCCCCGCGTGTAACGTCCCATCTGGGGGATGTTGGCGACCGGAGTGCGGATAACAATACCCCCTTCAGAGATCAGCGAAATCTCGTCGTTTTCACGAACCACGCGCGCGTCCACCACCGGCCCGGTGGTCTTGCTGACCTTGTAGGCCCAGATGCCCTTGCCGCCGCGTCCCTGGGTGCGGAACTCCTCCAGAGCCGTGCGACGGCCGTAGCCCTGCCGCGAGGTCACGAAAAGGTCGGCGTCCGGCTCGACTACGTCGGCACCGCTGACCCGGTCCCCTTCTTCCAGACGGATAGCAATAACCCCCCGCGCGGTGCGTCCCATAGGCCGCACGTCCTCCTCGTTGAAGCGGATGCCCTTCCCTTGCTCCGTCACCAGGATCAGATCTTGCCTTCCCTCCGTCATCCGCACCCAGCCCAACTCATCGTCCGGCTCCAGACGAATGGCGATGAGACCGCTGGGGCGCACGGAACGGAACTCCTGGACCTCCACCCGCTTCACGTAACCCTGGCGGGTGATCATGGTGAAGTAGCGTCCATCGCCGTCGAAGTCGTCGACGGCGAGCACCGCCGTCACCTGCTCCTCGGGTTCCAGCGCCAGAACGCTCATCAGCAGCGAGCCCCGGGCGGTGCGAGATGCCTCGGGGATCTGGTAAACACGCTCCTGGTAGACTTTGCCCTTGTCGGTGAAGAAAAGCAGGGTGTCCAGCGAGCCGGCCGAAATCAAGTGCACGATCTCGTCCTCTTCTTTGGTATCCATGCCGATGACACCGCGCCCTCCGCGCCGCTGACTGCGGTAAGCGCTGGCCGGCACCCGCTTGATGTATCCGTGCTGCGTGATGGGGATCAACACCTCTTCTTCGTCAATGAAGTCCTCTTCGTCGAAACTCGCGTCGGCGTGCGGGTTGATCTGCGTACGACGCGGATCTCCGTACTCCTCTTCCAACGCCAACAGCTCCTCCCGGATCACCGTACGCTGTCGCGTCGGCGAGGCCAGCAGGTCCTCCAGATCCTCAATGGTCGCCTGCAGTGCCTCATACTCTTCCAATAGATTCTGGCGCTCCAGGCCGGTGAGGCGGCGCAGAGGCATATCAAGGATGGCCTGCGCCTGAATCTCCGTCAGGTCAAAACGCTCCATCAGGCGAGTGCGGGCCGTGTCCACGTCGGGTGACTGACGGATGGTGCGGATCACCGCGTCCAGGTGATCCAGAGCGATAAGCAACCCTTCCAGGATATGAGCGCGATGTTGAGCCTTGCGCAGATCGTACTTCGTCCGCCGCACAATGACTTCGTTGCGATGTTGCAGGAAGACGAAGAGCAAACGCTTGAGGGAGAGAAGACGCGGCTCACCGTCCACCAGGGCTAACAAGCGCACCCCGAAGGTTGTCTGCAGCGGCGTGTACTTGAAAAGTCGGTTCAAGGCTTTCTGTGGCTGCGCCCCACGCTTCAGCTCGATGACAACACTCAAGCCACGTTTGTCGGATTCGTCACGCAAGTCGCCGATCTCGTCCAGGCGCCCATTCCGCACCAATGCGGCGATACGCTCGATCAACGTCGTCTTGTTGACCATGTAAGGGATCTCGGTCACCACAATGCGGTAGCGCCCACCGCCCATCTCCTCAATGTGGGCCACCGCCCGCACGGTGACCTTGCCACGTCCCGTGCCGTAGGCCTGAACGATGACCTCCCGGCCCATGATCACGCCGCCGGTGGGGAAATCCGGCCCCTGGATAAACTGCATCAACTCCTCAACACCGACGTCCTCCCGCCGCTCCCAGTTATCCAAGAGGTAGATCAGGGCGTCGACGACCTCGCGGAGATTGTGCGGGGGGATGTTGGTGGACATACCCACAGCGATCCCCGATGAGCCGTTGACCAGCAAGTTGGGCACGAGGGAGGGGAGGACGGCCGGCTCCTGCAGCGTGCCGTCGAAGTTATCGACCCAGTCCACGGTATCTTTGTTAATATCGGCCAACATCTCCATGGCGATCTTAGCCAAGCGCGCCTCGGTGTAACGCATAGCGGCGGGCGAATCCCCGTCGATGGAGCCGAAGTTACCCTGTCCATCAACCAGCATATAACGCACCGAAAAGTCTTGCGCCAGCCGCGCCATGGCCTCGTAGACCGCAGAGTCACCGTGAGGATGGTACTTACCCAGTACCTCGCCCACGATGCGCGCCGATTTCTTGTAGGGGGAGTTGGGGCGGATGCCCATGTCATACATGGCGTAGAGGATACGCCGCTGCACGGGCTTCAGACCGTCCCGAGCGTCGGGGAGCGCGCGGGCGACGATCACACTCATGGCGTAGTCGAGATACGCGCTGCGCATCTCCTGATCGATATCCACGGCGCGGATCCGGCCCGCGTTGTTTTCCCTCACGACTGTGTCTTCTTGTTTCACTGAAAAATCCGCCTCCGATGACGATGCTTTGGGAGAAAAGAGTCATGTCCCAAAGATCAATTATACGTCAATTAGAGCAAAGAGCGAATGAGACCTCAGGCTTTCACAGCTCGCGCTTCTCGGCCGTGAGAAGCACAAAAGGCAGGTGCGCCACCACGGCCCAGGCATGGTCGGCGGCCGCGCGCAACCTCCGATCGGCCTCCACGATGCGCTGCAACCTCCGCACTTCCTCCGATGTCAACGGCAAACCGCTCAGCAGGTCCAAACGGGCCGGATCCGGCGGCAGGAGACGGTCGAAGAGCGCCACGTGCACCTTGAAACCATGCGCGGCCAACAGGCCGGGTAATTTGCGGCCCACGCAGGGATCGGCACCTGCGCGACGCAGAGCGGCCCACCAGAGCTCTCGCGTCGCAATTTCCGGCGGATATTCCATCATCCCACCGTAATCCGGCTCCAGGGCAACCAGAACGCCTCCCGGTGCCAACACCCGATGAATCTCGTCCAGACCACGGGCCAAGGGGGCAATCCAAAGCAACGTCAGCTGCGAGAAGACCAGATCGAAGGTCGCGTCGGCGAAGGGCAACCGTCGGGCGTCTCCCCCAACGCGACCCGCGCCGGCAAAAGCGCGGCTCGACTGTAGGGCGGCGACCTGACGATCCAGCGCCGTGACGAGGCCACCGCCGCGTCGTACCAGCTCCCCGGTCACCGCGCCACGCCCGGCGCCCAGATCCAGCAGATATCGCCGACGCGCCACCGCTGCACGGCGCAGCAGTCCGGCACGGGCCGGGCGCAACCAGTCCGCCTGTCGCGACAACAACGTCTCGCCGGGCAAATCCACCCTCTGCATCCGCCACCTCCTGGAGTCAATGGGGACTCTGCTGAAATAACCGCTTGACACCCCTGAAATTGTCCCTCCATGAGCCTGTGCTACACTTGACCCATGGAGAGATCCACCTATCGCATCGGCCTCACCGGCAACATCGCCACAGGCAAATCGACGGTGGCCGAGATGTTGGTCGAGCTGGGCGCGGCGCACATCGACGCCGACCGGGTGGCCCATGCCGTCATGGCACCCGACGGTCCGGCCTACCCCGCCGTCGTCGCCGCCTTCGGCCCGGAGATCCTGAAACCGAACGGCGAGATCGACCGTCGCGCGCTGGGCACCCGCGTCTTCGCCAATCCCCAGGCGCTGGCCCGCCTGGAAGCGCTCGTCCATCCGCCCACCATCGTCGAGGTGAATCGGCGCATCGCGAAGAGCGACGCCCCCGTGGTCGTCGTAGAGGCCATCAAGCTGCTGGAAAGCGGCATGGCAGAACACTACGACGCCATCTGGGTCACCACCTGCCCGCGAGATGAGCAGATCCGCCGTTTGATGACCTATCGAGGGCTCGATCGCGCGGCGGCAATGGCGCGCGTGGACGCGCAACCTCCTCAGGCCGAAAAACTCAGCCGCGCCGACGTGATCATCGACACCCACGGCCCACTGGAGAAGACCCGCACCCAGGTCGAAGCAGCCTGGGCCGCTATACGCTGAGCGGCGCCCCCTCTTTCTCCTCGGGCTCCACGTGGACGTAAACCCGATCTACGTCGGCCAGATCTTCCAACCGCGCCTGCACCTGGTCGGCGATACGGTGAGCCTCGTGGAGCGTGATCTCACCGTCCACATTGATGTGGAGATCCACCACCAGGCGCGGGCCAATGTACTCGGTGATGACCTGATGGACGTTCAACACGCCGGGCACCTGCGCCGCTTCCGTCGCCAACCGCTCGCGCGCCTCGGGATCGGCACCGGCGCCGGTGAGATAGTCGAGGTTCTCCTTTCCCACCTCATAGACTGCGCGAAAGATCCACAGCGCGACACCCAGTCCGGCGAGGGGATCCAACAGAGGATGCCAAAACGTCGAACCCCAAGCGCCCACGAGGGCCGCCGCCGAGGTCAAAATGTCGCTGAGATTGTCACGGGCCGCCGCCTCCAGCGAAGGACTGACGAGATCCTGCGCCAGGCGACGGATTGCAACGTACATACCCACCTTGACCAACGCCCCAAAAAGCAAGATCAGCGTCGGGAGGCCGGGCTGCACGGATTGACCGCCGGCGAGAAAGCGTTCCACGGAAATCCGCGCCGCTTCGTAGCCCGCGACTCCCATCGCCAGCGCCACGATCAACCCCACCAACGGCTCGAAGCGACTGTGCCCCTGAGGATGAGAGTGATCGGGCGGCTGCTGTACCATCCACAGTCCCAGCACCATGAGCAGTGAGTAGAGCATATCGGCAGCGGAGTTCGCCGCGTCGGCGTAGACCGCCGCACTCTGAGAGAGATAAGCACCCACCCCCTTACCGAGCATCAGCACCAAGTTTCCCACCAGCGTTATCCCCATAGCCTGCCGATACCGACGTCGTCGTTCGGGATCGGGCGTGGTCTCACGAACCCATTGCATGCTCACCTCTCTCCTGGCGTGCTACACAGTACGTGCCGTGAAGGATACCTGACAATCGAGAGTTTTCAAGCGCAGGAAGAGAGAACTTATTGCCCCACCAAAGGAGTATGCTATAATGAAGCAAGTTCAAAAAGATCCAGAAGTGGTTTGAGGGCCCCGGCGCTGCAACTGCGTCGGCGCTGTGAAACCAGCCGGCGACGTCCCGGATTGCCCAGATGGCCCAGCGCGGAGGAAGGCGATGCCTGACCAACAAGTCGTACAGCTACGCAATCGTATTTTAGGGATCTTGATTCACAATGCACGCGAGCGTGCCCGCGCTTCTCTCCAGGAGTGTGCAAACGCTCTGGGGATATCCAAGGAGAGGTACGCCGCCTACGAAGAAGGCGTGGAAGCCATTTCACTGCCGGAGTTGGAGCTGTTGGGACGCTATCTGGGCGCTCCCCTGGAGGTGCTACGAGACGAAGAGAGCCGGGATGACAACTTCGAAGTGCGTCTTCCCGACCCGACAGCCTATTGCAACCTGCGTAATCGCATCATCGGGGTGCGGTTACGTCAAGCACGTCTAAAAGCAGGGTATACCCAAGAGGATGTGGCCAAGATCCTGGGACACTCCTCTTCCACTATCTCCGCTTACGAGTACGGCAAACGCCCCATCGGTCTGGCCGAACTGGAGGTGTTAGCGCGGGAGCTGGGGGTTTCCATGCGGGAATTTCTGGATACCGAAAGCGAGATCGGTCAATGGCATCAAGCCCAAAAACAATTTGAACAGTTTATGCAATTATCCGAGGAGATGCGTGACTTTGTCCTCCGTCCCATCAACAAGAGCTACCTGGAGCTGGCGATGAAACTGGCCGCCATGCCCGCCGGGGCGCTGCGGCAGATCGCCGAGGGGCTGCTGGAGATCACCTACTGAGCCAGAGGTTGACATGAGCGTGACGAAAGCCGAAGAACTGCAGAAGGAAGGCCTGCGTCTGTTTCAGGAGGGGCTGTACGATGAGGCCGCCCGGCGCTTCAACGAAGCGCTGGAGCACCTCGCCGAGACAGGGCACGAAGCCGAGGCGGGGGAGATGCTAAACAACATCGGCATCATCCGCCGCAAGCAGGGACGTTGGGAGGAAGCCCTAGAGGTCATCCGCGAGGCCCGGCGCATTTTCGCCCGCCTGGGCGACACCGCCCGCGAGGCCCAGGCGACGGGTAACTTAGGGGGGATCTACGCCTCCATGGGGCAACGCGAGGAGGCCATTGAAGCCTGGCGGAAAGCGGTCACCCTCTTCGAGGAGATCGACGATCGCCAACATCAGGGGGAGACCATGCTCTCTCTGGGCGTGGCCCTGTTCAAGGCCGGCGAGCGCCAGGCCGGTCTGGCGACATATCAAGCGGGCCTGCAGCTGCTGGAGCGGCCCACCGCCATGCAGCGTCTCACGCGCACACTGCTGGCGTTCCAGGCCCGCCTTCTGGGGGGAGGTGCCTAAAGGTAAGCAAAGGTAAGCGGCGAATGTTTCACGTGAAACATTGCGGTTGCTTTTGGCAAACGGTAGACGTTGCGCCCTTTCATAGATAGGTAGCTCGAGAGGGCGCTTAGCCTTACAAGTTGGAGGTAGTTTTTATGAAAGTCGTGTTAAAGCAAGACGTGCCCAATCTGGGCAAGGCCAACGAGATCCACGACGTGGCTCCCGGCTACGCCCGCAATTATCTCTATCCACGCGGACTGGCCGTCCCGGCCACCGAGGGTGTCCTCCGGGCACTGGAGGACCTCAAAGAAGATCAGGCGGCCCGCGAGGTCCGACTGGAACACCACGCCGAGCAGATCGCAGAAAAACTCGAGGCGCAGCCCCTCACGTTCACCGTGAAGGCCGGGGAGACCGGTCGGCTCTACGGCTCCATCACCGCCCAGGACGTGGCAGAGGCCCTCTCGGAACTCATCGGCGAGCCCTTCGACAAGCGCAACGTATTGCTGGAAGAGCCGCTCCGCAAGTTGGGGATCCATATCGTGAACCTGAAGCTGAAAGGCGGGCTGGAAGCTCAGGCGCGGGTGATCGTCGAAGCGGAGGCGTAATGGCCGAAGGCTTAGGGCACTGGCTGCGCCGCACCCGCGAGACCCGAAATCTCTCCCTGGACGAGGTGGAGGCAGCGCTGCGGATCCGCAAGCGTTTCCTCCAGGCCCTGGAGGTGGGAGACTACGCGGCGCTGCCAGGCCCCATTCAGGCGCGCGGGTTTATCAGAAACTACGCCCGCTTCCTGCGCCTGCCCGTCGAAGAGGCGCTGGCACGCTACGAAGCAGAGGTCCAAGGCGTCCCCTTCCGCCCCGAGATGCAATCCGCCGACCTGCACCCAGGCTATCTGGGCATCGACCGCCCCACGGTCTTCGCCCCGCCGCCTTCTGAGGAAGAAGAGACCGGCAGGGCCGCCGGAGGACTGCCTCCCCTCTTCTGGCTGCTGATCGGCGCCATGGTGCTCTTCGGCTTGATCGCTCTGGTTTCGTTCCTCTACCTGGAGTTTAGGGGGCGAGCCGCGCAGCCCCAGAGCACGCCCCCCCCACCGACCGCCGCGGTGACGACGGCGCCCGTCCTCCCTTCGACCTCCGAAGAGGAAGCGCATCCCGCCTTTGTACCCGCTGCAGATGGCACCGTCACGGTGCGCCTGGTGCCGCAGGCACACGCCTGGGTGCGGGTGATCGCCGACGAGACAGTGGTCTTTCAGGGGGTGGCGACGCCGGATCAATCTGTCGAGGCCACAGCGTCTGAACGCTGCACGGTGGAGACCGGAAACGGCGGCGCTTTCCAGCTCTTCCTCAACGGGGAGGACTTTGGCCCCCTGGGCCAACAAGGCGAGATCGTGCGCCGCGCCTGGTCGCCCGCCGGTGAAGTCTCCCCAGGAGACTCCTGATCTATGATAAAAAAACCGCTGAGGCACTCCGGGGCCGGCTTTCGGCCCCGTTTTTACATCGAATCGTTGGGCTGCCCTAAGAACACGGTGGACGCCACGGCCATGGCGTTGCTCCTCCAGCGACGCGGCTATCGTCCCACGTTCTCCCCAGAGGACGCCGACGTCGTGATCGTGAATACCTGCGGCTTCATCGCGCCGGCCCGCAGCGAGTCCCTGGAGGTCTTACAGACACTAACGGCAAACCGACCCGACGGTCAAAAGATCGTCGCTGCCGGCTGCTGGGCGCAGTGGGAGCCGGCGAGGTTGCTCCAACAGCTGCCCGCCATCGACGCAGCCCTCGGCACGCGCAGCTGGTACGCTCTACCCGATCTTTTGGAGCTGTTGGACCAACGATCAGACGAACGGCTTATCTATACTGAGATGAGGGATATGGCAATGCCCGAAGCGGTTAAAGCCCCGGGCTACGCCATCTCCGGCCCCAGCGCTTTTCTCAAGATCGCCGACGGCTGCAGTCGCCGCTGTGCCTTCTGCGCCATCCCCCACATCAAAGGTCCCTATGTCAGCCGCACCCGCGAGGCCATTCTCGACGACGCCCGGGCCTTACAAGATCAGGGCGTGCTGGAAATCAACTTGATCGCTCAAGACACCACTTTCTACGGGCGCGACCGGGGCGAAACCGACGGCCTGGCGACGCTGCTGGAGCAACTGGTCGAAGCCGCGCCGGAGGTGCCCTGGATTCGGGTGCTCTACGCCTTCCCCGGGCAGATCACCCCCCATCTCATCGAGGTCATGGCCCATTCCCCCCAGATCCTGCCCTACATCGACCTGCCCCTACAACACGCGCACCCGGCGGTGCTGCGACGCATGCAGCGCCCGGCCGATGTGGATCAGGTCCGGCACACCATCCGACGCCTGCGGGAGGCGATACCCGCTCTCTGCCTGCGGACCACCTTTATCACCGGCTTCCCGGGGGAGACAGAGACGGAGTTCACCGCGTTGCTTGATTTCGTCAAGGAACTGCGCTTTGACCGCATCGGCGTTTTCACCTACTCTCATGAAGCGGAAACGCCCGCCGCCGCGCTGCCGGACGACGTGCCGGAGGCCGTCAAAGAAAAACGCCGCGAGGCGCTTATGCTGACCCAACAGCGGATTTCCCTGGAAAAAAACAGCTCTCTCGTCGGGCAAAAGCTAAAGGTGTTGGTGGAAAGCGTCGAGGAAGGGCTGACAATAGGACGCAGCTATCGAGACGCCCCGGAGATCGATGGGTTGGTTTTGATAGAAGGAGAAGCTTCCCCAGGGGAGATCATCCAGGTGGAGATCACCGAAGGTCTGGTCTACGACCTCAAGGGACGGATCGGCGGAACAGATCCAACTCCCCCAGGAAATTCACCCTCAGAGGAAAGTCCCCTCTAACCTCTCTAGCACCGCCAGAAATTCACGCAGGATCATGGCGGTCGCCCCCCAAATCACCCATCCGTTGACGCTGTAGAAAGGTATCATCCTCTTACCCCAACGCTCCCGCCGGACGGCTCGCGGATCCAACAGGGTTGCCAAAGGAACCGTCAAAATCCGCTCCACCTCTTGGCGAAGGGGATAGAGCACAGGCGGATGGGGGACCCAGCCGACAACGGGATAGACCAGATAATGGCTCGGCGGAATGTAAAGCGGTGTCAGCTCGCCGAGGACATCCACGCAATCCGGGGGGAGATGGATTTCCTCCCAGGCTTCGCGCAAGGCCGTATCAATGTAACTCCTGTCAGCATCCTCCACAGCACCGCCGGGGAAGCTGATCTCTCCGCCGTGATGAGTCAACTCCGCGCGACGAACGGTGAAGACCAACCCCAACGCCTCCTGGGAGGACCGGATCAGAGGGAGCAAGACGGCCGAAGCGCGCGGCGCGGTCTTGTGGGCAGGCGGACTCAGGGAGCGGCCCTCGGGGACCATCTCCGCTTGGGCGCGCTTTCCGGGCAAAGGGCCACTCAGATGTCGCCTGAGCGCTGCCATGCAAAGCTCGGGACGTTCCAACATCATCTTCACGTCCCCATTTTACGCGACTCTTCGTGAAAAGACAATGGGAAGAAAGTCATCCTCTTGCATGAAAGTGAAGTCAAAACTGGCTTTCCTGAAGGAGACACCTATAATACGCAGACATGTGACTAACGTCGAAGAGGTCCCAGAAGACCTTGTCTCTCCGAAAAAGGAAAAACGAGAAATGGAGTGGCTGCGGCAGCAGCGGAAACACGCATACAGTATGGCCTGGGTAGTGCTCCTGGCGTTCATCCTGCTACTCGTTCATCCGCCCGGCGTCCTGATAGTACTGGGGCCGGCCCAACATGTTCAGACCACGAACCCAAAAGCAGGCGTCCATACCCGCCTGATAGACGAAGTCGAAGAGTGGAAGATTCAGCGCACGCTCGTCATGGTGCGGGAGATGGGCACATCGTGGATCGTAGAATATTTCCCCTGGGCTTATATCGAGGGAAAGGAGAACACGTACGATTGGTCGCACAGCGATATGATTGTCGCTCACGCCAAAAACCAGGGGCTTCAAGTGATCGCGCGGCTGGGTATGGTACCTGCCTGGGCACGCCCGGACCCGGAGATCCGCGAGACGACCACCACTTACCTGGACGAGGATCACTACCGGGACTTCGCCAACTTTGTGGCCGACTTTGTGGCCCGCTACCGGGGGGATGTGGAGCACGTGATTATCTGGAACGAGCCCAATCTGCGCTTCGAGTGGGGCTACCGCCCGGTCGATCCGGAAGGTTACGTCCGGCTGCTCCAGAGCGTCTACCCGGCGGCCCACGGAGCGAATCCCGAGGTCGTCATCCTGGGAGGTGCGCTGGCTCCCACCCTTGAACCCGAAGACGGTCACGCCGGCCTTAACGACCTCCGCTACCTTGAACGCATGTACGAAGCAGGAGGCGCAGCCTACTTCGACGCGCTGGCAGCCCACGCTTACGGCCTGACCTTTCCCCCGGAGGCAGAACCTCGCGCCGATCTCCTGAACTTCCGTCGTGTCGAACTGTTGCGCGCACTCATGGTCCGTTATGGAGACGCCGAAAAGCAGATTTTTATCACGGAGTCCGGGTGGAACGACCATCCCCGTTGGATTTGGGCCGTCAGACCTTCACAACGGGTGGAATACACTCTGGACGCCTACGCCTGGGCGAAAGAACACTGGCCCTGGTGTCCTGTAGTAGCTATGTGGGTTTTCCGAACCCCCCGAGCCTCTCACAATTATCAGGACTATTTCGCTTTCGTGACACCTGACTTTCAACCCCGCCCCATCTACCAACTGGTTCGAGAGACTCTACAACCAGAAGCAGAATGAGATCTCAATTGGTCTCGGGAGCACAGATTATGAGAAACACGGGATTGGTTGTCCTCGTCTTCGCTGCGCTGTTAGGCACCGCGGGATGCGAGATACTGAGCTCGCCGACGCCGGCGCCCACGTCGCCGGTGGCAACGGTGTCACTTCCGCCACCGAGCACACCCACGACCACACCGGAGAACACGGTTGTACCGACGGGCACACCCGCTACCGGCTTGACCACGCTCACGCTCTGGATACCGGACTTCATGGATCTCTACGACGAGACGGGCAACCCCACCTATCTGATGGAGCAGATCGAGGCCTTCAATCAGACACATCGGAACGTCCAGGTGAACGTCCTGGTCAAGAAAGCCTCGGGGACGGGCGGCCTCTACAACCTGCTGGACACCGCCGCACCTGTTGCGCCGGGGGTATTGCCGGATGTAGTTGTGCTCAACGAAACGGATCTGTACCGGGCAGCCCGGGAAGCGTTGATTCAGCCGCTACCCGAAACGTTCTCTCCGCCACCTTCGACGTATGCCATCGCCCTGAAGGCGAGCCGTCCCTTGACCGTTCCTCACGCCGTCCCTCTGCTGATGAATATAGAACAAACAGTCTATAATCCTCGCCTGGCGCTCACGGCGCCGCTCTCCTGGACGGCTGTGCTGAGCGGTGGATACTCTTTGCTTTTTCCGGCTGCCCCCCCCAACGACCTCGCCGACGACGCTGTGTTGAGCGCTTATCTCGGCGCCGGCGGTACGTTGGTAGACGAAAGCGGCAGCCCGTTCCTGGACCGCACTACATTGGAGAAGCTCTACGGTTTTTTGGACACGCTCCAAGAAGAAAATCGCCTCAACGCCGAGCTGGTCATGGAACTCTCCGACGCCAACGCCTGTTGGAATGCCTATCAAGAACGTCGTGCGACCCTGAGTGTCGTGCCGGCAGCGGCGTATTGGACCACGAAACCCCGCATTGATGCTCCCGGGTGGATTCCCACACCGAATGGAACCCCCTACAGCATTGCCCATGTCTGGTCTCTTGCCCTGGTGACCTCCGACCCGGCCCGGCAGGAGGCAGCGCGACAGCTCGTAATGTGGCTCAGCGGGCCGGAGCGCGCAGCCACGTTGTCGCAACAGACGGAGACGTTGCCCACAAACCGGGAGGCGCTGGCACTGTGGGGCCTTATGCCCGAGGAGTTAAGTTTTTTTGACACACTACTCGCTTCCGCCGCCCTGCCGCCGCTCACAGAGAAGATCGACCGCCCGATTCGCCAGGCGCTTCAGGCTGGCGTAAGATTGTTGTTGGAAGAGCCGGAGGCCACACCGGCGCAGGCTGCAGCCCAGGCGCTGCTGGCGCTCAGAAAGTGAGAGGAGGAAGATGATGAAAGGACGAGAGACACTACACGCTCTTCGCGAAGCCGCACTGGCCGCCGTCGATCCGGCAGTAGCCGTCCGACGTTTCTTGCGGCGTGAGGAAAATACCTTACGGCTCGGCGAGACCACATGGACGTTTACACCGGAACGTCGGGTGTGGATTGTCGGCTTTGGAAAAGCCGCGCTGCCCATGGCAGAGGCCACCGTCAAGATTCTCGATTCATGGATTACGGGGGGCGTCGTCATCACCAAAGAAGGACACGCCCACGGTCACACATTACCGGAGAGGATCGAGGTTGTGGAAGCCGGACACCCACTACCCGACGCCAGAGGCCGACACGGCGCGGAGATCCTGGTGCGCTGTCTGCAGCAGGCTGAAGAACGCGATCTGGTGATCGTCCTTATCTCCGGGGGAGGCTCGGCGCTTCTCACCCTGCCGGTGGAGGGCATCACTCTCTCCGATCTACAAAGGGTCACCGACCTGCTCCTCCGCGCCGGAGCGCCCATCCAGGAGTTAAACGCCGTGCGGAAGCATCTTTCGCAGGTGAAGGGAGGGCGACTGGCGCAGATCGCGGCACCGGCCACGGTACTCACGCTGATCCTTTCAGATGTCGTAGGCGATCCCCTGGACGTCATCGCCTCCGGCCCCACCGTGCCCGATCCTACCACCTACGCGGAGGCCTGGCGCGTTCTGGAACACTATGACGTCGTCGCAGAGGTGCCTGAACCTGTGCGCGCCCACCTGCAGGCGGGGATGAACGGCAACCGGACGGAGACCCCTAAACCCGGGGCGACCACGTTTGCCAACGTACACAACTGCATCGTCGGATCAAACCGCCAGGCAGCGCAGGCCGCCGTTCAACGGGCCGAGACATTGGGCTACTCCGCGCTTTTGTTGACGACCTTCGTGGAGGGCGAGGCACGGGAGGTGGCAAAGGTGGCGGCGGCGCTGGTGAAAGGGATGCGCTTTCATGGCGACCCTCTGCCCCCGCCAGCCTGCCTGGTTTGGGGCGGAGAGACGACGGTCACCGTCACCGGAAAGGGGAAAGGGGGGCGCAACCAGGAGCTGGCCCTGGCTGCGGCGTTGGCATTAGAAGGGCTGGATGGATTTACCCTCATGGCGCTGGCCACCGATGGCACCGATGGCCCCACCGACGCAGGTGGCGCCATCGTCGACGGTACCACCGTCGCGCAAGCACGGGCTTTGGGCCTGGAACCGGAACAGGCACTGCGAAACAACGACGCCTATCCTCTACTCGCTGCCGTCGACGCCTTGTTGTTGACGGGTCCTACGGGCACCAATGTCAACGACCTGCTCGTCATCCTGGTAGACCAAGTCTCTGGAGCGTAATCGGAACCTCGACATCCTTTGCTCCTGCGAAATACACCCCTCCCGGTTACCGAGACTAAATCCCTTCTTTTTTTCTGTTTCACCCGCCGTCACCTTGTAATCTGCTCCGGCTACGGTATTATACGGTTGTAAAAACACGATGAAGGGGAGGTAAACGAAAAGATTATAAACCATGCCCGAGATCACCAACCCCCACGACCGCTTTTTCCGCGAGACGCTGGCCCGCCCAGGGGCAGCGCAATCCTTCCTGCAACACTATCTCCCTCCCGAGGTGACCTCGGTGTTGCACCTGACTCAGCCCGAACTGATCCAAGACTCCTTTGTCGACGCCAAACTGCAAGCCCATCAGGCCGATCTGCTCTACCAGGTGCGCCTGCACGACGGACGCAACGCCTACGCCTACGTCCTCTTCGAACACAAGAGCACCCCAGACCGCCGCGTCGCCTTCCAACTGCTCCGCTACATGGTCCGCATCTGGCAGCGCGGGCTGCGCCAACACGGGCAACTGTGGCCTATCGTGCCTCTGGTCGTCTATCACGGCCGGGATCACTGGCGGATTGACCGCACCCTGGGTGCACTCTTCGACCTTCCCCCCGCCCTCAAAGCCTACACACCGGACTACCGCTATCTGCTCTGCGATCTGACACGCTACACCGACGAGGACCTGCGCGGCGGAGTGCTGATACAAGTGGCGCTCTTGACGCTGAAATACGTCTTCCGCCCTGAGTTGCAGGAGCAACTCCCCAGGCTGATGGACTTGCTGCGAGAATTGGCAGAACGTGAAAGCGGGCTGGAATACGTGGAAACGGTGCTGCGCTACCTCACCCAGGCCGCAGCCCACGTAGAGGTGGAGGACTTGCAAACGGCGGTGCAAACCGCCTTTCCTAAGGAAGGAGATGTACTGATGTCCACGATCGCTCAGAAATGGATTGAGCAGGGTCTTGAACAGGGCCTTGAGCGCGGCAAACAGGAAGGCGTACGCGAGGGCTTGCTGACCGGCATCGAGGTGAGTCTGGAGATCAAGTTCGGTGAGGCGGGCCTGCGGCTGCTGCCCGAAATCTACAAGATCGAGGACGTGGACGTCCTCCGCGCAGTCCAGAAGGCCATCAAAACCGCCAAGACTCCCGAAGGACTCCGGCGCCTCTATCAACCTTCAGCAGAATGACACTGCCCATTGAGATTGTCTGTTTATACAAACTCAGAGCAACACGGCGGCATCACTGAGAGGTCATACTTATGAAATCACCTGCAACTAAACTCAGCCTTTTCTGCGAGCGCGCTCTGGAGGCTGGCTGGTTGATCGGGGTCATCATCACCCCGGTCTTCTTCAACGTCTACTCCAGCCGCGTCTTCGAGCCCGACAAGCTTACCTCTCTGCGCTCCCTGGCCGTGGTAATGGCGATCTTGTGGATCGTCCGCCTTCTGGATGAGCTCTTACAAGGGGAACAACCACTGCGTTTCACGCTCAAGACGCCTATGGTTTTGCCGGCCCTGGTGACGATGGTAGTCTATCTCCTCAGCTCCTTTTTCTCTCTGGTACCTTATACCAGTTTCGTAGGCTCGTACCAGCGCCTCCAAGGGACATTCACCCTGTTTGGCTATCTGACCCTTTTCTTTGCTCTCATCACCACCATGCATACCCGCGCCCAGATCCACCGGCTGATGACGGTATTGATCCTGAGCAGCCTGCCGGTCGCGCTCTACGGCATTATTCAGCACAACGGCCTCGATCCACTGCCATGGGCCGGCGATGTCCAAACCCGCGTGGCCTCAAACATGGGCAACGCCATCTTTGTCGCCGCCTACCTTATCATGATCGTCCCTTTGGTGATCTTCAGAATCATCAAAAGCTTCCAGGACATTTTAGAACGCGAAGAGGCGCGAATCAGTGACATCCTGCGGGCGTCCAGCTACATCTTCATACTGGCCGTGCAATTATTGACCATCTGGTATTCTCGCAGCCGAGGCCCCTGGTTGGGCACGGTGACGCTGGCTTTCCTGTTTCTGTTCCTGGCCCTACTCCTGCTACAACGCAAAGCCATCGATGCCGATGAAGGGACCGCCCCCTGGTATCTGGACGTGTTGCGAGGCCTGGGATTTGGATTGGGAACTACCGCCCTTCTCGGTCTGCTCATCGGGCTGGGCTGGTTAGCACTCCCCGGACAGGTAGGGCTTTACGTGGGGGGTGGCCTCGCCGCGCTGGTCTTTGGGGGGATCTGGCTCTACCGCATCGTCGAGCGCAAGGGATGGCGCTGGCTCTGGATCGGTTGGTTCACCATTGGTCTGATCGCATCTCTGGCGCTTCTGTCCATCAACGTCGTCGAACCTCTCAACCGGTGGGCTCGAAAGACCCAACTCAGCCGCATGGCGCGCATCTTGGAATGGGAAAGGGGCACCGGGAAAGTCCGTATTTTGATCTGGAAGGGCGCGTTGGACATGATCTCCATCCACGAGCCGATCGAATATCCAGATGGACGAAAGGACACCTGGAATTGGCTGCGTCCGCTCATCGGCTACGGCCCGGAGTCCATGTACGTAGGTTACAATAACTTCTATCCTCCCGAGTTGGGACATTACGAATCGCGCACGGCTTCACCGGACCGCTCACACAACGAAACCCTGGATTCCCTCGTGATTACCGGTGTCTTAGGATTGGCAGCCTACCTCTTCACCTTCGGTAGCATCTTCTACTGGGGGTTGCGCTGGTTAGGTTTCCTGGAAAACCGGCGACAGTTCTGGATCTACGTGGGTCTCATGGCCTTGATCACCCTAGCGCTCTTCGTTCTTTTTTTGGCGCTGGGACATCTGTACTTCTTCGCCGTGGCCATCCCCCTGGGCTTTGTTATCGGTACAGGCCTCTACCTGACCTGGCAGGGGCTGCGCGCCACACTGGGTAACGTTGATAAAGCCGACGCCCTCTCGGCGAACGCCATGCACCCCCACGCGCTGCTCATCAGCGCCATTCTGGCCGCGATTTTGGGACACTTCGTCGAGATCAACTTCGGCATCGCCATCGCTGCCACGCGCACCGTGTTCTGGACTCTGGCGGGGGTCCTGGTCGTGCTGGGCAAACAATGGCTGCCGGAATTTGAAGAGACAGAGGCTCCAGAGCCACGGCGAAAGCGACGAGGTTCTCACCGTCGTGCTCAGCACACGGCCCATGGAAATCGTTGGGTCTGGTCCGTGTTGGGGCTGAGCCTCACCGCCGTCTTTCTATTGGGTACCCTGGCCTTCGACTTCATCACCAACCCCGACCGTTTAACCAACGGCGGACAGGTCTTCTGGCGCTCACTGACAGTACTCTACTCTAAGAACCGTACCTCCTACGGTGCATTGATGATCTTTCTCTTCACGTGGCTACTTTTCGGCGTAGTAGGGCTCGGTGAGTTCGACCGCGAAGGGTTGTTTGCCGGTGACCGGAAAGGCGGACTGGCTATCCTCATTTACAGCGGCGTCTCCCTGATAGGTCTGTTGCTCTTTGGGAGCAGCCTCTCCGCTTTCCACGCCCGCCTACCCCTCATCCAGGTGCAAACCATCGAGGACGTGGTCGATGTCGCCGTGACGTTAAGCGGTGTGTTAGGCCATTACTATGGCTTGATCTTCGTGACGCTGGTGGTATTGGCGATAACCTTGACGGGAGAGGTCAAAAACACCCCGAAACCGTGGGCGGAGCCGGTGAGCCTGGTCGTCCTGCCCATCTTACTTCTGAGCGGTATTTTTCTCATCCGCGATTACAGCTACGATCTCATCCGTGCCGACATCATTTTCAAGCAAGGCAGCTCCTTCGCTAACAGTCAGGACCCTCAACAGAAACAGATTGGCATCGCACACTACGAGAAAGCCATCGAGTTGGCCCCGCGTGAAGATTACTACCGCCTCTTCCAGGGCAAAGCTTACCTGGAACTGGCCCAGTCCCTGCCTGCCGATACGGACCCGGCTCAACGTGAACGTCTCTTCGAGATCACCGAGGAAGTGCTCCAAGAAGCGCGAGAGATCAACCCCCTGAATACCGACCACAGCGCCAACTTGGCGCGTTTCTATCGCAGCTGGGGCGCCAGTGTCTCCGATCCAGAACGGCGCGAGGAACTGCTGCTGAAGTCGCGCGAGAACTACTCTAAAGCGCTGACTCTGAGCCCCAACAACGCCATTCTCTGGAACGAGCTAGCGATTCTCAACGCTTTTGATCTCCAAGACGAGATCGCTTTTCAAGAAGCCATCTTCCACTCCCTGAAACTCGATGCCGAATTCGATCAAACGTGGATGACGCTGGGCGACGTCCGGGCCAATGTGCTCAACGATACAGCGGGAGCTATCGAGGCTTACCAAAAGGCCATCGAACTCAGCCCCAAGAACTGTCGCGTCCGTCATACCCTGGGCTCACTGCAGATCCAGGAGAACCGTTGGGAAGCGGCGGTGGAAAGTCTGGAACCTATCTTTGAACACTGTCCCAACGCTTCTTATCTGTGGGATGTCTACCGTCTTTTAGCCGTCTCCTTCTACTATCAAGGCCAGCAGCAGCAAGCTTTACAGCTGGCCAATGAGGCGTTGCGTCTGGCACCAGAAGAACAACAAGACGTCATTGAGCAGCTTATCGCTGCCATTCAGCAATCTGCTGTGGAACCCTAGGATGTAGATCTATGGAAACTTATCTCGTCGTTTTCGCCGGTGTGTTGGTCTTAGCCGTTCTGGGAACGCCAGTGACCAGAAAGCTGGGACTGCGGTTTAACGCCATCGATCAACCCGACGCGAGCCGCAAAGTTCATACCATCCCTACGCCGCGCCTGGGCGGACTGGCGATCTTTCTGAGCACCTTGATTGTGACCCTGCTGTTGCGCGGACGTTACAAGCTGGATCAGCTGACGGGCATCCTGGTAGGGGCTACGCTGGTCTCTCTGTTGGGCCTCTGGGACGATCGTTTTGGCCTCAGCCCCTGGGTCAAACTCCTGGGGCAGGTTGTCGCCGTCAGCCTGCTCATCGTCACCGGTGTGCACATCACGTCACTGCGCAACCCCGTGCTGAACTACGCGGCGACGCTGTTCTGGATGGTGGGCATCACCAATGCTTTAAACCTTCTGGACAATATGGATGGGGCATCCGGAGGCATCGCGGCCATCGCCGCCGGACACTTCGCGCTGATGTGCAGTTTCACCGGACAGTATTTGGTGGGGGCACTCTCGGTCGCCGTCATGGCGGCCTGTATCGGCTTCCTCGTCTACAATTGGAACCCGGCGACGATCTTTATGGGCGACTCCGGCAGTCTTTTCCTGGGCTTCACGTTAGCCGCCATCGGCATCAAACTGCGCTTCCCTGAAAACGTCACCTTCGTCACCTGGATGATCCCTCTGCTCGTCTTAGGGGTCCCCATCTTCGACACCACCCTGGTAGTGATCTCACGGCTGCGACGCGGTCTCAACCCCCTGACCACGCCGGGCACCGATCACACTTCGCACCGACTTACCTACGCGGGATTGAACCGCCGCGAGGCCGTCCTGGTGCTCTACATCGCCGCTTTCATCCTGGGGCTGGTAGCCCTGTTTGTCACCGAGGCCACCGTGCTCCCCAGTTATTTTGTAGGTATTACCCTGGTAATAGCCGGACTTTACGCGCTATGGCGTCTGGAGCATCCCCCTTTCTGGCCCTCCAACGATACTAACGGGAATAAATAGCTAAAGAGCTCATGAAACGTGTTGTCAGCGTGAGTCTGGGCAGTTCCCAACGGGACAAACGGGTTGAAATCGAATTGCTGGATGAGCATATCGTCCTGGAGCGCATCGGTACGGACGGCGACGTTGACGCCGCAGGGCGTCTTTACCGCGAGCTGGATGGGCAGGTGGATGCCCTCGGCGTGGGCGGTATCGACCTGGCTATCGGCACACTGCAGCACAGCTACCCCCTGCGCGCGGCTCAACGCATGGTCAGCGTCGTGCAGAAGACACCCGTCGTCGACGGACGGGGACTCAAGCACACCCTGGAACGCCACTGCATGCGATACGTCGAAGCGGAGCTCGGGAAGGAACTTCAGCCTAAGCGCGCCATGGTCAACGTGGCCATGGATCGCTATGGCATGGCGCAAAGCCTGATCGAGGCCGGTTACGAGATGGTCTTCGGCGATCTGCTCTTCGCCCTGGGCATTCCCCTCCCCCTTCATCGCCTCTCAACCGTAGACGCGCTGGCCTCCATACTCGCGCCCCTCGTCGGGCGCCTGGCTCCGATCAGCTTTATCTATCCCACCGGCGAAAAACAACATGAGACACTCCCCCGCTTCACGCGCTGGTACCATTGGGCGACCATCATCGCCGGGGATTGCAGCTATACCAAACGGCACATGCCCGCGGATCTGAGAGGAAAGATGATTCTGACCAACACCACCACCGAGGCCGACGTGGAACGCTTCCGCGAAGCCGGTGTCCGCTATCTCATCACGACCACGCCGCGCTACGATGGGCGTTCCTTCGGCACCAACCTGATGGAAGCCGCCCTCGTCGCCATCGCCGGAAAGGGACGCCCTCTCACCCCTCGGGAACTGGAGGCTTTGATCAACGAGCTGAACTTACACCCTCACATTCAACCTCTCAACACATCTGAGGGAAACCTATGATCGACTGTGTCCTCACCGCCGGTGGTGTACCCCAGCCCGACGACCCGCTCTTCCCCTTGGCCCAGGGTAAACCCAAAACGCTCATTGAGATCGCCGGCAAGCCCATAGCTCAATGGGTGGTGGACGCACTGACCGAAACGCCCCAGGTACGAGAGATTGTCGTCGTGGGCCTGGCAGCGGAAACCCGCCTCCTTTCGCCCAAAATCGTCCACCATCACCCAGACCAGGGCTCGCTGCTGGGCAACGGTCTGGCCGGCATCACGTGGTTGTTGGAACACAACCCGGCGGAGCAGGTGCTCACCTGTTCCGCCGACATCCCCCTGCTGACCGCCGAGATGGTCAGCTGGCTGATTCTCCAACACCACCAACAGCCCGTTGATCTCACCTACACGGTGATCCCACGCCCGGTTATGGAAGCCGCCTTCCCCGCTTCAGGCCGCACCTACACGTCTTTCGTGGAAATGGAGGTAGCCGGTGGGGACGTTCACGTCGTCAATCCACACATCTTTATCACCAACCGAGCCTTGTGGCATGATCTGGCCGACAGCCGTAAGGAAGCCCTTAAAGCGGCAATGCGGCTAGGACCAGGGATCTTCGTGCGGCTTCTTTTGCATCGGCTCTCCCTGAGCGATCTGGAGAAACGAATTGAACGACAATTCGGCCTGCGCGTGCGCACCCTTCCCAGTCCCTATCCCGAGATGGGTATGGACGTCGACAAGCCGCATCAGCTGGAAATCTGCCGGCGGGTACTGGAAGGGGCCGCGTGATGTCTCGGCGGTGGAGGAGTTATGCCCGGGGACTCTCTGACCGGACCTCCGCTGATACATATCCACCGCCGCTTCGCGTGCTGATCTCTGTTGTGGCCCATTCCGGCGACAGCCTGGTCTGGCTGCTCGTCGGCGGTCTCCTGTGGGCACACGCGAGCCCTGTCGCCCGCACCTTTGGCCTCCACATCTGGGCAATTGTGCTCGTCACTTCCCTGCTCAGTCTCACATTCAAGCAGATCTTCCGGCGCCCCAGGCCGATGACGCCACCCCACGGCTTCTACAACACCTTCGACCGCTACAGCTTCCCCTCCGGGCACGCCGTGCGCGTGGGCGCGCTGACCGTGGTGTTGGGTGCGGCCCTGCCCGTCGGCGGAATCGCGGCGCTGGCACTCTGGAGCCTGCTCGTCTGCGCCAGCCGCATCGCGTTGCGCATGCACTTTACGCGCGATGTCATCGTCGGTCTTCTGTTGGGATGGATAACAGGGGCGGTGCTGCTGATGAGCGTAGTGTGAGGGAGCAAGTCTCATGGATCTGGAGACCCTACAATCCGACGTAGAAGCGTATCTGGCGCAGAAAGAGGTGGAAGGGGTACCGCACTGGGACACGGAGACGGCGCGACAGATCACTCCTCTGGCCCAGGGCGAGTATAACATGAACTACCTGGTGAGCCAGGGCACCCACCGTTGGGTCTTCCGCGTCAACATCGGCACTCAGATCGACCGCGAGGACCAGATCCGCTACGAGTTCCGCGCGCTGCAGCTGCTGGAAGAGACCGGCGTCACGCCCAAACCTTACTACGTGGACGACACGCCCGGTTTGATAGACGCTGAAGGTCGGACCTACGGCGTCCTGCTGATGGAGTATCTGCCCGGCGAGATGCTGGACTATCGCCGCGACCTGGAGGCCGCCGCGCGGCTCTTCGCCCGCGTGCATACCTGCCCTGCCGCCGAGGAAAAAAACCACCTTATCCGTGAGACGCGACCGCTCAGCATGACCTACGAAGAGTGCCGTCGTCTGCTGCCCGTCTATCTGGAGTCGGACCTGGCGGATCCGGCGCTGCGCGACTATTTGCGTGAGGTGCTGGCCTGGGCCGACGAGGCCCGGCACGCGGAGCGCTACTTCTTGGAAGATCCCTGGCCCTGCGTGATTAACACCGAGGTCAACGCCGGCAACTTCATCGCCAACCGCCAACGCCACACACTGCACCTGGTCGATTGGGAGAAGCCGCTCTGGGGCGATCCGTCTCAGGACCTCTCGCACTTCTGTGCGCCCACCACGACGCTCTGGAAGAGCGACTACCGCATGTCGCCGGCCGATAAAGCGCGTTTCCTGCACGCCTACAAAGAGGCCATCGGTGACCCGCACCTGCGCGAGACCATCGAGGCGCGCGTCCGCCTACGCGATCCCTTCAACTGCCTGCGGGGCATCTCCTGGTCGGCCATGGCCTGGGTGACGTACCAGACCGACGACCACGCGCTGCGCAATGAGGACACTTTTCGCAAAGTCGCTGCCTATCTGGACTTGCAGTTCGTCTGCGGGCTCTTTGATCCGTATATGAAGTAAAGGGCGGTCTTCCGCTTGAGGTGCGACGCTCTTTCACTGACGGCTTGGCCTGCACTTCACCAGAGATGCTTGGAAACGTTGTCGTGTTGTCAACCAGAATTCGAAAGCGCGTTGCACCTGGCTGCTCATGAGAGCACCCTGCCCGAACGGGAGATTCCATGCTCGTATCCGTCATCATCCCCGCCCTGAACGAGGCCGAGAACATCACGCGCTGCATCGCCGACGCCCGCCGTGACTACACCAGGGACGAGGTCGAGACCATCGTCGTGGACGGCGGCAGCGTCGACGGCACGCCTGCTCTGGTGCCCGAGGACGTGACACTGCTGATGTCTCCACGCGGGCGCGCCGTGCAGATGAATCGAGGCGCAGCGGCTGCTCACGGCGAGATCTTCGTCTTCTGTCACGCTGACTCGTTCCTGCCCGCCGGTTGGCGCGAGGCCGTCGTCCACACGCTGCGCGACCCCGAGATCAGCGGCGGCACCTTCCAGACATTGATTCTGCCCGCCAACTGGATGCTGAAGATCCGCAACCGTTGGGGTTTCCCGCCCAAGTGGTCCATCATGTTCGGCGATCAAGTGCAGTTCATGCGGCGCGAGACCTTTGAGGCCGTCGGCGGCTTCCCGGAGATCCCGCTGATGGAGGATGTCGAGATGTCGCGCGCGCTGCACGAGGTGGGGCGCCTGGTGCGCATTGATCCGACGAGGCGCGTGATCACCTCGGGTCGCCGTTTCGCCGAGCGCGGCTACCTGCGGCAATCCCTCCTCAACGGCTGGAATATGTTTCGTTATCTGTACCTCGGCGCGACGCCGGAGCAGATCGCCGACTCCTACCGCTCCAGCCGCGAGGAAAGGATGAATCAGCCATGAAGCGGCATCTCATCGTCTACGCCAAATGTCCGCTCCCGCACAACACCAAGACCCGCCTGGGAGCCACGCTCGGCCACGTCGAAGCGGCGGGCGTCTACGCGCGGCTGCTCTACGCCTATCTCTTCGACCTGCTGGCGACCGTCGCGGAGACCGCGCGCATCGAGCTGAGCCTGGGCCACCAACGCGATGTCCCCTTTTTCACGCGCGCTTTCCCCGAGCTGCTGGTGCGCCCCCAGGTGCACGGCGATCTGGGCGCACGCATGGCAGCGTCCTTTGACCAGGCCTTTGCCGAGGGCGCCGACGCTGTGGTGCTGACGGGCAGCGATATCCCCGGCCTCAATGGCGCGCTGGTGCAGGAGGCCTTCGCGCGCCTGGAGACCGATCCCGCCGTCATCGGCCCTGCGGAAGACGGCGGCTACTACCTCCTCGGCCTGCGCGCGCCGGGCGCCGACCTCTTCTCCGATATCCCCTGGAGCACGGCGGACGTCTTGGCCTGCACCGAGGCGCGCGCCCGCGCTCACGATCTCACGTTGACCCGCCTGCCGCTACTCGCAGATATCGATGTGGAGGAAGATTATGCGGCGTGGATCGGATCAGAGCATTTCCGCAAGACGTGATTTCGACCGCGTCTACGCGATGGTGCGGCGCATTCCGCCCGGTCGCGTCGCCACCTACGGGCAGATCGCCCGGCTGCTCCATTGGCCGCGCGGCGCGCGCACCGTGGGCTGGGCGCTGCGCGCGCTTAAGCCGGGCGCCGACGTGCCCTGGCACCGCGTCGTCAACGCGCAGGGCCGCATCAGCCTCGACGACGCTGCACACCAGCAGGCACTGCTCGCAGCCGAGGGCATCGTCTTCGACGAGACCGGTTGCATCGACCTGACCCGCTACCGCTGGATCCCCCCTCTTCTCCGACCGGCTTGACTGACCTGCATGGCAGCAGCAACCAAGGCTTCGTGGGATTTCGAAGCGAGTCCGCTGGTAAAAACGCTCTGCGTACCGTAGAAACTGCGTAGACTAAAGCAAGGCAAACGAAGCTAGGGTTAATGCGGGTGGGAAACATGATGGGAAGCAGCCTATGGCGTTTAAGCTACCCTGGAACTGCTTCGTTTGCCCCTCGTCAGCGCCTCTTGCAATTTGTGAGATTAACGTATACTATTTATATGAAAACGCAGATGAACGAGAGCGCAAAGGATAAACACATGCAAGAGAGTGCCGAATACCAACGTCTGCTCGCCCACCGCGAGTGGCGCGCCAACTGGCGACACTGGGGGCCGTATCTCAGCGAACGGGCCTGGGGCACGGTGCGCGAGGATTACAGCGCCACCGGCGAAGCCTGGGACTACTTTCCCCACGATCACGCACGCAGCCGGGCTTATCGCTGGAACGAGGATGGCCTGGCGGGCATCAGCGACCGCCATCAGTACCTCTGTTTCGCCCTGGCGCTCTGGAATGAGCGCGATCCCATTCTCAAGGAGCGGCTGTTCGGCCTGAGCGGCTCGCAGGGCAATCACGGCGAGGACGTCAAGGAATACTATTTCTATCTCGACAACACCCCAACCCACAGCTACATGAAAATGCATTACAAATACCCGCAGGCTGCATTTCCTTACCGTGAACTGGTGGAGGAGAACGCCCGCCGGGGGCCCGATGCGCCGGAGTACGAGCTGCTGGACACCGGCGTCTTTGCCGACGACCGCTATTTTGACATCGACATCGAGTACGCTAAGGCGGATCAGGACGATTTGCTCATCCGCATTCGCGTCACAAACCGGGGACCGGACGCAGCCCCTTGTCATGTTTTGCCCACGCTCTGGTTCCGTAACACCTGGCATTGGGGTTACGAGAACGGGCCTATGGGCGACGTACCGGGCAAGCCGCACCTGCAGCGCCGGAAGGGCGGCAACTCGGCTGTGGTAGCCCAACATCCGGCGTTGGGTACATACTATCTCTATGCAGAGGATGCGGAGACCTGGCTTTTCACCGAAAACGAGACCAACAACCGCCGTCTCTTCAACGCGGAGAACCAAACGCCCTACGTCAAGGATGCCTTCCATCGCTACGTGATCCACGGTGACGAGACGGCGGTCAATCCTGCCGCAGAAGGTACCAAGGCCGCGGCGGTCTACCGGCCGGACGTCGCCCCCGGTGAGACGCGGACGTTGCGCCTGCGTCTGGTCAACACGGCGCACGAGGCGCCGTTCACGGAGTTCGACGCCCTCTTCAGCCAACGGAAGGCCGAGGCGGATGCCTTCTACGCGGCCGTGCAACCTGCGACCCTGAGCGAGGATGAGCGCCGCATCCAGCGGCAGGCCTTCGCGGGCATGCTGTGGACCAAACAGCTCTACTACTACGATATCCGCCAGTGGCTGCGCGGCGATCCCGGTCAGCCCAAGCCCCCGACGTCTCGCCTGCAGGGACGCAATCACAACTGGAAACACCTCAACAACTTCGACGTCATCTCCATGCCGGACAAGTGGGAGTATCCCTGGTACGCCTCATGGGACCTGGCTTTTCACACGCTGCCATGGGTGCTGATTGACCCGGACTATGCTAAACGCCAGCTCGTCCTGATGACGCGCGAATGGTACATGCACCCAAACGGGCAGTTGCCGGCCTACGAGTGGGCCTTCGGCGACGTCAATCCGCCGGTGCACGCCTGGGCCGCGTGGCGCGTCTACAAGATCGACGCCAAGCAGAGTGGCACGCCGGATCGCGCCTTCCTGGAGGGCCTCTTCCACAAACTGCTGCTCAACTTCACCTGGTGGGTCAATCGCAAGGACGTGGAAGGTCGCAACATCTTCCAGGGCGGTTTCCTGGGGTTGGATAACATCAGCGTCTTTGATCGCAGCCGCATGCTGCCCACGGGTGGGCACATCGACCAATCGGATGGCACGGCCTGGATGGGCTTCTTCAGTCTGACCATGTTGAAAATCGCCCTGGAATTGGCCAAAGAAGAGCCCATCTACCAAGACTCGGCGACGAAGTTCTTTGAGCACTTCTTGCGCATCGCCCACGCCATGACCAACTGCGGCGGCCAGCAGATTCCCCTCTGGGATGGGGAGGACGGCTTCTTCTACGACAATCTGCATCTCCCCGATGGGCGGATCATCCCGCTCAAAGTCCGCTCGTTGGTGGGCCTGCTGCCCCTGATCGCGGTGGAGACGTTGGAGCCGGAGATCCTCGAGGAGATGCCCGATTTCAACCGGCGCATGCACTGGTTTATCCAGAACCGTCCCGACATCAGCGGCAACATGGCCGACGTGGATCAGGAAGGCGCCGAGGACCGCCACCTGGTCGCCATCCTTACGCGAGAGCGGTTGATCAGCGTGCTGCGCTACATGCTGGATGAAAACGAATTCCTATCGCCCTACGGCATCCGCTCCGTCTCCAAATACCATCAGGATCATCCCTACAGTTTCCGCGTGCAGGGCGAGGAGTTCACGGTGAAATACGAACCGGCGGAGTCGCGCAGTGGGCTGTTCGGGGGCAACTCCAACTGGCGCGGGCCCATCTGGTTTCCCATCAATTTCCTGCTCATCGAGGCGCTTCAGCGCTTCCACCACTTCTACGGCGACGATTTGAAAGTGGAGTGCCCCACAGGCTCCGGCAACGAGGTGACACTTGCGGAGGTGGCTACCGAGCTCTCGCGGCGCCTTATCAGCATCTTCCGACGTGAGAACGGTCGGCGACCGCTATACGGCGGCGCCACGCGCTTCCAGGACGATCCGCACTGGCGCGACCTGTTGCTCTTCTTCGAATACTTTCACGGCGATAACGGCGCCGGCCTTGGCGCCAGCCACCAGACCGGCTGGACGGGGTTGATCGCCAAACTGCTTCAGCAGTCCGGCGGAGGGCAATTTTACTTGGAGCCATGATCGACTGAGGTAAGACCCGTACGGCTCAACACGTCATAGACACTTGGAGGTTGAAAAGATGACTCTACTGAAAAAAGGTTTTTCAGTAGAGAAAGGGATACTATATGTT
>JBNGCW010000009.1:0-107085 GCA_049975525.1 Anaerolineae bacterium
CTGCAGTGGCCCGCCTCAGCTTTCCAGGAGTTGTCCCTAACATGATACGCTCCCCGGCGCCTTGGCTGCCGGCAACCGGCGGTGTGGTATAATGCGTCCTATGAGACGGCGAACGTTACAGGTATTAGGAACGCTGGCAGCCAGCGGGTTGGCACTCTATCTGGCGCTGCGGGGGGTGGATTTCGCGCAGGTGAGAGAAGCCTTGCGGCGCATCGACCGGGGATGGTTGCTGGTGAGTGCGCTGTTGGTGGTGATCTCCTTGCTCATCCGTGCCCAGCGTTGGCGCATTCTCCTGGGACGGCGGCTCTCGTTGGGTGATGCCTTTGGCGTCATCAACATCGGTTATCTGATCAGCGGGGTGTTGCCGCTGCGGGCCGGGGATCCGGCACGAGCCGTCGGAGCACAACTGCGCGGGCCGATCTCCGCCCTCGCAGCCCTCTCCACGGTGGTGGTCGTGCGCGTACTGGATATGCTCTTGATCGTCGTTGTGCTCCTGGTGACGTTGCCCTTCGTCCCCGGCCTGCGAACTTATCTGGCGACGGGACGGGAAAACGGGATCCCCCTCAACCTGATGCTCCTCGTGGTGGGGGGGCTCTCCCTGGGAATGGTGGCGCTCTTCGTGCTGCTGGCCCTCTATCCACAGCGGGTCGAGGCGCTGGCGGCACGGCTGTTACAGATGTCAGGCGTGCGTGACCGGGAGCGCTGGTTGAAGCCGCTGCGGCGCCTTCTGGAGGGCTTTCAGGCGCTGAGCTCGCCCAGGGAAGGGCTGGCGGTGATGCTCTGGTCACTGGGGCTGTGGGCGGTCACGCTGAGCAATTTCCGCGCGGCCCTGGAGGCCTGTCGGGCTTTTCTCCCCCAGGGTACGTGGCTCGCCGGCGCCGTCTCCATGTGGGCCAGCGCTTTCGGTATGGTCTTTCCTTCCACCGGTGGGCTCGGATCCTTTCACTTTGCAGTCCGCGAAGCACTTTTCTGGGGGTTTGACATTTCCAGGGAAGCCGGGTTCACCTACGCCGTTGTGGTGCACGCTACCTCTTATCTCACGGGCATTCTGTTGGGCGCGGCCTTTCTGCTGCTCTGGGGGCTCTCCTTGGAGCGCGTATTGCGTCGGGGGGCGGAGATCAACGAGCCATGAGAGACGGACAAGCGAGGGAGGTCTGAGGTGCGTTATCTGATCACGGGCGGCGCGGGCTTTATCGGTTCCAATTACGTGCGACGTCTGCTCGCGCGGGGGGAACAGGTCACAGTCTACGACAACCTCTCCCGCCGGGGCGCAGAGGCGAATCTGGCGTGGCTGCGCGAGGCATACGGTGCCGACGCCTTCACCTTCGTCCATGGCGACGTGCGCGACGCGGCGTTGCTGACGGCGACGGCACGCGACGCCCAGGTGATCGTGCATCTGGCCTCGCAGGTGGCCGTCACCACCTCGGTGGCCCGGCCCCGCGCGGACTTCGAGAGCAACGCGCTGGGCACCTTCAACGTGCTGGAAGCGGCGCGGCTCTCAAAACGCCGGCCCATCGTGCTCTACGCTTCGACGAACAAGGTCTATGGAGGCATGGAGGACGTCGCCGTCGTGGAGGAGGCGACGCGTTACCGGTACCGCGATCTGCCCCACGGTGTCCCCGAGACAAGACCCCTGGACTTTCACTCGCCTTACGGCTGCTCCAAGGGCGCCGGTGATCAGTACGTGCGCGATTACGCCCGCATCTACGGCCTGCCGACCGTCGTCTTCCGTCAGAGCTGCATCTACGGCCCGCGTCAGTTCGGTGTGGAGGATCAGGGGTGGGTGGCCTGGTTCATCATCGCCGCCGTGCTGGGAAAGCCCATCACCATCTACGGCGACGGCAAGCAGGTGCGCGACGTGCTCTATGTCGAGGATCTGCTCGACGTCTATGACGCGGCGGTGAGACAGATCGCCCGCGCAGCCGGGAAGATTTACAACGTGGGTGGCGGTGCGGAGAACGTGCTTTCTGTCTGGAAGGAGTTCGGCCCGCTGTTAGAGCAGCTGTTGGGGCAGCGCATCGACGTGACCTGGGCCGACTGGCGGCCGGGCGACCAGCGGATCTACGTTTCCGACATCCGCAAGGCGCAACGCGAGCTGGGCTGGCACCCCCAGGTCGGCGTCGAAGAGGGCGTCCGCCGGCTGTACGATTGGGTCGTCGATCATCTGGACTTGTTTGGGGCTCTTGAGTCCGGAACCACGTAGACTCAGAGCTTATGACACCATACGACGTGGGGGGTCCATGCGAATTCTGATCGTCCTGACGTACTACCGTCCGCACACCAGTGGGTTGACGATTTACGCCGAGCGCCTGGCGAAGGGGTTGGCACGACGTGGGCACGAGGTGACGGTATTGACCTCGCGTTACGCGCGCCGCTTGCCGGCTAAGGAAAAGGTGGATGGCGTCCACGTGGTGCGCTCACCGGTGCTCTTCCGCGTTAGCAAGGGCGTGATCATGCCGCTCTTCGGCTTCCAGGCGTGGAAATGGGCCGCCTGGGCCGATGTGATCAGCCTGCATCTGCCGCAGTTTGACGCGGCGGGCGTGGCGCTGCGCGGGCGTCTGCTGGGCAAGCCGACCGTGTTGACCTACCATTGCGATTTGCAGCTGCCGCCCGGGCTTTTCAACCGCGTTGTCAACAACGTGGTCCTGGGTATGAACCATCTGGCGGGGATCTTCAGTCATCGCGTGGTGGCGTACACGCAGGATTTCGCCGCGCACTCGCCCTTCTTGCAGCGCTTCGCCGCCAAGTTGGAGGTGATCCCGCCGCCGGTGGAGCTCCCCGAGGCAGGCGATTCAGGTCGGGCGGCCTTCGCCAAGATGCACAACCCCGACGATAACCATCCCGTCATCGGCATGGCGGCGCGGTTCGCGTCGGAGAAGGGCGTGGGCGTGCTGTTGGACGCCTTCCCGCGCATTCTGGAGCGTTACCCCAAGGCGCACATCCTCTTCGCGGGACAGTACCGTGATGTTGTGGGAGAACAGGCGTACTTCGAGTCTTTAGCCCCGACGATTCGGCGCTATCAGGAGATGGGTAAGTGGAAGTTCCTGGGTGTCTTGACGCCGCTGCAAATGGCGGCTTTTTACCCCAACCTCGACGTGATCGTCGTGCCCAGCCTGAACTCCACGGAGTCTTTCGGGCTGGTGCAGGTGGAGGCGATGTTATGCGGCACGCCGGCGGTAGCGAGCGACTTACCCGGGGTGCGTCAGCCGGTGTTACAGACGGGCATGGGTGAGATCGCGCCGGTGGGAGACGCCGAGGGGTTGGCCGAGGCAGTGCTCAAGGTGCTGGATGATCCCCCCGCTTACGTGCGCCCTCGAGAGGAGATCGCCGCAAAGTTCTCCACAGAGCGCACGGTGGACGGTTACGAGGCTTTATGTGAACGCTTGCACGCGGGCGAGAGCGTCGGTGCGGTGATGCACGAACCGGATGCGGTGAGGGAGGGAGGATGAACGACGAACCATCTGGAAAAGAGCAGGAACGCAAGACGCCGGAACGGGCGGAGCCAACGCGTTGGATCTCCCCCGTCAGGCGTGAATCGCAGCGGAGTCCTGAGCCTCCGGGGGAGGGGGAACCTACGCGCTACCTTTCCCCGCAAGGTCCACGTCGTTCCCCACAGCCCGACGACGAGAAGGTGGCAGGCGCGGAAGCGACGCGCGTCGTGCGCCCACCCTCGGGTCGGCCAAAAGAGGCACAGCCACCGGCGCAGGGAGAGCAACCTGCGCCCCCCCCACCTCGACCGCCGCGCCCCTCCACACCGGCCGAGTGGGGCCAACCGCCGCGTGAGCCCCGGCCCATCCCGCCACGGCAGCCACGTTATACCTCGCCGCCCCCGCCCCCTGCCGGTCCACCGCCCTCCTTGAAACCGGAGCCGGAGGAGGAGAACCGGAAGGTCTCCTGGGCCTCGGTGTTGTTGGGCGTGACGCTGGTGATCGTGGGGCTTTTCCTGCTGGCGGTGCTCAGCGCGACAGTGGCCTATATCGCGCTGGCGGCGCAGCTGCCGCCGGTGGAGGAGCTGCGTCAGCGGGAGCCGGACTTCGCCAGCAGCCGTATCTACGACCGCAACGGCCATCTGCTCTACGAGATCACCGATCCCACGACGGGCAAGCGCACCTACGTGCCCATCGAGCAGATCGACCGCGATCTGCAGCTGGCGACGGTGGCAACGGAGGATCGTCATTTCTACACGCACGGAGGCTTTGATCCCATCGCCATCGCGCGGGCGATCTACTACGCGCTCCAGGAACGGAAGATCGTCTCCGGGGCCAGCACGATCACGCAGCAGGTGGCGGAAAACATTATGCTGGCCGAGGAGCGGACGCAGGAGGATCCCGTTTCCATCAAGATCAAGGAGATCGTGTTAGCGGCGGAGCTGACGCGCCAGTACAGCAAGGATGAGATCCTGGAGATCTATCTGAACAACAACAACTACGGAAACCGCGCTTACGGCGTGGACGCGGCGGCGCGGACGTATTTCGGGACGACGGCCGGCAATCTGACGGTGGGACAGGCGGCCTTTCTGGCCGGGCTGCCCCAGGCGCCGGCTACCTACGACGTCTATCACGGAGGACGGGAGGCGGCGCTGAAACGGCAGAAGGTGGTGCTGAGCCTGATGGTGGAAGACGGATATATCACGCCTGAGGAGGCGGAGGAGGCGGCTCGGGAACTGGAAGCTTACGAATTCCCACCGCTCTACGCGGATCGCATCCCGGCCCCGCACTTCGTCTTCTACGTGCAACGTTGGGTCGAGGAGCATCTGGGCGCCGACGCGCTCTATCGCGGCGCGGGCTTGCGGATCCACACCACGCTGGAGCCGCGCCTGCAAAGCATCGCCGAGGAGGAGGTGGCACAGGGGGTGGCGGCGTTGGCCGACCGCAACGTCACCAATGGAGCCTTAATCGCCCTCGAACCTGCGACGGGTCACATACTGGCGATGGTGGGCAGTGCGGACTTCTACAGTGACGAGATCGACGGGCAGGTCAACGTGACGACGCGCTGCCGCCAGCCGGGGTCGGCCATCAAGCCGCTGACGTATCTGGGCGCGTTCGAGAAGGGCTGGACGCCGGCGACGACGCTCTGGGATCTGCCCACGACGTACACAGACACGGCGGGCAACGTCTACGAGCCGGTCAACTACGACGGCAAGTTCCGCGGCCCGGTCTCGGTGCGCACGGCGCTGGCGAATTCGCTCAACGTGCCGGCGGTCAAGACGCTGGAGTACGTGACGGTGGATGGGTTGTTGACGGTGGCGGAGCGATTGGGAGCCACCTCTATCGTGACCCCGCAGCTGGAATGCCCTGAGTACCCCGGCGACAGCCGTCCCCTCTACGGGCTGGCGTTGACGCTGGGCGGAGGCGAGATGAAGCCGCTGGAGTTGACGGCAGCTTACGCGACCTTCGCCAACGGTGGATTGCAGATGCCGGTGACGCCCATTCTGTGGATCGAGGATAATCGCGGGAAGGTGCTGATTGATCACCGTCGTCGCACGGGCCGACAGGTGGTGGATCCGCGCGACGCCTATCTGCTGACGCACATCCTTTCGGACCGTGAGGCGCGCTGTCTGGTCTTCCCCTGTCCTGGCAACGCGCTGGAGCTGCCCGACCGCCCGGCGGCAGCCAAGACGGGCACCACTAACGACTTCCGCGACGCCTGGACGGTGGGATACACGCCGGACATTGCCGCCGGGGTGTGGGTGGGCAACAACGACAACTCGGAGATGATCAACGTCCCCGGCAGTCTGGGCGCTGCGCCGATCTGGAACGCTTTCATGACCCGCGCCCACGAGGGGGTAGCGGTGCACGAGTTTCCGCGTCCACAGGGCATCGTCGAGCGGGAGGTGTGTGTGCTCTCCGGGACGGAGCCCTCGCCTTATTGCCCGGAGACGCGGATGGAGGTTTTCTCCATCGACAATCTGCCGCCCCCGGCGTCGCAGGACTGGCTCCAGCGGGTGGAGATCGACAACTACACGGGCAAGCGCGCCAACCAGTTCTGCCAGACGAACACCTCGGAGAAGGTGATGGTGGTATTGGATCAGATGCAGGATCCCGCCGGACGCCGGTGGCTGCGGCAGTGGGCTGCCGAGCGAGGCTACGAAATCGCGCCGCAGGCGTTCTGCACCGCGAGCGCGGCCTCGGAGCGGGTGCGCATTCTGCGTCCTCAGGACGGCGCAGAGGTCTACGGGACGGTGGAGATCGTGGGGACGGTGGCGCCGGAGCACCTGGAGAGTTACGAGGTGAGCTACGGAGTTAGCGATCACCCCGAAGCCTGGGGACCGTTGGCCGGGCCTGCGGGAACGCCGGTGGAGCAAGCGCAGCTGGCGGTGTGGGAGACGAGGGGATTGGAGCCCAACGTCTACACGCTGCGCGTGGTAGCACGCACCACAGAGGGGGAGATCTACGAGGATCGCGTGGTGGTGACGCTGTTGCCGCCCACGCCGACCCCGACGTTAACGCCGTCGGAGACGCCCACGCCCACCGAGACCCCCACGCCCACGGAGACGCCGCCCGCGACGGAGACCCCCACGCCGACGGCCGCGCCCCCCACGGGAACCCCCACGCCCATCTGGGATCACACGCCCACGCCCACCCTGCTCCCCACACAGACACCCACGCCCATGCTGCCCCCAACGCAGACGCCCACCCCCTCGCCTTCCCCTGAGCCGTCGGGGGAGACGACGCCGATCCCCACGGAGACGCCGCCCGCGCCTACGTTTACGCCGGAGGCACCCTAGTGTTCCGTCAGGCGTGATCTGATGAAGGGGTAATCGTTCGTTTTGGAGCATCAAGTTTAGGGATACCCGTTCGATGTTGGCCGACGCCGGGTGCGACACACCTTCGAAGGTTTGATCATAGCCATTTCGTGCACGCCGGCAGGGATTTTGAGCCAGCAGGATCGGCTCATCGCAGGTGCGTTGCACCTTATACCGTGTCATGTCATGCCGAGTGAGCGAGCGGCGCCGGCTATCACCAGCAGATTCAATCTGCTCACGCTGGCGCCGTCCCCCTGACCCGCTGTTCTTGCATCCACGCGTAGGTCAGCCCCGCGATGCCCACGTAGGCCAGTGTCTTGGGGATCATCAACATGCCCAGCCACGGCACCTGTCGCACGAAGAAGATCACCGGCATGTAGAAGGCGTAGGAGACCAGGATCAGCGCGCCCACCCGCTTGAAAAGCCAATCGTCGGCTGCCCAGGCGTCGCGCAGGATGAGATAGGCCACGCCTAATCCCTGGGCCATCAACGGCAGATTGCGATAGAGTGACCAGGGCCACGGCGGCGTCAGGCGTCCCCAATGATTCTGCGGCAGCGCCATGAGGACCAGTCGCACGACCGCCGCTGCGAAGAGCAGCGCGCCAGGCCACCCGTAGGGTTTATCAAAGCGGCGGTGCCAGATCACGAGCAGGAGGACGTAAAAAAATGTCACGGTGACGGCGGTCGAGAGCGCGCCCAGGCCCACCAGTGTCATGGACTGCCCCAAGAACGTCACCGTGGTCTCCAAATCGCCGCGCAGATACCCCAACACGCGGAAACCAACGTGGCCCGTATCTCCCAGCGCCAGCAGGCCGAAGGCCAGCGTGAAGAGCCGGGCAAGATCACGCTTCTGGGGGAGTAAACGGGCGCGTTGCCGCGCCATGGCGCTCACCAATCCCCAGATGGTCATGAGGTAAGCGACGTTGAAGGTGCTCTCTACCCGCAGGCGCAAGGTCTCGTTCATGCGTGTAATCTCCTATCCGGGAAGTGACCCGTTTGTTCACTACACAGTGTACTGGCCCCAACAGGCACCGACGTCAGGCCCCGGATTTTTTGGAAAATCCGAGGTCCAGACATGGCGCAAACGAAACGTTGAGTGCGGCTGAGCTTAGGAGCCCAATATCGCCTCGCGCACGTTGCGGAACAGCCGTTTCGCGTTCAGCGCTTCCCCGGAAAGCAGCGTATCGGCGCGGAAGAGACGCGCCGCCAGCAGGACAAAGCCGTAGGTAGTGCCTGCCAGCAAGCCCAGGCTGAGCAGAATCTGCCCCAACGGCACGTTTGTCACTGCCAGGCGGGCCATCATGGCGACCGGCGAGCTCAGCGGGAAAAGGCTTAAGCCCACCGCCAGCGGACCGTTGGGGGCCTCCATAAAAGCGGTGTTGAGCCACAGAGGGATCATCAGCGGAAGCAAGATGATAAAGGTGAATTGACTGCCTTCGCGCGTGTTCGGCGCCAACGCACCGATGGCGCCCAGCGCCGACGCAAAGGTCAGGTAGCCAAGCAGGAAGTAGAACAGACTCCAGACGAAGAACATGGCTGGGAGCGAGATATTGCTCAGCGCGGCAAGCACGGCGATGGTTAAGCCACCGCCGGTCACCGCAAAGGCTGCACCTCCCCAGATGGCCATTTGCAGCAATCCAACGATCCCCAATCCCAGAATCTTGCCCAACATCAGCTCACGGGGCTTCAGGCTGAGCAACAGCACCTCGATCACCCGGTTTTCCTTTTCCTGCGCCACGCTTTTGAGCATAAACCCGCTGCTCATCGTGATCAGAAAGAAGAAGATAAAGAGAACCCCGTAGGCAACCACGCTGCCCATCTCCCCCGAGCGCGAGCTTGCCCGCGCCTCACCGGGCTCCGGTGGCGCCAGCGCCTCCTCCTCGACCTGCGGTATGGGATCGAAGAGCAGCCGGGTCGTCGTCTGATCCCCGATCAGATTATAGGTGATCAAATACTGCATCAGGTTCTGGTCGCCCATGACCTGGAAGGGAGAGAACTGCTCCTGGATCAGCGTCACCTCGCCCGTCCGCATGTAGTCCGCTGCGATCACGTAATACTGGTCGATCTCACCGCCTTCCAGCGCGGCGCGGGCGGCCTCCTCGTTGGGATAGGCCTGGAAAAACTGCCGGGGGAACGTCTCCGGGAACTGCTGAATGAGGCCGGCGTGATCCACATAGCCGCTCATCGGCTGATCTGCGACCTGACCGCTCAGTAACTCGGTGAGGTTGTGCTGTTCCTTCTCAACAAGATTGAAAGCCAGCAGTTGCGAACCCAAGCTGAAGCCCAGGATGAGCAATGGAAAGACAAAGGTCGTCAGCCAGAACGAAGGCTTGCCCAACGTGGCTGCGATTTCGTGTTTGATGACCAACCAGGTGTGTTTCATATTCAGCCTTCCTTCACTCACGCAGCCCGGCAAGGATGGTTTTCAGGCGCAGCCGTTGACCGTAACGCAACATTCCCATGCGGAAGATCCGCGCGGCGAGCCAGATGGCGCCCCCGGCCGCCCCTGTGACCAGCAACCAGGCAACCACCAGTTGCCAAAGCGGCACGACGTCGAAACTCCAGCGCATCAGGATGGTGATGAAAGATGAGGTGGGGAAGAGCGTCAGGAAGACGAGCATCGGATGACCGGGGTCGACGAAAAGCAGCGCGCTGAAGAAAACGGGGAAGATGAAGAACATGTTGACGATGCCTGAAATCTGCTGCCCCTGTTGTTCCTCTGTGACGGCGGCGCCGATAGCCGTCATCAGGCCCGAGATCAGGGCGAAGGTCGGCAAAAAGAACATGACGATGATCAGCAACGTGTCCCAGGGCAACACAAGGGAGCCCGGAATCTCGACAAAGCGACCGGCGATGACCAGCCCAAGGAGCGCCGCGCCCCCCCACACCAGCAGCTGCGTGAGGACGACGCCCATCAGCCCGAGGGCCTTGCCGCCCATCAGCTGCTGAGGCGCCAGGGACGTGGCCAAGACCTCCATGGTACGGTTCTCCTTCTCATCCGTCACAGCCTGCAACATGTAACCGCCGGTGATGGCGATGGCAAAGTAGAGAAAGAAACTGGCGACCAGGGGCAGGACAAACCCCAGAACGTTTTCGCTGCTCAACTCCCGTCGTCCGTCGAGGGAGCGGATTGCCAGCCGCGTGCCCTGACTAAGACGTTGACGCACCGCCTCCGGCTGCTCATGGAGGAGACAGGCGTGGACAAAGGCGACAAAATCTTCCTGTACCATCTCGGCGGGCGACTTGCTCAGGTAGTAGAGACGTAGCACCGGATTGTCGCGGTAGTCGGCGCCGACGACATAATAAGCCTGAATCCGTTCCGCCTTCAGGGCCGCCCGGGCGGCCTCCTCGTCTGGGTAAGCGCGGATATCGACGAAGCGGGATTCCTGGGCCTGCAATTCGCTCACCACAGCCGTATCCAAAAATCCCGCGTGATCAACGTAACCCAGGGGACGGGTATCCGTGGTATAGAGCATCACGAGAACACTAATCGCACCGACGCCGACGATGAGCGCTGGGATCCCCAGGAGGGCCAGCAGAAAAGAGCGCTTGCGCACGCGCTTGAGATATTCGTGCTTGGCGACTAACCAGAGCTTACGCATCACCTGTCACCCCCTCGGCAGTTGTCTCGCCCTTGACCACGGCGATGAAGATATCATCCAGGGAGGGTTCCGCGATCTCAAAGCGCTCGATATGGACACCTTCTTGCTGCGCCAGCGCACGGAAGACATCCTGGGGCGAGGTCCCGCTCTCCAGAGCCAGATGCCAGTCGCCGTTGTGTCGACGCGCTTCCAGCACGCCGGGCAGGGCCTGGAAATCGCCCCGGCCTTTGATGGTGACGGCGTTGCCGGCGAAATCGTGTTTAATCGACGCCACCTCACCGTAGAGCACCCTCTCACCTTTGTTGATCAGCACGATGCGATTGCAGAGAGCTTCTACCTGGTACATCTGGTGGGTGGACATGATGATGGCCTTGCCCGCTTCGCGCTGCTCCTCAATGATCTCCTTGACCAGCCGCGTGTTAACCGGGTCCAGGCCGGAGAAAGGCTCATCGACGACGATGAGATCGGGGTTGTGCACCAGGGTGGCGATGATCTGCGCTTTCTGTTGCATGCCCTTGCTTAACTCCTGCACCTTCTTATGCCGGTGCGCGTAAAGATCCAGGCGTTTGAGCCAGCTTTCTATCTCCCGACGGGCACTGCTCTCGTCCATACCCTTGAGTGTAGCCAGATAGATCAGCGTCGGCTCCATCTTGAGATCCTGATAGAGGCCGCGCTCCTCGGGCAGATAGCCGATGCGGTTCTTCTTCTCCTCGGTCATCGCCCCCCCGAAGAGGGCCACGTCCCCTTCATCGGCCTTGAAGATATCCATCATCACGCGCAGCGTCGTCGTTTTTCCGGCCCCGTTGGGCCCCAGCAGCCCGAAGATCTCCCCCGGGTAGACCTCGAAGCTGACGTCCTTCACCGCCTGCACCTCTCCAAAAGACTTCCGAATATGATGGATCTTGACGAATGGTTCCATGAGTTCTACTCCTTCTCCTTGCCCGGTCGTTTACCTGATAAGCACGAGGTTTGTGATGCTATCCAGGGCCGGTGTCCCCACCGCCCCCCCCTTGCAACGCGCCTTACGCTACATTATAGGCCAGCTCTGACCTGTGTACATCGGTCGAGGTGACAAGTCCGTCCCCATCCTCTTGGCCCGTTACGGCCCGGTCAGAGGGTCAGGGTCTGCGTAGGCCGTACATTATCCATATTGTCGATATTGCGCCAGTAGGTACTCACGGAGCTGGGGCAACAGGTGTTCATAGTCGAAATTACGCCATCCCCCGTCACCGCCCAAGGTGAAAATGGCGGCGCCCAGCACATAGTCGTCTTCCACCAACTTTGAATCGTACCACGCCAGTTCCTTGAGCCAGCGGCGTTCCCAGTAAGGATCCATCTCGCCGCCGGTGACCCCCATATCGAGTCCACATTCGGTGATAGCCAGCGGAATCACCTCCCCCCGCGGGATGAGAAAATCGCGATAGAGGTGCCGGTAACGGACCGCCAGCACCCCTCGGTCGGGATCGTAGGCCGGCTGGCCGGGGATGCTGCCGCCAAAGTTATCACGCAACGTGGGCCAGTCGTATTCGTGCAACGCCAGGATGTGCCCGCCGGCCTTAGCCCGGGCGAAGATCCCTGTCTCCATAACGGCCGCCCACTCGTTCCACTCCGGGACGCCGGTGGGATAGGAGAAAAGGGCCAATTTGTAGCCGTGAGCCTCGGCGATCTCCATGGCAGCGATGTGGAAACGGGCCAGCCAGACGTGCCCTTCTGCACCCGCCGGATTGGGCTCGTTCAGCACCTCCCAATAATCCACAAAGTCGCGTTCTCCCTCCCACACCGATATGTGCTCCGCCATGACCTGCTGAGCACGGGCCGCCGGATCGCCTTCCGTCCCTACGGTCTCCGTGTGCGCCGCCCGCCCAATGGTGACGGTCGCCGGGGAGACAGACTTGATCTCGCGTAGCAGCCCCAGTCCCCCGAACGCCTTGACCAGCGCTATCGTCGCGCCGGCCTCCGCGAGGCTTCTCACAAAGGGAAAAGCGTTGTTGGGCTTGATGGTATGCAGACCCAACTTGGAGACGCCCGCCGGGTAGACCCAGGGGATCTCGGTAGGCGTGGGAGGCGGTGGCTGCGTGGGCGGAGGAGCGGCCTCAGACGTCGGCGTAGAGGTCGCCGTAAGAGGAACGGGCTCCGGCGAGGGCGTGTCCGTGGGCGCGACGGTCGGCGTGAGCCTGGGGGCAGTTGCCCGGCGTTCGACGAGATCGCGCAGCAGGTATCCCGCGGCGGCCGCGCCGCCCAATCCCACAAGCCACTTGAGAAACTCGCGTCGATTCATATCGGTCGAGGCATTCATGACCTGGACAGCCTAGTCCGCGCAGGGATCGCGAAAATTGTAGATAGCGCCTTCGCGCCGCCAATCTGCGGCGCAGGTCGGGCAGACGTAGCGCGCTCGTCCCGGAAGACCCAACAGGGTTCCACAGGCGGGACAGGCGAAAAAGGCATCCGTAGCGGCGGGCGCTTTCTCCGTCCCGGCGCGGGCGCGCACGAAGACGCTGGGGGACCATTGCCAGAGCGCCCCCGTCGGCTGGACCAGCGCGTCCAGCCGCACCAGCAGCGACGTGGGCAGCCAACGCTTGAGGACGTTCAGGCGGAAATGGGAGACGGTGCGCACCGCTTCTCGCCGCAGCCCCGCCCGGCGCAGCTGTTCCCAGACCCAACGAGGGTGGAAATCGAAGTTCAACTCCACAAACTCCACCGGCTTGCGCACGAAAGGCGACCAGGTCTGACGCCGCAAGAGATAGCGCAACAGCGCCTTAAGGTTATGCTTGTTGGCAAACTCCAACACAAAGACGCCGCCGGGTGCCAGAATCTCGCTTACGCCTCGCAGCACCGCCGGCGCGTCCACGGCGTGATGCAGCGTGCGCACCATGGTCACGGCGTTGAAGCGCCCGGTCACGAAGGGCAGATGATAGAAATCGGCCTGCACGAAGAGATAGCGAGGCGTCCCCCCGGGCGCACGCTCCCCCAAACGCGCCACCGCCTGCTCCAACTGCGTGCGGGCGTAGTCGAGCAGCACGACAGTCTCATAACCGTGATAGAGATCCGCCAGGCGACCGTGACCGGCCCCTATCTCAACAAGCGTCCCCCCCCTGGGAGGAAGCAGCGCCCGCAGGGCCACGCGCTCGACGCTGTCCTCGTAAGCGCGGCTTCCATCCCAGAACTCGGTGCTGTAGCGGGAGCCCTCGTAGCTGCAAACCGGTCGTTCACTCATTCGGGCGGAGGATCTCCTCAAGAGAGTCGGGCAGGCTCTGCAACGTGGCGTTGATGGGACTGAAGACGTTGCGCAGCTCGATAATCGCGGGCTCCAATCCCCCCTCGTTGAGATTGATGGTGACCGGGACGGACATCGTGATCGGCACGTTTTCGCTCACCGGGACCGTCATCTGCAGATCGATGGGCAGGCGCATGCCGGGCGGCAACTTCAGATAGACGGTGCCGTTGATGCTGCCACCACCCCCGGGCAAAAAGAAGGTCGCCGGCACTTGCAGAGGCACCGGCTCCGTCAACGTGACAGCAATATTCTGACGGATCGGGAGATCGAATTTGATCAGCGGCTCCTCGTTGATGTGCACAGTGGAGATAATATCCGTCTCCCCCAACCCGGCAAAGGCGCGGTCCATATCGGCAAGCAACGGCTCGGCGATATGCGACTTGGCCTGGAAAATCGGACCCGGGGAGAGCAAAAGGACCATCAGCAAAACGAAGTTCATGACAAAAGAGAAAATGATGGCGATGTCCTTGAACGCACCCCAAAAACGCCAACGGCGACGTCCCGTATCTTCTGCCACGTTCCACCTCCTCTCTAGAAGAAAAATATACCCAAAGCATACCATGCGTTGCCAAAACCGCAAAAGATCTTCAGCCACGCAGTCCATCCGGCGGCGTCACGTCCTCACGACGAGCGGGGGGAAGAAGCCGTCGGCTTTGTACATTTGACAAAGCTCAGTATAATTAGGAACGTTGTCAAAGGGCACGTTTCGGTGAATCATCGTTCATGTGTCCCGGAGATCAGTCGGGTATGCCTTACCATGCAGTGATAGGCATGCGTTCTGAGAGATCACCATCTCTCGGCGCAAGGGGCCTCTTGGCCGAGGCTGTAAAATCCTAAAAAGATGGCTTTGTAGAGGAGAACCATGGCACCGGAGCTTCATGTTCGTAGAACGCGCCTTGAAGACGTCGATGAAATCGCGGCCTTCATTAATCTGGCAAAGCCGGGTCGGAAGAAGATCACCCGCGATATGGTTATCGAGCGTCTCAGCGATGTTGGCTTTTTGATCGCCGAACACGATCAGCGTATCGTGGGATTGCTGGGCTGGCAGATCGAGAACCTGGTGGTGCGAGTGACAGATTTCCTCATCGCACCGGCCGTCGATCGTGTCGTCGCCGGGCGGGCGCTCATCGAGGCTATGGAGGAAGCGGCCCGTCAGTTGCAGGCCGAAGTCGCCATTCTTTTCTTACCCCCTCATCCCAGCGAGGACCTCATCGCGTTCTGGGAGCTTTTCGATTACGAGCGCGTGCCCATCTCCCGGTTTAACCGGAACTGGCGAGAGGTCGCCAGGGAATGGAATCCCCGGGCTACAGAAGTGATGCTTAAGCAGCTGCGCAGAGATCTGGTCAACAGGCCCATGTGGTGAGCGTTGCATCGCGCCACCGGTCTCCCCGGCTTCGCTATCTGAACCGGGCCACGCAACGTGCAGGTAAGCGGTGACGCCAAAGCGACAACGTCAAGCAAGGAGAGCTGATATGAAGTCCATCAAGCGGTTTATCGAAGAACATCCCCAGCTGGCTTCGTGGATCGTTCTGTCCATCGGCATGGTGGCCATTCTGGTCTGGTCGGCCCGCGACGTAGGGTTGCTTCCCGGACAATGGGCTGCCCTCATCGTCGCCACCATCGCCGTCGCAGGCCTTTCGGTCTGGATCATCGGCTGGGAGGACGATCTGGAGGACGAGGACAAGGAAGCGACGGCAGAGGTAGAGTGAACCGCGATCGACCGAGAAGGCGAGATTGCCGTGCCCGGGCGCGCAACGTGACCTGACGCTCGGGACTCTGCTCAGCCGATCTCACCGTCCCGGATCACGTCCGGGACGGTTCTGGTTGTTGTCAGCGAGGTCTTCTTCCTCGTTTGAACCGGCAACGGCCCCCGTGAAACGCGCGCCCTTACCCCCTCAGGGGCGCTCCGGTCGCGTTGCAACGCGAACTACGCTTAATTTGATTTTGGACCTAGATCCACTATAATGACGGTGTAACCATATGCATGTAGGAGGTTGTACGTTTGAACGAGGAGCCCTTGGAGATCCTCCATCCAGACGAAGAGATACGATCTGAAGAGCCTTCACTGAGCCGCTCCTTTGGTCTGCGCTCGTGGCTTCAGGATCTTCTGGAAACTTTATTGTTGGCGCTTATCATCTTTCTCGTCATCAACACTCTCACCGGTCGGTACAAAGTGCACGGACAGAGTATGGAGCCAAGTTTGCACCATGGCCAGTACCTGATCGCCAGCAAGGTCACCTACTGGCTGCATCCTCCGGAGCGGGGCGACGTGGTGGTGCTGCGCCCCCCCATCGACGAGAACGGTATCCCTTACATCAAGCGGATCATCGGTCTGCCCGGCGACAAAATCGAGATTCGGGACGGTCGGGTCTGGGTCAACGGTATCGCGCTGAACGAACCCTACATCAGTGGCCCACCCGCCTACACTGAGCAGAGTTTGACCGTCAAAGAGGGAACCTACTTCGTCCTCGGCGACAATCGCAACAACTCCAGCGACTCCCACTCCTGGGGCCTGCTGCCCGCCGAAAACGTCATCGGCAAGGCCGTCTTCTGCTACTGGCCTATCGAATACTGGGGAGTGACACCCCACTACACATACCCGGAACTCCAAGCCGGCTCCACCGACAGCTCGGACGCGGGATCGACCTCGACCTCCTCGAGGTTGTGGAAAACCCTCCTGTTGGCGGAGAGCTGAACCCGGCGCGAGCCGCACACCGCTCGTGAGCCGGGTGAGGCGGCGACTGACGGAGAGACCCTTCGCCGCGACCGGCGAGATAAGCCCGAACGAAATGTTATGCCACCCGTCGCTGTGATTTTTAGTTTTGTAGAAAACGATGCGGAAGATGTTAACACCTTTACCGTGTTCTTATGCGGCCGGTCCCTCCCTGGGGCTCCGCTTGCGCGACGCTCTCGAGGTCGCCCTTCTGGTCTTCGTCCTCTACCTTCTTTTCAACACGGTGACCGGCCGCTATCGAGTGCTCTCCATCAGCATGGAACCTACGCTTCACGAAGGAGATCACGTGCTCATCAACAAAGTCCACTATTGGCTTCACCCGGTCCGTCGGGGTGACATCGTAGTCTTTTATTCACCCCATCAGCCGGAGAAAAGCACGCCGCTTATCAAGCGCGTTGTTGGCCTGCCGGGGGAGCGCGTGGAAGCCCGCGCCGGGCGCCTCTGGATCGACGGGACACCGCTGAACGAGCCCTATGTCAGCGGCCCCATGAGCTATGAGAAAACCTGGATCGTGGACGAAAGAACGTACGTGGTGCTGGGCGACAACCGCAATAACTCCAACGACTCCCACTGCTGGGGCACGTTGCCGCACCGCGCTATGATCGGAAAAGCCGTCTTTCGTTACTGGCCGCCGGAGAGGTTCGGCGAGCTGGTCCCTTATGAGTACCCCAAATTGGAGGTCCTACCATGAAACGCCGCACGTTGGCCCGCATGATTGATCACACACTCCTCAAACCGGGGGCGACCCCCGCACAGGTGGAAGCGCTTTGTGACGAGGCGCGCGAATACCACTTTGCCTCTGTCTGTGTCAACCCGACCTTTGTGACCCAGGTCGCGAAGGCACTGGCCGAGACCGACGTCGAGGTCTGCACCGTCGTCGGCTTTCCGCTGGGCGCCACCACCACCGCCGCCAAAGTCTGCGAGACGGAGATCGCCATCGCCCAGGGCGCCACCGAAATCGACATGGTGCTCCCGATTGGGCGACTCAAGGCCGGCGAAGATGCCGCTGTCCGCGCTGACATCGCCGCCGTCGCTGCCGTGTGCCACGCCCACGGCGCGCTGCTCAAGGTGATCATCGAGGCCGCCCTGCTCACCGACGACGAGAAGGTGCGCGCCTGCACCCTGGCAAAGGAGGCCCGGGCCGACTTCGTCAAAACCTCCACGGGCTTCGCCGCAGGCGGGGCGACCGTGGAAGACGTGGCGCTCATGCGCGAGACCGTCGGACCAGAGATGGGCGTCAAGGCCGCCGGCGGCATCCACACCTACGCGGAGGCGTTGGCCATGATCGAGGCCGGCGCCACGCGCATCGGCGCCAGTCGCGGCGTCGCCATTGTGGAAGATGCCCCTGAATAGCCCGCCACTCAGTATCCAGCATCCAGCCACCGAGGTGCGTCGTGGTCACAAAATCCAAAGATAAGCTCGACCGCAAAGCACGTCTGCAGTTGCCGCCCGTCCATGCCCAAGAGCGGGATCCTCAGGTGCGTATCCGGGACTTCGGGGAAATCCTGATCCTCCACACGCCGGAAGCAGCTATTGCAGAAGCCTCCCGATGTCTACAATGCGCCAACGCCCCGTGTCAGAAGGCCTGCCCGCTCCACAACGACATCCCCCGGGCGCTCAGCCTGCTGGCGGAGGGGGAGATCTCCGCCGCCGCCGACGTCTATCGCGAGACCAGCACGCTGCCGGAGTTCTGCGGACGGCTCTGCCCGGAGCGCTTCTGCTACAACGCCTGCGCCCTGGGCAAGCTGGGCAAACCTATCGACACGCGGCGGCTGGAGGCTTTCGTCACCACGCACCAGCGGCGCACCGAGGGCTATCCAGACGTCCACGTTGCCCCGCCCACAGGCAAACGCGTCGCCCTCATCGGCGCCGGACCCGCCAGCCTCACCGTCGCGGAGATCCTGGCCCGGCGCGGGCACGAGGTGGTGATCTACGAGCGGGAACCCGTCCCAGGCGGGCTGCTTATCTACGGCATCCCGCGCTTCAAACTGGCGACGGAGGTCGTAGAAGCCAAGATCGACTGGCTCAAAGGGCTGGGCGTCACCTTCCGCTGTAACACCGAAGTCGGCAAGGACGTCGCTTTCGAGCAGTTGAAGGCCGAATACGACGCCGTCTTTATCGGCGCCGGCGCTAAGACCGACTACCGGCCCGGCCTGCCCGGCGAAGATTTGACCGGCGTCATCGAAGCGACGGAGTTCCTCTGCCGGGGTAATCTACCGACGGAGATCCTGCCGCCGGCGTGGCGGACGCCGATGGAGATCGGTCCCCGGGTCCACGTGCTGGGCGGCGGCAACACCGCTATGGACTGCCTGCGCACGGCGCTGCGCCTGCCCGGCGTCGAGGAGGTGACCTGCTACTACCGGCGCAGCGAGGCCGAAATGCCCTGTTGCCACGAGGAGTACCGGCATGCCAAGGAGGAGGGCGCCGACTTCGTCTGGCAGGTCAGCCCCGTGGCTTTCCTGGGCGACGAGGCGGGGCACCTGTGCGCCGTGCGCTATCAGCACATGGAGCTCGGCGCGCCCGACGCGAGCGGGCGCCGTCGTCCCGTGCCCATTCCCGGCTCCGCATTCACCGTCGAGGCCGATACCGTCATCCTGGCCTTCGGCTATAGGCCGGAGCGCGCCTTCGTGGAGCACCTGGGCCTGGAGACCGAGCCCTGGGGCACCCTCAAGGTTGATGACGAAGCCCACGGTCGCACCAGCGAGCCGGGCGTCTTTGCCGCCGGCGACATCGTGCGCGGCGCCGACCTGCTGGCGCCCGCCATCGCCGACGCCCGTCACGTCGCCGAGAGCATGGACGCTTACCTGTGCACAAAAAAAGATTGACGGCGCGAATGTACCCTGATCTTGTCAACACCGAAGGCGCAACTCTCGCGCAAAGGCTTGACAATTCCATACCTTCGGCTACAATATCGTGGCGTTAGCCGAGGTAGCTCAGCCCGGTAGAGCAGTGGACTGAAAATCCATGTGTCGTCGGTTCGAATCCGACCCTCGGCATCGGCAGGGGAAGCCATCGTGGCTTCCCCTTTTTCGTATGTCTGATGATTCATATGCGGGAAGGTGATCGATGAACGCGGAAAAACGCAAACGAGTCCCCAAAAAGCTGCGCCCTCGTTACAAAGAGATCGTCACCCTCCCGGGGAGGAACCGGAAGGCTAGCTCATGCCCGCCGACATGACCTTGCCGCGCTACATCCTGCATGGTACGTGGACGGACGACGGGTTCTTCCTCTGGGCCGAGGTCGCCGAACCCGCGCCGCCTCGGCGTGGGTGGCGGCCCCGGATCCCGCGCCACCCGCACGCTGCGTCTGAGGCGATCCTACGCAAGATCCTGAGCGCCTGGCTTCCCCAGGTTAAAGGCCCGCCGGCGACAGAAGCCACGCTCCGGCTGCCCACCCACGACGACGCGCCGCTGCTCCCGCCCTGGCTGGATCCCGCGGCGACGGCGCCTGAGACCGCGCCCACGCTCGATCCCTGGAAGGTCACCGGTCTGACGCTGGACGTGCTGACGGCGCTGGCGCCGCTCGTCGGCGCGCCGCCGCGCGATAAGCGCTGGGGGGGCGACCTGCGTTACTGGAGCATCGTGGCCAAGCTGGGCCTGGAGGTGCTGACCCAGCAGCGCTACTTCCCCACCCTCACCGAGGACGAAGGGACCTATCGCGCCCGCTGGCAGCCTATCCTCGATCGACCCCGTGACCGCGCGCGACTCCGCACGTTAGCCGAGGCCATGCCCGCCGTCTGTCGCGCCCTCGTTCCCCGCGATCAGGAGCCGGCGGAAGCCGAAGCTCCGCAGCCGACGGCGCTGCTGGACACCTTTCTCGCCCAACTGACCGACCGCGCGGTGCGCGACTGGGGCCGCGAGCGGCTGGACGGGCGGCGCAAACCACCGGCGGGCGTCGCCGGAGCCTGGTGGGAGGCGCTCTGGGCGGCAGATAACGAGATCATCGTCCCGGTCAAGCAACGACGCGCCCTGGGTGAACTCCGCGAGATCTGGCAGGGATGGTTTGGACAACTGCGCGGCGCCGCCGAAGCCCCCTTCCGCCTCTGCTTCCGGCTGGAACCGCCGGAGATCGACGAGGAGACGGGCATCGCGCGCTCATCGGAGTGGACGCTGCGCTATCTGTTGCAGGCCAACGACGATCCCAGCCTGCTGGTGCCCCTGAATCGCGTCTGGTACGCCAAAGGCGGCACGCTGGAATACCTGAACTACCGCTTTGACGGGGCGCAGGAGTACGTCCTGGGCGCGTTGGGCAGCGCCGCCCGCCTCTTCCCGCCCATCCTGGAGAGCCTGCGGACGGCCCGTCCCGAGACCTGCGCGCTTTCCGCTGAGGAAGCGTACGATTTCCTGCGCGAGGTCGGACCGCTGCTGGAGAGCAGCGGGTTCGGCGTGCTGGTGCCGCCCTGGTGGGAGAAGCCCGGCGCGCGGTTGAGCGTGCGGGCCAAAGCGCGCCTCAAATCGGAGCCCAACGTCATCGGCAAGGGCATCCTCAGTCTGCGCACCCTGGTGCAGTTTGACTGGGAGCTGGCGCTGGGCGGGGAGCCGCTCTCCCGCGAGGAGTTCGAGCGGCTGGTGGCGCTCAAACAGCCGCTGGTGCAGGTGCGCGGTCAGTGGGTGCTGCTCCAGCCGGAGGAGATCGAGGCCGCCATCGCCTTCTGGAAGCAGCGGCAGGAGCGCGAGATGGAATTGCGCCAGGCGCTCAACGTGGCGCTGGGCGCGACGGAGCAGGTCGGCGGGCTGCCCCTGAGCGGCGTTGAGGTCTCCGGCGCGCTGGCCGAGATGGTGGAGCAGCTGCAAGACGGCGAGCAGATGACGGAGATCCCCACGCCCGACGCCTTCGTCGGCACGCTGCGCCCCTACCAGAAACGCGGCGCCTCCTGGCTGGCCTTTATGCGGCGCTGGGGACTGGGCGCCTGTCTCGCCGACGACATGGGCCTGGGCAAGACCATCCAGGCCATCGCCCTGCTGCTCCACGAGCGCGAACAGAAGGGGGACGACGTAGGCCCGGCGCTGATCATCTGCCCCGCCTCGGTGCTTACCAACTGGAAGCGCGAGATCCACCGCTTTGCGCCCGACCTGCGGGTGCTGATCCAGCACGGCACGGACCGCGCCACCGGCGAGACCTTTGTGGACAAGGTCGCGCCGCGTTACGACGTGATCCTCACCACCTACGGCACCGCCCGGCGCGACGTCACGTTCTTGCAACGCATGCGGTGGAGCGACGTGATCCTGGACGAGGCCCAGAACATCAAGAATCCCAGCGCTAAACAGACGCGCGCCGTCCGCCAGCTGGAGGCCGACAACCGCGTCGCGCTCACCGGCACGCCGGTGGAGAACCGCCTCTCCGAGCTCTGGTCCATCATGCAGTTCCTCAACCCCGGGCTGCTGGGCTCGAAGACCCGTTTCCGCGAGACCTTCGCGCTGCCCATCGAGCGCTATCAGGACGCCGAGGCCACGGCGCGGCTGCGCCAGCTGGTTGATCCCTTTATCCTGCGCCGCCTCAAGTCCGATCCCACCATCATCCGGGATCTGCCGGAGAAGCTGGAGATGAAGATCCCCTGCACGCTGACAGAAGAACAGGCCACGCTCTATCAGGCGGTGGTCAAGGAGTCGCTGGAGCGGGTGGAGGAGGCCGAGCGCGCGGGCGAGTCCCAGTTTTCGCGCCAGGGCGCCGTGTTGAAGGCGCTGCTGCGGCTCAAGCAGATTTGCAACCACCCGGCGCAGTACTTGAGCGACGGCTCGGCGCTGCCCGGACGCTCCGGCAAGCTGGAGCGCCTCACGGAGATGCTGGAGGAGGTGTTGGACGTGGGGGATCGCGCGCTCATCTTCACTCAGTTCGCGGAGATGGGGCAGATGTTGCACACCTATCTGCAGACGCTCTTCGGCGTGGAGACGCTCTATCTGCACGGCGGCACGCCCGTGAAGCAGCGCGACCGCATGGTGCAGCGCTTCCAGCGCGACGACGGCCCGCCGCTCTTCATCCTCTCCCTGCGCGCCGGGGGCACCGGGCTGAACCTGACGGCGGCCAATCACGTCTTCCACTTCGACCGCTGGTGGAACCCCGCCGTGGAGGATCAGGCCACCGACCGCGCCTACCGCATCGGGCAGACGCGCACGGTGCAGGTGCACAAGCTGCTCTGCGCGGGCACCCTGGAGGAGCGCATCGACGCGCTTATCGAGAGCAAGAAAGACCTGGCCCGGCGCGTCGTCGGCGCCGGCGAAAGCTGGCTGGGCGACTTGAGCACCGATGAGTTCCGGGAGATCATCACGCTGCAGCTGGAGCAGTAGGGGGACACACCGGCCCCGGCTGTTGAATCGCAAATCCGAAATCCAAAATCGCAAATCGAGGACTATGTCACGGTATAGTTACTGGTCACGCTACAGCAGCCGTCCGCTGCCCGCCGACGGCATCAAGGCCAGGAGCCGGCGCGGCAAGTTCACCGACTCCTGGTGGGGCGATCGTTGGATCGGCGCGCTGAAGCCGCTGATGGATTCCGGGCGTCTGAGCCGGGGGCGCAGTTACGCGCGGCGCGGGCAGGTGCTGGAGATCAACGTCGCGCCCGGCGAGGTCACGGCGCGGGTGCAGGGCTCCCGCCGCACGCCCTACCGCGTGCGCATCGAGCTGCAGCCGCTCACCGCGAAGCAGTGGGATAAGGTGCTGGACGCGCTGGCGGAACAGGCGCTCTTCGCCGCGCAGCTGCTCAACGAGGAGATGCCCGACGAGATCGAGCAGGTCTTCGAGGCGGTACACGTCCCGCTCTTCCCCGCCTCGCGGGGCGATCTGGTCACCTCGTGCTCCTGCCCGGACTGGGCGAACCCCTGCAAGCACATCGCCGCCGTCTACTACCTGCTGGGCGAACGCTTCGACGAGGACCCCTTCCTGCTCTTCGAGCTGCGCGGGCGCGACAAAGCCGCGATTATCGCCGGGCTGCGGGAGCGACGCGCCGTAGCGCTGCCGACGCCGGAGACCGAACCCTACGTCCCCCCGCCCATCGAGGTAGAGGCGCCTGCGCTGGAGGCCTGTGTGGAAAATTACTGGGGACCTCGCGTGGCCCTGGACGACGTTGAGGTAGAGATCGGCGAACCGGAGGTGACCTTGCCGCTGCTCAAGCGCGCTGGCCTGCCCGACTTCGCCGGACCGACCAACTTCCGCATCCAGCTGGAACGCGCCTCCGAGGCCATCACCGCGCAGGCGCTGACGCTGGCCTTTGAGGAACGCGACGAATCATCCCGGTAAGTCGAAGGTCGCCAACGGATTCCATCTTAGCCCCAAAGTCCCATTTGGTCTCTTCCCGTAGTGAGTTATAATTGGGTTTAATGACATTAGCGTGAAGGGAAACAGCGATGGCGGAGAGGTCCTCAACTCTCAAGACGGACAGTTTCTACGCCCTGATCACCCTGGGCAACACGGCGCTCTGGTCTATCGTGAGCGGCTGGCTGCTCTACTTCTATCTGCCGCCGGACGGCGAGGGCAGCCCGTTGGTGCCGGCGGCGCTCTACGGCGGGGTGATGTTCACTGTGCGCGCCGTCAACGCCCTCATCGCGCCCGCCATCGGGCACGCCTCCGATAACAGCCAGAACCGCTGGGGGCGACGGCTGCCTTTCATGTTCGCTTCGGCGCTGCCCATGCTCGTCTTCTTCGTCCTGCTGTGGACGCCGCCGGTAAACGACCGCTCCATCTGGAACCTGGCCTACCTTGCCCTGATCTACCTGCTCTACAACTTCACCTACACCCTCAACCAGATCCCCTACACCGCCCTGCTGCCGGAGCTGGCGCTCACCGACGAGCACCGCGTGCGGCTTTCGGCCTGGACCTCGGGCGCGATGCTGGTGGGGATGATCGTAGGCGGGCTGGCGGGGCCGCTGGTGGAGAGTCGGGGCTACGTCGTCACCGCGCTGGTCTACGCGGCGGGCGCGCTGCCGCTCTTCTACCTGCCCTTCCTGGTGTTGCGCGAACGGCCCGGGCGGCGCATCCCGGCGGCGGAGAAACTGGATTTCCGCGAGGGCCTGCGGATTATGTTCCAGAACCGCGCTTTCCTCATCATGAGCGCCACCGGCTTTTTCTACTGGATCACCACCACCTTCGTGCAAGGCGTCGTCCCCTACATCGTCACGGAGATCTGTCGCCTGCCCGTCTCCGAAACGATGTACTTCATGGTGCCGGCGGTGTTGGGCGCGCTGGTCAGCTATCCGCTCATCACCTGGATGGCGGAGCGCTGGGGCAAGAACCGCGTCTTCGCGGGCAGCCTGTTGGCGTCGGCGGTGGTGCTGCCCGGTCTGATGCTGATCGGGGAGCGCATCCCCCTCCCGCTGCGCGTTCAGGGCATCGCCTGGATCACCCTGCAGGCGGTGACCATGGCAGGCGTGATCATGCTGCCCCCGGCCTTCGGCGCGGAGATCACGGATTACGACGCGGCGCTGACAGGGCAGCGGCGGGAGGGCGCCTACTACGCCGTCTGGGGGCTGCTGGATCAGGTCATCAACGGGCTGGCGACGGCGCTGTTGCCCCTGGTGCTGCTGTTGGGCCGCAGCCACACCGATCCGCAGGGCCCCCTGGGTGTGCGCGTCATCGGGCTGCTGAGCAGTGTCATGATGCTGGCGGCCTTTTTCATCTTCCGCCACTATCCACTGGGCGGAAAGGCGACGGTGGAGGCCCAGGCCCATGGCTGACGCACGACGTCCTCTCACCGCACGCCGCGTCCTCGGCGGAAGCATCGTCCTGCTGACCGTCGCCTGGTTCGTGGGCGCGTTGGTGCCCGCCGCGCAAGGATGGATGGTGGACGTGGCCGCCGGCTTCCTGCTCACCCTGGTCACGCTGGCGGCGCTCTGGTGGACGGCGGCCGGCAAGGGACGGATGTGGCGCTTCTGGCGGCTGATCGCCCTGGCCTGGACACTGAATCTGCTGGGCACCGTCGCCTGGGGCGTCTACGAGATGGTCACCGGTGTAAGCCTGGGTATCTTCAGCTGGATCGACGGCTTCTACCTGCTGCGCTACGGCGTGATCCTGGCGGCCTTCGCCGGCGCCCTGCGACCGTGGAAAGCGCGGGATTGGGCGCTGCTGGCAGCGGTGACGCTGTTGCTGGGCGCCGGTGTCTGGTTTGGGCTTTACCGCCCGCTGCGTCCCACGTTCGACCAACCGCTGCGTTACTTTTTGGGGGGCGTGCTCTATCCCATCCTCGACGCTGCGCTGCTCTTCGCTGCCCTTTGGACGTGGCGCGCGCTGGAACGCCCGACGGGCCGGCGGAGCGTCGCCCTCTTCGCCCTCGGCCTGCTGAGCTACGGGATCGCCAACGTGCTCAACTTCCAGGCGCGGGCCACCGACTTGGACGCGGCATCGCTGCTCGCGGGCATCGGCTGGCTCCTCGCCGACGCCTTCAGCGGAGGGGCGGCGCTCCTGGCGCGCAGCGCACCGGCAGAAGCCGAGGTTCCATCCCAAGGAGAAGAAAGATGACTCTCTCGCCCTCACGGATCGCTGAACTGGAGTGGGCCAACTACGCGGCGACGCGACCGGCCGCCGAGGTGACGCCCGGCCTGGAGGTCACGCTGCGCGACGACGTGATCCTCAACCGCAGCGCTTTCTTCCCCGTGCCGGACGTAAACCACGCGGCGCTGCTGCGGGCCACGGCGGTCACGGTCGAGCCGCTGCTGGACGAGGTTACGGCCTACTACGAGGCCGTCGAGCTGCCGACGACGCTCTATCTTTCCCCGGCCTGCACGCCGGCGGACCTGCCGGCGCGCCTGAAGGCGCGGGGCTTTGCGCCTCAGCCGGAAGAAGAAGCGTGGATGATCGCCGAGGATCTGGCGGCGCTGAGGCTTTCGCCGCCGCCCGCCTACCTGGAGATCCGCCGCATCGCGCCGGACGAAGCCGAGACCTTCGCCGGGGTCTTCCTGCAAGCCTTTGAGATGCCGGCGGCGTACGCGCCCGCCATGGCGCAGCTGCTGCGCCCTTCCATCGGGCTGCCCGGTGCGTACCACTACCTCGCCTACCAGGGCGGTGAGCCGGTGGGCACCATGTCGCTGCTCTGTCACGCCGAGATCGGCATTTTGGGCAGCGCGGGCGTCGTCCCTGTGCGGCGCGGCACGCGCATTGCCTCGAGCCTGGGGTACCAAGCGCGGGAGGACGCGCGGGCCGAGGGCGTGGAGACGGTTGTGCTCCAGACGACGGCGGGCGCGCTCCTGGAACGGTTCCTGCGCATCGTGGGATTCGAGCGGGGCTTCACGCGCAGGTGTTACGTCAAACCATGAGTGCTTTGGTCGAGATGGAGAACCTGACGAAAACCTACCGAACGGGTGACGTGGCTTTCCAGGCGCTGGCGGGCGTCACGCTCTCTATCGACGCCGGGGACTTCGTCGCGGTGATGGGGCCGTCGGGCAGCGGCAAGTCGACGCTGCTGCACCTGGTCGGCGGGCTGGATCGGCCCAGCGCGGGCACGGTGAGCGTGGACGGTCAGCCGCTGCACACGATGGACGAGACGGCGCTGGCGAAGTTCCGCCGGACGCACATCGGGTTTGTCTTCCAGTTCTTCAACTTGATCGACAACCTGACGGTGCGGGCCAACGTGGAGCTGCCGGCGCTGCTGGCCAATCGGCGCGACAAGCAACAGATCCGTGCGCGCTCCGACGCGCTGCTGGCGCAGTTGCGCATCGCCGATCAGGCGGAGAAGCACCCCTGGGAGCTCTCCGGGGGCCAGCAGCAGCGCGTCGCCATCGCCCGCGCGCTGATCAACCATCCCACCCTGCTGCTGGCCGACGAGCCGACGGGTAACCTGGACAGCCGCAGCGGGCGCGAGGTGTTGGAGATTCTGAAAGCCTTTCACGCCCAGGGTCAGACCATCCTGATGGTGACCCACAACCCGCTGGACGCGGCCGGCGCGCGACGGATCATCTTTCTGCGCGACGGCGCCGTGGTCGACAGCATGCCGGGCGGCGACGCCGCGCGCATCGCCGCGCGCGCCACGGCGCTGGAGGAGCCGTAGCGTCATGAACGCCGTGCTGCTGAAGATCAAGGCGGATCTGATGAGCCGCCCGCTGATCTCTGGGCTGATTTTGGTGACGTTGACGGCGGCTGCCACGCTGTTGACGCTGGCGCTGGCGACGCTGATGAACCTCAATGCGCCCTACGACCAGGCTTTCGAAATGCTGAACGCGGCCCATCTCTGGCTCTATTTTGATCGTGAGAAGGTGAGCGAGCGAGATCTGGCGCGGATTCGCGCCCTACCCGCCGTCGCTCAGACAACGGAACTGCGGTACAGCGTCGTCAGTCGGGTGCGCGTGCACGATACCAGGGTCTGGACCAGCCTGCGGGTGTTACCCACGGAGAGGCAGCCCGACGTGAACCGCGTCCTGGTGCGGGAGGGCCGATATCTTCTCCCCCGCGAGGAGGAGCTGCTGGCTTCGGTGGATCTGGATGACCTCTACGAGCTGGAGATCGGCGATACCATCGGCGTAACGGGCCAGGACGGGCGGGAGGTGGCGCTGCCTATCGTGGGCCTGGCCTTCAACCCCATGTGGGACACGTACCGCAACACCCAGCCTCCCTACCTCTACGTCAGCGAGGAGACGCTGCGCGCGCTCTTTCCCGACGAGGAGACGTGGGACTGGTCGTTGGGCCTGCGGCTGACCGATCCCCAGGCCGTGGACGAGGTGTTGGCCCAGATCGAAGGTCTGCTGCCCGAGGGGGGACTGGAGACTCACACCGACTGGCGCGACGTCAAGCGGGCGGCCCTCTTCGGGGCGAAGATCAACTTTATCTTCCTGGGGGCGTTTAGCCTCTTCGCCATCGCGGCGACCGTCTTTGTGGTGGTGAGCACCATGAGCGCCATTGTGCTCTCGCAGTTTCGACAAATCGGCATCTTGAAAGCCGTGGGCTTCACCCGGCGCCAGATTCTCCTGCTTTACGGGGGGCAGTATCTGCTCCTGGCCCTGGTCGGCAGCCTGCTGGGATTGGGGGTGGGAAGGGTTTTGGCCCCTCTGCCTCTGCAAAGCGTTGCCGTCTCCCTGAACACTCCGTATGAGCCGCCGCTGAACGCCGCTCTCATCGGGAGCGTGTTGGCGACGGTGCTCGGCGTGGTGGCCGTCTCGACGGCTCTGGCGGCGCGGCGCGGTGCCAGGGCGAACGTTATCCAGGCCATCCACGTCGGTGCGGAACCGCCTCGCAAAAAATCGACTTTTCTTGTACAATTAGCAACTAAAGCGGGGTTGCCTATACTCTTTGTGCTGGGGCTCAACGATGTCTTCGCCAAACCCTTTCGCTCTCTGTTGACCGCTTTCAGTCTGACATTGGGCGTCGTCGGCATCGTCTTCGGCATCACCATCTCGGGCACGTTGGACACCTATCGCACAACGCCCCGCTTGCTGGGCATCGTCTACGACGCAACGGTGAGTCGGAATCGCTGGAGCGACGCGAAGACCCAGCACTATCTGGAGCGCGCGCCGGGTGTGGAGGCGTACTACGCCGAAGCCCTCGTCGAGGCGGAGACGCCGGAAGGGCAATCTTTTCAGATACGCGCCGTGGAGGGAGATCTGCAGGACTTTTCCTTCGTGATTGAGGAAGGGCGTTTCTTTCGACCGGGAACGCGCGAGGTCATCGCAGGGCGGGGACTGCTTGACTGGCTGGGGCTAGAGGTAGGGGACGAGATCACGTTGTTCTTCGACGAGCGCAGACGACGACCGGTGACGTGGCAAATTGTAGGCCAATATCCTGAACCGGTGAACACGGGTGAGATGCTGATGGCAGATCTCACGGTGATCCGACGATGGAAACGGGCCGTGGAGCCGCGCACCTATTTTCTAAAGTTGAACGGGGATTACAACCCATCTCTCTTGAAGCGTTATCTGGAGCCCGGGAGAGATGCAGACCTGCACGTGACGTGGGTCGGGCAAGCCATCCCCGACGTCGTCGTCTACCTGCAGCTGGCGATCTTCGCCCTTTCGGCTATTCTCATCGGCATCGCGGTGGTGAACGTTTTCAACACCTCGTTGCTTGCGGTGCAGGAGAAGCTGCGCGCGGTGGGGGTGCTGAAGACGCTGGGCATGACGCCGGCCCAGGTCGTCGCCATGATCAGCACCACCGCCGCGGTGTTGGCGGTGGGTGCCGCACTGGTTGGCGTCCCTTTGGGCTGGCTATTCACCCGGGGACTACTGACGAATCTGTCGGCTACGTACGGTTTTGGACGTCCCCACGTAAGCTTTCACCCGCTCTACGCGCTGGGGCTGGTGCCCCTCATGGTAGGGGTGAGCGTCCTGGGAAGTTACTTTCCGGCGCGGCGCGCGGCGAGGCTCTCCATTGTGAACGTCCTGAGGCAGGCATGAGGGTTTTGCTGCGGGTCTTCGTCTGGGAATTTGCGCAGAACCTGCCGGTGCTGCTGGGCTTTGTCGCCGCCACATGGTGGTGGGCGCGGGAGGAACGGCGGAAGGCCGTGGGGGCGTGTGTGGGAGGTGGTGTGTTGGGCGCGCTGGTGATCCGCTACACCGAAGCGTGGAAGATCGGTCGCCCCTTTATGGAAGCGTGGAGTGTGACGCTGGTCAACGTGGTGGGGTTCACGCTCTTTCTGCTGCTCTTTGCCCTCTACCTGGGGTATGAGGGGCGCTGGAGCAACCGCCGGATGGACGCGGCGTTGGGCGCGCTGGCGGGAGCCGGCTTCGCGCTGGCCCAGGGGCTGGCCGCGCCGGGCGCGCCGGTGATCGGCATCCTCTTACACAGCGTGGCGTTGGCCCTGGCGGCGGCCGTGGTGTTGATCTTGATACGTCGCATGAAAGCGCAGACCCTGCGGGAGGCCCTGCGCAGCGCAGTCCTGGTCACCCTGGTGATGACGGCCATCATCACGGTGATTGATTATGGGTATCTGGTGATCGGATGATCAACGTCTTGCGAGGACACCTTCGAGATATCTGGCGGCGCTCACACTTCTTTCGGGTGGTGCTGGTGCTGAGCGTGGGGTATACGGTGCTGCGTATCTTGATTCAGGTAGGAGTACTGACTTTTATGTTCTCCGGCGGCATGGGATTGAAAACCGCCGCGTTCGAATGGGCTCCCCAAGTGGAAGGCCCGATGATCCCCGATGACCTGCGAATTTACCTGGATGCAGCCGATCGCTTGCAGGCAAAGGAGGCTCTATATATTCAGGGCACGGTTGATCGAATGGAATTTTATCAATATGCGCCTTCGTTTGCATTGCTCTTGATTCCTCTATTAAAGATCCCCCGTCAGATGGTCGCCATTCTACACACAACCTTTATTGTTCTCGCTTATAGCTCGTTTTTTGTATTGTGGGGGAAGTTCTTTGATGAATTTCGGCTCCCCGAGGTTCAGAAGCAGCTCGTTTTAACCCTCCCTGTTTGGTTGCTATTTTCTTCCTTCTGGACAGATTTAGGATACCTTAACGTCTATATCTTTATGGCGCTGCTAAGCAGCTTGGCCTTGTACGCGGTGATGAAAGAACGTTTATGGTTGGCCCTGCTATGGATCTCTCTGATCCTTCAGGTAAAACCACAGTGGGCATTTGCGCTTGTTATTCCTCTTTTGATGGGACGGTGGCGGTTTTTCTTGAAGCTTCTGGGATTGGCTGTATTATCTTACTTTGCGATGATGGGGCTTACCCTGTTAATCGTTGGCCCGAGGTATGGTTGGCAGCAGTACGTTGATTACGTGCAATTACTGAGAGGGATCAGTGCCGGAGGATATCCCTGGCGTGATCCAAGCATGCCTTTCCTGGGCTACAACCATTCTATCAAGCAAGTCCTGGTCTATACGTTGGGTGCAACTCCAGATGTGTTGCGATGGGCAGACGCGATAAAGTTATTATTGCTTTTACCGTTGGGCGTTTTAAGTGTTCGATATTTGTTAAAACCTGTGAATGAGAGGGCGACGGAAAGACCTTGTTTAGCTTTAGATCTGGCCTTCGCGTTTTATCTTGGAGCTTTTCTATGGTTAGACATGATCTGGGAATTGTCACTTAGTATTGTTGTCTTTCCCTATTTATGGAAAACTGTCGGTCATAAATTTTTAAAGGGTTTGATTCTTGCTGTCTTCCTTCCTTATGCATTACTAGACCCCTTACGGATTGGCGGATTGGGCTTGTCTTTCCTTGGTCTGGACACCATTACACCCGGCCCTTACATCCTGACAGATCCGGCTATCTATCTTCCCCTGATTTTATTCGTTGCTGTCGTTTTCTACGGGGTGTTAGTCATTCGTCTGTGGCAGGCGCCCCATCTTCAACAGAGTGCGGTCTCGACATGAGGGAGGTGTCTATGAAAACCGAACCGACCCTGGAGACGTTTCTGAGCTGGCCTACGGAGAAGGTCGCGGAAGTGGTGCGCGCGGACGGCCCCAAGGTCTGCGTCTTCCCCATCAACGGCACGCGGCGCTGGTTTATGTTGGAGTATCCGCCGGATTCTGAAGAGGAATTCGCCGGCAGCTACCTGGATATCATGACCCGGCGGCATATTGAGCTCTACAAGCTGTGCTTCGATCACGGTATCGACACCTTGTTAACGCCTATTTTTGGCCCCGATCTCCTGGAACGCGGCGAGGAGTACGTCGCCTTGGCCGTCGAGGGCATGGCGCGGCTGGGAACTCATGCGGACTTTTTGGATTTCTACCGGGAGTACAAGGTGCGCGTGAGATTTTATGGGGATTACCGGAAGTTCCTCGAGCCCACACCACATCATGCTTTGGCGGACATTTTCGATAACGCGACGCAAAGAACCCGGAACCATAAGCGGTACCGACTCTTCTTCGGTGTTTTCGCCCATGATGCTGTGGAGACCCTGGCGGAGCTCGCCATAGCGTTCTACCGTGAGCACGGTCGCATCCCGGAGAAACGCACGCTCGTGGAGCTGTACTATGGCGAATATGTGGAGCCGGTGGATTTCTTCATCGGGTTTGACAAGTTCAGCGCCTTTGATATGCCCCTGGTAGCGACGGGGGAGGAGGACCTTTATTTCACCGTCGCGCCCTCCCCTTATTTGACCGAAAAGCAGCTGAGAACCATTCTATATGACCATATCTACGTTCGGCCCGAAGGGGACACGGAATATGCCGAGCTGACGCCTGACGATTGGTCGCTAATGCGCAGCTTCTATCAAGCCAATTTGGAGAAAACTCAAGGGGTGGGAGCGCGGACAAAAGGGGGAGGCTTCTGGTATCCCCTGCCGCAGGTGGAACTGCCGGAGGCATTCAAAGACGCTTGCTAACGACGGCAAGCGTTCATCGGAGACGTTTATGAATCTACACCAAGAAATCTACGACTTACTGCAAGAAATCGGTCCGGGGCGGATGAGGCCCACCGCCTATGACACCGCCTGGGTGGCCCGGTTGGCGGAGATTGACGAGCCCATAGGAAAGAAAGCATTGGACTGGATAAGGGCACATCAGTTAGAAGACGGCTCTTGGGGAGCCGAGCAACCTTACTACCACCATGATCGTGTGATCTGTACACTGGCAGCGATGAGTACGCTGAGCAGACAAGGAGAAAGGCAGGATCACGTTCGATTAAAACGGGCTGTTTCAGCTTTGAAGTACGCAACAACAGGACTTGATTCTGATCCTGCAGAAACCATAGGCTTTGAACTTATCGCTCCAACTCTTTGGAGCGAGGTTGAAAGAATAGATGGTGTCAATGAACAGGGAAACAGCATTCTTGAGCAACTGGCTCCCAGACGATCTGCTAAGTTAAGCGCGTTGCCTAAAAACGTAGTCGATAGGACTGTAACAGTGGCATTTTCGTCCGAAATGGCTGGCTTTGACGGTCAGCATTTGCTAAATGTAGAGAATTTGCAGGAAGTTAATGGCTCAGTGGGAACTAGCCCGTCGGCGACAGCCTATTTCGCCCTCTATGTGCGTCGTGGGGAGTCAAGAGCCCTTAATTATTTACGTGAAGTCGCTATAGATGGCACTGCTCCTAATGTTATGCCATTTGAAGTCTTTGAGATAGGTTGGACCTTGTGGAATCTCATGCTGACAGATATGTTAGATGATGAACTATTAAACTTGTGCAAGATCCATCTTGACACCCTTGAAGCAGCCTGGAAACCAGGACAAGGCGTAGGGCACACTGCCAGCTACACGCTCGCAGAAGGAGATGATACCAGCTTGACGTACGAAGTTCTAGCACACTTTGGACGTACAGTGGATCTGGAAGCTGTCTTGAACTACGAACATGTTTTCTACTTTCGCTGTTTTGAACTAGAATCTAACCCTTCTATCAGCACTAACATTCACGTCTTAGGTGCATTGCGTCAGGCAGGATTAGAAAAGCAGCACCCCTCAGTTCAAAAAGTGCTGCGTTTCCTAGAAAAAGTGCGGACGGGGAAAACTTTCTGGTTTGATAAATGGCACACCTCCCCATATTACGCAACAGCCCACGGTATTATCGCTTGTGCAGGCTATGCAGACGAGTTGGTTCATAATGCTGTATCCTGGATTTTAGATACACAGAATGAGGATGGATCATGGGGATATTACATGCCCTCCGCTGAAGAAACTGCCTATTGCTTACAATCTTTAGCCGTCTGGAAGCGACAAGGATATGACGTGCCAAACGGGATTTTGGAACGAGGAGCAGAGTGGTTGGCTCAACATGCTGAACCACCTTATCCTCCGCTCTGGATTGGAAAGTGTTTATATTGTCCAGAGTTGGTCATAAGATCGGCTATTCTGAGTGCCTTGGCCCTGGTGGCGAAAGAGTAAGACGATGGCTAATATAAACCGACTAATCGAGGTTCCCTCTACAGATCCCGAAGATGCTCGACGTCGCAAGTTGCTCAACATCTTATTAATAGGTGTAACGTCTTTGACTTTTCTACTGGGACTAGCCTTGACAGCGAGCTATGTCAGTGCTTTGATCAACAAAGATACCCTTTTTCGGCTAGGCTTGGGGACACTGGCTTCATTCCTTGGTTTTGTGTTAGTTTTCTTAATTAACCGCTACGGAGCAGGATGGCTGGCCAGCTCCCTATTCCTCCTGCTCCTCACCGGCGTTTTCGCTTTCGCCGACGAGCCTCTCCAGGTTGTTGCGGGCCGCAGTACCTTTCTTTTCACCGTGCCCATCCTGATGGCCAGCGTGATCTTGCGACCGTGGGCGAGTTTTGTGATGGCGGGGGTCGTCAGTGTAGTGATTGGTAGTATTGATTTCTTCATCTTACACTCTACCCCAGGCATCCCCACCATGCTCGGTTTCTTCGCCGTCGCTTTCGTCTCCTGGCTCTCCGCCCGCACGCTCGAGGGCGCGCTGCGCGAGCTCCGCGAGATCAACCGCGAGCTGGACCAGCGCGTCGAACAGCGCACGCGCGAGCTCCAGGAGGCTAACCGCCAGCTCGCCGAAGCCAACGTGCATCTGCGGGAGCTCGACCGCCTCAAGTCCCGCTTCGTCTCTATGGTCTCCCACGAACTGCGCACTCCTCTCACCAGCGTCCAGGGGTACACGGAGATGCTGAGGGAGGGGATCTACGGTCCGCTCTCGGAGAAGCAGAAGCAGACGCTGGAACGCATTCTGGTCAACACGCGCCAGCTGATCGCCATCGTCAACGATCTGCTGGATCAGGCCCGCATCGAGGCTGGCCTGCTCTCCATCCATCCGGCCCCCTTCTCCCCCCGGGAGCTGCTGGCGCATCTGCACTCAACTATGAAGCCTCTCGCCGAGGCAGAAGGGCTCACCTTGACCACGGAGGTCGCCGCCGATATGCCTGAAACGCTTATCGGCGATCAGCAGCGCTTGCACCAGGTGCTCATCAACCTGGTCAACAACGCCATCAAGTTCACCCCGGAGGGGCGCGTGGACGTGCGCGTCTACCGCCGGGACGCCACGGATCAGTGGGCGGTTGAAGTGGCCGACACCGGCAAAGGCATTCCCTCAGACGCTCTGGAAAAGGTCTTCGAACCTTTCCAGCAGCTTGACCGCTCCATCACCAGCCGCGCGCAGAAGGGCGTCGGGCTGGGACTCTCTATTGTCAAGCAACTGGTGGAATTGATGGACGGTGAGGTTCACGTCGAGAGTGAGCTCGGCAAAGGCAGTACTTTTATCATCCAATTCCCTCTCATCACCGCAAAGGAGAGACCACAATGAACCATAAACCCTTAGCTCTGATTATTGAAGACGAAAGCGATCTGGCGACGATTTTCTCTGAGGCCCTGAAGGCCGGTGGTTTCGCCACGCAGATCATCCGTGACGGGGGCGAGGCGTTGGAGCGCCTCAAAAGCGGAAGCCTAAATCCCGAGGTGTTGATCCTGGACCTGCACCTGCCCAACGTCTCCGGCAAGGATATCCTGGCGTATATTCGCGCCGAACCCCGGCTGGCCGACATGCGGGTGCTGGTCGCCACTGCCGACGCGCAGCTGGGCGATATGGTCGATCCCCAGGCCGATCTGGTCCTGTTGAAACCCATCAGCTTCATGCAGCTCCAGACGTTGGCCAAGCGTCTGACCCAGGAAATGAAAGCCTCCGAGTGAAAGCGCTGACGCCACTGCGCGTAAGAGTGACGCCTTCGAAAATAGACAACGAATTGAGAAACCGGCGAACGAAAACCCCGACTTCCCGGTGCCTTGTCAAGTCTTAACGGATGGATGAAAGTACCGGTACACCCATCTATCCATCAAATCACACCTGGGTGTGAAGAGGGTAGTCGATGCTCTCCGTACTCTTTGCACCGATCTTTGCGGGTGTAAACTACAGAAGCCCGACTTTTCAATAAAGTCGGGCTTCTGTAGTTAGTTACGCCGACGCGAGTGAACGGCTCCGGAGCCCCCGGAGCGTGGAGTTGACAGACCCCCAACGTATGTTAACATAACCTGTCAGATCGATGGTCTCATCGTTACCGGTGGGTGAGATGGAAGAGGCCCGCTTCTTGTTTGAAAGCCATGGGCCTCCGGGGGACGAAAACGTCTTTCACCCAGGCGGTGCCACGCTCGTGGCCACCGCTCTTGAGCATGTGAAGAAATAGGTCGGGCAAACGAGGTCAGGGACGGCGCACTACAAACATGACGCGAGGCTTTCTACCGCGCCCGTCCCCCTTAAAAAGGCTTCTTCGTTTGCCCGCTTTTCAGGTAAGTACGAGGTTATATCAACACACGTAACACATCAAAGCAGGTAAATATGGAAAAGTTGCAAATCATCCCCCTGGGCGGTCTGGGGGAAGTCGGAAAGAACATGACGGTTTTCGAATATGGCCGCAACATTCTGGTGGTCGACGTGGGCATGATGTTCCCCGAAAGCTACATGCTTGGCGTGGACTACATTCTGCCGGACTATGACTACCTGCGCGGGAAAGAAGATCGCATCCGAGGGGTGGTCATCACCCACGGGCACATGGATCATATCGGGGCGCTGCCGCACTTCCTGCGCGAGTTCGATGTGCCGGTCTACGCCACCCGGCTCACCCGGGGCTTGATCGAGGTCAATCTCTCCGGCAATCTGCGCAAACAGACGACCCTGCGCACTATGGAACCGGGAGACATCCTGCGCATCGGCCCCTTCACGGTTGAGCCTTTTCACGTAGCCCACAGCATCCCGGACGCCGTGGGTCTGGGGATCACCACGCCGGTGGGCCTGGTCGTGCACAGCGGCGACTACAAGCTCGATCACACGCCCGTCGATGGCTGGCCCACGGACATCGCCAAGATCGTGGAGTTCAGCGAACGCGGCGTCCTGGCGCTTCTCGGCGACAGCACCAACGCGGATCAACCCGGCACCACCCTCTCCGAACGCACGCTCACCGACGCCTTCGAGGGCGTCTTCCGTCAGGCTAAGGGCCGCATCATCGTGGCGACCTTCGCCTCCCTCATCTCCCGCATCCAGCAGGTGATGGACGTGGCGCGACGTTTCGGACGCAAGGTCGCCGTGGCCGGCTACTCTATGGTCAAAAACGTGCGCATGGCCCGCGAGCTGGGGTATCTGGACGTACCGGACGATCTGCTGCTCTCCCTGCACGAGATCAACCAGCTGCCGCCCCACAAAGTGACGATCATGGCGACGGGGTCTCAGGGTGAACCGCGCTCCATTATGGGACGGCTGGCCGTAGGACGTCACCCTTCTCTGCGCGTCACCCCGGGCGACACGGTGGTGCTCTCGTCCCACACCATCCCCGGCAACGAGGAGGCCGTCTACGCAGTCATCAACCGCCTCTTCCAGCGCGGTGCGCACGTCGTCTACCACCCGCTGGCACCGGTGCACGTCTCCGGGCACGCCAGTCAGGAAGAACAGAAGACCTTGCTCAACATCGTTAAGCCGAAGTTTTTCGTGCCTATTCACGGCGAGCTGCGACATCTCAAACACCACGCCGCTCTCGCCGAGGAGGTGGGGGTCCCTTCCGAAAACATCGCCACCGTCGAAAACGGTTACGTCCTGCGCTTCACGCGGGAGAAGATGCAGGTTGGCGAGCGGATCCCCGGAGGGTACGTGTTCGTGGACGGGGGGCTGGTCGGAGGCTCCGTCAACGAGACGGTGATTCAAGAACGCGAAGCGCTGGCCACCTCGGGCGTCTGCAGCGTCGTCTTTCGTTATGATACACGCAACGGGCGGATCGTGGGCGAGCCGCACATCACCTCGCTGGGCTTTGTCAACTTCGACGCCTCCGAGGAGCTGTGGGAGGGCGCCCGTCGGCAAGTGCGCAATACGCTGAAGTCGGCGCAGCCGGGTACGACGAAGGACAGCATCGAAAGCGCCGTCAAAAAGGTGCTCTCCAACTACTTCTACCAGCAGGTACGGAACCGTCCCAACATGCTGGTGACGGCGCTTCCCGTCGACTGACGCCGACGCCATGGCCCACATCCTCGTCGCCTATAAGCAGTTTCCAGGCTCGGAAGTGGGACACGCGGGTGGACAATCGGTCCATCGGCTGCTGGAGGCACTACACCAACGTGGGCACGAACTCACGTTGGTGGCCCGCATTCGAGATGAGGAGCGTCCCCATCTGGAGGGCGTGCGCTCGCTGTGCACCCGCGTCTACACCGTGCCGCACCATCACTCACTCCGCGGCCCGCGTCCGCTGGCCGTGCTGTGCAGTTACGCCGCGCTGCGCAAGGCGACGCGCCGCGCGCTGGAAGAAACACACCCCGACGTCCTGCACGTCGAGTTCGCGCAGACGGCGGTGGCCCTCCTGGGGATACGCCATCCGCGCACCTCGTTCCGCGCCCACGACGTCAATTGGTTCCTGATGGCGCAGCAGGCGGAACGGCAGCGCGGATTTTCGCGGGTGTGTTCGCGTTTGCTGGAACGCTTTTTCCGGCGGGCCGAACCGTGGCTCTACCGTACCTTTGACCTCATCGCCGCCATCTCCGAGGGCGACCGCCGCCTGCTGGCACCGCGTTGCGCGCCGCGCCCCGTGCATCTGCTGCCGCTCTCGCCGAATCTGCGCCCGACGCCCGACCTTCAGCCCGTCGTGCCGCAGGGCCCCAATGTGCTCTTCGTGGGCGCCATGTGGCGCGCGTACAATGTCCAGGCGGTACAGTGGTTTTTGAACGAGGTCTGGCCCTCCGTGCGGGAGGCCGTTCCGGCGGCAACATTCTATGTGGTCGGCTCGCGTCCCACCCCTGAGATCCGCGCGCGGAGCGACGGCGAGCGTGTCATCGTCACCGGCTTCGTGGACGATCTGGCGCCGTGGTACGCCTCGGCGACCGTCTTCGTCTCGCCGATGCTGGTGGCGGGCGGGCTGTTGCAGAAAGTCGTAGACGCGATGGGCATGGGGGTTCCTGTGGTCGCCACCTCGGTGAGCAACCACGGCCTGAGCGCGACGCCCGGGGAGCACCTGCTGGTGGCGGACGACGCACCCCACTTTGCGAAGGCGGTGATCGAGCTGTTGCGCGACCCTGAACGCCGCGCGGCGCTGGCGTCCGCCGGCCGGCGCTTCGTGCAGAAGCATTACGATCCCGCCGTAACCGTGGCCCGTTGGGAGGAGGCCCTGCTGAGCTTATGAGGGATTGTGATATAATCGAGGTCGTGTACACGGGAGCCGGTTTGGAACACGAGGGCGGCAAGCCATGAAGTCGAACGGAGGGACGACGGTCGTCGTCATCGACGAGGAACAGCAGGTATTGCTGCACAAGCGCAGGGATTTTCGTATTTGGGCCTTGCCCGGTGGAGGAATTGAGCCGGGCGAGAGCGGTGAGCAGGCAGCTGTCCGCGAAGTTCGCGAGGAGACGGGGTACGAGATCACCCTGGAGAGGCGCGTTGGCACGTACCGACGTCCCCAGATTGTGGACGGAGAAGATCAAGTCTATCTGGGCCGGGTCACAGGCGGTGTGCCCATCCGGCAGGGAGCGGAGACAAGAGCCGTCAGGTGGTTCTCGGTGGATGCTCTGCCCCGCAGTCTACCGAGCTGGCATCGCACGTTCATCTGGGACGCGATGTCGGGCGTCGAGATGTCGGCAACGCGAACGTTGCGGCTCCCGCCGCTTGAGGTAGGGATGCTGCGATTCGCACGCTGGATACAAAACGTGTGGTCTACCGATTCGAACAGTATGAAGAGAGGTTGTGAATAGCCATGGCACAAAATCACACATCCTATCGCACGTCGCGGAAATCGTGGGTTCCGCTGCTGCTGACGGGCCTCTTAATCGTCGTATTCCTGGGCATCACGTTCATGGTAGGACGCTTTGTGCTCTCCTGGGTGCGGGGCATGGCCTCGGACACAGGGGTGGTCCCCGGCGTCAGCGCTTCGTCCGGCGAGAAAAACCCCAACATCCAGCGCAAAGCCGGGCAGGTGATCCCCACCTGGGTGGGCACCGACCGCGTGACGGTGCTGGTGATGGGCATCGACGAGCGGCAACAGGAGCGCGGCCCTTTCCGCACCGATACGATGATGCTGCTGACCCTGGACCCGACAACGCTCCAGGCGGGTGTGCTCTCCCTTCCCCGCGACCTCTGGGTGCCCATTCCGGGTTATAAAGAAGGCGGCAATCGCATCAACACGGCCCACTTCCTGGGCGATCTCTATGATCACCCCGGCGGAGGGCCGGCGCTGGCGATGGAAACGGTGGAGTACAACCTGGGCGTGCCCATCGATTACTACGTGCGCCTGAATTTCCAGGGCTTCATCGAGCTGGTCGATCTCATCGGTGGCATCGATGTTTACGTGGAGAAGACGATCCACGATACCGCTTACCCCACCGCCGATTACGGCACGGAGGTACTGCACATCGAGGCCGGGCAGCATCACTTCGACGGGGAAATGGCGCTCAAGTACGCCCGCACACGGCACGGCAGCAGTGACTTCGAGCGGGCCCGCCGTCAGCAAAAGGTGGCCCTGGCCATTCTAGAACGGGTGACGAGCCTGGGGATGGCGCCCCAGCTGGCCGCCAAGGCCGATGAGATCTTCGCCACGTTGGAGGGTTCCTTCAGCACCGACATGACTCTGGACGAGATCCTGGCCCTGGGCGGCCTGGCGTTGAAGGTGGACCGCGACGAGATCCGCTTCGGCGTCATCGACGAGACCTGCACCCAGGCCTGGACGACGCCGGAGGGCGCCCAAGTGCTGGTGCCGTTGCGGGATCGCATGCGCGAGGTGCGGGATTATGTTTTCGGAGAGACGGAAAGCGCCGGCGGCGACGCGATGACCCTGGAGCAGGAAGGTGCGCTTATCGCCGTGCGCAACGGCACGCTGACGCCCGGCCTGGCGGCCGAGACCGCCCAGTATTTGGAACAAAACGGACTCCAGGTGGAGAACTTCACCAACGCAGATCGGCAGGACTACGAGGCCACGGTCATCGTGGTCAATCGCCCCAAGCCGGTCACCGTTGAGCACCTCCGTGCGCTGTTGGGGCTTCCTCCGTCGGCCGTGGTCAGCGGATCCGAGCCTACGGCGAACTACGACATCGTGGTGATCTTGGGCGCCGATTACACGGGTCCTCCCACGCCGGAAGCTCCCTGAAGCCGAAACCGCGGTATAAGGTGCGACGCGTCGGCGCTTCTCCGGTCTGCAAGCATCCGAGGTTGCACCTGACCGAACCCTGATCCTGTCATGTCGGCCCCCTGGAGTAACGCGCAGAGGCTATCGTCCGAGGTGTTATGAGCGAACAACGCACAGTAGCCCCAAACGCCAGACCTGATGAACCCCGCTTAGACCAGGCGCTGCGTCCCCAGACGCTCGACGCGCTCATCGGCCAGGAGCGGGTCTGCGAAAACCTGCGCATTCTCATCGAAGCCGCCCAGGGGCGGAACGAGGCTCTGGAACACACACTCTTCTACGGCCCGCCGGGCCTGGGCAAGACGACCCTGGCGCACATCATCGCCAACGAGATGGGTACCTCCATCCACGTGACGGCGGGGCCGGCCATCGAGCGCGCCGGCGATTTGGCGGCGATTCTGAGCAACCTGCGGGAAAAAGAGGTGCTCTTCATCGACGAGATTCACCGCCTGGGCAAGGTCGTGGAGGAGGTGCTCTACCCGGCCATGGAGGACTACGCCTTGGACCTGGTCATCGGGCAGGGGCCGGGAGCGCGGACGGTGCGTCTGAACCTGCCCCACTTCACCGTGGTGGGGGCGACGACGCGCCTGGCGCTGCTTTCCGCGCCGCTGCGCACCCGCTTCGGTGCCGTCTACCGCCTTGATTTCTACGACCAGGCGGCCCTGGAACAGATCGTCGAGCGGGCGGCCGAAGCGTTGCACGTGCCCATCGAGCCGGCGGGACGCGCCGAGATCGCGCGCCGGGGACGCGGCACGCCCCGTGTCGCCCTGCGACTGCTGCGGCGGGTGCGCGATTACGCGCAGGTGCGGGGCAACGGCGTCATCAGCGGCCCCATCACCGAGGAAGCCATGGCGCTCCTGGAGATCGATGAGATGGGTCTCGACGACCTGGATCGGCGCGTTCTCCACGCCATCATCCACAAGTTCGGCGGCGGACCCGTGGGGCTAGACACCATCGCCGCCGCCATCGGCGAGGCGCCCGACACCATCATGGACGTCGTGGAACCCTATCTGCTGCAGCTGGGTTTCATCGACCGTACCCCGCGCGGTCGCACGGCCACGCGACACGCCTACGAACACCTGGGGGTGCCCTACGACGCTATGGAACAGGGCACTTTGTTCTGAGGGGCCATGTCGACGAAGATGCAATCTGAGAAAGCCCGGCGTGCTGCGGTCAGCCGTCGTCTCACCTTGATCACCGTGGCTGCCAACGTCCTGGGCGCTTTTCTCTCCATCTTCTTTTTCAACGTCCAGGTCGAAGGCGATGTCGCGTCGAGCGTAATAGGGTTAAACGTCCTGGTGATAGGTGGCCTGGTGATCCTGGGCGTGGTCATCGGCAATCATTTGCAACGCCCTCTGGACACCTGGTATCAGACCCCGGTTTCCCACCCCCCTGATTTGCGCGTTCAGCGGCTGGCCCTTATGTTGCCGCTTTTCAACGCCGGAACGTCTTTGGGCATGTGGCTGCTGGCCGGGCTGATCAACGCTGCCTTAAGCCTGAACTTGTCCGGCCCGGATACGTTTCTCCGGAGTGCCGTTCTGATGTTTATCAGCCTGGCGGGCATCGCCGGCCCTATCACAACTTTCTTGGTCTACTTCGCTTCGGAGCGCGTCTGGCGTTCTGAGATCCCCCTCTTTTTTCCAAACCGTCATCCCGGCGAGGTTAACGCTTTCTCTCTCTCCCTGCGACAGCGTTTGCTCGTTCCCTTCATCCTCACCGGCATCTTGATGCTGTTGATGGTAGGCCTGAGCGCGCTGGCCTGGCGGGGAGCCTATCATCGATCTACCATGACGGACCTCCGCCTTTTGCTTCAGACGTTGCGCAATCAGGAACTGTATCTGCTGGGGATCGGGCTGTTGGTCGTCTGGGGGCTCTCCGCCACCCTGGGTCGCGACCTGGTGGACAGGATCTCAGTGCTGCGGGAGGCTATGCAACAAGTGCAGGCGGGCGATCTGCAGGTCCACGTGCCCGTGACCTCCGACGACGAGCTGGGTGATCTGGCCGCCGGGTTCAACATCATGGTCGAGGGATTGCGCCAGGAAGAGACTATCCGCCGTCTCTTCGGACGCTACGTCACGCCGCAGGTGGCAGAGCACGCCATCGCCCACGGGGCCGAGTTGGGGGGACAGCAGACGCGGGCCACGGTGCTCTTCACCGACGTGCGGGGATTCACGGCGCTGACCGAACGGCTGTCGGCGGCGGTGTTGATCGAGCTGTTGAACCGCTACTTTGAGGCCCTGTCCACCGTGATCCTCGAGCACGGCGGGCTGATCAACAAATTCGGCGGCGATAGTCTGCTGGCGGTCTTCGGCGCGCCCCTCAACCCCCTGGAGCAGCCCGCCGATGAAGCGGTACAAACGGCGGAGGAGATCCTGGTGATGCTCGAGGCTTTCAACGCCGAGCAACGGCGACGCGGTGAACCTCAGTTGCGCATCGGCATCGGTGTCGCCACGGGGCCCGTGGTGGCGGGCAACGTGGGGAGCCGGGAGCGGATGGAGTACACTGTCATCGGCGACACCGTCAATCTGGCCAGTCGGCTGGAGGCGTTGACCAAAGAACATCCGGTTGCTGTATTGATCGACGACGAGACGGCCCGCCAGACGACCTCCGTGAGCTTGCGCCCCCTGGGGGAGGTCACCGTGCGGGGCAAAGAGACACCGGTGCGCGTCTACACCCTGGACGTCGAAAAGTAGGTCCAAAGTTAGGGTATAAGTCGCACCTGGCGTCGACCAGCACAGAACGGCACTCCACTGCGTTCCGTGCTTGACTACGAAGGGGCATCCCTAAACTTGATACTCCAAAACGATCACCCATCTGTCTTAGATCACGCTTGACGGAACGCTATTCAGAGGCGACGCGCTGCGCGTAATCCTGCCCCAGGATGATAATGACGTCGTATTCGGCGGTAGGATTCTCCCCGTTGACCACGGCCGAGGAGGGGAGTTCCAACAACTCCACCAGCCGTCCGGCGGTCTGCGGCAGATCACGGTTCAGGATGATCAGTGACGTGGTGTAATCCTGGCGGTCGGCGTTCGCGTAGTTGAGCACCTCAAAGCCGTTGGCGGTGAGAAAGTCGGCGGTGGCGCCCGCCAGCCCCGGGGTTAACGTGCCGTTGAGAACACTCAACGTAACGTCCGTTTCTTCCTCAGACACTTCCCCCTCGCTCTCCTCGGGGGAGACGAGGCCGAAGATATAGTCTCGTCTCTCCCGCATACATTCACGAATGGGCACCAGCACCATAGATCCGTCCGGCGTGGTCCAATTCTCCGTGCAGTTCTCGTCGATGACGGCGAAACGCATCGTCTCGGGGTCGATCTTCCGCGCCAGGCTCGCCAGGGCGATCATCTGATCCAGCTTCAGGTCGGTGCTGATGGAGGATTCCACCACACCGTAAAGCTCATGGGCCTGACTTATCAGACGCATGAGCACGGCCGGCTGGGTGACTTTCTCCAGAATCGCTCGCACCACCTGCTGCTGACGACGGGCACGGTCGAAGTCCCCGTTGCCGCTGTGCCGCGTGCGGGCGTACTTGAGCGCCATCTCACCGTCGAAGTGCTGCTCCCCCGCCTCAATGTACAGCGGATCGTAGCCGTAATTGGCGTCGGGATACAACGGATCGTCGATGGTCTCCTCGACGCTGACGTCGATTCCCCCGATTTCATCCACCAGACGGATAAAGGCCTGGAAGTTGACGCGGACGTAGTAGTCAATTTCCAGACCGAGCGTGTGCTCCACCGTCTCCATCGCCAGGGCCGGCCCGCCGCCGGGATAGTTATCGTAATCGCCGATGTAGTGAGCCGTGTTGATGCGGTTGTGCGTGTAGCCCGGGATCTCGACCCACAGGTCGCGCGGGATGGAGAGCACGCCGGCCTCCAGGGTGACGGGATCCAGCGTGGCGACCATGATGGTGTCGGTACGCCAGGCCGGCTCGTCCCACTGCGCCCGCTCATCTACCCCCAGGATCAGGACGTTAAGCCGCTCCGTCCCCGTCCACTCCGGGAAGCTCTTCCCCTCTTCGTACTCCACGTTGGGGCTGGGGCCTTTCTCGTCGGTGGTCAGAAGCGGTAACATCTCCGAGGCCGCGGCCATCTCCCGCACCTCACTGAAGATCAGCAGGTCCACGGCCACCGTCGCGCTCAGGTAGATCAAAAGTAGTCCGATGCGGATGAGCAGGGTGGTGTAATCTTTAAATCTTCCCCTTTCTCGCGCGCGACTCATATCAATGCAGCCTCCATGCATGTCGACTCGTTACCTTTGTAGTGTGTTGCACCTCAGAAGACCAAACGGATACCTTTAGAGATACCCCGTGGTGCTGATTATACCATACCGCACAAAAGAGGTCGCCATTCAAGGGCCGTGGAGACTTCCAAAATCTCCACGGCCTTCTCTCCTCCCGATCCGTTGGCGGGCCTTTACGTCAACGTCAGAATCTGGGCCCGATGCTGCGGATAGGAGGACAACAGCGTCTCGCGGTCGGCCAGCTCGAAATCCACGTAATCGAAGCCCGGCGCCACCGTGCAACCCAACAGGGCAAAACGTCCCCCGCGTTTCAACCGCGCGCCCTGCCAGACATCCTTCGGCACCACGACTTGGGGATGCATGCCCGCCAGGACGTCGTGGCCCAACGTCAAGCGACGCTCGCTGCCGTCGGGAAACAGCCACCACATCTCCACCGCATCGCCCAGGTAGAAGTGAAAGACTTCGTCGGAGGCAAGGCGGTGCAGCCGTGAACAGCTGTCGGGCGTCAGCAAATAGTAGATGGCTGTGCTGTAGGCCCGAGAGCCGGCATAGCGGGCGGGGAGCGCCTCGGCAGGGATCTCGCCGGCGGCGCGGTACGTCTCCGCGAAGTATCCGCCCTCGGGATGGGGACGCAAGTCCAGGGCTTCGATGAGTGCTTCTGCGGTGGTCATAGAGAGCTCCTCCCTGCGGTCGCCGGGTCAGACGACCAGGCGCTCGTACAGTATGCTCAGGTCCAGGTAAGGGCAGACCGTTTCCTTGCAGAGGATGGTCTGGGCGGCAGCTGCCAATCCCAATCTCACGGCTTCCGAAGGCGGCAGATCCTCCAGCAAGCCGTAGGCGACGGCGGCGGTAAGGGCGTCACCGGTGCCCGTGGGGTCGACGACCTCGGCCTCGAAGGGCGGAAGGCGGCCGCTCTCATCGGCGGTGGCGTAGGAGAGCCCCTCGGCGCCCTGGGTGATGATCGCCAGCCTGACCCCCAGGTGCTGCGCCAGCGTGCGGGTTCCGTGCAGAATGGCGTCGGAGGTAGGCAGCTCGTATCCCAGGAGAGCCTCCGCTTCTTTGAGGCTGGGGGTCAGAGCTTCGATTTCGGCCAGGAAGGGGCGCAGCTTGGGGGCCAGGGCCGCCGTCGTCGGATCCACGCAGACGGGGATCTCGTAGCGCCGCGCCAGCGCGAAGATGGTTTCCAGAGCGGGGACCGAGGGATTGGCGTCCAGACAGATCATGTCCGCTTCCTGAAAAAGCGCTTGATGCCTCTCCAGATGTTCGGGCGTGATCTCCTGGGCGATCCGCATGTCGTCGAAGGCCATCCACAGCGCCTCTTGCCGATGGAGTCCCACGTAGGCTGGCGTCTCCCGATTCTCAAGGACGAGCGTTGCTTCGGTCTCTATGCCCAGGCTGTGCAGGTGCTTGAGGAGGTTGCGCCCCACCTCGTCCCCGCCCAGCGCGGTGATAAACTGCACGCCGGCACCCAGGCGCACCAGGTTTTCGGCGATGTTGCGGCCTACCCCGCCCCAGGCCGTGCGGACGTGGGCCGGGTTAGATTCCCCCCTTTTGATCTCTGTCTCCTGGATCCGCACCTTCATATCCAACGCGGCCGCCCCGATCACCAGCACTTGATACTCTCCGTTGCTCATCACATGTCCTCGTTTCCTATAACCCTTCTGCCTTGCATTTCTCCGGTGATAAACTTGAAGGACGGACGATCGTCATGTGCCGCAGCTCCCACCGGCTCGGCTTCTATGTAGACCAGGTTTCCCCCGTCTACAGGGGTGACGGGGGAGGTCGGCGGGGGCGCGTGGGAATCTGTCTCCACTTTAACGGCGAAGTAGTAGAGCTCCGAAGCCAGAGTCTGGTCTTCCGTAGATCCCACCAGGGGACGTAGGTCCGCATCCTCCGAAGGTAAGAGCGCGCGCCGGTCCACAGCCGTGGCGCCCTCCAGTTCCACGCGGTCGTCGTCACGTCGGCTGTAGACAGGGAGAATCGTGATCTCGGGGTGTTCCCACGCCTCCAGCCGCAGGGCCAACAGGTCGGAGACCCAACGTTGTAGACGCTCGCAGTGAACCAGCTGCGGATGCCCACCGTTGTAGCGCCAGACGCGCTGCGCCTCGTTTAGCAGGTTGAGCGCGGCGTTGAGCGAGCGCATGGCGCGCTCCGGTTTGGCGTTCAGATACCAGAGGACGCCGCTGAAGTAGCGGGCCACCGCTTCCTCGTATCGGGCGCGCACCGGCACTTGTAGCGCCAACCACTTTGCGCTCATGCGGGCTGCCTGCAACGCCTCCCGCTCCCTGTCCAGCCGCTGGTAGAGATCCGCCTGGTAGAGCTGGGCCAGGGCCGCCACGTGCCGCTCGCGGGCGCCCCAGGCGTCCTTAAAGAGCAACGCTGCCTGATCCAGCAGGACGCGGTAGGATCGCTCCCGGTACCGGGCGAAAACCTCCCGCGCCTTCGCATAGGGGTGGGGAAGCTCAGGTGAGAGTGTCACCAGGTAGAGCGGTCGCACCTCCTCCGGAAGGAAAATCGCCGGTGGTCTGGTCGCGGATCCCACTACGTCTCCTCCTCCAACGCCTTCTCAGGTCCCTCTCCGATGCCGGCAATGTCCTCTTCCAGGCTGTCAAGCAGGGCATAGAGCTCCTTGGCCTGGTGAAAGACGTTGCTGCGCACGATGGGATCCTCAATATCGGCCATCGCCTGCACCGCTTCTAGAAACTTGCTTGTCCGCAGGGTGCGCACATCGGTGTGCTCGGCATCGGAGGCCTGGACATAGGGCTCCATCTCGGTGAGCAGTCTCGCCCGTGCTCTCAGCCGCGCCAGGCGGATCTCTTTGGTCCCCGCAGCCTTGGCCTGAGCCTTGAGGCGGTTCTCGTGGTAGTCCCAATCTGCCCGCCAGATCTCCAACCACCGCTTGGAGATGTGTTCCTCGTCAGGGCGCAGCGACTTGATATCCACCCGGTCGATCCACACGCCCAGCGATTGGCCGATTTCCCTGACCTGCGCCTCCACCTCCTGTTGCAGACGGGCGACCATGGGTTCACCGGCAGACGTGGGTGAGATGAGGTCGTTGAGACGATAATGCTCGATCCAATCCCGAATGAGACCGTCCAGAATGGCTCGGGCTATTCTGGTGGACCAGGACGCGAACCGCCGCTCGCGATCGGGGCCCAGCACGACTTTCCCCGTGGTGAGCTGCAGCACCCGCTTTTCACTGACGGCGTTGAAGGGCAACGGATGGTGCGGGGGCGCCTGCCCGTTATCCAGGTTGAAGCGGACCTCCGCCTCACAGGTGATGGGGATGCCGTCGCGCGTGTACGTTTTCACCGTGACCTCGCGGCGTTGGGGACGCAAGTCCATTTCGTCCCAGCTGGTTTCAAAGGGGCGCAGGGTGTGAAAGCCGGGCCCCAGCACGCGGTTGAGGTACCCTCGACAGCGCATGACGACGGCGCTCTCGTGCCCCACGCTGATGAAAGCCGGCCCGCCCACCTTGCGCACCACCTCAGGAGAGGAAGGCAGGATGCGCCCCTGTCGGATGACCAAGGTTGGGCTCTTGGGGGGGCTCTTCTGCACGCCGTAGAAAAGCCGCAGGGTGAAATCCGCCGCCTCTTCCGTCGAAAGGTCGTAAAGCCTGCGGGCGAGCTGGATCATCAGCCCCCAGGCCACATACCACGCCAGGCCCATCCCCCCGACGAAAAAACCGACGGTTACGATCCTATGCCACCAGGGCAAAGGCCCCGGGGGCATAGTAGCCCACACTAACAGCGCGTAGATGACCGTGCTCCCCACCACAATCTTGACGATGTCCCACAGGTGGGAGGGGCCAGCTATCCCCTGTAAACAAAGCTTTTCCAGATGGTCGACGTGTCGCCGTAAAAGATTCACGATGCCCCCTGTTCTTCCGACTCCTGCCGCCTCCGCAGCACTTCTTCTTCGTCTTTCTTGCTTTCGACCCGCTGTTCGGGCTTTAGGCGCTCGATCTCTGGGTTGCGGGCGATGTTCTCCAGCATCTCCAACAGCCGCGCGCTCAACAACACCTGCTTGTTTGCTGCGCCGGTCTCGTTCAGCTCACGCGCCAGCTCGATCAACTCGTTCAAGATGCTGACCCGCACCCGTTCGGCTTCTTCCAGGTAGACGGCGGCCGCCTTACCTTCTTGCATCTCCAGCTTTTCTGCCCAGCTGGCCTTCCAGGTGTCGACGCGTTGCCTGGTGATCTCCTCATCGTGGGGGATCAGCGCGGCGCCCACCCCGCCGCCGCGCACGGCGATGCCGACCTTCTCCATTTGTTGACGCACATAAGCCCGCAGCGTCTGGGTGATCTCCTTGCGGGGCAGTTGAGCGATGGGCGGACGTCTCTTGGTCGCGTAGAGCTCGTCGAGGGTATAGCCGGCTATCAGCTGTTCCAACTTGGGTTTCGCCGTGTTCAACGGCAGTTCTTTCCAGGAGACCGCTTCGTGCTCCTCCAGCAAGGATTTCGCGGCCGGGTTGACCTCTTGGGCGGTATGCAGCGCCAAATAGGCAGCCCGCTCCCGATAGGGCCAGGGTTTGCCCAACTCCACCTGTTGACCGCCGGCGTCGATTTTGAAGATCGAGGAACAGGGCACGCTCAGCGTGATACCGTCTCGCGTCATGGCGTCTATGCGCGTGACCCGGAATTGAGTCTGCAGATCCAGGACGGCGTAGGCTATGTCCGGGCCGGTCACGCCGGTGAACTCCCCGCCCGGCCCCACAAAGCGCTTAAATTTGCTGCTCTCCCGCACGGCCACGACGTTCTCCGGCTCGGTAATCACCAGCCCGGGTCCGGTGCCGAGGAAAGGGTTACCCTTGATGCGCTCCTTCAACTCACCGTCCTCGACGACATGGGTGGGCTTGGGCAGACCGGAGAAGAACCCCAGGAGGTACTGAGCTGCGAGCCACTGCGTCTCTTTACTCCACCGATAGCTCCCCTTTCCGTCCTCTTCTTCATTGGGACCGGGCCTGAGCGGCAAGAGATCCGCCGTCCAGTGCCGGATGATGTAAATCAGAAAGAGCGGCGGTCCCAGGACTGCTACCAGTCGGGGGAGGAACCAGCTCAAGTGTCTGAGATCGCCCCCGAATTTTCCGGGTGGGAATATCTGCACCGCCACCAGCATCGCAGCGGAAGCTGTGAGCAATATCAAAAAGGAGAGGGGCAAAATCAAAGAACCCTGCAGCGAAGGCTTGAGAGGCACTTTACGCGTGGACATCCATTGCAGCAAGAGCCAGAAACCGACCGGTGTGAAAAGGAGCCAGATCAGTCCCCATGCTCCAAGCTCTAGAAGGCCTCCCCCCCACACGGCGATGATGCCTCCCAGACTTAGGAGGGGGATCTGTAACTGGAAGACAAGGTTGAAGAAGCGGTTTTCCTGACGGACAAAGCTTCCGTCGGGCGAAGGGGGGGCTTCACAGCGCCGTTGGACGCGGGAAATCACCCACAAAACGTAGAGAACCCCTGCCACAATTCGTATCACAAGTAAGAATGCAGACATCCCGGCTCACCTCTTCTCTTTGGCGGTGCTCTTCTCTTGGGTCACGACAACCCGCCGCTGCGCAGGTCCCGGCTGTGTGGGGCCTGCCGAAGGCGCCCTCATTCGGGCTGCGTGAAAAACGCACCGGTCGATCATGACTTCTGGCGTTGAATCCGGAGTTCTGTTATACTGTACAGGAGAAACGCTAAGGTGCAAGATCGTTGCATCTATGATAACACAAATCGAGGTCATGGGTAGCCCCACTGAGAAAGTGAGGACGTTTGTTTGACGAATCCAAGACGTGTGTTGCTCGGCGTGACAGCGTGAGCGCCTGGTTGCCTTCTGCCCTCTGGATGGCTTTTCTCTTCTACCTCTCCTCGCTGCCACAGATCCCCGGCCCGCAGGAGATCTTGACAATTCAGATCGTTCGCAAGACGGGCCACGCCTTTGTCTACGGCATCCTCGCTGCGCTGAACTACCGCGCGCTGCACAACACGAAGCCCGGGGTCACCCGTCCCGGCGTCCTGGCGTGGGTGTTGGCCGTAAGCTACGCCGCCACCGATGAAGCCCACCAGGCGTTCGTTCCCGGACGCCACGCCACCGCCTTCGACGTCCTCATTGACGCGCTGGGGGCGGCGCTGGCGGTGTATGGTCTGATGCGGTGGGCACAGAGATCCGTTCCGGCGGCACAAGAGCCCGGATGAAAATATCCCCAAAGCGGTGACGCTGCCTGGCCCGGATGAGCTGCTGTTTGAGCAACTCCAGGATAGCCTGCAGCGTGACCACGACCTCCATGCGGCTGGGGCGCGACGCCAACAGCGTATGGAAGGGGACCTCCTGCTCCTGGGTAAGCCGACGGCGGAGCAGACGAATCTGGCGGGCGATGGAGAAGCGCGTGCGCTGGATGGCTTCCTCCGGGCGCGGGGTCTCGGTGGGATAGATGGCGTTCTGGGCCAGCGCGTGCAACCCCTCGACGGTGAGCCCGGCCAGATCCACGGTGACCTGCTGCGGTCGCGGTAAGGGAGCGACGCGCACGTGGGCGTGCAGACGGGCCTCGTGGCGCTCGCGAAGCCACTGGGCGGCTTCCTTGTACTGTCTGTAGGCCCGCAGCTGTCGCACCAGCTCGTCCCCCACGTCTTCCGTTTCTCTCTCCGAGGCGGGATCCACCTCCCGTTGCGGCAACAACACCCGCGACTTGATCCATAACAGGCGCGCAGCGACCACCAGGAAATCGGCCACGACGTCTATCTCCGATTCTCGTTTCAGCGCTTCGACGCGCTGCAGGAACTGATCGGTGACCTGAGCCAGAGCGATTTGAGTGATGTCCAGCTCTTCCTCCTCGATCAACCGCAGGAGCAGCGCCAGCGGCCCCTCGAAATGCGCCGTATGCACACAATACTCGGTCGTCGTTTCAACTCTCATCAAGGGGAAGCATACGCGAAACGGGGAAAAATGCAACCCGCCGTGCAGAAGGGTGCAGGGGGCAGCACCGGAAGGACGCGGCCACCGCCCTCAGCGCAGCCCGGTTTTGTCCCCCGCCCAAATGGTGTTATAGTTAGCCTCGGATACGGTTGTACGCTATCCGCCGGAAAAGACGCCTTTCTGATACTCTCCGTGACGAAAGAACCGCAAAGAACCGGAGCGGGTGGCACACAAACGACGCAATCTCTCAAGCCGATGTCCGCCGGTCTCCGGTCAGCTGCGAAACCCGTGTGATGTATGGAAGGTTACGAGCCGAGAAGAAGCTGCGCGAAGGGAGAGAGCCGGCTGTGGATATTCTAGGGCCGGCTCTGCTTCCCCTGGGCGAGCTGCTCGTCGTTTTGGCGCTGCTGTTGCTTGCCGACCGCTGGTTACACCGGCACCTCCAGGGCGTCATGTTGCTCCTCACGGGTGACCGGGAGATCGCCGTCTGGCTCTATGCCTTAATCCTCCTACCTGGTGTATTGTTGCACGAGCTGAGTCACGCGCTGGCGGCCGCGCTCTTGGGCGTGCGCATCGGTCGCATCTCGGTCCTGCCTCAGCAGAAGCGGGGCCGCATTCAACTGGGCTTCGTGCCCGTGGAGGAGACCGATTTTGTGCGGGCGAGTCTGATCGGGGCGGCGCCCCTGTTTGTCGGGAGCGGTATCATCATCGCCCTGGGCTATTCTGTCTTTCGGACGCCGGAGCTGGTCGCCGCCATGGCGCTGGGGGACTGGATCGGCGCGCTGAAGGGCCTGCGGGCGCTCTTTCAGGCCCCCGACGTTTGGATCTGGGCGTACTTTGTCTTCGCCGTGGGCAACACCCTGCTGCCCAGTCGGGCCGACATGCACGCCTGGCCGCTCCTGGGCTTGAGCCTGCTGATCATTGCAGGCATCGGCGTCGCCGCCGGCGCGGGCGCCGCGCTTCTCAAGGGGCTTAACAGCCTGCTCACCGGCGCCGTACACTGGATCGTTCTTCTGGGAGGCAGCACGCTGTTGATCGACGTCCCCTTCTTCCTGGTCATCTTTCTGGTGGAAAAGGGGTTAGAACGCCTGCGCGGACGCTACGTGGTGTATCAATGAGTTCGAGCTCGGGGAGTCTATCATGAAGTTGAACTGGCCGCTTTTGACTATCGTCGCCCTCTACCTGATCGTCGGCAGCCTTTACGCCATCTACACCCCCCTCTGGCAGGTGCCCGATGAGCCGGCCCATTACAACTATGTGCGCGCGCTGGCGGACACCCACCATCTTCCGGTGATGGAGAGCGGAGATTACGATCAGGCCTACATCGAACGCCTGACCTCGGAAGGGTTCCCGGCGCATCTCTCCGTCGCCGCTCTGACGTACGAGGATCACCAACCGCCGCTTTATTACCTGCTGGCGACGCCGGTTTACTGGCTCAGCGGTGGCTCCCTGCGCGTTCTGCGCCTCTTTTCTCTGGCCCTGGGCGGGGTCGTCGTGGTGATGACGGGAAGGATCGCGCAGCTGCTCTTCCCGCAGCGGAAGACCTTGGTCTGGCTGGCGGCCGGACTGGTGGCTTTCATCCCCCAACACGTCGCTATGATGGCCGGCGTCAACAACGACGCGCTCACAGAGGCTCTGCTGGCGCTCTGGCTCTACCTGGCACTGGAGTACCTGCGCAGCAACGTCCGGCCTGTGACGCTGAGCCTCGTCGGAGGGGCGCTGCTGTTGACCAAGACCACGGGTTACGTGGTTTTGCCTCTCTCCCTGGTGGTGTTGGCGCTACGGCATGTTCGCAGCCGGCTCTCCTGGCGACGCACGGCCCGGCAGGCGTTGCTGCTCCTCATCCCTACTCTGCTGCTCGGCGCGCTCTGGTGGGGGCGAAACCTCGCCGTCTACGGCTGGCCCGACTTCCTCGGTCTGCAGCGTCACAATGCCGTGGTGGTGGGCCAGCCGCGCACCGCCGACTGGATCGCCCGCGATGGTCTGTTCCCTTTCCTCACCGATGCCCTGCGCACCACCTTCCGCTCTTTCTGGGGACAGTTCGGCTGGATGGGCGTGGTGGTGGATCGGCGGATCTACCTTGCGGTGGGTCTGCTTTCTGCGCTTATGCTTTGGGGGTTCGTCTGGCATTTGATCAACGGCAAGGACGATACCCCCCACCCCCGCCACCGCGACGCCTTGATCCTTCTGGGCTGTGCCACGGCGTTCACGTTCGCGTTGCCCTTCTGGTACAATCTGACCTTCGTCCAGCACCAGGGGCGCTATCTCTTCCCTGCCCTGCCCGCCCTGGCTTTGGCCGCTGCGTTGGGCCTGCATCGTCTGGCCCAGATACGCCTTGCCGTCATCACGGCGCTGCTTTTGTTCCTCGTTCTGCTTGTCCTCGGCGGTGTGGGGCTGGTGCGCGGAGATCTCCCACTCTGGCCCATGGTCATGACGGGGCTGACGATAGCGCTCGTGATGGCGGCCGGCGTGCTCGGCGAGGCGTGGCACCCATGGTTCGCCGGGCTGCTGTTGAGTGGGCTGATCGCCTTGGATCTTTGGTGTCTCTTCGGCTTTATCGTGCCCATGCTGACGTAAACGCAGGCTGAAAGGAGCTGTTTCATGAGCCTGAATCCCGGTTTGATTGGCGAGATCACCCACGTTGTCCGAGAGGAAGACACGGCCGCGACCTACGCCAGCGGTTTGGTGCCCACGCTCAGCACGCCGCACCTGGTGGCGCTGATGGAGAACGCTGCACGCGCCGCCGTGGAACATCATCTGGTGGAGGGACAAAGTACCGTGGGCACACGGGTGGATGTCCGGCACCTGGCGCCCACGCCCGTGGGTATGGAGGTGCGCGTCCGCGCCGAGCTGCTTGAGGTGAATCGCCGTCGACTGCGCTTCCGCGTCGAGGCATGGGACGCGGTGGAGAAGATCGGGGTGTGCGATCACGAGCGCTTCGTCATCGATTGGGAGCGCTTCATGGCGCGGATCGAGGAGAAAGAGAGCGCCTCCTAATCCTCACCGGGCTACGGCGGACCCGGTGAGGACACCGACCACAGCCTCAGGCACGGGACGTAGGGGGATGCCGCTCCCCACGCGACGAGTGAGACCCATCACAAATGGGAAAGCCCAACGGCGCTAGGGGCGCAGGGTGAGCGCCTCGATGTTCCAGAGGGTCGCCGGGTTGGATGGATCGGGGTGGATCCCCTTTACCTCCGGACGGGCGGCGAACCAGAAGGGGCGCCACGTCAGGAAGTGGGTGGGGAGGGCGTGGGAAAGAAGCCCTTGCGCTTCTTTCAGCGCTGCGTATTGCCTCTCGATGTCCACGGCGGTGAGTGCCCGGTGGCAGGCCTCATCGTACGCCTCGGAAGCGAAGCCGCTGAAATTCTCACCCACCCAGTCGTTTTCCTCTGAGGGGATACGGTCGGAGCGCCATGCGCCGCAGACCTGGGGCGCCTCCGCCCACCAGCCGAAGAGCGCCAGGTCGAAGGTGCGCCCAAAGAGCGGGCTGGCGGGATCGGCGACGTAGAGCTGCCGCACATCGGTGGGTCGAGGGGCGACACCTACGCCGCAGGCCTCCAGGTCCGCGGCCACGTGAGCCGCCGCTACGGTGTATTGCGGGGCCAGCACCAGCGTCAGGCTGAGCGGCTCGCCGTCGTCGAACCCCGGTACGTCGTGGGCCTCCCGCAAGCCGTCGCCGTCTTCGTCACGCCAGCCCGTTGTCTCCAGCATGGCCCGGGCGACGTCAGGGTCGTAAGCAGTGCCACGCAACACCGCCGGGTCGAAGGCCGGGTGCTCGGGAGGCAGGAAACTCTCGGCGGGGACCAGCGCCCGATCCGGCATACCCTCGACCAGACACTGGCGGTCGATGCATTGCGCCAGCGCTGTGCGCACCGTCAAGTCCGCCAGGGGGTTAGCTCGCCCGTCGGGCCGCGCGATGTTGAAATCCAACCGCAGAAATGTCGGTTCCGGCCCTGTGCTGAGCCAGAGGCGGAGGCGATTCTCCCCGATCAACGGCGCCCACGTCTGCCACGTGATCTGGCCGGCCGGATCGGGGAGAATCACGTCGCAGGTGCCGTTCGCCAGCAGCGTCGGCCACGAGGTGAGGGGCAGCTGTGGAAACCGCACCCGAATCTCCTTTAACGCCGGCTTCGGGCCCACATAGTGGGGATTGGGCAACAAGCGCAGGCCCTCCCCCGCCGTCCATTCGACCACGGCAAAGGCACCGTTTCCTACCGGCGCCCGGTCGTTCAGAATCTCCGCCAGGCGCTGACCCTGGTAGCGATGAACGGGTTGGGGGGGGAAGAGAAAGCCGGCGAAGTCGGCGTCGAGGTAACCGGGCACACCGGTCCAACGCAGCGTGCGGCTGTTCAGCGCCTCAAAGCGTTCGGTGCGCTCCACCAGCTCCCGCCACCGTCCCACCACCTCCGGCTCCTGGGCCAGGTGATAGCCCAAAAGCGCATCCTCCGCCATCAAGGGTTTGCCGTCGGACCAACGCAGATCGCTGCGCAGGGTGAAGGAGACCACCATCTGCGGCCGTTGGAGTGTCTCCTCGCTCTCGTTAACGTGCACTGTGCCACTTTTGCTTACGTAACGTCCACCCGGGGGCACCGACACCGTCCGGGTGAGGGCGCCACCGTTGGTCAGCGTAGGAACCTCTTCGACCAGGCGCGCTTCCCAGACGTAGTTGAGCCGCTCCAGCGGCGGCTCGTAGAAAAGCGCCAACAGATCGTCGCCCGCCTGAGAAGGCGCGAAGGGAGAGATGGCCGCGGGCTCCGTCGTGCAGAGCACCAGGCGGTTGGGACGCGGTGTGGACGTTGGAAGCGGTGAGGTGGCCGTGGGCGATGGCATCGTTGGCGAGGGGGGCACCGACGGCGGACCCGGCGTGGTGCGACAGGCGCTCATCGTCGCCAGGAGCAGCGCACCCAGCAACAACGCCCCGGCAGCGCGATTCCCAGGGCGAAAACCCGCGCGACGTCCCCACATGCGACGGTTGAACATCATCCGACGCTACTCGACGGAGGCGGGGGCGAGAGCTTGTCCAGAAGCATCCGTAAGGCTTCCCAATCTTCGTCCGTCAACACTCCCTCGAAGGTGAGAGGGCGACGCGGTGGGCCGATGGGCTGCCCCAGTAGCTCCAGACCCGCGCGCACGACCAGACTGGCTCCCCGCCCCATGAAGCGCGTCAGGGCCTGGAGCTCGTATTGCTGCGCGCGGGCCGCCTCCCACTCCCCGGCCCGGGCGGCCTTCAGCAACGCCTGCCAGCGTTGAGGGATCAGGTTGGCGTCGGCCAGCACGGCACCCACGGCGCCCGCCGCCAGGCCCGGTACCACGACGGTCCCCCGTCCCACCAACACCTGGAAAGAAGGCTCGACCACCTCCAGCACGTGCAGCATGTAGGTCAGGTCGCCGGAGGTGTCTTTCATGCCCACGACGTTGGGGTGCTCCGCCTGCAACCGCTGCACAACCTCGACGGGGATGGGCTGCCCCACCAGCTGCGGGAAGTTGTACAGGACGATGGGCAGGTCGGGCAGTGCAGCGGCGATATCGGCGAAGTGGCGCAGCAACCCGGCCGCCGAGGGACGCAGGTAGTAAGGCGCCACGATCATCACGCCGTCTGCCCCCACCTCCTGGGCATCTTGCGTCAGCACGAGGGCTTCGTGGGTAGAAGGCGCGCCGGTGCCGGCCAGCACAGGCTTCGCGCCGTTGACCACGTCCACGACCACCTCAAGGGTGCGACGTCGCTCGGCCCGGTCGAGCAATGGGAAATCGCCCGTGGTCCCGTTGACGATCACGCCGTCCACGTTAGGCAACAGCAAATGCACCAAATCCCGCAGCGCCGCCTCGTCCAAGCTCTCATCGGCCTTAAAGGGCGTCGCCAGCGGGGGGAAAAGCCCCTTCAAATCTATCACGTTCACCTCCAGATGTAAGGGATGACCGATAACTGGCTGGAAATCCGGTCATCGTTTAGGTTTGTGAGCCTCCAGGTGCAACGCACTTAACGGATCAAAGTTCTCCGAGCATGGTTTAGGGATCCCCGGCTCGTGAACTTCGGGGAAAGTGCGGCGCCCCTCAGAAGACTAAACAGATACGAAATCCGATTTTCCCACCTTTTTTCAGGTGAGTCAATGTTTGTGCTGGGAGAGGGGCGGCGCCGGGATCCCCTTACCCGAACGTCGCTACCCCTCTCGACTAATCCCGGCTGAGGTAGAAGAGCACCACCAACAGCAAGACGCCCAGCACGCCCAGAGCCAGCAGTTTGTAGAGGCGCGAAGAGAGCAGCAGGGCCAGAGCACCGAAAAGAGCGCTGATGCTCCAATAGAGCGCCACGATGGTTCGTGTGGAGAGCCCCGCGTCGCGCAGGCGAAAGTGGAGATGGCGTCGGTCGCCTTTGAAGGGCTGCACGCCGTGGCGTATCCGGTCGAGGATGGTCCAGGCAACGTCCACGATGGGCATCCACATAACCAGCAACACCGTCGCCACGCGGGCTCCGGCGATAAGCCCCAGGGCCGCCAGGAGATACCCCAGCGGAAACGCGCCGCTGCTGCCCAGGTGGATTTTGGCCGGGTGGAAGTTGAAGGCCAGGAATCCCACCGCTGCGCCTAACAGGGCCACCGCCTGGGGCGCGACGCTGTACTGCTGCATCCGCACCATGTGCAAAAAGAGCACCCCGGAAAGGATCGCCGCCACGCCGACGGCCAGCCCGTCCAGACCGTCCAGCCAGTTGACGGTCACGATCATGCCCGTGACCCAGAAGAGGGTGAGCGGCAGGTAGAGCAACAGCGGCAGGTTGATCAGCTCGTCGGTGAGGGGATGATGGAATTGCTCCAGGATGATGAGCGCGTAGGACGCGATCAACGCCGCACCGAGGTAGCCGAGGTACTGTGCCCAGGGGGGAAGGTCGAAACGGTCGTCGAGCAGGCCGAGGACGAAGAGCCAGGCGCTCCCGATGACCAGCCCCCAGAGCCGCCGAGGCTCGTTGGGATCCACCGTGGGAAGCGGGTCGGTGTAGGCCCAGAGGAGGGCGGCGTACAGCCCCATCATCAGCCCCAGCCCCCCCAGCCGTGAGACGGCGCCACGATGCCGGCGCCGACCGCCGGGCACGTCCAGCATGCCCAGCCGGGGACCCAGTCGCCGGCCCAGCTCCGTGAAGCCGAGCGCCACGCCAAAGCCGACGAGAAAGGTGACCAGATAGCGACTGGCGTACCCGCCCCACATCAGCCGATGGACTCCCTCATAAGCAGTCGGCGCACGGATCAGCCCGTGCCGAACTGACGGTCGCCTGCGTCGCCCAAACCCGGGACGATGAACCCGTCGTTGTTCAGGTGGTCGTCGATAGCCGCCACGTAGATGGGTACGTCGGGATGGCGGGTGCTGAAGTACTCGATGCCCTCCGGCGCCGCGATCACGCCCATGAACTTAATGTGACTCGCCCCCCAGTCCTTCAAAATATCGACCGTGGCGACGGCGGAGCCTCCGGTCGCCAGCATGGGATCCAGCACCAGACAGATATCCACCGTGGGGCTGACGGGCAAGCGGTTGTAGTACTCCACCGGTCGCAGCGTCCGCTCGTCGCGGAAGAGACCGATGTGCCACACCTCGGCCGAAGGCATCATCTCCCACACCCCTTCGACCAGGCCCAGGCCTGCCCGCAGGATGGGGATCAACCCGATGGTCTGTTTGAGACGCACGCCTTCCAGCGTAGCCAGCGGTGTTTCGACGGTGACCGGCTCCACCTCCAGATCGGCCATGGCCTCGTAGGCCAGCAGAATGGCGATCTCCTTCGTCAACTCACGGAACTTCTTGGAATCAGTCCTCTTGTCGCGCAGTAAAGACAATTTGTGCTGTACCAACGGATGTTGAGAAACATGTACCTGTGCCATCAGAGACAACCTCCTGTTTTGGGCCCTTTCTGTGACGCCAGGGCTACAAGCAAACAAAAAGGGTCTTCCTCTCAGGGGAGGGAGACCGCGGTAAACCACTGCTCGGCTAAAGCTTCCAGCGTTCCCTCTGCTCTTAACACCTCCAGACAGCGGTTGATCTCCTCGATGAGCGCGGCATCGTCGCGGCGTGCAGCGACGACGTAGGGGATGATACTTTCCGGCAGCTCCATGATGGAAAGGGCCGCTCCTTCCCGCAGGGCGATCTGGGCCGCCAGATGATCGACCACGGCGACCTCCACCTCTCCCTCCCTCAACGCAGTCAGAGCCTCCGCTGCGGTCTCCACCGTCAGCAGCGTGGGGGGGGGCGAAAGGCGCGCCTGCCATTCCAGGGCCGTCGTATGCCCTGTGGTGCCGAAGACCACCGCCACCCGCCGACCGGCCAGATCCCCCACCCCCTCCGGTCCCTCCCTCTGCCGGCCGACCAACACGTCACCGGCGTTGAAGTAGGGCTCGCTGAAGACGAACCTCTCGGTGCGGAAGGGGTCGGGATAGAGGCCGGAGATGATCACATCGGCACGACCCACGGTGAGCGCGTCGTAAAGGCCGTCGAAGTTGGTAGTGACCGGTTGGGCTTCGACATCCAGACAGCGGGCCAGGTGATGGGCCAAATCGGCGTCAAAGCCCTGGATTTGACCCTGCTCATCGACGTACTCAAAGGGAGGGAACGAGGGGTCCATCGCCACGCGCAACACGCCGCGCTCCCGCAAGCGCGCCAGCGCCCTTGAAGAGGAGGAAGCGCACCCCACACCCCCCATGAGAAGGGACGACAAGAGGAGCAGAAGCCCCAGCAGGCGCCCTCCTGGGGGCCTGCCTCGCCCGCGCTCCCCTTGCCGCTCCATGTGACGAATGCCCCTCCGTGCCTGCGACGGCGCTCAGGCGTTCCCCGGTGGATTCCCCTGAAGATCCACCATTTGGGCGAGAGCTTCGCGGATGTGCCGCTCCAGCAGATCGCCCCACATCAACAGGTTGAGCAGATCCCGCCGGGCCTCTTCGGACTCCGGGCCCTCCGGGAGGTACTGCCAGGTTGCTTCCAGCGTCTCGTTCATCTCCTCCAGATACCAGAGCAGGTCCTGAAGCAATAGCTCCGGGGAGATGGCCCGCGTGCGGAGTCGCACCCAGGGGCCGCTCAGAAAATCCAACACGTACCACCCGCTCCAGATGTCGACCTCGTCACCGAAGAGCAGCTCTTCCAGGCCGTTCAGCACCTCAAAGCGTTCATCGCTCTTGAGCAGCAGATGGTAGGCGTCCAGGTCGAACTGAGACATGAGCCCCTGTTCGAGAAGCGCTTCGTACAGCGTATCCAGGGGCACGAAGATCGCAGCGTCGTGTTCCAGCAGGTAGGCCGTCTGGTCGGTAATAGGATCGGCCATTATCCCTCCATCAGGTACCAGGCGCCGACATCCAACACCAGCGCCTGGCTCTCCGTCTCTTCACAGACGCGCTTCGCCCAGGCGTGAGGATCTTGCGCAAGCAGGTCCCACGTCTCGTAGTGCATGGGGATGACCACCTGGGGACGCAGCAGTTTCACGGCCCGCAGGGCATCGTCGGGGCCCATGGTGTAGTTGTCGCCGATAGGCAGGAGCGCCAGATCCAGGCCCTCCTCGCCGATGAGCTTCATGGTGGCGAAGAGGCCGGTGTCGCCGGCGTGGTAGATTTTCTTTCCCCCGGCGGTGATTAAGATGCCCGCCGGCATACCGCCGTAGGAGCCGTCGGGCAGTGACGACCCGTGGATCGCCATCGTCAGCTTGAGATAGCCGAAGGGGTACTGGAAGCCGCCGCCGATGTGCTGGGCGTGGACCTCCTCCAGGCCCTGCTTGCGCAGCCAACGGGCAATCTCCGCGTTGGCGATGACCGTCGCGCCAGTGCGTTCGGCAATGGCGATCGTGTCGCCCAGGTGATCGCCGTGCCCGTGAGTGACGGCGATGTAATCCACCTCCACCTCATCGGCGCTCACAGGCGCTTTGGGGTTGCCGGAGAGGAAGGGGTCGATGAGCAGCCGGGACCCGTTGATGTCCAGTTCCCACGTCGCGTGTCCGTACCACGTCACTTTGATCATGTCTCGCCTCCTTCTTTCAGTTGTTTCAGATACTCCCGAATACGTGCCTCAAAGCCCTGCTCCTTAGGCTTATACCATCCTCCTTGAACCCCCTGCGGCAGGTAGCGCTGCCGAACCCAGCCACGGGGGTAGTCGTGGGGGTACTTGTAGCGTGAGGCACCGGCCCTCTCCTCGCGCAGCAGGGTGTGGGAGTCACGAAGGTAAACCGGTGGGGGACGGTAGCCATGCTTCTTTAGCTCCTCTTGGGCCTTCCAGTACGCGCCCACGCTGTTGGACTTGGGCGCCGTCGCCAGGTACAGCGTCGCCTCCGCCAGATGGTACTGGCCTTCAGGCATCCCCACCCATTCGAAGGCCTGAGCGCAGCTCATCACCACGGAGATGGCCATGGGCGAAGCCAACCCCACGTCCTCGGCCGCCAGGATAAGCAGCCGCCGCAGGATAAAACGCGGATCCTCCCCCGCCTCCACCATCTTCGCCAGATAATAGAGCGCCGCGTCGGGGGCGGTGCCGCGAATGGACTTGATGAAGGCGCTGATGGTGTCGTAGTGCTCGTCGCCGGCGCGGTCGTACTGCAGCGCCCGCTGCTGGATCGATTCCTCGGCGACGGAGAGATCGATGCGCCGCACGCCGTCCTCGTCGGGCGGCGTTGACTCCACCGCCAGCTCCAGGGCGTTGAGCGCGGAGCGCGCGTCCCCGTCGGCGATCTGCGCCAGGTGGTCCAGCGCTGCGTCGGTGATCTCGATCTCGCGTTCACCGTACCCCCACTCGGCGTTGCGCAGCGCGCGTTCCAGCAGTTGGCGGACCTCCGTCGAGGTGAGCGGCTTGAAGCGAAAGATGCGCGAGCGGCTGATGAGGGGGGAGATAATGGAGAAGTAGGGGTTCTCCGTCGTGGCGCCGATGAGCGTGACGGTGCCGTCCTCGACGACGGGCAACAACCCATCCTGCTGGGCCTTGTTCCAGCGGTGGATCTCATCGACGAGGAGCAGTGTGCGCTTGCCGTACATGCCGCGACGCTCACGGGCGGCCTTCACGATCTCCCGCAGGTCGCCGATACCGTCCAGCACAGCGTTTAATGTCTCGAAGTGCGCCTTGGTCTGCTCGGCGATGATCATGGCTAACGTCGTCTTGCCGGTGCCCGGTGGTCCCCAGAAAATCAACGAGGAGAAGAGACGGTCGGTCTCGATGGCACGCCGCAACAGCCGCCCCTCGCCCACGATCTCATCCTGGCCCACGAAGTCCTCGAAGGTACGCGGGCGGGCGCGGGCGGCCAACGGCGCTTCCCGCTCAACTTGCTGCTGCCGACTGTGCTCAAACAGGTCTTTCATCTCCTCCCCTTTCTCCGTGCTTAAGTATAACCGCCTCACGCCACGAGGCAAGAGAAGACGCCCAGATCTCCAGGCAAGGCGTTATCTTTCGTCTCCACTATGGTATAATAGGGAGGTCATGACGGAGCGGTGTTCTTTGCTCAAGCAACAGAAGGCGACGCGGCACCCCTACTGGAGGCAATGCATGAAGATCGAGGAAATAGTTGAGACCATCGAGGGCGAGATCCTGGTCCCCCCTATGCGGAATATCACTATCAAATGTGCCTTTGCTGCCGACCTGATGAGTGATATCCTGGCGTTGGGTAAGCCTCAGATGCTGATGATCACCGGCTTGGTCAACCCGCAGGCGGTCCGCACGGCGGAGATGTCCGATATGCCCGTGATCCTCTTTGTGCGGGGCAAGCGTCCGCCCGACGCTATCCTTGACCTGGCCCGTGGCCTGGGGATCGGCATTCTCCTTTCCCCTTACACTATGTATGAGACCTGCGGGCGTCTCTACGCGGCCGGCCTGCCCGGTCTCGGCAAGCTCCCCATTGTTCAACAGCGATGAGCCAAAGTTTCAGTCTCTTCACGTGGATGCAGCGAGATTGGACCCTCACTATCATCCACGAACTGATTCACGAGTTGCCGGTCGCCCGGGCGATGACGAAGGACGTCTACACCCTCACGCCCGACGCCACCATGCGCACCGTCAAGGACGCGATGCGCACGCATCGTATTTCCGGCATCCCCATCCTGGATAAAGAGGCGCTGGTGGGGATCGTCAGCATCGAAGACCTGATCCGCGCGCTGGAGCAACAGGCGCTGGACATGCCGGTCCAGGCGTTTATGACCACGGAACTGGTCACGGCGCGGGATCAGGAGCCCTTGATGGAAGCCCTTAAGCGGCTGGAAAGCACCGGGTTAGGTCGCCTGGTCGTGGTCGACGAGTCCGGTGCGCTGGTGGGCATTCTGACCAAGGGTGACATCGTGGCCGCCCTGCTGACGGCGCTGGAGGAAGCGTACAGTCAGATCGAAGATATGCAGCAGAGCCAGGTATCCGGCCACTTTTTCGAGGCTTTAGAATCCGACGCCACCAGTTTGATTCTGCGGTATCGCGTCAACCCCCGCGACTTTGCCAGCGGTGGGCAGGCCTCCGCCAGCCTCAAACGCACCCTCCAGCAGATCGGCGCGTCGCCTCAACTGGCCCGTCGCGTCGCCATCGCCACCTACGAGGCGGAGATGAACCTGATTATCCACGCCGACAACGGCGGGCATATCGTGGCGGAGATCCGCCCTGAGCGGATTACCGTAGTGGCTCACGACGACGGCCCGGGTATCGCCGACGTGGAGCTGGCCCGTCAGCCGGGATACTCCACCGCCACGGAGAGCGTGCGGGAGATGGGCTTCGGCGCCGGGATGGGGCTCACCAACATCGAGCGCTGCACCGACGAGATGGATATGTGGTCGGCTCCAGGCGTGGGCACACGCCTGGAAATGGTTTTCAACGTCACCCGCTCAGAAACGGGAGAAGCCTGAGCGGATAACCAGCACATGTGAAGGAGAGTCCGGTGAAACTCAAAGAGATCATCAACGCCCTGCAATTGGAAGAGCTGAGCGGGCCGGCACCCGAGGACAAAGAGGTGACCGGCGCCTACATCGCGGACCTGTTGAGCTGTGTCATGGCGGGCGCCCGGGCAGGGCATCTCTGGTTCACGTTGCAAACGCACCTTAACATCGTGGCGGTGGCCTCGCTCGCCGAGGTAGCTGCCGTTGTCGTCACTGAGAACGCTCCTGTCCCCGAGGAGACGGTGGCGCGGGCTAAAGCGCAGGGAGTTGTGTTGCTCCGCAGTGCCGAGCCCACCTTTGAAGCGGTTTCCCGGTTGATCCAGGCAGGCTTTCCCGACGTCTGAGGGAAGCGCTCGGGGATGTCGTTCCGCACCTGTCGCGCCGATTTGCACATTCATACCGTCCTCTCCGCCTGCGCGGAAGTGGAAATGATCCCGCCCCTCATCGTAGAAGAGGCGTTGATCAAAGGGCTGGATCTCATCGCCATCACCGACCACAACGCGACAGGCAACGTGGGCGCGGTGATCCAGGCCGCCCAAGGCAGAGCCCTGACCGTTCTGCCCGGCATGGAGTTTCAGGCCCAGGAGGAGGTGGAGTTGCTTTGCATCTTCGACACGCCGGAACAGGCGCGGCACTGGCAAGCCACCGTGGACGCTCACCTGCTGCCGCAGCAAAACGATCCGGAGCGCTTTGGACCGCAGTTTGTCGTCGACGCCGACGGGGATTTCGTGAGGGAGGCACTGTGCTTCTATCAGGGCCCGGTGCAGATCCCCCTGGCAGAGGCCGCGCGGCGCGTTCGAGATCTCGGCGGATTGGTCATTCCGGCACATATCGACCGTCCGTCGAAAGGCCTGTTGGGTGTGCTGGGCCTCTGGCCCCCCGACCTGGAAGCCGACGCTGCAGCGCTTTCCGCTCACCTGCGCCCTTCCCAGGCTCACCGACGTTATCCCTTTCTGCCCGATATCCCCCTCATCGCCAACTCCGACGCCCACTGGCTGGACGCTATCGGTACGGCGATGACCATCTTCGAGTTGGCCGCGCCGCCGACGGTCGCCGAACTGCGCCGGGCGCTGCGAGGGGAAGCGGGACGGCGCGTCTACGTGCCCTGACTCTTTTGAAGCTTCTCAGCTGAAAGAAAGAACAATGTCACTTAAGTAACCTTACCCTTATCATTACAATACAACAGGGATTTTCATGTGTCTTTTTCTCTCACCGTGACGAAGCATGTCACGGCAAGCGTTGAACATGGGTGCATAACCGGAGGCGAGCCGCTTCCGAAACAAGCCCTACAGCGGGCTTACTCCGGGAAGGCGTCTTGTCCCTTAATCAAATCTTATTTCTCAACCACGCATTCACGAGCAGAGGTGAAATTGAAGATGAACGAGGTCAAAGCGATACCGGTAGCAGAACAACTGGAGACGTTAGATCCGGAGATCAAGGCGCAACTCGACGAGATCCTGGAGGCCAACCGCGATCGTCCCGGCGCGACGATGCTGGTGCTGACCCTGGCGCAGGAGCGGGTTGGATACATCTCCGAACCCATGCAAGTATACATCGCCAGGGAGTTGCAGGTGCCGCTGAGCCATCTCTACGGCGTGCTGACGTTCTATTCTTCTTTCCGCATGAGCCCTCTCGGGCGCCACAAGATCAACGTCTGCCTGGGCACCGCCTGCTACGTTCGGGGCGGGCCTTCTCTGGTAGAAAAACTCAAACAGCTCCTGGAGGTGGACGTAGGAGAGACGACAGAGGATCAACGCTTTACGCTGGAGATCTGTCGCTGCGTGGGCGCCTGCTCTCAAGCGCCGGTGGTCATGATCGACGACGACATCCTGGGCCGGGTTGATCCTTCGAAGGTATCCAGACTCTTACGCAAGTACGAGTAGGGTTGGATTTAAGCAAAGTAGAGCAAAGCGGATGACCGTCTTCCGAGATTTGTGCCAGCACATCTTAGATATCTACGAAAACAGCGCCCGGGCCGACGCGCAGCTGGTGCGTGTGGAGATCACGGAAGACTTTCGTGAAGACCGTCTGTCTATCACTGTGACAGACGACGGACGAGGGATGGACAAGGAGATGGTGCAGCGCATTGCGGATCCCTGGACGACCACACGCACGACGCGCAACGTCGGGCTGGGCATTCCCTTTCTCAAACAGACGGCCGAGATGTGTGGTGGTCACTTCGAGCTGCAGTCGGCGCCCGGAGAAGGCACGCGCGTCCACGCTACCTTTGAACACAGCCACATCGATCGCCCGCCGCTGGGGGATCTTGTTGCCACGCTGATGTGCATGATCGTGGGGTACCCTCAGGTCGATCTCGTCTACCGTCATCGCGTCATCCCGGCACAGGCCGAGGAACGCACCTTCACGCTGGACACCCGTGAGATCCGGGCGGTCTTGGGCGACGAGGTGCCTCTCTCCGATCCGGCGGTGTTGCGCTTTCTGCGCACCCGCTTGGAAGAGGGGATGCAATCCTTAGCGATGGAACCGCTTCCCTCTAGGGGAGCGAATTGAACATGAAACGAATATATTTACGCTTTTAAGGCAGGAGGAAATTCGGATGAAAAGCCTGGAGGAACTGCAGAAGATCAAAGAACGCGCCCTGGAACGTCGCAAGATGAGCGGTGAGGGGGCGAAAGCCCGTATTACCGTGGCCATGGGCACGTGCGGCATCGCCGCCGGCGCCCGCGACACCATGAAAGCCATTCTGGACGAGATGGAAAAGCGGCAGATCGAAGACGTGGTGGTGACCCAGACCGGTTGCATGGGGCTCTGTGAGTACGAGCCCATGGTGCAGATCCAGGTAGGTGAAGAGGAACCGGTCACCTATGGGAAGATTGACCCCGAACGAGTCCCCACCCTGCTCGAACAGCACATCATCAGCGGTGAGCCTGTCGAGGCCTGGCGGGTGCAGACCGGCGGCGAGTAGGAGGGCATATGGTCTACCGTGCACACGTACTCATCTGCGGAGGACCTCAGTGCGTCGAAAAGGGCGCCCGAGAAGTCCAGGCCGCTTTGCGTGAAAAGCTCCTTGCGCTCTCCCTGGACGACGAAGTTGAGGTCCTGGAGGTCGACAGTCTGGGTCACCCTGAAGAGGGCCCGGAGATGGTCGTCTACCCCGACAACGTCCACTACGTCAATCTGACACCGGCCGACGCCGAGTACATCGTTGAGGAGCACCTCTACAAAGGCCGGCCGGTGGAGAATCTGATCTACCAGGAACCCCCGGAGGCCGAACCGCTGCCGGCGCCTTCGGCCAAAGAGGTGCGGGTGGTGTTGGACAACGTCGGTAGGATCGACCCGGAGAGCATCGAGGACTACATCGCCTTCGACGGCTACCAGGCCCTGGGCAAGGTACTCGCTGAGATGACACCGGAAGAGGTCATCGAGCAGATCAAAGCCTCGGGCCTGCGGGGGCGCGGTGGTGCCGGTTTCCCCACCTGGCTGAAGTGGTCCTTTGCTCGCAAGGCTGAAAGCGAAAAGAAGTTCGTGGTCTGCAACGCCGACGAGGGCGACCCCGGCGCGTTCATGAACCGCCGTGTGCTGGAGGGCGATCCGCACGCTGTGCTGGAAGGCATGGCTATCGCCGCTTACGCCATCGGCGCCGAACAGGGGTATATCTACGTGCGGGCCGAGTATCCCATCGCCGTGCACACTCTGCGGGTGGCCATTGAACAAGCCCGAGATTACGGCCTGTTGGGCGAGGACATCTTCGGTACCGACTTCAACTTCGACATCGAGATCCGCATGGGTGCCGGCGCCTTCGTCTGCGGCGAAGAGACGGCGCTGATGCAGTCCATCGAGGGTAAACGGGGTCAGCCCCGCACACGCCCCCCCTATCCTGCCGTCTCCGGCCTTTGGGGCTACTCTACCAACATCAACAACGTCGAGACCTATGCCAACGTCCCCAAGATCCTGCGCCGGGGCGCCGAGTGGTTTGCCTCTATGGGCACCGAAAAAAGCAAAGGCACCAAGACCTTCGCCATCGCGGGGAAGGTGAAGCGCACGGGCCTCATCGAAGTCCCCCTGGGCATCACCATCCGCGAGATCGTCTTCGACGTCGGCGGGGGGATTCTCAACGACAAGAAGTTCAAGGCCGTGCAGACCGGCGGCCCCATGGGCGGCTGCATCCCGGAGCAGTACCTGGACCTGCCGGTCGATTACGAACACCTGGTCGAGGTGGGCTCCATCATGGGTTCCGGGGGCTTTGTCGTCATGGACGAAGATACCTGCATGGTGGATATCGCCCGCTTCTTCATGGAATTCACGCAGGACGAGTCATGCGGCAAGTGTGTACCCTGTCGCGTCGGCACGCGACGTATGTTAGAGATTCTGGAACGCATCTGCAACGGCGAGGGACGGCCGGGCGACATCGAGCGGCTGGAAGAGCTCGCCGAGTATATCAAGGCCGGCTCCCTCTGTGGGCTGGGTCAGGGCGCGCCCAACCCCGTCCTCAGCACCATCCGATACTTCCGCGACGAGTACGAAGCGCACATCTACGACAAGACCTGCCCGGCTAAAGTCTGCAAAGGCCTCATCGAATACAGGATCGACCCGGAGGCTTGCATTGGCTGCACCCGCTGTGCCCGCAACTGCCCGGTCGGCTGTATCAGCGGCGAGCCGCGCCAGGTCCACGAGATTGACCCGGAGATCTGCATCCGTTGCGGCATCTGCGCGCAGGTCTGTCCCGTCGGCGCGGTGCTCGTAGAGTAGAGCGGGGATCCGCGCCAAAGGCTGAGGTGGCGTGGGCGGCAGCCTTGAACCCATCGACCGGCGGGGCGACGGAAGGGAGAAAGGCCGCCTATCGTCAATCCAAAGGATGACTCTACTGAAAAAAAGGTGAGAAAATCGGATTTCTAGTCGGTTATCTTCTACACCTACCGGTTTTAGCCGTGAATTTTACCACAGGCAGGGACAGGTTTTGGAGAAATCCGATTTTATGAATTATTTCAGTGAAGCCAGGCATTCATCATCTGCAAGAGAAGGAGCACATATGGAAGAGATCAAAGAAAGGATAGAGGAGGTTCTGGCACGTTACGACTACGAGCGCGAGGCGCTGGTCGAAATGTTGCGCGACCTCAACGACGAGGTGGGATACCTGGATCGCGAGAGTCTGGGTGAACTCGCTCGCCACCTCTCATTGCCCGAAAGTGAGGTCTACGGCGTCGCCAGCTTCTACAGCATGATCAGCGTCGAACCTCTGGGGAAACACGTGATCAAGTTGTGTGAAGACGCTCCCTGCCACGTCGCCGGAGGCCGCGAGGTCTGGGAGACGCTGGAACGCGAGTTGGGGATTCGCTTCGGCGAGACGTCCCCGGACGGCGAGTGGACCTTGTTGCCCACCAGCTGCATCGGCCTTTGTGCTGTGGGCCCCGTGATGACCGTGGACGGTGACGTCTATGGTAATCTCACCCCGGAGAAGATCCCCGCTATCTTAGAACGCTATCGAGCCGGCGCGAGCGTCGAGGAAGCGCCGGAACCGTTGGAAGAACCCCTGGGAGGTGACGCATGATCCGCTCACGTGTACTGATTTCCGGCGACCCGCTGAGCCGTTCCCGAGGGGCCGAGGAGACCAAGCTGGCCATCGAGGCCGAGCTCTCTTACTATGGCTTGACCGACGAAGTCCAGGTGGCCTTCACCGGGCAGGTGGATCGCACCGATGCGTTGCCCATGGTCATCGTCTACCCCGACGGCACGCGCTACGGCCCGGTGACCCCGGAGGACGGCGCCTACATCGTCGAAGAACACCTCTACAAAGGGCGTCCTGTGGAACATCTGTTCGCTCCACCCGAAGCACTGAGCGGGGAGATCGCCCGGCTGCCGGGGCGTCGTGGGGCGACCTACGCGCAAAAGCGCGTCGTCCTGCGCCGCGCCGGCCTCATCGACCCCCTGGAGATTGAGGATTACATCGCCCACGATGGTTACTTCGCCCTGGGCAAAGCGCTCACCGAGATGACGCCCGACGAGATCGTCGAGATCATGCAGGCTTCCAACCTGCAAGGGCGCGGCGGCGCGGGCTTCCCCACCGGCCTGAAATGGTCCTTTGTCGCCAAACAGGACGCTGAGCAGAAGTACATCGTCTGCAACGCCGACGAATCTGAACCGGGTACCTTCAAGGATCGTTTGATCCTGGAGGGCGACCCGCACGCCGTGCTGGAGGCCATGGCCATCGCCGGCTACGCGGTGGGGGCTGATCAAGGCTGGATCTACATCCGAGGCGAGTACGAACAGGCCAAGGAACGGCTAGAACACGCCATCGCCCAGGCCGAGGAGTTCGGCTTGCTGGGCGATAACATTATGGAGAGTGATTTCTCGTTCCACATCCATGTGCACGCTGGCGCCGGCGCCTACATCTGCGGCGAGGAGACGGCGCTGCTGGAGAGCCTGGAAGGCAAACGGGGACAACCGCGCATCCGCCCGCCTTACCCCACCGTGGCCGGTTACCATCAAGAACCGACGGTGGTCAACAACGTCGAGACGTTGGCCAACGTGCCGCCCATCATCCGCAACGGCGCCGACTGGTTCCGCTCCATCGGCACCGAGCGCTGTCCCGGCACCAAGGTCTACACCATGCTGGGCGATGTCAACGTCACTGGCCTCATCGAGGTGCCCATGGGCATCACGCTGCGCGAGGTCATCGATATCTACGGCGGCGGGATGCGCAACGGTAAGACCTTCAAGTGTGCTCAGACCGGCGGTGCCTCCGGAAGCATTATCCCTCCTGAACTACTGGACACGCCCATGGACTTCCATAGCATGCGCGAAGCTGGCGCTGCGCTGGGCAGCGGCGCGCTCCTCGTCTGTGGCGATGACACCTGCATCGTGGACCTCGCTTACGTGCTGGAGCGCTTCTTCGTCAGCGAGTCCTGCGGAAAGTGCACGCCCTGCCGCGTGGGGACGGCCCAGATGTTGGAGTCGCTGGAGCGCCTGCGCCGGGGGTACGGGACCCAGGTGGATCTGGACCGTCTGGAAGAGGCGGCCGTCTACGCGGCGGAGGCCTCGTTCTGCGGATTAGGACAGGCCGCGCCGGTGCCGATCATCACCGGTCTGCGTTACTTCCGCGAGGAATTCGAAGCCCACACTCAGGGCGAGTGCCCTTTAGGCGTTTGCCCGATGGATAAAAAAGCCGAATGAATTTTTGGATATATGAAAGCAAGGAGACAAACAGCCGATGAGCGAAATACATCTTACCATCAACGGTGAACCGGTTGTAGCCGAAAGCGGGCAGACCGTGCTGGAAGCGGCCAAGGCCGCCGGCATCGACATCCCCTTCCTCTGCCATCATCCCGCGCTGAGCAATTGGGGCGCCTGCCGCATGTGCCTGGTTGAGGTTGAAGGGATGCGCACCCTGCAGACAGCCTGTACCTGCCCGGTCTCTGAAGGCATGGTCGTAGAGACTGAGACCGAGAAAGTCGTCAATGTGCGCAAGTTCGTTCTGGAACTTCTCTTCTCGGAGCGCAACCACTACTGTATGTTCTGTCAGATGAGCGGCGACTGTGAGCTGCAGGACGCGGCTTACCGCTATGGGCTGGATCACTGGACGTATCCGCGGCCCTACGAGAAATTGGACGTCGACGCTTCACGGCGTTACTTTATCATGGACCACAACCGCTGTATCCTCTGCACCCGCTGCGTGCGGGCCTGCAACGAGATCGCCGCCAACCACACCCTCAGCGTCAAGAATCGCGGCGCCGAAAGCATGATCATCGCCGATCTGGATGTACCCTTCGGCGAGTCCTCCTGTGTGGAATGCGGCACCTGCCTGCAGGTCTGCCCTACCGGCGCGCTGATCGACGCCCGCAGCGCCTACGGTGGGCGCGAAGAGGATGTCACCCACGTGACCACCACCTGCATGCAGTGCAGCGTCGGCTGCACCCTGGATGTGGTCACGCGCTACGAACGCTTACTGCGCGTGGACGGCATCTTCGGTTCCGACCCCAACGACGGTCTGCTCTGCGTCACCGGTCGCTTCGAGCCTATCTACGATGAAGACCGTCAGCGCATTCGCACGCCGCTGATCCGCAAGGATAATGTGTTGAAGGAGAGCAGCTGGGAGGACGCGCTGGCGCTCGTGGCCGAGAAGTTAAATGCCGAAGCTCTGGGACTCGCCGCCTCCGCCACCTCCAACGAGGCCCTGGAGGCCTTCGCCGCGCTCTTCGAGAAAGTCGGCGCCCGGGCCGGACGCCTGGAACCCACCCTGCCTGAGCTGGGCTACGGCGAACGCGCTGCCATCCAGGACGTGTTGGAGTCCGACTACATCGTCGTCGCCGGCGTCAATCCGCTGGAGACTCACAAAGTCGTGGGCTACTTCATTAAGCGGGCCGCCGACCACGGCAGTGCGGTCGCGTTGGTAGGCGTGGAAAGTGATCTGAAAGCCTACGCCGAGTTGGACGTCGCCTTTGACGAGGTGGAACAGGTCGTTGAAGCGGCGCAGGCGGCCGACAATCCCGTTGTCGTCTACGGCGTCGGTCTGACCACCGAGGGCGTCGCCGGGCTGAAGCCTCTGGCCGACAAGGCCACCTTCCTGGGCCTGGAACCCGGTCGCAATGGCGTGGGGGCTTTAGCCGCCGGTCTGCGGTCCCTTGATTTAGAAGATACAAATATGGTATACTTCTTAATAGGCGAGCAGCCCATTGACGAGACGTTGGCGGCGCGGATAAACGGTGCTTTCACCGTGGTTCAAGCAAGCTATCACTCGCCGCTGGTGGAAAAAGCCGACGTCGTCCTGCCGACGCCCATCTGGGCGGAGCGGAGGGGGCACGTCACCAACCTGGAAGGCAAAGTCCTGCCGCTGCAATCGGCTCTGGAACCGCCTGAAGCCGTGCGCGACGAAGCGGACGTCCTGGCGCAGCTTGCGAAACTGGTGTAATCACCCGGCATTCGAGAAGGCGCCGGCGTCAGGCCTACGCCTGAGCTGCGAGCGAGCGTCTTCCCTGATCGAACAAAGGAGTTACTATGGGCAAAATTAAGGTTGCTTCACAATGGCTGGAGGCCTGCGCGGGCTGTCACATGTCGTTCCTGGACATCGACGAGCGCATCGTCGAGCTGCTCAAGCACGTGGAACTGACCTCAACGCCGATCACCGACTTGAAGCATCCACCGGAAGAGGGCGTGGATGTGGGTATTCTCACCGGCGCCATCGGCAACGAGGATGAGTTGGAGGAGGCCCTGGAGATGCGCGAGCGCTCCAAGATCCTTATCGCCATGGGCGACTGCGCTGTTTTCGGCGGTATCTGCACCATGCGCAACTTTTTCCCCAAGGAAGAGGTGCTGCGCCGGGGGTACATCGAGACGGAGAGTACCGTCGATGGCGAGATCCCCGAGCATGAAGACCTTGCCCCTCTGACGGAAAAGGTGCAGAGCGTGGGCGAGGTCGTGCCCGTCGATATCTTCGTGCCCGGCTGCCCGCCTCCCGCCGATACAATCTGGTATGTGTTGAGCGAATTATTGGAAGGCCGCATGCCCAAATTGGAGGGCAAGGTCTTGAAATACGGCATGGACGGAGGATAATACAATGGCAGAAAAGATTACTATTTCTCCGGTAACCCGCATCGAGGGCCACGCGAAGATCACCATCCACCTGGATGACGACGGGCAGGTAAAAGAGTCGTTCTTCCATGTGGAGCAGTTCCGGGGTTTTGAGAAGTTCAGCGAAGGGCGCATGTTCTACGAGATGCCCCAGATCACGCCGCGCACCTGCGGCATCTGCCCTGTCAGCCACCATCTGGCGGCGGCTAAGGCCTGCGACAAAATCGCCGGTACCGAACCAACGCCAACGGCTCATAAGTTGCGCGAGCTGATGCATATGGGCCAGATCATCCAGTCGCACGGCATGCACTTCTTCGAGCTGGCCGGCCCGGATCTCATCCTCGGCTTTGACGCCGATCCCAAGATCCGCAACGTCGCCGGCATCGTGCAGGCCAACCCCGATCTGGCGATCAAGGCGGTCAAACTGCGCGCCTACGGGCAGGAGATCATCCGCCGGCTGGGCGAGCGGCGCGTGCATCCCATCTTCGGGGTGCCCGGCGGCGTCACCAAGCCGCTGACCCCCGAGGATCGTGAGTGGATGCTCGGCGAAATCGACGATCACCTTGCCACGGCGCAGATCGGTCTCTCCTTCTTCAAGGACTGGGCGTCACAGAACCGGCAAGTCGTCGAGGAGTTCGCCGTCTTCCCCTCGGCCTACATGGGCCTGGTTCAGGACGATGGCGCGCTGGAGCTCTATGACGGCACGCTGCGCCTGGTCGATAAAGAGGGCCAACTTCTGGAAGAGTTCGATCCCTGCAATTACCTGGACTATATCGCCGAACACGTCAACGAGTACACCTACCTCAAATCCCCCTACTACAAAAAGATGGGCTATCCCGAGGGCATCTATCGCGTCGGCCCGCTGGGGCGCCTGAACGCCGCCAGCCACATCAGCACCCCCATTGCTCAGAGCGAGATGAAGATCTGGAAATCGCTCAACGGCGGCAAGCCCGTCGAGGGCACGCTCTACTACCACTACGCGCGGCTCATCGAGACACTCTATGCCCTGGAGCACGTCCGCGAGCTGTTGGACGACCCCAAGATCCTCAGCCAAGACGTCGCCAACCCTCAAAAACGCATCACCGGCGAAGGCGTCGGCTGTCTGGAAGCGCCGCGCGGCACGCTTTTCCACCACTACTGGACCAACGAGCAGGGCGTGATTGAGCGGGTCAATATGATCGTGGCGACGGCGGGCAACGCTTACTCCATGAACCACGCCGTCAACATGGTCGCCAAGCGCTACGTGGACGGCACAAAGTTGACCGAAGGCATGCTCAACCGCGTCGAGGCCGCCATCCGGGCCCACGACCCATGCCTCTCCTGCTCCACCCACGCCATGGGCCAGATGCCCATGCACATCGAACTGCACGGACCCGACGGCGAAGTTCTGGATACCCTTCACCGCGACTAGTTTTCGGCAAACCGAACGATTTCAACCTCCGAGGCCATAAACCGCCTCGGAGGTCTTGTTTGAGATGATCTCAAATTATGGAGTTAGAGTATGAGACATACCCTTATTGCCGGGTTCGGCAACACCTATCGCCGCGACGACGGCGTCGCCCTTGCCGTCGTCAACGTCGTGCGAGGGCGGCTGGGACGTCCGCCGCTGGAACCGCTGGACGACGGCTTCGACGATCTGGGCCACGAGATCGACACCGTCGTCCTGCACCAGATGGTGCCCGAGCTGGCGGAGACCGTGGCAGATTACGAGTTGGTCATCTTCGTGGACGCTCACGTCGCCACGCTGGCCGAGCCGATCCACGAGGAGCGGATGGACGTGGCGTACAAGACGCCCTTCGTCTCCCATCAGTTCCATCCCTCGACGGTGTTGGCGCTGGCCCAGCAGATGTACGGCAAAGCGCCGGACGCCGTGCTCATCTCCATCCTGGGCCACGACTTTGACTTCGGCGAGGGACTTTCGGAGCGGACCGCTGCGCTGGTGCCGGAGGCCGCCGACCGCATCCTGGCGCTGGCGCGGGAGGAGTCTACGCATGCATGAGCTGCCCGTTACGCAGGACATCCTGCGCATTGTGAAGGAGCACGCCGAGAAAGCCGGCGCGTCGCGCGTCACTGACATCACCCTCGTCATCGGTGATATGTCCAGCTTTATCGACGACTCCATCCAGTTCTACTTTGATCACCTCTCCCCGGGCACCATCGCCGAAGGCGCGACGCTCCACTTCCGGCGGATCGAGACCCGCTTCCGTTGCCGTAAGTGCGGCACGGAATTCAGCCCGGATCGGCTCGATTGGCGCTGTCCCCAATGCAGCGCTGTGGGCGGCGAGGTCATCGCCGGCAAGGAGTTCTACGTCGAGAGCATCGAGATCGAGTAAAGGGTCTCGACTTTTGTGATCCCTGTGATCGCAAAAGTCGGGCGACTGAAAAACCTTTTTTCAGTAGAGTCATGTTTGGATTTTCTGCTCCTGGTTTACCAGATCCCGCTTCTTTGCAATCTGGATAGCACTACTTGTCCTGTCGCGGAAAAATGATAAAGCCCTGGCCTCCTCCATGGGTCATTGGACAGATTATCAGAGCTGTGCTATACTTGTGTGTGGGGATGATTGGTCTCGACGGGGAAGGCTGGCTGTGGACTGCAAGTCGGGTGGCTCCGTACCCGTGACCCCAGGAGCAAAACCTTTAAATGCCAACACTATGGCAAACACCTGGGCACCGATGGCCGTTGCAGCGTAAGCTGTAGCGACGCCTGAGCCCAAAATGATCGGGAAAGCTCGATCACGTCCCTCCGGCATCTCGCTGATGTGTCGGATGCGGACGACATAAAGTCAGCGTGCATCTCACCGGACGCCGATACGGTGAGTCAAGATGCATCGGCTGGCCCGACTGGGCGCGGTCGGCTGCGTCCCACCGGGCGAGATCGAAAACGCCGACTAAGCTTGTAGAGGTTCACAGGCGAATTCTTCGGACGCGGGTTCGATTCCCGCCATCTCCACAGTGAGGGGCCGGCCTGTAGCCGGCCCCTCCGTATTCAAGACAAGGTCCACATGAAAACCGAAACCGCTCCGCGCTTCTTCATGCTCACGGGAGCACGAGGCACCGGGAAAACCACCCTCTGCTGGCGCCTGGCTTGTCGGCTCAAGAGCGCTGGCTTTGCCGTCTCCGGGCTGGTCACCCAACAACCCGATCCGCACACCCTGGTTGCCGTCGCTCTGCACGACGAAGGTCGCTACACCCTCACCTATCCCTGGGAAGACGAGCGGGGCGTCGCCTTGCCTCACTTCCGCATCAACCCCGAGGCCATGGCCCACAGCGTGGCGGATTTGCGGGCGAGCTTTCCTACCCGGCTCTTCGTCCTCGACGAGCTGGGCCCTCTGGAGCTGCTCCAGAACCGTGGTTGGGTCGAGGCTTTGACGCTGCTGAAAGCGCGCGCCTTTGACGTGGCCCTCCTGGTCGTCCGACCCACCCTCCTCGACGTCGCGCTCCGTCGCCTCCCCACCGATTGGATCACCCTGGTCCACCTCACCCGCGAGAACCGTGAGGCTCTGGAGGCCCGACTGGCACAGGTTATTCGCGCGACCCTTCTTCGCAGCGCTTCCTGTCGCGGAGCGGGGGAATCCCCGGTTGCGCCCTCATCGGACTGCGGTAAGCTGTTCACTGGAGACGGAGACTTGAGAGAAGAGGGGCAACCATGAATAATTGGGCTATCATCGGGCACCGGTGGGTCGTTCGCAAGCTGAAGTTAGCCCTGGAGCGGGGAACGCTGCCGCACGCTCTGCTCATCACCGGCCCGGAAAGCGTGGGCAAGGAGACCCTGGCCTTGACGCTGGCTCAGGCTATGCTCTGTACGGCGCCCGCTGTCGCAGACCGACCATGCCGCAGCTGTTCCGCCTGCCGCCGCGTGGACTCTCGCAACCACCCGGATTTGCGGGTGGTTGCGCCGCAGGAAGAAGGGGGAACGGTGAAAATCGATCAGATCCGCGACCTGCAGCGGGCGCTGAATCTGACCCCCAACGAGAGCCGCTGCAAAATCGGGGTCCTCACCGACTTTGAGCGGGCAACCCACAGCGCCGCGAACGCCCTGCTCAAGACCCTGGAAGAGCCCCCTTCCTACGCGCACCTCATCCTGTTGGCTACGAGCAGTGATCAACTGCTGCCCACCATCGTCTCCCGCACCCAACACCTGCCTTTGCATCCGCTGAGCCGGCGCGTCGTGACGGAAGGGTTGGTGAACATGTATCAGATCCCCCCGGAGCGGGCGCAACGGCTGGCCCGGCTCTCCGGCGGTCGCGTCGGGTGGGCAATTCAGGCTCTGGAAGACCCTTTGCACGCGCAGCAGATCGAGGAGAGCGTCAGGCGACTCTTCCGGCTCCTGGAGAGCGACCTTCCTACCCGCTTCGAGGTCGCCGAAGGGCTTGCCGAAGACGACGTGAAGGCGCATCAGACCCTGGAGCAGTGGCGCACCGCCTGGCGGGATGTGCTGCTTTTGCAAACCCAAAACGGTGAGGCCCTCACGCTCCGCGAGCAACGAACGGCGTTGGAAAGCATCGCCGGGCAGGTGGCGCTCCCCTCTACGCTCGACGCCTTACAGCGCATCGGAGCGACACAGCAAGCCCTCCGTCGGCACGGTAACAGCCGTTTACACCTGGAGGCCCTCGTGTTGAATCTGCCTTTCGTTGAGGGCCTCTCAAACAAATAGCGCCCGATTCGCTCGGGCGCCGTCACGCCTCTCTCATCTACCGGGTTCGAATCAGGAGAGCTTTTGCAAGCCGTCGACCTCAAGGACGCGCAGGCGTACCGCCGTGCGCTCTTTCCCCTCGATGATGACCTCGGTGAAGGTGGGAATACAGACGATCTCGATCTCGTCCAGTTCCAGATAGCCTCGCGCGATGGCTACTGCCTTCACCGCCTGGTTGACCGCCCCGGCGCCGATGGCCTGGACATCGACGTGTCCTTGCTCACGGATGATTCCGGCAATGGCTCCGGCGACGGAGGTAGAGCGGGAGCTTGCGGCCACCCTGATGATGTTCATGCACACCTCCTTGTCTAGCGATCATGACTCAAGAGGGACGCGTCCTCTGTCTCAAAAACGGCCTTTACGGGTTGGTAGCCGGCTACCCAAATGAAAGACAGGTGCAGCCCCTCTTACTCCAGTCATGACGTTATGGTGGTTTCGCTCTCATTATAGTCGGTTTCGGTCCTGGGAACAAGTGGACAAGCGCTCGGGCAAACGAAGCAATTTCAGGGGGGCTCAAACACCACAGGCGGCTTCCCCATCACGCCTTATTCCACATCAACCCGGCTTCGTTTGCCTTGCTTTCGTCTATGCAGTTTCTACGGTGCAGAGAGCGTTTTCACCGGCGAACTTGCTTCGAAATCCCCACTCAGGGGTGCCCGGACGTCGCCTCCTCTGAGGGCTTCTCCTCCGGAGGACCGTTGAAATAGTAGTCCAGGATCTTCTGTACGATGGGCGCCGTCACTTGCGAGCCCTCACCTCCGTTGTAGACCCAGGCCGTTACCACAATCTCCGGCGCGTCCGCCGGCGCGTAGGCGATGAACCAGGCGTGCGTGGGCAGGGTCTGACCCGCAGGCACCGGACACAGCCCGGCCTCCTGCGCTAGGTTGTCACAGTACTCCGCCGTTCCCGTCTTGCCTGCCACGCGTACCCCTTCGACTTGAGCGTTGGTTGCGGTGCCTGCGCTCACGGCCTTCTCCAGTCCCTCGCGCACGATAGACCAGACGGCGTCGTCCACCTCCAGCGTTCGCAGCACACGGGGCTTGAAAGGTTGGACGACTTTCCCCTCTGCGTCGGTGATGTGGTGGATGAGTTGCGGCTGGTAGAGAGTGCCGCCGTTGGCCACCGCCGCCATCGCGTTGGTCATCTGCAGCGGTGAGACGGTCAGGAAGCCCTGCCCAATCGACATGTTGTAGGTGTCACCTGTGGTCCAGGATTCTTGATAGACCTCGCGCTTCCATCGCTCGTCGGGCACCGAGACATCGTATTCCCACTCCCCCGGAATGTCGATGCCTGTCGGTTCGCCCAGACCGAAGGCCGTCGCCCAGGATGCCAGCCGCTTCACACCCAATCCCTCGAAATGCGTCTCCGGGAAGCCACCACCCACCTTATAGAAGAAGATGTCACAGGACTGCGCCAGGGCGTCGACGACGTTCAGCGAGCCGTGCCCGTGACCGGCGCTCAATTCGATCCAACAGTAAAAGGGCTGGGCCGCGCCGGGGTCGTTGGGCGCAAACTTGTTGGGTAACAAAATGCGTCCGGGGCAGTTGAGCGTCGTGTAACGGTTGATCGCGCCTTCTTGCAGCGCGCCTGTCGCCGGCACGATCTTGAAAACAGAGCCGGGCGGCACGCGATCGGCGATGGCGTGGTTGAAAAGCGGCCCATGCGGATCGTCGTTCAGCGCAGCCAGTTTCTCGAAATCCTGGGGCGTGTTGATGCCCTTGGCAAAAAAGTTGTTGTCGTAGGTAGGCAGGCTGACCAACGACAGCACCTGCCCATCGCGGGGATCCAGCGCAATGACGACCCCGCGCGGGGATCCCGTCTCATCCAACGCCGCGCGCAGCGCATCCTCCGCGACCTGCTGCAACGTGGTGTCCAAGGTGAGATGGACGTTATCGCCGGGCACCGGCTCAATGATCTGCTCGACGCTCATCTCCTTGCCAAAGAAGTCCTTGCGCACGTAGCGCCGTCCGGGCACACCGCGCAGGTTCTCCTCTGCCGCGGCCTCAACGCCAGCGTAACCAATGCGCTCCAGGTTGGGATCGTACCCCTGCGCCGCCAGCTCATCGGCCCGCTCCGGGGGAATCTTGCCCATGAATCCAACGACCTGAGAAGTCAAGGCGCCCGTCGTGTAACTCCGGCGGGGGAGGATCTGCACCCCCACTCCGGGCATGGTGGTCCCCCCTTCCTGAGCAAGAATCAGCGCCAGTTCCCGATCCACATTCTCCATCACGACCAGCGGCGCGTAGGGGTCCAGATAGCGCACCTCGTCGACCATCTCCAGCAGCCCAGGTTGAGGCGGCGTCACTCCCTCCGGATACACCGTGCTCTGCCCCAGAGGGGCCGTCGCCGCCCGGGCCGGGTTGCTGTAGGGGATGTCGATCATCCGTGAGAGGCGTTGCAACACGGCCCGCTCGCGCTCCTCGTCGTCTGGCAGCTCCCCGGGGATGATAATGACGTTGTAGGCCGGCACATTCCGCACCAGCAACTCCCCGTGGCGATCAAAGATCACCCCGCGCTGCGGCAGGATCAGCTCCACGCGCAACTGCTGCTCCTGGGCCTCTGAGAGGTAAAACCCTCTTTCGACGAACTGCAGCTGCCAGAGGCGGACCAGATAAAGTCCCAGGATCAACAATATCAACCAGCCGAAGAGGGCCAGCCGGGGACGACGTTGGAGCCAGGATGGCTGCGCCGGGCCGGTCGTTGACTCCGGCAGCGTCCTCCGTGCTTCGTTCATACGCCTATCCCTCCCGCGCCTGAAGAACGACGGTGAAACCAGACTAAAAAGGCAAAACTGAAAGGAGACAAGATAAAATTAAGCAGAGCCGCCGGACCGACTACCGTGGCATAGGCCCACCCGAGGTCCATCGGATAGCCCAGCAAGCCCAGCAAGCTCAGGAACACCGTGTGTCCGACCAGCGTTCCCACGGCCGACATCAGCGCCAGACGAATACTCGTCGGCCCCAACGTCTGCACCCACGGTTGCCCGGCCAGGAAAGCCACTATGACCAGGGAGACCGTCCACAGCCCCATGGGCCCCCCGCTCAACGCGTCGCAGAGCAGGCCGCCCACCCATCCCCACGCCATGCCTTCGTTCAAACCTCGGATGATGGCCCAGGTGACCACCAGGAGCAACACCAAATCGGGACGTCCGCCCAAAATCTCCACCCTTTCCAGCCAGACGCTCTGCAATACCACCCCGATCAGCATAATGGGAATGCCGACGTAGAGACTCATTCCTGCAACTCCTCCACGGGCGGACGGCTGAAATCGGTGATCACCAACACGACTTCTAAACGGCGAAAGTCCAACGCAGGTCGCAATGTCGCTTCTTGAAAGAGCGCCGTTTCTTGATACGAGACTGTTTCGACCTGCCCCAGGATCAAGCCCTTGGGCAATAGCCCGCCCAGACCCGAGGTGATGACGATCTCGTTCTCCTCCACCTCTTCCTCGGGTAAGATCTCCGTCATGATCAAGGACCCATCCTGTTGACCCTTGACGACGCCGGTGATCCGTGATCCCTGGAGCAACGCCGCAATCTCACTTTCGGGGTCGTTGATGAGCTGGACGTACGCCAGATGGGGGGTGACCTGTACCACACGTCCGACCAACGCGGCGCCGCTGCTGACCACGGGCATGCCCACGGCCACCCCATCGCGGCTACCGGTGTTGATGATGAGGTAACGGAGGTAGGGGTTAACATCCTCACCCAGCACTTCACCGCAGGGGAAGATCTCGCAACCGCGCTCCACAATGTCCGCGCCCACGAAATTATACGTGGGATTCTCATTCTGGAAGTTGAGCATCCCGCGCAGTTGCCGGTTTTCGGCGACGTACTGCTCTCGCAGACGGATGTTTTCCACCCGCAAGGCCTCGTTGGCCCGTCGCAGCGTTTCCACCGTCTCCTGGAGTTCCTGGACGTCGCGCACATCCGTGAAGAGCTCGCGGAAGCCGTTCACCAGCGCGGCAAGACCGCGCTCCAGAGGTGCGATGACGAAGGTCAAGGCGTGTTCCACCGGCGAGAGGAAGCCGGCTTCATAGAAGGCGAGGACGAAGAGCGCGGCGGCCAGCAGTACGTAGGGAAGCCACGGACGGCTTTGCCGCATCTATCTCTCCCCTATCCGGGATCTCGACCGTTCATGAGGCGGACCCGCCTGGCTGACGGTAGTCATCTGACGTCAACGTCTGACGCAGGGCGTCGAACTGCTCCAACACCATGCCGGCGCCGCGCGCCACACAGGTCATCGACTCCTGGGCCACCCAACAGCGGATATGTATCTCCTCGGCGATCCGCTCGGCGAGCCCACGAAGCTGACCACCGCCGCCGGCCAGGCAGATCCCCGTCTCCATCAGATCGGCCACCAGTTCCGGTGGCGTCTCGTCCAACGAATCACGCACCAGGTCCACAAAGATGTTCACCGAGCGGGCCAATGCCTCTCGAATTTCGATGCTGCTGATCTCCACTTCCTCGGGCAAGCCAGTGATCAAGTTGCGTCCGCGCATACCCATGGTCGTCTCCTCGGGAAGCGGGTAGGCGGAGCCGATATTGATCTTGATCCGCTCGGCCATACGCTCGCTGATAGCCAGGTTGTACTTCTGGCGCGCGTACTGGACGATGTCCTCATCCAGCTCGTCGCCGGCGATGCGCAGGCTTTTGCTCACCACGATCCCCCCCAAGGCGAAGACCCCCACTTCTGTGGTGCCGCCGCCGATATCCACCACCATGCTGCCCTGGGCTTCGGTCACCGGCAACCCGGCCCCGATGGCCGCCGCCATAGGCTCTTCGATCAGATAGGCCTCCCGGGCACCGGCCGCGAAGGCCGCATCCCGCACAGCGCGCTTCTCTACCTCCGTCACGCCGCTGGGAATGCCCACGACCACCCGAGGACGGGGAAAGGGGATAAAGATCTGTTCGTGCGCCCGTCGAATAAAATGTTCCAACATCGCCTGGGTAATGTCAAACTCTGAAATGACACCGTCCCGCAACGGACGAATGGCGACGATGTGGCCGGGCGTCTTCCCTACCATCTCCTTGGCTTCTGCTCCGATGGCCATGACCTGCCGACGCCGCTTATCGATGGCGACCCAGGATGGCTCGTTCAAGACAATGCCTCTACCTCGAACGTAAACTAACGTGTTTGCCGTTCCCAGGTCGATGCCAATATCCAGCGAAAACAGCCCCAGCAGGGCATTGATAGGATTGAACACAGCCGCCCTTCCCAGTCCTTTCAGATTGAAATGCACCCGCCCGACCCTGACGCGTCCCGCCCGAGCAGTTGCATTAAGATGCTACCTATACGTTTTGTTGAAACTACGGCCTACGGCGCGAGGCACCGTGCTAACGCCCGAAGCCGTAATTTTTTCGGTATGTCTGTCGAGACCCATCTTTCGGCAACGCCAACGGGTTGCCCTGTGAGAGGACCTTTGTTGCCCCTCGCAGCACCTCCGGCTTCCGATTTTCTCAGACACCAACGGACATTATACCACACGGGGCAAGGACGCCAATAAACGCGCTAGCGTCGTTTCCAGAGCAGCCGGTTTTCCTCCATGACGATCTGCGCTTCGCCTCGCCGCTGCAGGGACGTGAGCGCCGCCCGGACGGTGGTCAGCGAGAGCAGGAAGAACTGGGGCGCGGGAAACTCCACGCCGTAGTGCGCCGCCACGCTCCGCAGCACCTCCTGCGGAGAACGCGGCGTATCCAACGCCTCCCACGTGAGCGAGCGCAGCTCCTCCAGGCGTGCCGCATTGGCCTCTGCCAAGGACCTCACCTCCTGCATCGGCTCGCCGTGCCCCGGAACGAACCAGGCGTATTCCAACGCGGAGACCCGCCTCAGCGTCTCCAGCCACAGGTCGAGGTCGTGACAGAAGAGGATGGGGTGGCGCTCCAACGTGGACGTGGGAAAGACCACGTCGCCGCAGTAGAGCGTCTTCTCCCAGGCGACGCCGATCTGGGCCGGCGCGTGCCCGGGCAGCGGCAGCACTTCCAGCGGAAAGCCCGCGATCTCGTGGGGACCAGGCGAGAGTGGGTGGATGGGGGTTTCCACGGCCTGAGCCAGCGTGAACTTATCCTGTAGCTCTGCGATGGGCGCCGCGCCACCGTAGAGAAAAAGCGGCTCCAGCAGCGGATGGCTGACGAAGGCGCCCTCCAGCGGCGGCGCGTAGACAGGCACGTCGGCCCGCGCCACCAGCCAGGCCGCACCGCCGAAGTGGTCGGCGTGCCCGTGGGTGATGATCAAAGCGTGCAGCACCACGCCCAGCGCGTCCAACTCGCGCAGTACCTTCTTGACCGTGCTCTTGTCGAGGCCGGTATCGATCATCAGCGCGCGCCCTTCCGTCACCACAACGCCCACGTTGGAACCGGTCACCCATACGTAGCTCCCCTCGTCCAGTTTTCGCCAGCGGCTGGCCATGCTCACCCCTCCCCTGCGGCCTCTTCCAGATAACGTTCTACCCAACGGCCGATAAGCAAGTAGCGGAAATCACGCCCCCGGAAGACCTGCACGGCACCGACGAGGCCGTAAATCATGTAGGCCAACCCGATCAAGGAAAAGACGCCGAGAATCAAAAAGGGGAAAAAGGCTCCCATCAGCCCCACAATCTTCCCACCACCTCTCGCCGTCTCCATCTCCATTAACATTCCGCCCCCTATGCCGAAGAAGATCGAGAGCACGTAGCATCCCATCCCCACAAACCAGAGGATGACCAGCAAAAGCTGGTAAACCAGCGCCTGGAGCGCCTGGAAGGCTACCCGCTGTGATGTCTCCCGCTGCGTGACCCAGATCACGATGGGGCTCACGAGTCCCCACACAGGTAGTAAGATGGTCACGTGCGCCAGGGCTGCCATAATCCGTTCGTCCTGCGATCTCATCACAACCTCCTTATGAAAATAGTTTAACTCCGTCTTTCAGTCACTTTCACCGCGCAGGAGGGCGAAGAACTGTTGCAGGCCGACGACCGCCAACAAGCCCAACGCGACCGCCAGTCCTACACCCAGGCGCACGCTGGACAGCAAAGCCAGTCCGCCGAGCGCCAGCCCGCCGCCGCCGACCCAGATCAGCCGTTGCAGATGCGCCCGGATGAGCCTTCCCTCCTGCTTTCTCCGGGGCGCCTCCTGTAGCTCATGCACAAAGTCATCCAGGTCCCAGGCGATCAATGCCGCGACAGATCCCAGCAACATCCAGCCTGCGCCCAGGTGGGCCAACATTCCGCCGGACGCAGCCATGGTGAAAACGAAAAAGACGAGAGAGCCCACCCCCCGCCAGCGGCGACGGGCGAACCACCACGCCGCACCCAGAAGTAGCCAGAACCCGGCCCAGCCCGCGTGCCCGGCCAGCGCGTAGCCCGTGGCCAACGCTCCCGCCGCCGTCGTCAGAGCGCCCGCCAGTGCGTTCCTCATGCCGTCATCCTCGGGAACACCCGCGCCGGCCTCCCCCGTGCGGCAGCCAGCGAGGTGTACAGCGCCTGCTCCAACGAGCTCTCCACCGCCCAATCCACCACGCGGATGTCGTACTGACGCAACCGACGGAGCAGAAGCGTGCGCTCCATCCGACAGATACGTGCAGCTAACGCCGCAGCGGCATCCTCTCCTGCGCCCCATCGCGCCTCGAAGGTCACCGGATCAGGGCTGACGACCAGCAGGTGGTATCCCCGCGCCCGCAGTCGCGCCAGCACCGGCAGATCCGCCGGGATCAGAGGGCTGATGATGACGAGTTGGGAACGCGCCGGGAAAAAGCGGGTGGGCAGATAATCGAAGTGCTCGAAGACTAAGCTGTCGCCGGGCCGGGCGTGGGCCAGCGCGTGCAGGATACGGGCACGTTGGACTTTGCCGTAACTGGGGAAGGTGCGTTCCAGCGCGCGACCGTAGATGAGCAACGCCACCCGGTGTCCGGCCCGCAGAAAAGCGTCGGCGAGAGAGGCGGTGGCGTGGACGCTGTGCTCGAAGAGTGACGCCTCTTCGTACCGAACGTTGACCTGTTGCCGCGCGTCCAGGATCAGGCCAACGTCGGTGATGCGCTCCTGTTCGAACTCGTTGGTGAACAGCGTATCCGCGTGACGCGCTGTCAAACGCCAGTTGATGTGCCGTCGGGCGTCCCCAAAGTGATACTTGCGCACCCCGTAGAAGTCCACGCCCGAGCCGGGCTGCCCCGAGGGGATGGAACCGGCGAAGCCGTGGGTGTGACGAGGACGGAGGGACGGCGCTTTAATCCGCTCTACGTGGGGTAGAATCCAGAGACTGGCACCGGCTTCCAGACGCCAGAAGCGGCGTAGGATCCCCAGGCTGTCGTGCGCCGTGACGTCGACCGGCGAGAAATCGAAAGCGCCCCGCCGTCCACGCACAGTATACGTCACCTTCACCGTCTCCCCGGCCGCCAGGGGCGTCAGAAGGCGGGATGCTCCTTCGACGAGCTCCAGGCCCGCCGGAAGGCGATCTTCAATCCACACCCGCGACAACGCTTCGCCGGCATTGGTCACCTCCAAATCCACGACGACGGCCTGGTTTTCAGCGATCTGTTGTGTGGAGCGCGCCCGTTCGCCCTCTTTGCGGCGCAGCGTCCGTCGGGCGTGCAAGCGCGTCTGCACGGGAGCGTCGAACAGCGCAGCGGCCAGGTAGAGCAGCAGCGGGATCATCAACGCCACCAGGCCACCCTCCAGCGTGCTGAGGCCCAGCAGCAACAGCAGGGAGAGCAGCACCTCCAGGAAGAGACGGCGGCTCATCGCTCCTGCTCTCCCGGGCCACGAAGTCCGAGGTGAGTTTCCAGGTACTGCACAATCTCCTGCAGCTCCACCTGCAAGGCCGGCGGCTCCTCTCTGCGTCTCAAAAGACGCCGGAATTGGCCCCAGAGACCCAACCGTCGCGGGGGGGGGATGGGATGCATCGCCGTCCGAAAGTAATCTCGGATCTCGTCCGGCGCCTCCCACGCGCCGGTCTCCAGAAGCCGTCGGCTCTCCGCAAGATTCATCCCCTCCGTGTACGCCAGGATCCGCATAGCCAGCTCACTCAAATGCTGTCCCACCCCCCAGCGTGAGTACGCCCCCCGCTTCGCCATGCGGATCCGCCGCGCCCACACCGCCATCCGCCCGGGGCGCTGCTGCCTTTGCGATTCCGATCCTCCCCTGTGTCGAGGCGTCCTCCGCAGGCTGTCCACAAGGATACGGAAGGCGATGAGGAGAAAGTAGCTCCAGACGAAGATCGGGGGGATGCTCTTGAAGACCAGGCGGGTCAGCCAAAAGAGACGCGCCAGCGGCACGACGAGAGCGTCATGCACCACGTCATAGAGCGCGAGCGTCAGGGGGATGGCTAGCACCAGCGCCACAGCCAGCACGGGCCAGCGTTCGGCGAGCCAGCGCCTCACGTCGTCCTCCGACACGCCTCAGCGATAGCGCTTAAGCTCTCCATGGCCTGCATCCGTTCCGCTTCACCGGGCGGGTGATCTCCGTAGCGCACCGCCTCAAAGAGGCGCGTCAACCTGTGAACGGGAGCCGCCGGCAGGCCCTGCTCGTCGAGATACGCTTCGAACTCCCGCGCCGTCACCTCGCGTCCCCGGCGCAGCCCGCGTGCCTCCTGCACCACGCGGGTCATGTCCGCGTAACAGCGCGTCACCACGTCACGCATGTCGCCCTCAGCCTGCAAGGCGTCCACAGCGTCCTGGGCTTCGCGGGCCAGACGTTGGAGGGGCGTCTCTTGTTTCTTTCGACGCGCTACCTGCCAGCCCCATCGTACCGCCATGTAGGTGACCGACAGCGCGATCAGCAGGCTGACGCCGTAGACGAGCCACCGTGAAGGACGCGGTTCGTGTTCCAATATCGCTTTCGGCACGTATGAAAGGTCAAGGTTGGGTGTCTCACCCCCGCCCTCGAATGTGAACAGCGGCTCACCGCGCAGCAGCCGCGCCTGCACCAGGGCCTGAATCGCCATGAAGAGAATGGTCAACCGCAGGGCCTCGCGGAGCACTGTCTTCCGCAGATCTGGAGAGAGGAGCAGCAGCGTCAAGCTGAGGGGCGTCAGCACCAGAGCGAGGGCCAACAACACGCGCCCCAAGAAGAGTATTTCACCGCCGCCGGGCAACGTTTGGCTCTCCCACGCCCGCAAACCCTGCAGGTACTGTTGCCATAGCCAGGCCAGCAAGGCTTCCAACGTAATCTCGCGCTCTTCCGGAAAGAGCACCACCTGACCCAGGCCGGCTGCCAACAACACCAACGCCCCCAGAGTCAACAGCGTCACGCCCCACAACAGCTGTTTCCGTTTGGTCATTGTGCACCTCTGCCCTTATCTTATCACGGCTTGGTGAGCCCTTCAACTCCAAGTCTCACCAGGGGGGACGTGAACCGCCGCTATAGGATGTCCACGGGGTCGATGTCCACACGCCAACCAGGGGGAATGGAAAGTTCGCGCAGGAACGCCGGGGGGTCGAGGTGCCGGAGCAACAGGTGCCAGCGATACTTGCCACGCACGCGAGCGAAGAAGGCCGGCGCCGGTCCGATGAGGTCCTCGGGCGGCAGCTCCGCCGCCTCCAGGGCCGACCGCAGCTGTGCCGCCAGCGCTTCCGCCGCGGCCTGCGCCTTGCGGGCGTGTTTGTGGCGGATGAGGAAGCGCGCCAGACGCATCGCCGGCGGGTAACCGGCCTGCCGGCGAAAGCGCAGCTCCCGGCGTGCGAAGCCGACGTAGTCATGTACCGCCGCGTGGGTGATGGCGTAGTGATCGGGATGGTAAGTCTGCAGAATCGCCTCGCCGCCCAACAGCCCTCGACCTGCGCGGCCTGCCACCTGCGCCAGCAGCTGGAAGGTACGCTCGGCAGCGCGGAAGTCGGGCAGGTTCAGCCCCACGTCCGCCGAGACGACCCCCACCACGGTGACGCGCGGCAGATCCAGCCCCCGCGCGATCATCTGCGTGCCCACGAGGACGTCCACCTTCCCGGTGGCGAAGCGCGCCATCAGGCGGACGTGGGCGGCGTGATTGCGCGCCACATCACGATCCCAGCGCAGCAGCCGCGCCTGGGGCCAGCGGCGTGCCACCCGCTGCTCCAGACCCTCGGTGCCCAACCCGAAGGCTCGCACCCGCTGGGAGCCGCACATCGGACAGTGTTGCTCCATAGGCTCGTGATGGCTGCAGCGGTGACAGATCAACGCCTCGGCCGAACGGTGGTAGGTGAGCGGAATATCGCATTGAGGACACTTGGCAACCCAGCCACAATCCCGGCAAAAGACGTGGGTCGAACTCCCGCGTCGGTTAAGGAAGAGGATCACCTGCTCGTTCTGGGCCAGCGCGCGATCCACGGCCTCCTGCAGCGGGCGGCTGAAGATAGAGCGGTTGCCTGCCTTCAGTTCGGCGCGCATGTCGACGATGCGCACGGGCGGCAGACTGATGGTGCAGACCGCCGGCGCTTCCGGGAGCGCCTCGTAGCGGCTTTCGGGCAGCTTGAGGACGCGCTGCCAATCCTCAATACGCCGTCGGTGGCTCAAAATGCGCCGGGGCATCTCCAACAGGCGATACTGTCCTTGTTGCGCCCGGCTGTACGCTTCCAGCGAGGGTGTCGCGCTGCCCATGATGAAAAGCGCACCCGTCCGCGCTGCCAGCGCCTCGGCCGTCTCCCGTGCGTGGTAGTAAGGCCGCTGCGGCGACTTGTAGCTGCTGTCCTCTTCCTCGTCCATCACGATGAGGCCGAGATTGGGGAACGGCGCGAAGAGGGCGGAGCGCGCGCCCACCAGGATCGAGAGCTCACCCCGACGAAGGCGTCGCCAGGTGTCGTAGCGCTCGCCGGCGCTCATACCGCTGTGCCAGACGCCCACCTGATCCGGGAAACGCACCGCGAAGCGGCGCACCGTCTGCGGCGTCAGGCTGATCTCCGGCACCAGGATCAGCGCTTGGCGACCCTGGGTCAGCACGCGCTCGGTGGCCCGGAGATAAATCTCAGTCTTGCCGGAGCCGGTGACGCCCAGGAGCAGCACCGGCGCCACGCACTCGCCCGGCGCTGCGCCCAACGCCTGCTCCACCACCGCCCAGACCTTCTCTTGATCGGGCAGCAGCGTCGGCGCCTCGGCCGGCGTGAAGAGCATGTCTGCCAGAGGATCGCGGATGCGCTCCTCGTGGGTGAAATCGACCAGACTCCGTTTGTGCAGCATCTGCAAATGGTAACGTTCGGCGCCGGTCTCCTCGTAGACGGTGCTGACGTCCACCGCACCCTCCGCCTGCTCCAGATACTCCAGAATCGAGGTGTAGAGTTCTACCAACTGCAGGCCCTCCATCCGCCCCGACCACACGCTGCGCGGTGCTGTCAGGTGGACCCGGCGCACCGTCTTGGGGGAGATACCCTGTCGGAACTCCGCCAGCGAGTCCGTGCGCATGCCGGGCGGGAGCATCATCCGCACACACGTATGCAGCGGAGCCAGCGTCTCCCGCTCCATCCAGCGGGCCAGCTCCCGCAGCGGCTCGGAGAGAACCGGCTCTGGCGTCAACACCTCGGCGATGGGCCGGGTCTTGGGCACCGAAGGGACCTCGGAAAGCGACCAGACCAGGGCCGGCAACCGGCGCTCGCGGAAGGGCACGGCGACCATGATCCCAGGCCGCACCGCCTTCTCCAGCTCGGACGGTACGTCGTAATCGAAGAACGGCGTTGCCTTGCTTTCGATAGGTAAAAAAACCAACACCTGAGCGTACATGGCTAGGGCTCCGCGCTGACGGCCTCGTCCAGCGTCTCCACCGCCGACGGGGTACCCGGGGCGACGCCCTCGATGCGCACCAGCGTGCCAATGGGTGCCCATTCGAAAAGCGCCCTGGCATCGTCCACGTCTAAGATGATGCAACCGTAGGAAGCGGGCCAGCCCAACACAGCCGCCGAGAGCCGGCGACCGCTGGCGAGGATAGGTAAAGCGTGAATGCCGTTGTAGAAGTTCGGTCCTTCTTTGTAGATACCCATGAAGTAGGGCATCTGGAGGTCCCAGCGCTGTGCGTAGGCGTTTGGTTCTTTCATCAGCACCTGGAACTGACCAGCGATGGTGGGCGTGGTGGACATGCCGCTGGAGGCGCGGAACTCGAAGCGCAACTCGTCGTCCTCGTAGGCGCGGAGCATCTGCTCCGGCAGGCTGATCTCGATGCGCTTGCCCGGCACGAGGGGCTTGGGGAAGAGCACGTCGATGGAGGGAATCACCAGCTCCTGACCGACCAACAGCGTGCCCGGCTCGATCTCGGGATTGGCCTCCTCCAGACGCCACTGAGGAAAACCGTGGTTGTAGGCGATGTCAAAAAGCGTATCCCCGGGTTGCACCACGTAGCGCTTTTCGGGATGGCGGATCCGGGCAGCGGCGGTGGTTGTCGTTCTGTTGAGCGCCAGGAGGATCTGCGCCAGCGTCTCCTCCACGTCCAACAGCCGCTCCTCGCCCAGCTGCGACGCTACGTCCTCCGTGAGCCAGCGACGGATCTCGTTCTGATGAAACTCCAGGAGCATGCGCGGCGGGTCGTAGTGATAAGCGGGTCGCGCTGAAAGCCACCGCGCCACCTCCGAAGGCGGGGCCTGGAAAGTCGCTGTGTATGCCGTCAGGGGATCGTCGGCGGTGACTGTGAAGGACTGCGCCAGCAGCATCTGCGCCTGGGAAAACGCCGGTTCCGGTTCCTGAAGACGGGGGGGGAGCGCAGTCACCGGCAGCTCCACGCCAGCCCGTCCTTCCGCCAGGGCTGCTTGCACAGCGGCGACCCCGGCCTCCACGTCGAGTCGGCGTCCCGCCCGCCCGGGTGTCTCGTGGACGCCGTCCGGCGCAATCTGCAGCTGCGCGTCTACGGGCGCGGCGTTTATTTGCTCCGCCAACCGTGCCACGGCGGTCTCCACCCGCGCCGGGTCGGCAGACGTGGTCAGTGGCGCGATCTCCCGGCCCGTGAAGTACAGGCGCAAAGGCTGCAACCACCGCGCAGGCCCCTTGCCCTCCCGCCCCTGGGCATACGCCAGCTCGGCGGTGCCGGTGTAATCGAAGCCTCGACCCAACGCGGCCCAGCTGAAGCGCACCTGCGCTTCGGCGGCGCGGAGCACGAGCCCCTCCTCTTCCGGATCGGGTAGGCGCTCCCGCAGCAGCGTCGTGACTTCGGCCCGCGTCATCCCTCCGACCTCGAGACCGGCGACGACGACGCCCGGGTAGACGCGCTTACGGTACACCTCCCCATATCCCCAGAGACCCAGCGTCGCCAGAAGCAGCCATGCCAGGATCCCCCCTCCAACGCGGTAAAGCCACCCTTTCACATCACCCGCCTTTCAATGCTTGATAGCTGCTGCGGCCTGCTCGCAACAAGAGCTCACCCTCAACAACGGCGCTTTGGCGAACTTATCGCCCAGAATCGCCCAGAGCAGGATCCCTATCGCCACGGTCTGGGCCAGGCCGGCGCCCAGGAAGACCACAGACAAGCCGAATAGATCGGCGAGCCACCCACCCAGGGGCAGAGTCAGCAGAGGCGCCAGGCCCCAAGATATCGCCAGCATCAGCGACTGCAGCGTCGACGACCACGTTTCCGGCGCCCGCGCGTCGACGAGCGCCACCGCTACGGCGTACGAAAGCCCAAAACCGAAGCCCCGCAGCACGCCGCAGGCCAGCAGAAAGGTGGGGTTCGAGGAGAGGGCGTAGCCGATGTAAGCCGCCATCATCACGGTGTATCCGATCAACACGGCGCTGGGCCGTCCTATCTTCCGCGCCAGATCCCCGCTGTAGCGCATGGAAGGCAGTTCTGCCAGCGCCGAGAAGCCGAAAAGGGCACCGACCAGCTGCTGTCCACCGCCCAGGTTGTCCATGTAGACGCCGGCGAAGTTGACGTAGAGGCTTTCGGCGACACCGTAGAGGAACATAGCCGCCAGCAGCGCCAGCAGCCCTTTGTCCTCGACCACGCGCCGGAGGTCTCCCCGCTCTTGTACGCGCTGCGCCGGGCTTTCCTCCAGCGTCAACGCCAGAAGCGTCACGGGGAGAAAGGTCAACGCGCTGGTGATAAACATGGCATCGAAGCCATGCCGCTCCCACAGCGTGCCGAGGAGCAGAGAGCCAAGGGCGAAGCTCAACGAGCCCCAGAGCCGCAAGTTGCCGAAGTCCAGGTGGTGACGCTGTGCCATGCGGGCCACCAGGCTGTTGCTGATAGGCATGATGGCGCTGCTGATCGTCGCCAGCAGCAACGCAATGGGCAACAGGCCCAGGAACGTCTTGGGCACGCCGTAAAGCGCCTGCAGCAGCGCGACGCCGCCTAACCCGGCGACGAGCAGGCGCTTGCGCCAACGCCGCCGGTCCGCCAGCATAGAGAGGGCCGGGGCAGCGAACAACGTCATCAGCGGGGCGAAGATGTTCAAGAGGCTGATCTCCAGGCTGGTCAAGCCCAAATGGTTCAGATAGACGTTCTTGAAGGGGGCGAAGGCGGCCATGGCGGCCCAGAGGACAAAGAAGAACAACGAGCTCCGCCAGGCTGGCGAAAAGCGGAGTCGCGACCACAGCGATTTCATGTTTATCCATCCTTCCACAAGGTCGTATAGATCTTCAGTAACTGGCGTCCGGTGCGCGCCCAGGAGAAGTGGCGGTGAGCACGTTCGCGCAGGTGCTGCCCCATGAGCCGCGCCGCCTCGGGGTTTCGCAACACAAAAGCCAGGGCCTGGGCCAGTCCGCGAGCGTCGCCCGGCGGTTCTGCGTAGACGCCCAACGTCCCCAGGTACTCCCGACTGACGTCGGTTTTGTAGGCGACAACGGGCAGGCCCATGGCCATGTAGTTGAGAATCTTGCCGCTGCCCTCGGTGGCCGAGATCTTGGGCGCCACGGCGACATCGCCCAGGGCCAGATGATCGGGCGCGTGCGCGTAGCGCGTCCGCCCGGTAAAAATAACGTCCGGGGGCGTGAGACCCAGCCGGGCCGCCTGCCGGCGGTAGACGTCCTCGCCGGGAAAGCCCATGATCAAAAAGGAAACGGGATGGTCTCGCGCCCGCAGGTAAGCCGCCGCTTCGATCAACTGTGGGATGCCCTGATAATCGGCCAACAAGCCCAGGTAGACGACCAGCGTGCGCTCAGGAGGGATCCCCAACATCGCGCGGCGGCGGGCCCGCTCCTCGGTCGACAGCCGTTCCGGTGTGAAAAAATCCAGATTGACGCTATCGGGCACCGGATAGACACACTCCCGGCGGCCGAAACCGCGATCGAGGATCTCGGCGCTGTGCGTCGTGCTGGTGATGATAGCGTCGGGCATCTGGACGATACGCTCCTCGAGGCGACGCCACCAGTAGTACCAGAAGGAGTCCGGCGTGATAAAGTTGTGGTCGACCATCTCGCCGGTCAGACTGCCCTGGAAGTCGAAGAGCACAGGTGTGCGTGTCAGCCGCCCGACCACCGATCCGATGAGCGCGCCTTCGTGCAGATGGCCGTGGATGACGTCAGGATGCCAACGCCGCGCCTCCTGCAGGGCTTTCCAGAAGAGCAGGGCGTCAAAGGCGATTTTATGGCGCGAAGAGCCGACCTCGTAATCGGAGCGCCAGGGTGTGGGCCGGCAGCGCACGATGTCCAGCCCGGGCCAGTCGTTCCCCTTGTAGTAGGTGACGATGCGCACACGCAGGCCCTGCGCCTGCAAAGCCCGCGCCTCTTCAAGAATGCGAACGTGACAGCCGTAATCCAGAAAAAAGGACGTGGGCGCAATCATCAACACACGGCGATGGTCGGACATAGGAGGCCCTCAAGTTTCGTCCAGCGCCTGCAACACCGCCAGCGCCGTGTCATCGGCCGGAGGGTCGTGGTGACAGCGGATAAGCTCCACAACGCGGGCTGACGCGCCAGCCCTCTCCGCCAGCGCCGCGCCCCAGGTCGGATGACATCGCCGGACGACGAAACCACGCCGCCAGCTCGCCGGCTCCCCCCGACCCCACGCCTCTGCCTGCTTCGGCAGGAAGTGTTCTCCCAACACCACCCAGACACGCTCCCACAGCCGCGGCGTGACTACCGTCTTGCCCACGTCATGGAGCAGTGCCGCTGCCAACACGTCGGGATCGCGGAGGCCCTGCGCTTCCAATGCCCGGCAGAGGTCGATGCCGTGATGTTGCTCGGCGCGGGGCATACGCCTGAAAAGCGCCACGAGGGAGGGAGAGAGGCGCTCAGCGACGTAGTCCAGATCCACCGGGCGGAGCGGGGCTTGCAGCGTGCGAAAGAACTGCCTGACCCGATGTCGGACCCGTGCGACCTTCACCACAACAGTATCCGATATAAGAATTGACTTAACGGTCCTGCCAGCCAGGAGACCAAATGGATGCCCATTTGAGGCAAAATAAAGAGTATCAGGGCCAGAATATAAGGCGCCACGGGCTCCAGACTCTCCACGAACTCCGCCACCTGGGGCGGCGCGACGCCGACCAGGATACGCGACCCGTCCAGAGGCGGGATGGGCAGCAGGTTGAAGGCGATGAGGCCGATGTTGACGCCGATGGCCAGGATCAGAAGCCGTCCCAGGGCATCGGCAACCCCCGCAGGCAATAGTGAGAGCAATCCCAACCGAAGCGGCAGCGCCAGAATCGTCGCCTGGATGAAGTTGGAAAACGGTCCTGCCAGTGCCGTTAAGGCCATACCCAGACGCGGGTTTTTGATCTTGTGCATGAGATAGGGATTGACCCGCGCCGCGCGTCCCCACCCGAAGCCCGTCAGCAGGATCATCAGCGTGCCCACGGGATCCAGGTGTGTCAGCGGATCCAACGAGAGGCGTCCTTCTCGCTCCGGCGTGGTATCGCCCAATAAATGCGCGACCCACCCGTGGGCCCACTCGTGGATGGGAATCCCCAGGAACACCACCAGAAGCCGCGCCAGTAGAATGTCAGGTGTCAGTTCAAACATAGAAAGCCCTCACTTGTCTCATAGCAGAGAAATTATAGCATAGGAGAGAAGTAATGAGAAACCCTTGAGTATAGGGCAAATTATTGGAAAAGCCGGGGCGGCCTCCTGCACGGGCCGGGAAGCCCAAAGCCGGGGACTGTGCCCGCTTGGAACAGTCTCCGATCATCATCCACACGAAAACCATACAAGGCTGCGGTGAAATCACCACCTCTCCGGCATGGCGAAGGCTTTATCGGACAAAGACACCCGCGTCAGGGTTAATACACGGGGTCAGCGCGACCGGAGGCAATCGGTTTATGCTGCCCTTCTTTTGGATCATTCCGCTCCCAGACGGGATTTCGAAGCGGGTCCGCCAGTGAAAACGCCCTCCGTACCGCAGAACCTGCGTAGACGAAAGCAGGTAAACGAAGGCGGGGTTGATGCGGGAGGGAAACATGATGAGAAGCTGCCTATGGCGTTTGAGCCATCCCGGAACTGCTTCGCTTACCCAGACCCCGCTTAATTGGCTAGACACCTCGGGAGTGTTATAATCCCCGTAGGAGGTGAACATGGCACTGACGTTGGACGAAGTTAAACACATTGCTGCCCTGGCCCACTTGGAACTGGAGGAGAGGACCCTTTTGCGTTACCGGGAGCAGCTTTCGGCGATTCTCGACTACGCCGCTCAAGTGCAGGCGGTGGAGACGGAGACCATCCCCCCCACGGCGACGGTGCTTCCGCTGCGCTCCGTGTTGCGGGAGGACGTCGCCGGCACGCCCCTCGAACCGGACGAGGCGCTAAGTAACGCGCCGGACACGCTGACCGGCTGTTTCTTCGTGCCCTCCATTTTCGAGAAGGAGTGACCCTTGAACGCTTTATGCGAACTCACCGTTAACGAAGCCCTGGCGCAGTTGGAGGCCGGGGCCATTTCATCCGTTGAGCTGACGCGGGCTTTACTGGAACGTATCGAGACTGTCGACGGACAGATCCGCGCGTTTCTGCGCACCGCGCCCGAGGTGGCGCTGGCCCAGGCGGAACAGGCCGACGCGGCCCGCGCCCGCGGGGAGCACGGTGCGCTCCTCGGCATCCCCCTCGCCGTCAAAGACAACCTCTCGACGCGCGGGATGGAGACCACCTGCGGTTCGAAGATCCTGGAGGGTTACACGCCGCCCTTCGACGCGACGGCGATTGCCCGCCTGAAGGCTGCCGGCGCTGTTATTCTGGGCCAGACCAACCAGGACGAATTCGCCATGGGCTCCAGCACGGAGAACTCCGGCTATTTCCCCACGGCCAACCCCTGGGATTTGGATCGCGTGCCCGGCGGGTCCAGCGGGGGGAGCGCGGCCGCCGTGGCAGCCTGTGAGGTCCCGGCGGCCTTGGGCACCGATACCGGCGGATCGGTGCGCCAGCCCGCAGCGCTCTGTGGTCTGGTGGGCCTGCGCCCGACCTACGGACGCATCTCGCGCTACGGGCTTATCGCGTTTGCCTCGTCTCTGGATCAGGTGGGGCCGCTCACCCGTAGCGTGAAAGACGCCGCGCTGCTGACGCAGATCATGGCGGGCGTTGACCCTAAAGACAGCACCACTCGCACGGAGCCGGTGGGCGATTACGTGGCCGCGCTGAGCCCCCAGATCGAAGGGCTGCGCGTCGGCGTGCCCCGCGAGTACTTTGAGGGCGGCGGCGTGCAACCGGCGGTCAAGCAGGCAGTGGAGACGGCGATCGAGACGCTGGAGGGCCTGGGCGCGGAGGTGGTGAACGTGAGCCTGCCGCACACGGAGCACGGCATCGCCGTTTACTACCTGATAGCGACGGCAGAGGCCAGCGCCAACCTGGCGCGCTTCGACGGCATCCGCTACGGCTACCGCGCCGAGGCCGAGGATCTGGAGGGCGTCTACGGGCGCACGCGGGCCGAGGGCTTCGGCGAGGAGGTCATCCGGCGCATCATGCTGGGTACCTACGCGCTCAGCGCTGGCTACTACGACGCCTATTACCTCAAGGCGCAGAAGGTACGCACGCTGATCCGGCAGGACTTCGACCGCGCCTTCAAGGAGGTGGACGTGCTGGTGGGGCCCACCTCGCCCTTCACCGCCTTCCGGCTCGGCGAGCGCGTCGACGATCCGTTGCAGATGTATCTGGCGGACATCTTCACCATCACCCAGGCCCTGGCAGGCGTCCCGGCGCTCAACGTGCCCTGCGGCTTCGACGAGCAGGGGCTGCCCATCGGGCTGCAGATCACCGGCCCGGATTTAGCAGAGGCGCAGATCCTGCGCGTGGCTTACGCCTACGAGCAGGCCACGGACTGGCAGACGCGCCGCCCGCCATTGGAGGAAGCGTAGGCTATGTCGCATCGGGCGCAGCTGCGCGCCTTGTGTCGCGAGCATGATCTATGGATCATGTACGCCTTCGGCAGCCGTGCGGCAGAGGTGAAGCGTTGGCTGGAAGATGACCCCGTCGATTTGTCTGCAGGCACCTCCGACGTGGACATCGGCGTGCTACCCGCCGAAAAGCTGCACGTGCACGAGAAGGTGGAGATCGCGGTGGCGTTAGAAGACCTGCTCAACGTGCATCGGGTTGATCTCGTGGTGCCGTCGGAAGCCGACCCTTTCGTCGCCGCCGAAGTGATCCGCGGCAAGCGGCTCTTCGCCGATGACGAGGACGCCGCCGACGAGTACGACCTCTACGTGCTGCGGCGTGCTGGTGATTTATTACCTTTTGAGAAAGAGCGTATCGAAATGATCCTGGGGAGGTCATCGTGACGCCGTCCCATCTGTCCCGACGCGCTGACAGAAGAGGAAATCTACGAGATCTGTCGAGATGATTTACAGGACATTGAGCGTATGCTCGAAGCCTATCGACGTTGGATAGACGCAAACACTCAATTGAAAGGTAGCGAGTAGCAGGCATTCCGAGATAGTTGACTATCAGACGATCTGACTAATCGACGACCAGACCAGGGTCAAAGGAGAGGACCATGAAACTCGTCATTCCCATGGCCGGTTTGGGGACCCGGATGCGCCCGCACACGTGGTCACGTCCCAAGCCGCTGCTGCCGTTAGCCGGCAAGCCGATGCTGGATCATATCCTTGAGCGCTTCGCGGACATGCCTGTCGAGGAGTACGTCTTCATCACCGGCTACCTGAGTGAGCAGATCGAGGCGTATGTCCAAGAGACTTACGACATTCCAGCCCACTTTGTGCTGCAGAAGGAGATGCTGGGGCAGGCCCACGCGCTCTGGTTGGCACGTGAACATCTGGAAGGGCCCATCTTCATGCTCTTTGTGGATACGCTTTTTGACGAGACGGATTTCTCCAATTTGAATCAGAACGATCAAGACGGCGTTATCTTCACCAAAGAGGTTGAGGATCCCCGGCGCTTCGGCGTCGTGGAGACCGACGCGCAAGGATACGCCACGGCTCTGATCGAGAAGCCCGATACGAAAGAGAACAAGAACGTGCTGATGGGCCTTTACTATTTCAAAGATAGCGCTTGGCTGGCCCGCGCCTGCGAGGAGCTGCTGGAACGCGACATCAAGACCAAAGGCGAGTACTATCTCGCCGACGCCGTCAATTTGATGATCGAAGAGGGCGCAAGGTTCAGCACGCGCGTCGTCGGCATCTGGCAGGATACGGGCAAGCCGGAGACGACGTTCCTGACGCACCGCTATATCCTGGAGCACGGCTACGACAACAGCCCGGAGGTGCTGCGGCCCGGCGTCACGGTGATCCCGCCGGTCTACGTGCACCCGGAGGCCAACGTCGAGCGCTCCATCATCGGCCCTTACGTCTCGATTCACGCGGGCGCCGAGGTGCGCAACTGCATTCTGCGCGATACCGTAGTCGACGAGGGCGCCGAACTGGACAGCGTCCTGCTGGAACGGTCGCTGGTCGGACGCTGGACCGAGGTCAAAGGGCGCTTCCGCAGCGTCAACCTCGGTGATTCATCCACCACAACATATGAAATCCGTTAGGAGCACACCATGAACGTACATGATTTTGCTGCACAGCGCCTTCGCAACATTCCGCCTTCCGGCATCCGCCGCTTTTTCGATATCGCCGCGACGATGGACAACGTGATCAGTCTCGGCATCGGTGAGCCTGATTTTGACACGCCGGCCCCCATTGTGCAGGCGGGGATCGAGGCGCTGAAACGCGGAGAGACCCACTACACGTCGAACTCCGGGCTGATGGAGCTGCGGCGCGCGATTGCCGCGCACATCGAGCAGCGCTACGCGCAGACGTATAACCCCGCCAGCGAGATTCTAGTCACGGTGGGCGTCTCCGAGGCGCTCTTCCTGGCGATGGCGGCGCTGCTGGACCCCGGCGACGAGATCATCATCCCCGATCCCAGCTTTGTCTCCTATCAGCCGACGGCGAAGCTGATCGGCGCCGTGCCGGTGAGCGTGCCGACGTATGCCGATCAGAACTTTGACATCACCGCCGAGGCCATCGAAGCGGCGGTGACGGAGAGGACCAAGGCGATTCTGGTGCCCTCACCCAATAATCCGACGGGCACGGTGATGAGCCGCGAACGCCTCAACGAGGTCGCCGCTATCGTCAAGCAGCACGATCTGGTCGTTATCTCCGACGAGATCTACGACCGGCTGGTCTACGGCGATACCGAACATACCTGCTTTGCCAGTCTGCCGGGCATGTATCAGCGCACCATCGTGCTGCAAGGCTTCTCCAAGGCATACGCCATGACGGGTTGGCGCATTGGCTACCTGGTGGGGCCGGCGGAACTGATCGGCGAGATGCGCAAGGCGCACCAATACCTGATCATGTCCGCGCCGACGCCTTCCCAGTGGGCCGCAGTCAAGGCGCTGGAGATCGGGGAGCCTTTCGTCCAGGAGATGCGGGCGGAGTACGATCGGCGACGGCGCTTGATCATCGAAGGGCTGAACGAGATCGGCCTGAACTGCACAGAGCCCCAGGGCGCCTTCTACGCTTTCCCCTGCATTGAGTCCTCCGGTCTGGACGACAACGAGTTCGCCGAGCGGCTGTTGCAGGAGGAGCACGTGGCGGTGGTGCCGGGTCGTGTCTTCGGCGCGTGCGGCGTCGGGCACGTCCGCATGTCCTACGCCACCGCCTACGAGGAGATCGAAGAGGCGCTGGAGCGCATCGCCGCCTTTGTTCAACGACAGAAACACGTTTAAACGTTAGAACGTTTCCACGTTTGTACGTTTTTGGTTAGGAGCGTTTATGACATACGAAGCCGTGATCGGACTTGAGGTGCATGCCCAGGTCCACACCCGATCGAAGATGTACTGTGACTGTCCGGTGGTGGAAGACACCGGCGACCTGGACCCCAACACCTACACCTGTCCCGTCTGCCTGGCGCTGCCGGGGACGCTGCCGGTGGTCAACCGACGCGCCGTCGAGTACGGCATGATGACGGCGCTGGCGCTGAACTGCACGATTCAGCCGGTCAACGTCTTCTCGCGCAAGTCCTACTTCTATCCAGACCTGCCGAAAGGTTATCAGATCTCCCAGTACGATCTGCCCCTCTCCCGCGACGGCTACCTGGAGATCGAGACCGAAAACGGTGTCAAGCGCATCGGGGTCACGCGGGTGCATCTGGAGGAGGACACCGGCAAGCTCTATCATCTGCGCGGCGGCGCGCTGGTGGACTACAACCGCGCCGGCGTGCCACTGCTGGAGATCGTCAGCGAGCCGGATATGCGCTCCGTCGAAGAGGTCAAAGCCTACGCCACCGCGCTGCGCGACATCCTCATCTACCTGGGCGTCAACTCCGGCGATATGGAGAAGGGCGTCATGCGCTTCGAGGCCAACGTCAGCGTCCGGCCCGAGGGCAGCGACGAACTGGGCACGCGCACGGAGATCAAGAACCTCAACTCCTTCCGGGCCTTGACGCGCAGCGTGGCCTACGAGATCGAACGCCAGATCGCGGTCGTCAAGGCGGGCGGCACCATCGCCCAACAGACGCTGGGCTGGGATGAATCCGAGGAGGTCACGTACCCGCAGCGCAGCAAGGAGTACGCCCACGACTACCGCTACTTCCCCGAACCGGACATTCCGCCGCTGGAGATCTCGGAGGCGTGGATCGACGAGGTACGCACGGAGATTCCCGAACTGCCGCTGGCGAAGAAGCGCCGTCTGGTGGAGACCTACGGCATCCGCCCCTACGACGCGAATCTGCTGGTGGAGAAACAGGCGGTCGCCGACTACTTTGAAGAGGCGGCCCGCCTGGCGCTGGAGCGGGAGTTGGAGCCACAAGACGTGGTCAACTGGCTGACGGGGGAACTCTTCCGGCTGCTGAACGAGACGGGCGCGGCCATCGACGAGATCAAGGTGACGCCAGAACAGCTGGTCGATCTGGTCGCCCTGCTCCAGAAGGAGACCATCAACACCACAGCGGCCAAACAGGTGCTGGAAGCGGTCTTTGAAAGCGGCGAAAAGCCCAAGGCCGTCGTCGACCGGCTGGGCCTGGCGCAGATCTCCGACACCGACGCGCTCTCCGCCATCGTCGCCGAGGTTATCGCCGCAAATCCCAGGCAGGTGGAGCAGTACCGGGGAGGCAAGCGCGCCGTCATCGGCTGGTTTATCGGGCAGGTGATGAAAGCCACGCGGGGCAAGGCCAATCCGCAAGAAGCCCGTCAATTACTGGAAACCCAACTGGAGTCCGGCGACTCCGGTAACAAGTAACACAACACGTTCGATGACCCTCTATTCATTACATTCAAGGAGAAAACAACCCCATGAGCGAAGAGTTGAATCCGTTTAAGATGGCGCAGGCCCAATTTGACCAGGTGGCCGAGGAGATGGGGCTTGAAGAAGCCGTGCGCAACATGCTACGCTGGCCCATGCGCGAGTTCCGTTTTCAGATCCCCGTGCGCATGGACGATGGATCCATCAAAGTTTTCTTTGGCTACCGGGTACAGCACAACGATGCCCGCGGCCCGGCGAAGGGCGGCATCCGCTTTGCGGGCAACGAGACGCTGGACACCGTCCGCGCGCTGGCGACGTGGATGACGTGGAAGACGGCGGTGGCCGACATCCCCTTGGGTGGCGGCAAGGGCGGTGTGGTCGTCGATCCCTCGACGCTCTCCACGCCGGAGAAAGAGCGCCTCTGCCGTGAGTGGATCGACGCGGTCTGGAAGAACCTCGGTCCACGCAACGATGTGCCCGCGCCGGACGTGGGCACGACGTCGCAGATGATGGGCTGGATGATGGATGAGTATTCCAAGCTGGTGGGCGAGTACACGCCCGGCGTCATCACCGGCAAGCCGCTGGGCGGTGGGGGCTCTCTGGGGCGTACCGAGGCCACCGGGTTCGGCGTCATCGTCACCGTCCGCGAGACCATGAAGCATCTGGGGCTGGAGCCCGTGGGGAAGACGGCGTCCATCCAGGGCTTCGGCAACGTCGCCCAGTACGCAGCCATCAACTTCATCGAGATGTTGGGCGGCAAAGTGATCAGCGTCTCCTGCTGGGACAACGACGACAAGTGCGCCTACACCTTCACCAAGCGCGGCGGGATCGATCCCTACTTCCTGCAGAAGATCACCGATCAGTACGGCACCATCGACAAAGACAAAGCGGTCAAGGCCGGCTACGAGGTGGAAGACGGCGACGCCTGGCTGAGCAAAGAGGTGGACGTGCTCATCCCCGCCGCTGTGGAAGGCGTCATCACCGAAGAGAGCGTGCACCAGATCAGCGACCAGGTCAAGATTCTGGCCGAGGGCGCCAACGGCCCCACCACGCCGGAGGCGGACAAGGTGTTGGAAGCGCGCGACATCTTCGTCATCCCCGACTTTCTGTGCAACGCGGGCGGCGTCACCTGCTCCTACTTCGAGCAAGTGCAAAACGACATGAACTATTACTGGTCGCAGGAGGAGGTGCTCTCCAAGCTGGACACCAAGATGACCAACGCCTTCCACGGCGTTTTGAATACCTCCTTGGAGCACGAGGGGCTCTATATGCGCGACGCGGCCTATCGCGTTGCCATCCGTCGCGTGGAGAAGGCCATGCGGCTGCGCGGTTGGGTATGATCCCTCTCGTCAGCCCATCGTCCCTGGGCGGTAGGTTGGCACGTTCATCTGTAAGGGAGCGCTTCTTTATGACCGACCGAGAAAACCTGTTTGAGCAAGCCCTGGCGCAGTTCGACCGCGTTGCCGATCAGATGGAGCTTTCGACCGAAGCGCGTTCCCTGCTGCGCATCCCCATGCGCGAGTACCGCTTCCAGATCCCCGTCCGCATGGACGACGGCTCTATACGCGTCTTCTTCGGCTTTCGCGTGCAGCACAACGACGCCCGCGGCCCCTGCAAAGGCGGCATCCGCTTCGACGCGCACGAGACGCTGGACACGGTGCGCGGCCTCGCCGTCTTGATGACGTGGAAGACCGCCGTGGCGGATCTGCCCTTGGGCGGCGGTAAGGGCGGCGTGGTCGTCGACCCTGCGACGCTCTCGCTGGGGGAAAAGGAACGTCTCTGTCGCGGCTGGATCCGGCGGATGTGGAAGAACCTGGGTCCACGCAACGACGTACCCGCGCCGGACATGGGCACCAATCCGCGCATGATGGGCTGGATGATGGACGAGTATTCGCGCATCGTCGGTGAGTACACGCCCGGGGTGATCACGGGCAAGCCCGTGGGCAGCGGGGGCTCGAAGGGGCGCACCGAGGCCACGGGCTACGGTCTCACCGTCACCCTGCGCGAGGCGCTGCAACACCTGCGCCTGGAATCGGCGGGGATGACGGCATCCATCCAGGGCTTCGGGAACGTAGGCCAGTACGCCGCACGCTATTTCATCGAGATGTTGCACGGCAAGATCATCAGCGTCGCCTGCTGGGACCACGAAGATCAAACCGCCTATACGTTCACCAAGGAGTCGGGCATCGACCCGTACTTCCTGCAGAAGATCACCGACGAATACGGCACTATCGACAAAGACGCGGCGGTGCGCGCCCGCTACACGGTAGAGGACGGCGAGGCGTGGTTGACCAAGGACGTCGACGTGCTGATCCCGGCGGCGACGCAGAAGGTCATCACCGGGGAGAACGTGGAGCGGATCAGCGAACAGGTCAAAATCGTGGCGGAAGGCGCCAACGGGCCCACCACGCCGGAGGCCGACGCGGTGCTGGACGCGCGGGACATCTTCGTCATCCCCGACTTTCTGTGTAACGCGGGCGGCGTGACCTGCTCGTACTTTGAGCAGGTGCAGAACGACATCAACTACTACTGGACGCGGGATGAAGTGCTGAGAGACTTGGATACCAAACTGACCCGCGCCTTCCACGGCGTGCTGGAGATGGCGCTGAAGCACGATTTGTACATGCGCGACGCGGCTTACCGAATCGCCATTCGGCGCGTCGTCGAGGCCATGCAGCGGCGGGGGTGGGTGTGAGGGTGAGGCACGTGCGTTGAGAGCACAGGCGGGCGGCTCAATGAGCCGCCCGGTTTTATTTGACAACGCTGCTGACGTGAGACGTCGATGCCTATCGGCGGGAGATGGGTAGAGCCTCCGTCACTTGCCCGCCGATCCTGATCCTCGTTCGTCATTCATTCATCATTCGCTATTCGCCCAAGAGTACCACGGATGGGAGAAATGAACGATGAACGACGCCGGCCGATACATAGCCTCGAAGCCCCCCATCGTGTATTTCCGTTATCCGTGGTAGTCGTTGCGTCAAACGTCATCCGTCACTTGCCACTTGCACACTTGCGAACCTGCAACCTTGCAACCTGAAACCCTCACCCCAATGCCTCCAACTTCCGCTTCAAACTCTCAATATACGGATGATCCGCTGGCAACTGGGAATTCTCCAGGATGCGCAGCGCCCGCTCGAAGCTGGCCCGCGCGCCCTGCAGATCCCCCAGGGCC
>JBNGCW010000009.1:107185-123954 GCA_049975525.1 Anaerolineae bacterium
GCCGAAGGCGGCCTCGTCGATGCGCAGCGCCCGCTCGAAGCTGGCCCGCGCGCCCGCGTAGTCGGCCACCATCTTCAAATGGTAGCCCAGGTTGTTCCACAGCGTCCCGGCGTCCTCCAGTTCCGCAGCCTCGGCCCACTCGGCCACAGCGCGGGCGTGGGGCCGCAGGGGCTGGAAGCGCTCCGGGAGGCTGGTGTCGATTGCTTCGCCCGTCATCGTGGCCAACACGGCGGCCAGGGCGGGGAGGCCCTCACCCCTCTCCCCGGCCGGAAGGGCGCGGGCGTATTCGGCCAGCAGGGGGTGGATGGTGACCTCTCCCCCAGCCCCTCCCCTGCCAGGGGAGGGGGGTTCCAGCAGGCCCAGGCCGGTCAGGCGGTCCAGGGCCTCGTCGCACTGGTCCTGGCCCAGGTCGGCGGCCCGCTCCAGCAGTTCGCAGGGGATGGGCTCGTTGGGGGCGCAGTAGCCGGCCAGCAGGAAGAGCCGCCGGGCTGTTTCGTCCTCCACCTCTTCCCAGCTCAGGGCGAAGGTGGCCATCAGGTTCAGGTCGTGGCCGGTGGGGTTCCCCAGCTCCTCCCGCCAACCCTGCATCGAGCGGTGGGTCATCACCTGCTCCATCTCCTTCAGGTAGTCCGCCACGCGCTTGCGGCGGTGGCGCTTCAGGTAACGCCCGGCCAGCTCCAGCGCCAGCGGCAGGTGGCCCAAACGCTCGGCCAGCGCGTCCAGGACTTCCGAGGTTTCCGAAACCTCGGAAGTCTTACCCAGGAAGGCGCGGCTTTCGGAGGGGGTGAAGGTTTTCAGGCGTAAGGGTCGCAGGTCCATATCACCGGGCCAGTCGGTGCGCCGCGCGGTGAGCAGCACGCGCAGGGGGCCGCCGCAAAGCTCACCCAGCCAGCGGCGGGCGGTCTCCACGTCCTCCAGGTTGTCCAGGATGATCAGGCGCGGGCCATCGCTCCGCCAGGCCGCCAGCGTCCAGGCCAGCTGGTCGGGCAGCTTCTGCGGAAACGCGGCCTCCCGCGCGGCGGCCATCCTCTGCCCGCAGGCGGCTACCTCGGATGCGATGGCCTCGGGCTGCGCGGCGTTGATCCAGTGCACGCCGTGGAAGAAGCGCCCGTAGCGGTGGGCGAACTCGACGGCCAGCTGGGTCTTGCCCACGCCGCCCATGCCCTGCACGGCCTGGGTGATGAGGGTGGCGCCATCGCCGTGGAGCAGGGCCCGGGCCAGGTGCTTGAGGGGTCCCTGGCGGCCGGTGAAGCGGGCGTTGGGGGGGAAGAGCAGGCGGGAGCCGGGCGGCAGCTCGCCGGGCGCGGGGACGGGGCCGTCGGGATCGGGCGGATCGGGTGGATCGTAGGCCGGCGGGCGCGGCTGACCAATGATAATATCGCCCTTGCCCGTATGGGTTGGACCAAAGGCCCGCTCAACGTGGGTGGAGTGGACATCGCCCTTCACATCCCCACCGACACCAACGCTGTGATCCTGCGCCGAAACCGTCATCGGATCACTCCCTTACGCATTACGCTTCACGTTTCACGTTTGACGTTTCACGCTTCACGTCCGCACATTGCTCTCGCTGTGGTCGCCGACCACGTTGCCGTCGCCGTGGATGTTGGTCACGCTGCCGCCCACGCTGCCGCCGACGGTGACGGAGTGGTCGCTGGCGGTGACGGTCACGGAGGCGTCGCTCTCCGGTTGGGCGGCCTTCAGCAGCGCCTGGGCCCGGCGGAGCAGCTCACGATCCTCAGCGGCGCCGGCGGCGCCCAGCTCCTCGCGGAGCATCTCCCTGGGCCAATCGGCGTCTTGTTTGGCCTCGACCTTCTGCACCGCCTCGGCCACCTCGCCCTGGTCGCCGTAGCGGTCGATGAGCAGTCGCTTCAGCGCGGCGTAGCCGTCCTTGACGGCCTGCTCAGCCGTCGGCTTGAGGCCCAGCGCCGCGCCGGTGACCACCGCGGTCACAATCAGACTCAAGGCATCCATTGTATCCTCCTCAATTTTGACTCACCTGAAAAAAGGGTTTTTCAGGTGAGAAAGGGATACTATATGTTGTGGTTGGGCTGCGCCCAACCACAACATATACCCCATATTTTTCTTTGGCTGACCCTTTTTTCAGGGCAGCCAATACGGCGACCTGTTTCCAACAAGTTTCGAGAGTCAGGGAGAGGGCAACGCTCCGCGCGGCAGCTGCGATTCCATCAAGTTGGTTCGGCTCCACTGATGATATGCGCCCCTCTCTGGAGGCCGAGCGCGTTCAGACGCTCTCATCCTCCGCTTCCAACAAGACGCGCCCGCCCTTGAGCGCTGTAAGCAGGTCGCGGCGGCGCAGTGCGCGCTTGCGGTCGATCTCCATCATGCCGGCCTTGTCGTCGGCGAGACGCATCAGCGCGTCGAGCCAGGCGCCGCTCTCCACGGGCGTGTGGGCCACGCGCCAGCGTTCCACCCAGATGGGCAGCGCGTCGGCGTTGGTGATGCGCTCGTGGACGCGCGTTTGCGTCACGCCCTGCGACTCAAACGTGATCTCGTACTCCTCGACCTCGGCTTTGATGGGGCAGATCTGCATGCAGGCGCCGCATTTGATGCAGTAGTAGTCCGCTAACTTGAGCTCACCGAGGTTGTTGATGCGCAGCGCGCGCGTGGGGCAGATGTCGGCGCAGGCGAAGCAGTCCTCCACACAGAGCTCGCGCCGCAGTTCCACGCTGCCCTGCCAGGGCTGCTCTACCTGGAAGGCGCCGTCACTTGCCACCTCGCACTGCCGGCAGCGGATGCAGTGCTCGTCGTCCACCACCAGCGTTTCTTGCGCTTCGTCGTAGCTGATCACATCCGTCGGGCAGTTGTCGATGACGAAATCCTTGCGACTCCAGTCAAAGGCTTCAGGATCAAACGTATTGGAACTGATTAACTCCGGGAAGGTCTCAAATGCCTGCACCGGGATGTAGGACTCACCGTTTAACGTGAGGTCAATAGCATTCATAGGGCACATCACGGCGCACATCCCGCAGAGCACACATTTCTCCGCATCCACGTCCACGCTCTGCTTTTCCACCATCCGTCCGTTCTCAAGCACCGCGTCCACGTGCTCCAACGCGTCGTGCGGGCAGACCGTCGGCCCGATCTGACAGCCTACACAGCGCTCCAAGTCCCACGTCATCACGTCATGGTGCGTGACCATCTTGCGTTCCAGGGTGATGGTTGTCTCTGTCCTCGTCTTCCGCGTCGCTCCTCGTTTCAAGATCCCCACTCCTTGCTCTTCAATTTGCAGATAAAACCGCAAATAAAACCCTTCAATAGAAGTCCACCTGGCCTTCGGTCTTCAACTCCAAAACTCGCACATCTTGCAAATCCACTTCCCCACCTGAAGCACGCTTTGCAGCAATCAAATCGGATTTGGAAACGACATAAAACGGTTGATCATGATAGGCCATGACCCCTTGCGCTTCCAGAAAAACTGTAATCTCGTTATTCAGGATTGCGTCTGCTGAGGTCAAGGAAGCGGTACCCAATCCTGCTTCTAGCATCGCATCACGTCATCGCTGAGCATTGCCGACCGCCAGCTCAAACGTTACTCGGGGAACACCATACACAGACAGCAGCAATGCCCTCCATGACGAGAGATTTCACGTCATGCTTCTGAAATGACGCGCATACGGTCCGAAGTCGGTTCAACGCGTTTTTGCTCCACAATGTCAGGATTGACTCTAAAGGATACTATGTGTTGTGGTTGAGCGTAGCCCAACCACAACATATACCTCATCTTTTTCTTTGGCCGGCCCTTTTTCAGGGCAGCCAGGATTGTTCTTCAGGATCAAATCGGTGAAAAAGCAGAGCATTCCGTGCACCCGTGCGCTCCTGCAAGGACAAGGATTGAAACCAGCGCGCCTTGGCTTCCAGCGTCTCTTCTTCCACGTCATGAGAAATCAACTGCAGATCCACCGGTGTTACCTCATCCCACCAGTGTCAGCACTTTGTCCGTCGGCACGATGTGACGCTTCAGACCTAATTCTGCAGGCGCGATGCCCAATGCCAATCCCATCAGCTGCGTGAAGAACAACACCGGCAGATCGATGGGCTGCGCCATGGCGCTCTCGGCCTTGCCCTGATAACCATCCAGGGCCGTGTGGCACATGGGACAGGCCAGGGAAATCACGTCGGCGCCGGCCTCTTTGGCCGAGACCAACACCTTGCCCGTAAGCCGCGCCGTGACCGGAGCGTGCGAGAGCGCCAGCGCGCCGCCGCAGCATTTGGCCTTCAGCGGATAGTCCACGACCTGTGCACCCAGCGCCGCCGCCAGTTCGTCGAGAGCGGTGGGGCGTTCCGGGCTGTCGAAGATGTCCCGTGGGCGGGTCAGCATGCAGCCGTAGTAGCTGGCGACCCGCAGCTCTGTCAGCGGGCGGACCACCTGGGCCTTGATGCGCTTCAAGCCGTACTCGTCGCGCAACACGTAGAGCGGATGCATAACGGTGACATTGCCTTCCAGCGCTAAATCCCCTTTGAGGCTGGCGTTCACCTTGCGTCGCATACTCCTATCATCGGCGACGGCTTTGCTGGCCCGCCGCAGGTTCTTGTAGCAGCCGCTGCACGGCGCGACGATGGTCTCGAAGCCCTGAGCTTCGGCCAGCGCCAGATTGCGTGCCGGCAGCGTGATCGCCACATCGCGGTCGTTCAGGTCCGAATGGACGGCGCCACAGCAGTTCCAGTCCTCCAACTCCAGCAGCTCGATGCCCAGCCGCGCGAAGACGGCCCGCACCGAAAGATCGTATTCCCTCTCGCCGGCGCCCAGGCTGCAGCCGGGATAGTAAGCGTATCTCATCGTTGACTCTCCTTGTGTCTCTCCCCGCCGCCGAACCAAAGCAGCGCACCGGCGCTCGCCCCCAACACCATCGACATAGCCCCCACCAGCCAGGGCAACCAGCGCTCCAACGGACCGGGGCTGGCGTCCGTAACCGCTCCATCACTCTGACAGATCTTGCCCAAATCCTGCGGATCGGCGATGCGCTCCGGCAGGAAGGGCAATTTGTTCCGCAGGAGCATCTTGATCCCCAGCGGCATCATGCTTAGCAGGCCGGGGATGTCCATGGAACGCAGATAGTAGCGGAACATCAGCTCCGGCTCGAACATGCGCCCGTGATGCTTCACCGTCTCGGCGAAGGATCTGCCGAACTGCGCCTCGCGGTCGTCGGTGTAGCCTTTCTTCGTCGCCAGATAACGCAAGGCCGCCATCACGTCGGTAATGGGAATGTCGCGCGGACAGCGGTTCATGCACGAGTAACAGGAAACACAATACCACATGTCGTGACTGGAGAGCACTTTCTCTTCTTCACCGGAGTGGATCAGGTGCATGATGCGCCGGGGACCGTACTCCATCTCGTCGATGACGGGGCAGGAGCCAGAACAGGTGCCGCACTGATAACACTGCAGCACATCCTCGCCGCCGGGCGTGTTCAGCACTTCAACCAGGAAAGGATTCATCTCGGCAGCCATCAGACACCTCCCACTTTCACGACGGCGGGTCGCGCGATCTCGCTGAACTCCAGGGCTTCCTCTACGTCGGGCACCTCCCGCAGGCGCCGCACACGCCGGGTGATCCGATCGTAGGCCTCCTCATTCTCGACTCGGATGGCCTCGATGCCCAGCTCATACAGGTCGTCATTCATCTCCCGCATGATCCGCGCCCACTTGGCGCCCTCCGTCGCCGAGACGGATTCGACCCGGAAGCGCTGCGGGGAAATGCCGGCCCGCTCCAACTGCTTGGCAACACGCTCCATGCGCTCGCCCGCGTTCTGCCGTCCGGTGATATAATGGCAGTCCTGCGGATGACAACCGGAGACGAGCACCGCGCCCGCGCCCAGGCGGAAGGCCTCAAAGACAAAGTCCGGGTCGACGCGCCCCGCACACATCACCAGGATGTTGCGCGTGTTCGCCGGATACTCAAAGTGACTGGTGCCGGCGTTGTCGGCGCCCATCCCGCTGCACCAGCGACACATAAAGGCAAGGATCTTCTCCTCGGGTTTGTCCGCCAGCAAGGCGTGGATCTGCGCCACAATCTGGGCATCGGTGAAGTGATACTGGGTGATGGCGTTCTGCGGGCACTCGGCCACACAGGTCCCGCAGCCGTGGCACTTGGCGGGGATGACCTGCGAAGGCTCCCCGGAGCCCGGCTTGTTGATGATCGCGCCATAGGGGCAGGCCTGATAGCAGATGTCACACTTGCCGCCTTTGGCATTGATACAACGGTCGGGCCAGACGTAGGCCACAATGGGATCGATCTCCCACTTTTCGGCCTTAAGCACCCGTGAGGCCCGGCCGGCCGCGCCGCTGCCCTGAGAGACGCATTGGGGGATGTCTTTGGGGCCCTGGGCGGCGCCTGCCAGATAGATGCCCTCGGTCGCCGCGTCCAGCGGCTTGAGTTTGGGATGCGATTCCAGGAACCAGCCGTGCGTGTCGTTGGACACGGTCAAGATGCGCCCCAGATCCACGGCGCCCTCCGAGGGAATCGCCGCGGTCGCCAGACCGACCATCTCCACTTCCAGCGCCACGTGTTCGCCCAACCCCACGTTCTCGGCGTGGACGATGAGGTTCTTGGTCTCGGGATCCTCTACGATCTCCGAGGGGCGCCCCTGGATGAAGTGAATGCCTGCTTCGCGCGCCCGCTCGTAGAACTCTTCGTAGGTCTTGCCCGGCGCGCGGATATCGATGCGGAAGATGGTGATGTCGATCTCCGGATAGAGCCATTTGAGCAGCAAGGCGTTTTTGATGGTGTACATGCAGCAGAAGCCGGAGCAGTACTCGTGATAGCGTTTGTCCCGTGACCCCACGCACTGGATCAGCGCCAGAGACTCCGGCGTTTTGCCGTCGGAGGGGCGGACGAACCTCCCCACCGTAGGTCCGTTGGAACAGTGCAGGCGCTCGATCTCCATCATGGTGGTCACGTTCTCGAAGGTTCCAAAACCGTACTCCTCCAACGGCGTAGGATCCCAGACATCGTAGCCTGTGGAGACGATGATCGCGCCGACATCCAGATCGACGATCTCCGCCTCCTGGGCGAAGTCGATGGCCTTGAGCTCCCCGCAGGCCTCGACGCACTTGTAACACTCGATGCAGGCATCACGGTCGATCGTGTAGACCGATGGCACCGCCTGGTCAAAGGGCACGTAGATGGCTTTACGGGGCCCCAGGCCCTCCTCGAACTCGTTGGGCACATCGATGGGGCACACTTCCTCACAAAGCCCACAGCCGGTGCATTTATCGAGATCGACGTAACGCGGCTTGCGCTCCACTTTGACCTGGAAATTGCCGATGTAGCCATTTACTTCCTTGACTTCCGAATACGTCATCAGGTGGATGTAGGGATTCTTACTGACGTCCACCATCTTGGGCGCTTCGATGCAGATGGAGCAGTCCATCGTGGGGAAGGTCTTGTCCAGCTGCGCCATACGCCCGCCGATGCTGGGGCTCTTCTCCACCAGATAAGTGTGGATCTTCATATCGGCCAGATCCAGGGCCGCGCTGATGCCGGCAATGCCGCCGCCGATGATAAGGGCAGTGGGCGTCACCGGCACCTCAAACATGTCCAGCGGGCGGGCGTGGCTGACCTTTGCCACCGAAGAGGCCACCAACTCCTTGGCCTTGCGGATCGCGGCCTCTTTCTCATGGGAGTGTACCCAGGAGTCGTGCTCACGGATGTTGGCCATCTCGAACATAAAGGGGTTGAGGCCTTCCTCGGCGATGCAGGCACGGAAGGTGGGCTCGTGCATAGCGACGCTACAGGCCGCTACCACGACGCGATTGAGATCGTGCTCTCGAATGAACTCCTGAATCATCGCCTGGCCCGGGTCGGAGCACATATAGCGGTGCTCTTGGGCTACCACCACGCCGGGCAGGCTCTTGGCGTATTCCACAACCTCTGAAGGGGTGACGACGCTGGCGATATTCGAGCCACAGTGGCAAACGAAGACGCCAACGCGCGGTTCTTCGTACGAACGCTCGTTGTTTTCGACCACGTTAATCTCCTCGTTTCATACGCGCAGCGAGCTGTCGCCTGCGCGTTCCAACCGTATGCGGATTATGTTATGTTTCTTCCACCGGCGTGCGGCGTCCCTGACCGATCACCTCTTCCTTCAATAGCGCGCGTCGGGAGCGTTGCGCCCGGCGATCCGGGGTGGTCAGCTCCAGAGCGTCTTTCGGGCACCATTTGACACATTGAGGCTCCTCTTCATCCTCACACAGGTCACAGATTTCGGCGAGCTTCGTCTCCGGGTTGATGGAGATAGCACCGAAATCACAGGCCTCAATGCACCAGGCGCAGCCGTCGCAGCGGTCGGCGTCAACATAGATGATGCCGGTGTCCGGGTCCTGGGTCAGGGCGTCGCGGGTACAGGCGATGACACAGGGCGCATTTTCGCAAGTGCGGCAGGCCACCGCCGTCATCAACACCTCTTCGGCCCGCACGGTGCGAATGCGACTGCGGTAGGTGTTGAAAACCCCGGTCTTCGTGTAGGAGCAGATGTACTCACAGAGCTGACAACCCACACACTTCTCAGGATCACAGTCAATATATTGGTATTTCGATGTCGAAACAGCCATAGCAGCCATGGTTCTCCCTCGTCACTTTATCTCTTGGATTTGTCGTCGAGCATTGGCTAAACGCCGATCTCTTCAGCTACGTCTTCCATCCCCAGTTCGATCAACAGATCTTTGGGGATCAGACCTTCTTTGGTCCATCCTTTGGCTTCATAGTAGAGGTCTTTCAGATACTCGAGCTCTTCGTCGGTGACCACGTGCCCTGCTGATGGCCCTTTGGTCATGGGATCGTGCTTCCAGCGATAGGGCAGATCGTCGTCCTCGCGGGTCCAGCCCTCCCGGATGTTGAAGGCCTTCTTGATAGTGTGGGCACGGACGCCGATCAAGTCCACAGCGTCGTAGTCGAAGTCCCAGCCGGTGGTGGCATTGATCAGCTCGGCGATGGCAGGCCAGGCCCCGGCCCGGTCGGCCTTGCCGGTGAAGCAGCGGCGGATGAATTTGCAGAGCGGCAGGGTGTCGTAAACCGCAGCGTATTCCTCGGTGCGTGCGGCAACCTTACCGCGTGTCTCGTCGATGGAGAAGCGGTCGACGCGCCCCTTGATGTCGGGATCGTAAGCCGCCGAGCGGTTGTGACAGCCGCCGCGTGTGCCCACGGCCAGGCCCACGGAGAAGGTCTTGAGGCCGCGCGCGTCGTAACCTGGATTTTCCAGTCCCTTGATGTTCATGGCCCACTTGTAGCTCTCGGTGCCGCGTTCCTCGTCGATGGTCCGGCTGGCGATGCGCGTCCCTTCGGAGAGCAGTTTGCCGATGCCCTCGCGGTCGCGGATCATCTCCGTCAACGTCACACCGGCCTCGCCGTTGCCGAAATAGGGCTCAAAGCCCTCAGGATACTTGGCGCACTTGAAGTCCTCTTTGGTGAGGACGCCGCGCTCGAAGGACTCCATGGCCCAGGAGACGGTCACCCCGTTGGTCATGGCATCCATGCCGGCTTCATCGCAGAGGTCGATCATCTTGATGATGGCGCGCATATCGTTGATGCCGCAGTTGGGCCCGTTGGCGAAGAGGCACTCGTACTCGATGCCCGTCATAGCGCCCTTGTAGGGGCCGCTACGCACGATGGACATCTGCTCACAGGCGATGGGGCACTGCGCGCAGGCGATGACCTTGACTTTGTGGTGCTCGTCAAGGTACTCCCCGCTGACCAGCTCCGCGTCCTCAAAGACGCCCTCCTGGAAGTTGCGCGTGGGCAGCAGCCCCAGGTTGTTCATATTAAGCACGTTGGTCGCCGTCCCCAAGATGCGATACTTGGACGTGTGCGGTCCCTGCGCGGCCTCGGTGATATCGAAAGAGAGCTGCAGCAGCTTCTCGGGATCGTAAACCTCGACGCCCTTGGTGCCACGCACGGAGAGGGCCTTGAGCTTCTTGGAGCCCCAGACGGCGCCGTGGCCGGTGCGACCGGCCTGCCGTCCGTCGTTGGTGACGTTGGCAAAGCGCACGCCGTTTTCCCCGGCCGGGCCGATGGTCGCTGAACGCACCTGGTCGTCGCCGAAAAATTCGCGGATGGCCTCCTCCGTCTCGAAGGTGCCCATCCCCAAGAGATACGAAGCGTCGATAAACTCCACCCGATTGTCGTCCACAAAGACATTGACCCACTCCTCGCTGGCCCCGTGGATGACGATGGCATCCCATCCGGCGCGCTTCAGCGCGATGGTGAACCAGCTGCCGGAGAGGCTGTCCCCGATGAACCCCGTCAGCGGGGACTTGGACGCCAACCCGTACTTGCCACCCACCGGCACCGGCGTCCCCGCGAAGATCCCGTTGGCCAGGCAGATGGGATTCTCCGGCGAGAGGGGGTCGCAACGCGGTTCGATGTTTTCCCAACAGAGCCGCGTCGCCATGGATACCCCACCGATGTACGTCTTGTACCAATCTTCGGGTTTCTCTTCGGCCCAATGCTTGCGTTCGGTCAGGTCGATGTGTAAAATCTTACCGTGATAGCCGTACATAAACGCCTCCTGACTAATGAAAAAATGGCCTGCTATTCACATCAGCCACCTGCTAATACCGACATAAGAATAAGTCGATCGCCGTCCTGGGGGGAATTTTCCATCTGATCGGGTTGTAGCATCCGTTGCCCGTTGAGGTTGAGCATGTTGGCGCCCTCCAGGCTGTAATCGGTAGGATTAATGACTTCCCCCATCAGCTCAGGATAGCGCTCGCCCACGACACGGAGCACGTCCTTGAAGGTAGCGTCATCTTCGAGGTCAATGGAAAATTTTTGCGTCCGGGTCAGCACCCGAGACACGCCCGAAAACTCAACAGTAACCTGCATGGCCATGCCCTCCAACAATATTATAAGACCAAGACAGATTGAAAGCGACGGAACACCTTTTACCCCAAACTTATTTTAGCACAACCGTAGAAACCGGTTGAGTCATAAATAATCAGAAATAGCGGAGACTTGTCATATCTGAGTTGAACGTGTTTCAGGTACGTTGAAATCCTCCGAAATCTCAAGATCAGGATGGAAGTATCCCAGGTTCCAAGAACCCAACGACTCTGTAGCAGAAAGGCCCTCGTACGCCCACCACAAAACACAGCCACTTGGAATGCGAACTTTCTCACCGGAACAAGAGGGCTTTCCCGGACGCCGGACCTGTGTTGAAAGCCGCAGGGCCGATAAGCTCGCTCCGCCCCAATAGCTACTATGGTATATTATATACGAGTTAGATAAAGGGACAAATAGTCAGCACAGGCATTTTGTTAAAGAGGACCGAGAACCCTCGCGCCCTTGCGACTCGAGTGCCTCGAATTTGTGTTATACTTGGCCGGTGCGTGCTGGAGATCAAAAGCACGGCTGACGGCTGGGGTCGCGGTAGGAACGTTTGCAGCGGCTGACAGGCCAGAGCGCCTGGGGGTTGCTCTCGACGGCATGGAGGAAAGGTGAACAGATCCGCTTATCGGCGGTCTTGGCCGGATTTGTTCTAAGGAACTCCATATCAAAAGTGGATGAGGAGGAGACAATATGTTGATGCGGGGGCTAGGATTTGTGTACACCGCCGTGCTGGCGGGCCTTTCTGTGTACGCATTACACGCGCTGCTTCTCATCCTTCTGTTTCTCAGACACCGAGGCGACCCGCAACCCACGCCTCCTCCCCTCTCCGCGGAGGATTTGCCCATGGTCACCGTCCAGATTCCCCTGCGAAACGAGCGCTACGTCGTGCGGCGGATCCTGCAGGCGGCGGCGGCTTTGGACTGGCCCCGAGATCGCCTGGAGATCCAGGTCCTGGATGACTCTGACGATGCCACCACAGCTTTGGCCCGCAACGTGGCGGAGGAGCTCCGAGGGGAGGGGGTAAACATCTACGTGCTACACCGTCGCCACCCTCGAGGCCACAAAGCCGGCGCGTTGGCGAAAGGCTTGCACAAAGCGCGGGGGGCGTTTGTCGCCATCTTCGACGCCGATTTCTGCCCCGAACCTGATTTCCTCAAGCAGACCCTCCCCCACTTCTGGACTTCTCCCCGCGTCGGCCTGGTTCAAGCGCGCTGGGGCCACCTTAACGCGGAGTATTCGCCCATCACCCGTGCCCAGGCGCTGCTTCTGGACGCTCATTTCACCGTGGAACACATCGCCCGCAACCGCTCCGGCCTGTTGATGAACTTCAACGGCACCGCCGGCGTCTGGCGGCGTGAGGCGATGCTCGACGCCGGTGGCTGGCAGAGTGACACCGTCGCCGAGGATCTGGATCTCAGCTATCGCGCTCAGCTGCGCGGCTGGGAGGTCCGCTATCTGCCGGACGTCGTCGCGCCGGCGGAGCTGCCGCCGCTCCTCGCCGCCTTCAAACGCCAGCAGTATCGCTGGGCCAAAGGGGCGACGCAGGTATTGCGCAAGCTGGCGGGGCCCATCTTGCGCGCTCCCCGTCTCACGCCCTTTCAGAAGGCCATGGCCTTTCTGCACCTGAGCGGTTATGTGACCCAGCCGCTGTTCCTGATGCTCTTTCTGCTGATGCTGCCTATGGTGCTCTTCGCCCCACCGCTCCCCCCGACCTCGGCTGTGCTGGGCACCGTCGTCACCATCCCACCCCTGCTCTACGTCATCGGGCAGGTCTCGCTGTATCGAGATTGGCCACGACGTATACTGGCCTACCCCGTTACCATGTTGATGGGCGTGGGGATTACAGTGAGCACCACCCTTGCCATCGCCGACGGGTTACTCCACTGGGGGGGCACCTTCCAACGCACCCCCAAATTCCACCTGCAACGGCGGGAGGGAACCTGGCGACGAAGCGCCTATCGGCTGGGCGGGGATGTCACCACCCTCGGTGAGCTGGCCCTGGGGCTGTACGCCGCTCTGGCGTTGCAACAGACCCTCGTCCTCAAAGAGCACGACCTGTTGCTGTTGATCCTCACCTGCCTGGGCGCCGAGCTGCTCATGGTAGGGGGGACGCTGATCCAGCAGTATGCAACCCGAGGCTTTAAGGCCCCCTGAGGCCATCGCGTCCCACCCACGACCAACGGAAACCAGGATCCGTTGCTCCTCAACTGAAAGCGGCTATAATGAGGCGCAGAACGTCGTAGTCTGGATCGCACAGCCGGGGGAGGGAAAACAATGGATGCCATCTTGTTGCCGTGGGTGATCGCTTCAACCATCTTGCTTTTCATCGCAGCCTACTGGATCTACACACTGGAGCGTCGATACACGGCCCTAGAAGCACGCTATGAACACCTGCTGACGCTAGATCAAGAAGCGGACGCGCCTACTATGCCTCGGCTGGTGCAGCGCTTGGAAGCGCAAGAGGTGCAGCTCGCCGGTGTGGACGCCTCGTTGACGGCTTTGGAGGAGATCATGCCTCACATGATCCAGGGGTGCGGAACGGTGCGTTACAACGCTTTCCCCAACGTCGGCGGTGAGCAGAGCTTTTCTGTGGCGCTGGTGGACGGGTGTGGGAACGGGGTGGTCATCACCGGTCTCCACGGACGGGATATGCGGGTTTACGCCAAGCCTTTGATTCAGTGGCGGGCCTCTCATAGCCTTAGTTCAGAGGAACAGGAGGCTCTGGGGTTGGCGCGGGAGAGAATTGAACACAAGGGAGAGAGGTAATGGCTCAGGCAGCTTCCGGCGTGCTTCTGGCCCGGGCCGGTCACGTCGCCGAGGTCTGCATTACGTTGACAAGTGGTTTGTTTTATGTATGATAAGGGGGGCTGCAGACAAGAAGTCGCAGTCAATCGGGAACACGGGGATCTTATCCCCTTCTCATTGGAGCCAATGCAGGGAGTTCGTCATACCGCTAAGGAGGTAGATAGCTTATGTGGGGTCGAGAAAAGCCAAAAGAGAAACAGCCTGCTCATGGCACGCCCCAGGTCAAAGCTGTGCAATCCATCGAGACCACTATCGGGCCTAATACCCATGTCAAGGGCTCTATCCAGGGCGATGGGGGCCTGCGCATCGAAGGGGTGGTAGAAGGCAACGTTGAAACGACGGGCAACGTGGTGATCACAGAGAGCGCCAAGGTTCTCTCCGAGATCAAAGCCAACAATATCTCCATCGCCGGCGCCGTGCAGGGGGATATCCACGCCAATCGGGTGGAGATTTTGGAGACCGGTCGGGTGTGGGGTGATCTGAACATCAAGGCCCTCTTAATCAACGAGGGCGCGTATCTGAGCGGGCAGACGATCATGCCTCAGGATCTGAAACCACCCACGTTAGAGACGCCTAAACCGACCCCTAAGCCCAAACCCCCCACTCCCTCTAACCAGAAGACGCCGAAAAACGAGACGTAGCCCCGGATATTTCCATTCTTCAAGAGGGATGCTCTGAAGAGAGCAGCCATGTTTTTGCCTTGCACGGTCCGGGATAGATACTTCGTGGGTCCTTGATTTTTTTAACAGAAAATAGTATACTTTACTCGTAGCGTCAAGAGTGCACCTTGAAATAAACATCTTGGAATAAGCACACCAGGGGAGCCTGGAGAAACCGGGCTGAGAGGGCGTCTAGCGATTCGACGCCGACCCTTGAACCTGATCTGGATCATGCCAGCGGAGGGAGGTCGAAACATCATTAACCCCGCTGAGCCTCAGAGCCGGCGGGGATTTTTTGTTTGGTCGATTAGTCAGGTAGTCAGATAGTCTTGTAGTCAAGCCACAACCGCGCGACAGTGTGATAATATGACTATCCGACCAGGACTCTATGACTATTGCACTACCCGACTACCGGACTTCCTGACTACCTGACCAAAGGACTACTTATGCGCATCGTGATTTTTGCTAATGGCATACTGGAGGAGCCACGCGCCGCAGCCAAGCGATGGGTCCACCCTGGCGACGTCATCGTCGGCGCGGACGGCGGCACGCTGTACGTGGTAGAGGCGGGCTTGATCCCCGATCACGTCATCGGCGACGTAGACTCGCTTCCACTCGACCTGCGGCAGCGGTTGGCGGAAGAGGGCACGCGCTTTCACACATACCCGCCCGCCAAGGACGAGACCGATCTGGAGTTGGCGTTGCGCTGGGCTGCCGAACAAACGTCTGCGACGGAGATCGTCGTGCTGGGCGCCCTGGGTGGTCGGCCCGACCAGGAACTCGCCAACTTGCTGTTGCTGGCGCTGCCCGCGCTCAAAGGGCACGACGTGCGTCTGGTCGGCGGCGGCTGGGAGATCCGCCTGATTCGCAGCGGCGAAACGCTGACCCTGCACGGACAGCCTGGCGAGATCGTCTCCCTCGTCCCGCTGGGCGGTGACGCCCACGGCGTGACCACATCTGGCCTGCGCTATCCCCTGGAGGATGAAGTGCTGCACTTCGGCCCGGCACGCGGCATTAGCAACGTGCTGGAAAACGAAAACGCTACGGTGATAGTGGATAAAGGATGGTTATGGTGTTTTCACAAACGGGATCGTGTTGCATGATACGTGTTGCGTGATGATTTCGTGAGTCACGTTTTACTTACAAAAGATGGAGGTTTACCATGAAACACTTGATGCTGTTTTTGACGATCGTTTTTATGCTCGCTGCGTGCGCCACGCCGACGCCGGAACCGACGGAGGTGGGCCCAACTGAACTGCGCGTCATGACCCACGATAGTTTCAGCATCAGCGAGGATGTCATCGCCCAGTTCGAGGAGGAACACAACGCCATGGTGCAGTTCCTGCAGGCCGGCGACACCGGCACGATGCTCAACCAGGCGATTCTCACCAAAGACAATCCCCAGGCCGACGTCATCTACGGCGTCGATAACACCTTCCTCAGCCGCGCGTTGGAAGCGGATATCGCGCTGCCCCTGGACAACCTCAACCTCGACCAGATCCCCGATAACCTCGAAGTCGATCCTGACCGGCGCTTCTTCCCCATGGACTACGGTGATGTCTGCCTTAACTACGACAAGGCGTACTTTGAAGAAAACGACATGCCGGTTCCGCAGAGCCTCACGGATCTGACCCAACCCGAATACGAGGGACTGCTGGTGGTGGAGAATCCGGTGACCTCATCGCCCGGCCTGGCGTTCCTCGTTACCACCATCGGCGTCTTCGGCGAGGACGGCTATCTGGACTTCTGGGCCGATTTACGCGAGAACGACGTGCTGGTTGTGGATGGGTGGGAGACAGCCTACTACGGCGAGTTCAGCGGCGGCTCAGGGAGCGAGGGGACGCGACCCCTGGTCGTCAGCTACGCCACCAGCCCCGCTGCCGAGGTCTACTTCAGCGAAGGAGCGCTGACCGAACCGCCCACGGGCGCCATCACCGCGCCGGGCACCTGCTTCCGCCAGATCGAGTTTATCGCAGTCTTGCGCAACACCCCCCATCCCGAACTCGCCCGCGCCTTCGTCGCCTTCGCCCTGGGCGAGACCTTTCAGGCCGATATCCCGCTGAACATGTGGGTCTACCCTGCCAACCAGAGGGTTGAACTGCCCCAGGTCTTCAAGGACCATGCCCAGACCGCTCAGGACCCCGTCGATGTCCGGCCTGTGGTCATCGAACAAAACCGTGAAGCCTGGATCGAAGCCTGGACTGAGACGGTCTTACGGTAACAGGAGCAAGCAGGAGCCGGGTACCACTACAATGCAGCAGCACTTCCCATTCTCTGCGGATTGGGGTACACTAGTTTGTAGGGTGTGTGAAGGTGCATAATGAGGAGGGAAGAGATGGAAATCCATGAACTGGTCATTGAGATGAAATTGCTGGAGCGTCGCCTGACCCTCTACGAAGAGAAATACGGTGACTCTACTGAAAAAAGGTTTTTCAGTAGAGAAAGGGATACTATATGTTGTG
>JBNGCW010000010.1:0-115661 GCA_049975525.1 Anaerolineae bacterium
TTGATCAGTGGGTGGAATCCGAGAAATGGCTCGAAAAATAAGCGAACGTTCAGATTAAGGAGGAAACAGATGAAACGCTTTCGAATTGTGACTTTGATTACGCTGATGGCTTTGCTATTTGGGCTGACGGGTGTCGTGTATGCTGAGAAAGGTCCGGAGTCAGTAAACACCTTCACAGTTTCCCCAGATCCTCAGACGGCGGGAAGCAATGTCACGTTAAGTATCAACGTCGATATTGCAGATGGGGACAGTAATGACATTACCTACCTTTGTATCTATGAGCCTGATACAAATGCAGGAGTAGACGAGCCGAATAGTTTTGTCCTCACGTACTACAGTGGTTTCACGACGCAGAATGTAACCTTTACTGAAACTACTCAAGGAGGAGGAGAGCCGACCTGTCCTACGCGCAGCGGTCAGACGAGTACCCTCTACAAAGCGTCCACGAGTGGTTCCCCCGCTTTGCCAGACACGTCCACCACTTACGACGGCTCGGTTTCCTGGTCCCTGGACGTTAATGCTACTGCCGGTTCTTATGATTGGACCCTCCTGCTCTCGGAGCCGGGTGGCACACCCAACCCCCTCTCTTACAATCACGAGATCCAGCCAGCGCCCACTAAGATCTACGCTTCGGATCAATCCGACTGCGGTGGTTATGGTATCGCCGGCACATCCTGTTTTCAATCGCTGCAGGACGCTATCAATGCGACGACAGCGACTGCCGATGAGGTTGTCATCGTCGGCACTTTGACCGCCGACACGACGGGATCCACAGTCGGCGGCAGCAGCGTCGCCGTCATCAGGGGGATTCAATCACCGCATCTGGCGGCTCCTGGCGGGTGCACAAATGCCACACTCCTGTCGCTGAACAAAGCCACTGTGACCGTCCGAGATTTCACGATCGATGGCTCAAGCTGCTCCGGAACCGCTACGGGGATCGACGTTAGCGCCACCGGCGCCGTCATTGAAAACATGACTGTCCAGAGTTTCAGCGCCGGCACGGGCATTCGGTTCTCCAGCGGTGGGGCGGGCACCGTGAGAAACTGCACCAGCTCCATCGATAACAACAACGTAGGTATTAATATTCAAAGCGGTGCGGGTGTCGTGAGTGTGGGCACCGACCCCTCGGACGGCAATGTTCTCTCCGGAAACACGACGGGCATTCTGGTAAACGATACCGACGCCGTCATCAAAGGCAACACCATCAGTGGTGGCACCAACGGGATTGAACTCCAGGCAACGCCCTCCGCTATCTATGGCAACAGTGTGACCGGCGCCAGCAGCAACCAGATATACTGCAACGGTTCTACCACCGGGGCAGCCTTCAACTACCTGGGAGGCGTCAGTATCAGCTCCGGCAGCAACTGCACTGACGTCGCTTCTCAGATCGGCGCACAGATCGCCGGTTGGGCCGATGGGGCTTCATACGGAGATATCAGTGTTTCTGGATCCTCGGGCAGCGTCGCCGTGTTCCAGCTAACCGACGATCCCTACACATTTGGCAGCGGTGATGGTGACCTAACCGCCTTCTACGCTGTACGGGATACGGGCGGCAATGGCACTGTCAGCCACGCGGGCAGTGGTATACAGGCTAAGATGTTGATGGATGCCAGCGGCTGTTCCCCCATGACTACCACGTGTTGGGAAAGCGCTACCGACGGACGTTCCCAGACCGGTTCAGGTTATTACGCGGTGGGCAACACCGACCCCACCGCCGTCACCTTCACCGCCGTCTCCGCCTCCTCCAACACCTGGCTCCCCGTGGCCCTCGTGGTCACGTTCTCCATGCTCGCGCTGGGCACGTTGGTGGTGCTGCGCAAGCGCGCGTAATACGGTTTCTGGTCGTTGCTCCACACCGGAAGGGGTTACCCTTCCGGTGTTTTTTTGTGGGAGCACAGGGCGCAAGGGGCAGGAGCGGGGCGCGGGGGGCGCGCGATGAGACACCGACGCTAGCAAGACCGCGAAGGAGCACGGCGGGGGCTCGGTGGGGACATCGCCCCCGGCTAGAGACGGGTGGAACGGGGAAGGGAGAAGGGGCGTTTTCTGTGGGCGAAGATCGTGGCGCCGTAGCCCACCAGCAAGCCGGTCGCCAGGACGGCGAGTTGACCGGGCAGGGCCAGGTAGCCGGGGACGACCAGGGTGCGTTGATCGTCGGGACGCGCTGAACGCTCCGCCTCGATGCGATAGACGTACGTACGCCCGGGCCAAACGTAGACGTCTACGTAGCGATAGCGGCGGGGCGCCTGCGCGGCCTCGAAGGTGTGCAACCTCCGAAAGTCGCCGGTGGCGGAGGAGGCCCGCAGGAGCCGAAAAGTGGTCGGTCGTTCCGCCTGGACCGTCCACGAGACGACGATGCCCGGCTTCAGGGCGGCCCACAGGACGACGCTGACCAACAGCGCTACGGCAACGCCCCAGACCCACGTCCACCAGGAGGGCGGCGGCGCCAGGCGCTCCGCTTCGCGCACACGGATCTTCGCCAGAAGCGCGCGTTCCACAGCCGGTGAAGGTGCGGCCTGCGGCTGACCGGCGACGGCCTCGCGCAGCGTCTCCCAGCCGATGAGGTCGTTTGCCTGCTCATGAGCGTTGTGCTCCTGGGGCGCATTAGACTGCGGTTCGGTCATGGCTGTGTCCCTTCGATCCCTTGGGCTTTCAAGTATCCACTCAGATAGCGCCGCGCGTAGCTCATGCGGCTCTTGACCGTGCCGAGGGGACAGTCCAACACCTCGGCGATCTCGGCATAGGACATCTCGTGGAAGAAAGCCAGCTCCAAGACGGCACGGTGCTCCGGGGAAAGCTTATCGAGGGCTTCGCGCACCCGGCTGCTCTGCCAGGTGGCGATGACGTGCGATTCGGTGCCGGGCGACACAGGGGAGTCCGGTAGCTCTCCGTCAGCGGTCAGCACCTCGCGTTTCCGACGCAGCCAGGAGACGGATTGGTGGTGGGCGATGCGAAAGAGCCAGGTCTTCACCTGCGCGTGTCCTCGAAAGCCCCCGGCCCCCTCCCAGACGGCCAGGAATACCTCCTGGAGCAGCTCTTCCGCGACAGACGGGCGATGGATAAGGCGCAGAATGTAGTTGTAGAGCGGCACGTTGTATCGCCGATAGAGTACGTCAAAGGCCTCTTCGTCGTGTTGACCGATGGCCTCGATCAGCTCGGCGTCCGTGAGTGCCGACCCTTCGTCGCGCAAACAGGAGGAAAACGTCGCATCGCAGGAGGTCATGTCAGCGATAATAAAATCCACATCTTATCAGGACGAGGACGGCGACATTCAAGACGGCGAGGATGGGCAGCGCACCGGAGCTGCTCATGACGACGGCCAGGTAGATGACGTGCAGGGAGGTCGGTTGACCGGTGTCACTGGAAAATGCCCAGGTCGAAAACTCCGTCACCTGCCGGCAGGTGACCGTGCGGGCGATGGGGTCGCGTTCCGTCTGCGACTCGGCACAGGGGAGCCAGACGCGGCTCTCCGCGTCCCAGCGCGTGAGGCGCAGCGTATCACTGTTTGCGTCGGAGCTCTCCAGCTCCTGCTCGGTGTAGGAGAGCGTCAGATCGGCGGTGAAGACGGCCGTCACCGGCGTGGGGGTGATCTCATAGGTGCGGGCGATGGGCAGATCTTCTTTCTGCGCAGTCGGATAGGCACCTGGGTAGACGGAGACGGTGATTGTCTCCGGCGGCGTGCCCTGGGTGAGGGTCAACACGGCACCGACACCGGGCATTTCGTAGCGGTTTCCCAACGCCGGGGAGGAGAGGCTCTGCCGCATAGGACAGGCCGTGCGCCAGACCTGCTGTCCGATCGTGTAATTGGAAGCCCAGGCGTAGAGGTAGCCGTTGAAAGAGATCAACTCGGCAGCGAAGGTCCGCATCGTGCCAAAGCCGTCGCTGTTGACCTGCGTCCAGGTCACGCCGTCGGTGGTGCGCCAGACCTGAGTGCCGCTAAGCGTATTCATGGTGGCGATGTAGAGCGCGCCGTTGTAGACCGTCCCGCCGTCGACGATGGTGCGCGTGTTGCGAGCTTCATCATCAAGCGGGTTCTCCGGCGCATCCCAGCTGCCCGGATCGCCGGTGCTGCTGCGATACAGGCGGATCGTTGGATCACCTGCGTTGCGCCCGTCATTGGCGCCCGCCGCCACGTAGAGCGTGTCGCTGAAGGTGCCGACGATTTCCACGCGCGGCCGATCCGTCACCGTCAACACTTTTGTCCACGTCGCCAGATCAGAGGTGCGCCAGACGGAGCCTTGACTGCCGGCCACGCCGACGTAGAGCACTCCGCTGAAGACGCCGGAGGAGGCGATGAGGGAGTTCCCTGAGTCGCCGAAGCCACTCTCGTTCTTCTGCACCCAGGTACTGCCGTCCCCGGTGCACCAGACCTGCGCGCCGGTGGTCGCATTTTGCGTCCCGCCGCAGAGCCAGCCATCAAAAACCTGCATATCCTTGAAGTTGGTGTTCTCGGTGTACCCGAAGCCCGCCGTGATCACCGCGTGCCAGGAGAGTGGATTTCCCGTTGTGCTGCTGTAGATCGTCGTGCCGTGCTTTGAAGTCCCGCCGTTGGCGTTGCTGGCGTAAAGCACCCCGTTGAACACGGCCAGGCTGTCAATGTGGTCGTTCTGGCGGCCATCCGCGTCCTTCACCGAGTTGCCAAAAGGCTCACCGGCGATCTCGGCGACCTCCTCCCAGTCCGCCTGCCCGTTGGGGAGGACAACACCGGGCTTGGTACGCCAGAGGCGGGCACCGTAATCGTTATCGGCCTCCATACCCAGGTAGAGCTGCCCGTTGAAGACGACGACTTCGAAGCCCTCCTCACCGGTGTAGTCTCCGCCTGAATCAAGACCGAACCCACCGTCGTTGACCTGGACCCAGGGCTTGCACGGCCCCGCCGAGGTGTTTGGCGGCAAGGTCTCATCCGCGTGGACCCCAGCGCTCCAGGCGACCAGTAACAAAAAAGCGCCGAGCATGCCCAGCGCCAGCCATGTCCCTCGCTTTGACATCTTGCCCCCTTAGCAAATCTGACTGTACTGCAATAACCGGTAAAATTCGGAGTTTTCCAGAATTTGACACTATGTGTAGATTCTTTGCAATCAAAATCGCAAGATGGAGGGATGAGTATGACTAAACGAGTTTTGGGCCTTTTGTGTAGCTGTTTATCGGGCGTCCAAGGCAGAGTCACGTCTCTCCTGCTTTGGCTCTAAAGAAGGCGCACGGCGGCTTTTTTGTGAATCTTCTCGGCGAAAGTGAGGACATCTTGCTGAATCTGCTCCAGGTCGATCTCTTCGTAGCGGGCGTGCAGCGCGACCGCGATCTCACCCAGCGTGCGCTTCCCATCCACCAGCTGGAAGATCTCCGCGCCGGTGCCGTTGAGCACGAAGAAGTTGCCTTGTTGCGGCAACACTACCACCAGCTCGCCGTCACTTGCCCGCGAGACGACATCGTCTGCGATTTTCAACACACTATCTAAGGTAAGCATCGATGACCTCCCAAAATGTCTGTGCCTTGCGGAAATACAACCGATGTGTGGACACCTTGAGCAGAATTTGTGACCACATCTCCAGCAGCGCCGGTAGATGTCCGGCGTCGGCGTTGACGACGGGCGAATTGGCCACCAGCGTGCCCAGCGCTTCACTTTGCGGCACCGGTGTCATGCGGTCTTCCGGCGCCTGGATCAGCTGCAGCAACGCATGCAGCGGGGCGACCCGCAGGTCCGGGTGGCGACGGCGCCCAAACGGCGTGGCCCAGACGTCCACACCGTCCTCCCCGGGCGCCAGAAGCAGCAGATCGTCGCTTAACACCGGCTTCCCCCTGGAAAGGCGCGCTGCCGTCGTCTTACCACTCCCGGAATGGCCAAAGAGTGCGTAAACCTGCCCGTGATGAACGAGACCGGCAGCGTGAAAGAGCAGCTTCTGCTGCTCGAAGGCCGCCAGGGCGAAGACCGTGCGTATAAAGTAGGCCACGTCGCCGTCGTTGGCTGCGGGATGAAGTCGTAATTTCGCCCGGCCCGCAGCAGGGTGAATTTCGCCCTGGAACCCCATCGTGGTCAGCAGACAGCAGCCATTCTCAAAGCGCGGACGGGCAGCAAAGTAGGGGGCTTGCGGTACACAGAGTCCGGGATCCTCGATCAGCTCCACGTTCCACCCCGACGCCGGATTTGACCAGGTGTCCCAGGCAGCGGCGAAAGGACGGATACGCGCCGCGGGACCGCTCAGTCGCAGACGGACCTCTCCGATCTCCAGGGTCCAGGCGGCGCTCACGGCGTCGGCTCCTCCGTACGTTCAGGCCGGGAAGCGGCCGATGATTCCCCGGCGACAGGGAAGACGAGGGCGATAAGCAGACTCAACGCCGCCAGCCCGGCCCCGCTGCCGAGAGCCCACCCCCAGCCCAGCCCGGCCCGCGATTCCACGATCTCCGGATACTTTTGCGTGCTACCGCTCAGCGTGACTTCCTCCAATTGATAGCGATAGCGCGCGCCCCAGCGCACGTTCTTATCCTGATAACGGTACTCGGCGCCGGTGAGGGGATCGCCTTGAGCGGGGATCGGCGTGGACGTGATACGCTCAAAGGAGGGATCGGGCGGTGTCGCACGATAGAGGTGAAAACCGGCTGTGTCCACCTCGCTGGCCGTCTCCCAGGTGATGGTGGCCCGAGCCGGTGACGTGAGCCTCACCAACAGCGGCCCGATTAAAAAAAACAGTGCGGCGATCAACATCTCCTGCCGTTGAAGTTTCATGTTTTCCCCTTTGCGGACCTTCTGGACCGGATACCAGGCCTTGCCCGATGGCCCACAGCGCGCTTCACACTCCCAAAAATGTCAAGGGCTCGATGAGTCGGCGCGTCTGTACCATTCATCTCGTCGAAACGTTGATGCATCCCCTTGAAACAGAGATGTACCTCGCCAAGATGGCGGTTGCCGTTTTCGAGTATACCCGTTGGCGGCCCTGAAAAAAGGGTCAGCCAAAGAAAAATATGGGGTATATGTTGTGGTTGGGCGCAGCCCAACCACAACATATAGTATCCCTTTCTCTACTGAAAAACCTTTTTTCAGTAGAGTCACCCGTTCGTAGTCAGAACGCAGGGGAGTGCCGTCCTATGCTGTCCGATGCCACTCCGCCTAAAGGTTCAGCCCACATGAAGTGCAGGGCTTCGTGGCTACCTACGAGCCCTGTAACATGCTCAAGCAACAAGGAGAGCCCAGGCCTCGTCCCCCAGCTCCTCGCGCACCCGTTAAGGTACTCGGTATCTCTTCTCCCTCTTTTATGGCGCTCCGTGTGATCGCAGCCGGCGTATTCCCGAAGAGGCGCCTCGACAATTACATTATACCTTGTTGAAGTACAATGACCAGTCATGAAGACGGCAGGGTAAATGAAAAGAGCGCCGGAGGGCGGAGAAGGGCACGGCCCTGCCCGTGCGCTGCGAGAATGGCGGGCGCGGATCCCTAACCCGCGACGTCAGGGTATCCCGGCGTATCGCCTGACGACGGCTTGCAACTCCTCGAAGTGGGCTTCCATGTCCCGCACCAGCTGCAGGTGCGCGCGGCAGCGGTCGAGGTTCTGGTGCTCCCGGTGGATCTTGTAATAGACGTCCCCCTGCAGGTAATCGGTGAGAAAGCGGATGGCGTTTTCAAAGGTCATGAGTTTGGCCGCGAAGGGCAGATATTCGATCTCCGTCGGCGTGAGGAACTCGCAGGCCGCGTCGAGATAGCCGCGGGTCAGATGCTCGTAGACGTCGAGGTCGACGTACACCTTGGAGAGATCGCGCTCGTCCTCGGCGCCCGCGTTGGTGGCGGAGCGCACGGCGTCACCGAAGTCGTAGAGCGCCAGGCCCGGCATCACCGTGTCCAGATCGATGACACAAATGCCCTTGCCCGTCTCGTTGTCGATCATCACGTTGTTGAACTTGGTGTCGTTGTGGGTGACGCGCCGGGGCAGCTCCCTTTGGGCCCGTAGATCCACCAGCACCGAGGTCTCCTCCGCCCGCGCCTCGATGAACGTGATCTCCTCGCGCACGACGTGAGCGCGGTTCACACGATCCTCGTCCAGCGCCTTTACAAAGGTCTCAAAGCGCTTGCGTGTGTGATGAAAATCGGGGATCACCTCGTGGAGCTCTTCGGTGGGGAAATCGCTTAGCGCGGCCTGAAAACGTCCGAAGGCCTTCGCCGCGTTGTAGACGTGGGTCATATCCACCACGTTTTGATATGTCTGTGCGCCCTCAATGAAGAGGTAAGCGCGCCAGTACGCCCCGTCCGGGCTGCGATAGAAAGTCTCTCCCGTCGTAGTGGGAACGACATTGAGCGTCTCGCGCTCCACATCCCCGCCGGAGCGCTGGATCTTCTCCCGCAGATGATGCGTGACGCGGACGATGTTCTCCATAAGCGCCTCGGGCTCTTTGAAGACGTAGTCGTTGATACGCTGGAGGATGTAACGCCGCACCTCACCGTTCCGGTAAACGTAGACGGCGTAGGTGTCGTTGATGTGGCCGTAGCCGTAGGGATGGGCCTCCAGATAGCGTCCGTCGAGACGAAAGTGAGGAGCGATGTCCGCCAGGTTGTGATTCATGATCCTTCCTCCCAAAGCCGCGCCGGGTAGAGGCCCGCTTCGATGCGGGCACGGATGGAGTCTTTGACCCAGGCTTTGTCCTCGTGATAGGTCACACCAAACCAGCGCTCGTCGGTGGTCAGCACCCTGACCCGCGCGCGGCCCTCTTTGATCAGATCACCCACCACATTGGGCAGGAAGAACTCGGCCTGGTCGATGCGCCCCCTTTCTCTTTCCAGGAACGCCTTGAAGCGCGTTTCCAGTTCTCCAAAGAGGCTGGGGGTGAATCCCCACATGTTCATGGAGACGAGGGTCTCCTCGGGGAGGGCGGTCCAGGTCTCACCGTCCTCCGTATAGCAGATCGCGTCGTCAAGACGCTGAATATGTGTGCGCTCCCGCACGTCGAGCAGATAACCTTCTGCATCAACACGACAGACGCCTCGGGAGACGTAACCGTGCTCGCTCAGAGTGTTCTTTAGCTTGTAGCCGACCATACAGTAATCATAGCTCGTCTCGGTGTCCTGCGCCAGACGCAGGTGATCGGCGAGGAGCCGGTAGGCAGAAGCACCGTAGAAGTCGTCGGCGTTGAGGATAGCGCAGGGCTCGGCGACGCTATGCCGACAGCTCAGCGCGGCGTGGCCGGTGCCCCAGGGCTTCTTCCGCCCCGGGGGAACACTGAAGCCCCTGGGCAGATCGTCCAGGCGCTGGTAAACGTAACGGGTCTCACAACGTGCCTCCACCGCCCGTCCGATCCGGGCGCGGAAGTCCGCTTCAATGGATGGTTTGATGACAAAGACCACTTTGTCGAAACCGGTGCGCAGCGCATCGTAGACGGCGTACTCGATGAGCAGCTCTCCATGGGGGCCCACGGGGTCCAGCTGTTTCAACCCACCATAACGGCTGCCCATACCGGCGGCCATGATGACGAGGGTGATCTTGGGGTTCATGCGGGTCTCTCCTTCGCCGGCGCTTCGGTGTAGCCGTTGGGGTTAGTGGATTGCCAACGCCAGGCGTCGGCGCACATCGCTTCGAGATCGCGCTCCGCCTTCCAGCCCAACTCGCGTTCGGCCTTGCGTGGGTCCGCATAGCTGATCGCCACGTCGCCAGGCCGTCGGGCGGTGATCCGATAGGGGATCGGTTGTCCTGAGACGTGCTCGAAGGCATTGACGACGTCCAGCACGCTGTAACCCTCGCCTCGACCCAGGTTGTAGGTCACCACACCGGGCGCACTGCGCAGTCTGTCCAGTGCCCGCAGGTGTCCCACGGCCAGATCTACGACGTGGATGTAGTCGCGGACGCCGGTCCCGTCGGGGGTGGGGTAATCGTTGCCGAAGACCTTAAGCGCGTCGAGCTTGCCCACGGCCACCTGAGCGATGTAGGGGAAGAGGTTGTTGGGGATGCCGGTGGGGTCTTCCCCGATGCGCCCGCTGGGATGAGCGCCCACCGGATTGAAGTAGCGCAACAACGCCACGTTCCAGACCGGATGGGCCCGTTGCAGATCACGCAGGATCTCCTCGATCATCCATTTGGTGCGCCCATAGGGATTGGTGGGGCGCAGCGGCGCATCCTCCGGGATGGGCACGCTGTCAGGATCCCCGTAGACCGTGGCGGAGGAGCTGAAGACGATGTCGTGGACTCCGTGTCGGTGCATCACATCGCACAGAATCAACGTGCCGCTGACGTTGTTGTGGTAGTATTCAAGCGGCTTTTCCACAGACTCGCCCACCGCCTTGAGGCCGGCGAAGTGAATGACGGCGTCGATGGGAGTGGCGGCGAAGACCGCGTCCAGGGCTGGCGCGTCCCGCAGATCGACTTTGTGAAAGGTGAGCGGACGTCCGGTCAGCGCCTGTACACGGCGCAACGCTTCTTGCTTGCTGTTGACGAGATTGTCTACAACAATGACCTCATGTCCCGCCTCTAACAGCTCCACACAAGTGTGGCTGCCGATGTAACCGGCGCCGCCGGTGACCAAGATGTTCATAGGGTGTCCTTTCCGGGTAACTATCTGAGCAGTTCAGTTTTTGACCCTACTGAAAAGGTGAGAAAAATCGGATTTCTGGTCGGCCAGCCCCTATCTCGGGTGGTTTTGACCGCGAATTCTTCTACACGCAGGGGTGAGTTTTGGAGAACTCCGATTTTTCTGTGTTATTTCAGCGGCATCAACCGTTCACTGTTTTGTCGTAGCGACTCAGGATTCCGAGCGCTCTTCCGCAGGTTGATGGGTGAGCACCATCAGGGTAATATCGTCGAATTGCACGCTGTCTCCCACGAAGGCGTGGAGATCCGAGAACAGCGCCGCCTGAAACACGGGGGCCGAAGCGCCGAGATGAGCGCAGGCCGAGCGGAGCAGGCGTTGGCGGCCAAAGAAGTCTCCGTCAGCGTTTTCCGCGTCGGTGATGCCGTCGGTGTAGAGCAGCAAGGTATCTCCGGCTTTCAGAGTGATCTCTTTCTGCTCCCAACTCTCCCCTTCGAAGAGACCCAACGGCATGCCCGTACGGGTCAGCGCCTGGGGAGGTGTCGGGTTTCCGGGCCGCAGCACGTAGGGTGGCATGTGTCCGGCGTTCCCGTACTGGAGTTGACCCGTGGGGGGGTCCAGTACGCCGTAGAAGACGGTGACGAAGAGATCGGTATCGGTGTCCATGAGGATACGTCGATTGGCGACGCGCAGGACGTAATCGGGCCGTGTATGGTATTGCAGGGCGTAGGTGCGCAAAAGAGTGCGACTGAGGGCCATGTAGAGGGCGGCGCCGGTGCCTTTATCCGCCACGTCGGCGATCAAGAGCCCAAAGCGACCGTTGGGGAGGGGAATAACGTCGTAGAAGTCGCCGGAGGTCTCACGGGCCGGATGGAGGGTGGCCGCTAACTGCCAGCCGGGGATCTCCGGCAGTCTCCGGGGCAGGAAGCTGGCTTGAATCTGTCCCGCGACCCGCAGCTCCTGTTCCGCCTTTTGCAGAGCCAGGGTCTGCTTGTAAGCTTGGGCTTGTTGCAGTGCGGAGGCAATCTGCGCTGCCAGCGTCTGCACGGCCGGCAGCAAGTTGGTGATACCGTGGGTATCCCGGTAACGGGCCAGATAGATCCCGCCCAGCGGCTCAGGGCTTTCTTGAGTCACGATAGGAGCCAGGATCACGGCTTTGTGCTCCAGCACCTCCGCCCAGGGCGTCGTTGTACCGGGTTTGAAGACGTGGACTTCAGCGGCGGCGTGCAACCACGACCAGGCGTCTTCAGAGACAGGGGGCCAGTCCTCCGGCGTGTGCAGCAACGTGCGCTCGGGGAAACAACGGATCTCGATTTGCCCGTAGGGGAACATATTGCAAAGGTGGGTTTCCAACACCCCAGCGAGCTGTGAAGCGTCCGGCGACATGTTGAGGAGCGCGCGGCCTAGACGTTCCAATTTCTCCAACTCCCGCGAGCGCAGCTGACTGCGCTCGACGGCCTGACTCAGTTGATGAGCCAACAGTCCGGCCAGGAGTAGGGTCAGGATGAAAAGCAGATAGCCACCTATCCCGTGCTCGGCGTAGAGACCCGCGGCCAGAACGGCAAAAGGGTCCACGAGCAGATGCCAGCCCATGGTCAGCCCCATGTAGCGGAAGAACGTGATCCAGGGGCTTCGGGCCCATGCAAACGGCTCCGAGATGCTGAAGAGAGCCAACAGGGGGGTCCAGAGCAACACAGAGAGCGCCAGCCAGGCGAGCATGGCATATAACGCCGGCAACAGTACCGGCAGCTCTAAACCCGGTAGCGGTAACGTGCCTCCCCACCGTTGATAGAGGCGGAGGGCGATGAGCCCGTTGAAGGTCACCGATGTCACGTCGATGACGAAATTCCGCGAGATATTCCAGCGCCAGTCCTTGGCTTTGGCGCGCCACCACTTGCGGAGGAAGGCTACCGTGCGCCAGAACGTTGTCAGCCAGAGGGCCGTGGGGCCGAAGATCAGCACACCCGACCAGGTGATGACGCTCCAGAGCGACCAACGCCAATCCGCGTAGATGCCGGGCGTAACCTCGACGAAGACGAAAAAATCGAGCTGCTCGAAGACAAAGAGCAGCCCCAGCAACAGCAGGAGGACAGGCCAGGTGTCGATAAAGAGGCTTACGTCGGTGATGGCGAGCAGCCAGATCAGCCCGGCGACAACCAACGGTGTCGCGTAGAGTACGCCCACCACATCGGCTAAACTGTAGGTGCGCTCTCGCGCTCCCAAAGACCTGATCTCTGGGAAAAACCGGTGGACAATCTCAAGCAACCGCGTCTTCATGCTCAGGATTCTTGTGCTCTTCGTCTGCCGGTTTGTACTTCACCATCATGAGCACGTTGCCGTTTTCGGGAGAGAAGTGGAAGGTGACCTCATCCATTAGATGACACATAAAGTAAAGCCCCAAGCCGCCGACGTCGCGCTCCTCGATATCGGAGGAGAGGTCAGGCTCAGGCACGCAGGCGGGGTCGAAGGGCTTTCCGTAATCGCGGAGCGTGATGACCAGACGATCCTTCTGGATCTCATGTGCGTACTCGATCACGGCGTCGGGTGACTCTCCCCCGTAGGCGTGCTCGATGATATTGGCACAGGCTTCGTCGACGGCCATCTCCACCCCATGACGGGCTTGCGCCCCCAACCCCGCCGCCGCGGCCGCTTCTGCAGCCAACGCATCAATCGTCGCGAGGTTTTCAAAAAGGGCGGCAAAGGTCACCCGTCGTGTTTTTTTCATCATGTGCTCGCGATTCTTGCGGACCGGCTTCGCAGCCGCGATCAGATGTTCCCCACCGCGTGGACGACATCCTCGGTGATGCGAAAAATCGGGATAAGCCCGGCCAGATCCAACGCTTCCTGAATGCGCTCGGGGACGGCGGCTAAGACGATCTCACCCCGGTTGAGCTGCTTGCACTTCTTTTGCGCGCTCACCAGCACACGCAGGCCGGCGCTGGATGTAAATTCCACGGCGCTCATGTCCAGCACAATTTTGTACTGGCCTTTGTCCATGATGGATTTCAGAACCGTTTCCAGCCTCGGGGCTGTCTGGCTGTCGATGCGCCCTTCAACGCGTACCAACGTACAATTCTTGAATTCTTCTGTGGTCAAATTCATCTTTCCTCTCCTTTAGGGTATAAGATATGGAAACAGCTGCATTTCAAATCAGTAAAAATCAACATAACACCAGGAGGCTAAACATGACCCTCAACTCAGATACCATTATACCTGAAACCCGCCAAGAGTTCACAAAAGTGTAAGTTTCGGTTTATCCGACCGGCGGACATATTCCGTGCATCGCGCAGTTCACACGGGCCGCGGCAACTCAACCGCGCCGGCGGGCTTTACCTGAAAGACGGCCCACAAGACATCCAGGGTGCGATTCCGGTGATTGTGTGTATGATAGCATCTCATTCAAGGCTCATACCGTCATTTCAGAGTGGAAGGCACGTCGGCAGGACCAAAGCTCTCTATCCCCTAAAAACACAAGCGCCCGGCACAAAGGCCGGGCCGCAAGCGATCGATACGCGGCCTTCCAGGCCGCTTCCAGCATCCAGGCTCCTCGGGCTGGACTCGAACCAGCAACCAACCGGTTAACAGCCGGTCGCTCTTCCATTGAGCTACCGAGGATCAACACCCTTATTATACGCAAAACTTTATTCTCGTCAAGTGCACATCTCCTCGAGCGTATCCCCTTCCCGCCGCAGCCTCCAACGCTCAGGCGAGACTATCAGGGATTTCGAAGCGAGTCCGCCGCTGAAAACGTCCTCCGTGGGGAAGCCGCCTATGGCGTTTGAACCACCCTGGAGGGGCTTCGTTTGCTCTATCCTACGCCCGGTTGCATCCAGACAGGGCGAAGGTATACTTTTATAACACTACGTATGAACCTGAATATGGATGCTCTGGAGGACAGAGACGGTGATGAATCCACGTTTTTCCATTGTCGGTCCCGTTTACAATGAGGAAATTCTGATCTCGCAGTTCTACGCGCGTGTTCACGAGGTGATGGAGGCATTGGGCGAGCCCTGGGAAGTGGTGCTGGTCAACGACGGCAGCACGGATCGCACGCCCGAGATTTTGGACGCACTCCACGCTCAGGATCCTGAGCACGTGGTAGTGGTGCACTTCGCCCGTAACTTCGGGCATCAAATCGCCATCACCGCCGGCATGGATCACGCGCAGGGGGAGGCCGTGACGATCATCGACACCGACCTGCAGGATCCGCCGGAGGTCATCGCCGATCTCATAGAGAAGTGGCGTGAAGGTTACGAGGTCGTTTACGCCGTACGCACGGAGCGTGAGGGCGAAACGTGGTTCAAGCTGGCGACGGCGCGGCTCTTCTATCGATTGATCCAGGCGCTGACCGACGTAACCATCCCCATGGAGGCCGGGGACTTCCGTCTCCTGGATCGCAAGGTCGTCGATGTGATGGGGCACATGCGGGAAAAACACCGCTTCGTGCGGGCCATGGTCGCCTGGGTGGGCTTCCGTCAAATCGGCGTACCTTACCACCGGCGAGCGCGCGCCGCCGGAGAGACCAAGTATTCGTTCCCCAAGATGTTCCGCCTGGCCCTCGACGCCATCACCGGCTTTTCGTTCTTGCCTCTTAAACTGGCGACCTGGGCGGGGTCTCTCTTCACCCTGGCGGGCTTCGTGCTGGCGTTAGTGTTGTTGATCCTGCGGTTGAACGGACGCGCACCGTTGGCCGGCCAGGGACTGACCGCCAGTCTGGTGTTGTTCGGCGGAGGCGTGCAGCTTTGGATCCTGGGCATCCTGGGCGAGTACGTCGGCCGTATCTACGACGAGGTGCGTCGCCGACCGCTCTACACTGTGCGTGAAGTCAAACGCGCCGATCCCTGACGTCTGCACAAGATACGTGTAGCCGCCGGGGTGACATGCGCTTTTTAAGCGGTTGCCTCAACATAACTAACGTAAGGAGTAAATAAACTATGGCACTTTGGGATGTCTATTACACGGCGACTTCTCTCGAGGACGCCCTGAAGCTGTTGGCCGATAACGCCGAACGAGCGCGGATCGTGGCCGGCGGCACCGACCTGGTGTTGGAGATCAGGAACGGGTTGCGCGCCCCCTCCGTGCTCATCGACGTGACGCGCATCGGCGGCCTGGATGAGATCACGCTGGACGACGAGGGCCTCATCCACATCGGACCTCGGGTGACCCATGCCCAGGCCGCAGCGTCCCCACTGATTCAGGAGCGGGCACTGCCGCTGGCGCAGGCTTGTTGGGGCGTCGGCGCACCGCAGCTGCGCAACCGGGGAACGATCGCCGGCAACCTGGTCACGGCCACGCCGGCCAATGACACCATCACGGCGTTGCAGGCACTGAACGCCCGGGTGACGCTCCGCAGCCTGAGCGGCGAGCGAGAACTCCCCCTCTCCAACTTCTGTACCGGCGTCCGCTGTAACGTCATGCGGCCCGACGAGATCCTGACCGATGTCGCCTTTCCGGCGCTGGGTGAACATCAGCGTGGAATCTACTTGAAACTGCGCCCACGCAAGGCGCTCTCCCTGGCGTCCGTCAATGTGGCCCTGGTGCTGACCCTGGCGCGGGGCAAAGTGACCGAGGCCCGTGTCGCGCTGGGGGCCGTAGCTCCCACCATCGTCCGGGCCACGGAGACGGAGGCGGCGCTGGTGGGACGGGGCCTGACCGAGGAACGCATCGCCGAAGCCGCGCGCCTGGCTCTGCAGGCGACGCATCCCATCGACGACGTGCGCGGCTCCGCCTGGTTCCGCGACGAGGAGACCGTCACCCTGGTCCGACGTGGACTCCAGCAGCTGATGAACGGGAACGAGCGTCTGGACCTCCCCCGCCCCCAGGAGATGGTGCGTTTATGGGGCAACTCGCGCTCCCGTCCGCGCCTCTCCGGCGCTACCATTGCCCATCACGCCCACGGCGATGAACCCATCCAATGCACCGTCAATGGCGAAAACGTCATGGTGCACGGCGCCAACGGTAAAACCCTGGTGCACATGCTGCGCGACGACCTGGGGCTGACGGGGACCAAGAACGGGTGCGAGGCCGGAGAGTGCGGCGCCTGTACCGTCTGGCTCGACGGCATGTCCATCCTCGCCTGCCTGACACCGGCGCCCCGTGCGCATGGTGCCAACGTTGTCACCGTCGAAGGATTAAGTAAAGATGGGGAGCTGCATCCGATTCAGGAGGCCTTTATCGAGGAGGACGCCGTACAATGTGGCTATTGCACGCCCGGCTTCGTGATGAGCGCTGCCAACCTCTTGAAAGAGCACACGCATCCCTCCCGAGCTCAAATCGAGACGGCGTTGAGCGGGAACATCTGCCGCTGCACCGGTTACTACAAGATCATCCGGGCCGTCGAAGCCGCGGCCGAACGGATGCGAAAGTAGCCCATGATACCCCTCACGTTGGACGCCTGGAGAACGCTTCGGCAGGTTCTCAACATCCCCCCAGACGGATAAGCGACCATGAAACGCACCGTGCCGACGGAAGGCTCAGACAGCCTGACCCTCTACATGCGCACCTACTACTCCCTCCTGCGCACCACCCAGGAGGTTCAGATCCGCACGTTGGAGGGCACTCATACACGCATGCGCTCCGTTCTGCATCCCAAAGCAGGAGCGGAGACGCCCGACGTCTCCGCATTGGTCTACAGCAGCCTGCGTCTGCCCTTGTGCATCCGCCACGTCCGCCTGGTGGTGATGGGCCAGACGGAAGAGATCTTCCGCCAACGCGGCTACAAGGAAATCGAGAGCTGGGAACCGGTCTCCGCTCCGGGCCGACGGCGCCGCATGCTCTACGACGGCGACGAGACCCTGGCGGCCTATATCGCCAGCATCTCGGACGTGGATGACATCATCTCCATTCTCACCGCGTTCCAGATCGAATGGAATAAGGTTCACTATCTGCTGTCGCTTCAACGCGGGCTGGGGGAACGCCTGAGCACGTGGATGGAGACGGGAGAAGCGGACGCGACGCTCCAGGCCGACTTACTGCAGACGTTGGAGCTCTCACCGCAGCACTGGACGCAAATGGTCAGCGCCTGGGGCGATAAATTCCCCTATCTGCTGGCAAGCATGGCGCAAAAGCGCATGCGCCTGGCGGTGCGGCTCCTGGCCGGCTCCTACGTGGACTACCGGCGCGCCACCCAGCGCTGGTGGTGGCATGTGACGGACAACGCACCCCTCGATCTCTCCAACCGCCCGGTCTACTTCGTCTCCAGCAATACCCATAGCGTGGTCAACATGCTCAGTGGATTTGCGCTGCGGCACGAGAGCGACCTGCGCGAGTATCTGGAGACCCAGGCGCCCAGGGACCTTCGAGAGGAAGCGGAGCGCATCGAGCGCGGTGAGGTGCTCAGCGACCGCTCAAACTTCCTCTATTACGCCTTGAAAAAGTACCTCTCCACCCCGGCGGGTGCGACGCTCCTGGAGAAGCGTCACATCTATGAGGCCCGGCACGGCATGACGCGCATCCCCAGCAGCCAGACTTTTGACCTGGAAGCGCAGGTGATCGAGCTCTCCAAACTGGTTCCAGAGGACGTGGATCCCCGTCTCCAGGACCTGCCGTTGGAGCGTCTGGCAGAGAGTCCGGCGCTGATCTTGAACATCGATTATCCCCTGGGTTTCGCCGCTTATCACCTGTTGACGCGCGTCGCGGCCAGTGCGGGGGCCTTGCGCGGCCTCTACATCATCGGCAAAGCCGCCACCCTGAACGGCCGGATCGGCGACGTCCTCATCCCCAACGTGGTCTACGACGAGCACTCAAAGAACACCTACCTTTTCAACAACGTCTTCCGCGCCGCCGACGTGGCTCGGTACCTGGTCTACGGCGACGTGTTAGACAATCAACGCGCCATCACCGTGCGCGGCACGTTCTTGCAGAACGAGCCCTATATGAAGGGCTTTTTAAACGCCGGCTACACAGACGCCGAGATGGAAGCCGGTCCCTACCTTTCAGGCGTCTACGAGTTCATCCGACCACGCCGCTATCCCACCGAGGAGATCGTGAACCTCTACCCCATCCCCTTTGAGATCGGCATTTTGCACTACGCTTCGGATACTCCCATCACAAAAGGGAGGAGCCTGGCCCGTAACCTCTCCTATTACGGCATGGATCCCACCTACGCGACGACGGTGGCGGTGCTGCGTCGCATCTTGACGCTGGAGACCGGGGGACATGCCGAGGACATCTTGGCCCGCTTTCAAGCAGGGGTGAACTTAGAAGCGGAGGACGGCTAGTCATGGCCACGCTCATGCCCACAAGTGCCACGACCGGAGGGGCCAGAAACCGTGCGAGCCCCGCGCGAGGTTGGCTTTGGGCGAGGACACTCATGTAAACCTAATCGACCGGGAAAACAAACGATCCCTCAGCCCTGATACAATCATCAAACTTATAAAGGGGAACGTGTCCCTTTTTATACGCATCTGAGGCACGAAGGAGAAGGAAGAATATGAAAAGCAAGTACGTTGGAAAAGCGGTGCTTCGCACCGACGCCCACGCCAAAGTCACCGGAGAAGCCAGATATCCGGGTGACTTTGACATGGAGGACCAGCTTTACATGAAAATCCTCTTTGCAAAACGTCCTCACGCGCGGGTGGTGGACATCGACGTGCGCGAGGCGCAGCAGGTACCCGGCTGTGTGGCCGTTTTCACAGCGGCGGATGTGCCTGTCAACGAATACGGGCTGCAATACCCCGATCAACCCGTCCTCTGCGGCCCGGGCAGCGGTCGAGAGGGTGCCGACGTTGTGCGCTTTGTGGGAGATCAGGTGGCCGTCGTCGTTGCTGAGACCGAGGAGGCCGCTGTGGAGGCACGGGATAAGATCCATGTCACGTATGAAGATCTGCCCGTGATCGACGACCCCCGCGACGCCATCCGGGAGGAGGCACCGCGCTTACATCCCCCTTATCCCGGCATCGATATCCATCCCGAGCTGGTGTTTGAAGGCAACATCGCCTCGCGCCACCGCATCCGGCGGGGTGACGTGGAGGCCGTTTGGGAGGAGGCCGCGGCCGTGGTTGAAGCCGATTACGTCGTTCCGAGCCAGGAGCACATCTTCCTGCAGCCGGAGGCGGGCTTAGGCCACATCGACGAGCAAGGCCGCATTACCCTTGTCGTCGGCACCCAGTGGGCTCACGAGGATCGCCGCCAGATCGCTCACGCTCTCGACCTGCCGGAGGAACAAATCCGCGTCATCATCCCCGCTGTCGGCGGAGCCTTTGGCGGTCGGGAGGATATGTCCGTCCAGATTGTGTTGGCGCTGGCGGTGTGGAAGTTGCGGCGGCCCATCAAAGTCGTCTGGTCACGTGAGGAATCCATGATCGGGCATCACAAGCGCCATCGCGTCTTCGCCCACGCGCGTTGGGCTGCCGATGCCGAGGGCCGGCTGCTCGCCGCCGAGACCGAAGTCATCGCCGACGCGGGTGCCTACGTTTACACCACCAACAAGGTCCTGGGCAACCTGCTGCTCACCGTCAACGGACCCTATCGCATTCCCAACGTCAAGACCGTTGTCTACGGCGTCTACACCAACAACATCCCCAGCGGAGCGTTCCGTGGCTTTGGAGCGCCACAGGGAAACTTCATCGCTGAATCGCAGATGAACAAGCTGGCCGAAGCGCTGGAGATCGATCCGGTGGAGCTGCGCTTGCGCAACGTGGTTGTGGATGCGGAAGCGATGCCGTGGGGGAAACCTCTGCCTGAAGACCCCCGGGGGCTCAAGGACACTTTGATCGCGGTGGCGAAGTCTCTGGGCTGGCGCCAGACCGACGTCGGCTGGGTCGCCCCGCGCGTTGAGCATCCCGGGCCTCATCTGAGACGCGGCCTGGGTATCGCATTGGGGTTTAAGAACGTCGGCTACTCCTTCGGCTATCAGGAGAACGCCTGGGCCGGTATCGAGCTGCGCGGAGGTGCGGAGATCGAGGAGGTGTTGGTTTTCGCTGCCAGCTCAGATGTGGGCCAGGGTGCGCGTACGGTGATTAAACAGATGGCAGCCGAAGCGCTCAATGTACCCCTGGATAAGGTGCGTGTGGAGGACGCCGACACGGCGGTGACCAAGAGCGCGGGCTCATGTTCTGCCTCTCGGATGACGTTTATGATCGGCAACGCCATTCGGGGCGCTGCCCGAATCGCCCTGGAAAAGTGGCGCGACGAGGAACGACCCGCCAAAGGCGAATATACCTATCTGGCGCCCAAGACCACCCAGATAGACCCGGAAACCGGCTACGGCGACCCCAACTTCTCCTATGGTTATGCCGCCATCGGCGTGGACATGGTTGTGGACATCGAGACCGGCGAGTACACTTTTCCCCACGTCGTCTGTGCCAACGACGTGGGAAAGGCTATCAACCCCCGTATGCTGGAAGGCCAGATTGAGGGTGGAGTGGTCCAGGGGCTGGGCTGGGCGACCACGGAGAACTTCGTCCAGAAAGATGGCTACACGCTCAGCGACGACATGGGAAAGTATCTTGTGCCGAGCATAGCGGACATCCCGGAGAAGATGGAAGCCATCATTATCGAGAACGCAGAGGAAAAAGGGCCCTGGGGCGCGCGCGGCATGGCGGAGATGCCCTTTCTTCCTGTGGCAGCCGCCGTTCACCACGCCGTGCGTCACGCTACGGGCGTCTGGCACAACCGCTTCCCCTTCACTGTCGAGCGGGTGCTGCGCGGCCTGAAGGGGCAGATCTAAAGCACGCCGTCTCCCGCTCTGGGGCGCCCACGAGAGAAGCGCCGGCTCTATGCAAAATCGGCGCTTCTCTCACGCCTCATCCGGCGCGGCGACCCGGTAGTCCGACCCGGCACTCCACTGCATTCCGCGCCTGACGACGAACTTTTTGGTACCTGCTCGAAGTTCGAAAATCTGCTTGTCGCCCCCACTCAAGAGGGGAAGTATTAAAATTGCCAACGTCAAAGTGTCATAGTATACTTACCTGGATCGGGACTGTTTGACACCCTGCAGGAGATGACATCCCACCCTGCATCTCCAGACCGCCTAGGGGATTATCAAAGTATGTGGAAAGCACTGGCAGATTACGCAACCTGCGGCGTAGCCGTTGTAAACGCCGCGGGCGTCATCGTATATGCCAACCCCCATCTGGAACGCAATCTCGGTCTGGAGCCCGGCTTCCTGGTAAATCAACCGCTGGTTTCTCTTCTCGTGGCGGAGGATCAGGAGGGGCTCTCTGCGCTGCTGGCGACGCCCCCTCCCCCCACCGATCCCCGCGAGCTGCAGTGGCACTTCCGGCACACGGATGGCAGCCGATTGCTCTTTCATCTGCGGGCACTCTCCCTTCCGCCCGAGGCGACTGCCCATGGCGAAATCCTCTTGAACCTGTGGAACGTCAATGCGGCGGAACGCGCGAAACGGACCCTGCAGCGCCGTAACCTGGAGCTGGCGCTCCTCAATCAGGCGGGTCGCGCCTTCAGCGCCAGCCTGGACTCGAACGAGGTACTGGCGACCGTTTTGGAAGAGGTACGCAAACTCATGGGCGTCGTGGCGTGCTCCATCTGGTTAATCGACCCCGAGACAGAAGAGCTGGTCTGTCGTCAGGCCACCGGGCCCAAAAAGGAGCTGGTCGTGGGGTGGCGCCTGCCCAAGGGCGAAGGGATCGTTGGCGCCGTGGCCACCTCGGGCAAGAGCCTCAACGTGAACGACGTCATGGCAGACGACCGACACTTCAGCGGCGTAGACGCGGAGACCGGTCTGGCGTTGCGCTCCATCGTCAGCGTCCCTCTCCGCGTCCAGGATAAGGTCATCGGCGTGATCCAGGCCCTGGACACCACCGTCAATCGGTTTAAACCCTCGGACCTGACGTTGCTGGAAGCGCTGGGAGCCTCGGCAGCCATTGCTATCGACAACGCCCGTCTGGTAGAGGCTTTGCGCCGGCGCAGCGCCGAACTGGAGGTAAGCAACCGCGAGTTAGAGGCCTTCGCCCACACGGTAGCCCACGACCTCAAGGCGCCGCTGACCCACGTCATCGGCTATGCCGACGTTCTGTACGAGATGGAGGACGAGGTCGAGGCCTCACAGCGGCGAGAATATCTCCAGACCATCCGCCGCAGCAGTCGCAAAATGGCAAGCATCATCGACGAGCTGCTGCTCCTGGCAGAGCTGCGCAAAGAGGTAGTCCAACTTTCTCCTCTGAACATGGACACTATCGTGGCGGAGGCCCTGGAGCGGATTCAACCCCTTGCCACACGCATGCAGGCGCGCATCGAGGTGCCGGAAACGTGGCCCAAAGCGTTGGGATACGGCCCATGGATCGAGGAGGTCTGGGTCAATTACCTCAGCAACGCCCTCAAGTACGGAGGGAAACGACCCCACGTCGAGCTGGGCGGGACGCCGCGCGACGACGACCGGGTCTCCTTTTGGGTCCGTGACCATGGTCCCGGGCTCAGCGAGGAGGAACAAGCGCGGCTCTTCGTGCCCTTTACCAACCTGGATAAGGTCAACACCAAAGGCTATGGCCTGGGTCTTTCCATCGTCTATCGGATCGTGGAAAAACTCGACGGGGAGGTGTGGGTCAAAAGCGCACCGGGGCAGGGCAGTACCTTTGGCTTTACACTGCCGCGGGCTGAAGAGGGATGAGTCTCCGCCTTTCCTGCCGGCTTCTCCTCATCTCACCCCAGGGCAAAGAACCGCGCTGCCCATGAAGATGCACCGTCTGCTCCAATGGGCCGTCTACGGTTTGGTCAACCTGGTGGGCGGCTTGACCCTGTTTTTCCCTTTTCTTGCTCCCCAGGTTGAGGCGCGCCAGGACACCGCCCTTTTCACGGCGTTGCTGCTGCTACTCTGCGTCGCTGCGCTCTTGTTGGAAATCCAGGGAGAGGTGGTCGGCGGCGCCCGATTTGTAGCCCTGCTCGGCGTACTGGTCGCCATCAACGCCGTCTTGCGTTTCGCCGAAACGGCCTTGCCCGGCCCGGGGGGATTCAGCCCTGTCTTCTTTTTGATCACCCTGGCGGGCTACGTTTACGGCGGCAGATTCGGCTTTCTCATGGGCTCCTTGACGCTCCTGGTCTCCGCCTTGATCACCGGGGGCATTGGGCCGTGGTTGCCCTATCAAATGCTGATCACCGGCTGGGTAGGACTGTCCACAGAGCTACTGCGCCGTCTGCCCCTCAGCGGGCGGACCGAGATTCTCCTGCTCACACTCTTTGTCGCGCTGTGGGGCCTGCTCTACGGAGCACTGTCCAACCTCTGGTTCTGGCCTTTCGCCGTGGGGCTGGGCGACCAGGCCTGGCGAGCGGGTTTGACGTTCACCCAGACCCTGCGCCGCTACGCGCTTTTCTACGCCGCCACGTCCCTCGCCTGGGACGTGGCGCGCGCCGGAGGCAACGTCGCCCTGATGCTGCTCTTCGGACGGGCCACCCTGCGCACGCTGCGGCGCTTCCACCGGCGGTTTACTTTTATCTACGACCCCACCTGATGCGCCTGCACTATCTCGCCTGGGTGATCTGGGTTCTCGGCGCGGCGACGGCTGCCGTGTTCACGCGCAATCCCCTCTACCTGCTGCTGCTGTTAGGGAGCTACACACTGTTGACAAAGGCCCTGGCGCCCTCCAGCGCGGGGGGCACGCTGCGCTTTGCCGCCTACGTCATCCCCACGACCGCGATGTTCAACCTCCTCACGGCCCACGTCGGCACGACGGTGCTGTACCGTCTGCCCGCGGGACTGCCGCTGCTCGGCGGCCCCCTCACCGCCGAAGCCCTGGTCTACGGCGCGCTCAACGGCCTGCTCCTTACCACGCTCTTCGCCGCCTTTCGCGTCCTCGACCTGGCCCTCTCCGTCCACGACCTGATCGCGCTGGTGCCCCGCGCTTTCTACCCCGTCGCCGTGGTCATCTCCATCGCCGTGACCTTTGTGCCCACGTTGCGCCGCCAGCTGCAACAGATTCGGGAAGCGCAGGCGATTCGCGGTCACCGCATGCGGGGTCTGCGCGACTGGCTGCCCCTCTTCCTGCCGCTGCTTGTCGGCGGCCTGGAGCGCGCCCTCCGTCTGGCTGAAGCGCTGACCGTCCGGGGCTTCGTCGCTATTACCCCTGCCCCGGACACTCCCACCCGCCTGGGTCTCGTATCCGCCCTGGCCTTGCTGCTCCTCGGCCTGTGGCTACGGCTGACGCCCGGCTGGGACGCGGCCGCCCTCGCCTGCAGCGGCGCCGGCGGGCTGCTCTTCGCCGCTCTCATCTATCGGCTGGGGCGACGGACGGAGCGCACCACCTACCGCTCCGCCCGCTGGTCGTTCCGAGACAGTGGGGTGACGCTCGGCGCGCTTCTGGCGCTGGTGGGAGTTCTTCTCGACCCGGCAACGCGGACCTATACCCCTTATCCGACGCTAACGGCGCCGCCCTTCAACTTCATGACCGGCCTCGCTCTGCTGGCGCTCGCGACCCCCCTCTTCATCGGTATCGACAGGCAAGAGCGATGATATCTTTTAACGGCGTGACCTACACGTACCCCGATCGCGAGCGCCCGGCGTTACGCGAGGCGACGTTGACGCTACCTGCAGGCAGTTTCACCCTCGTCGTCGGCCCGTCGGGTGCGGGGAAATCCACTTTGCTGCGCTGCCTCAACGGCCTCGTTCCTCACTTTAGCGGAGGCAAGCTGCGCGGTCGGATAGAGGTAACGGGGCTCAACCCTGTGCTCGCCACGCCGAACCGCATGAGCCGGCGGGTGGGATTTGTATTCCAGGACCCGGAAAGTCAGTTTGTCATGGACTGCGTTGAAGACGAACTGGCCTTCGCGCTGGAAAACGCGGCCGTGCCACGTGAGGAGATGCGCGCCCGCGTCGGCGAGCTGCTGGCGCGGTTGGAACTCACCGCCTTGCGCCACAGATCGCCGATGACGCTCTCCGGCGGTGAACAACAGCGCGTGGCCATCGCGGCGGCGTTGGCGCTGCGCCCTCAGATCCTCGCGTTGGATGAACCCACCTCGCAGCTGGATCCACGGGCCGCCGCCGAGGTGTTAACACTGCTCACCAGGCTCAAGAACGAACTGGGGATCACCGTCGTTCTGGCTGAACACCGCCTGGAGCGCGTCCTGCCTTTAACGGAGAGGGTCGTCTATCTGTCCGGCGCGGGCCAACCGCCGCAGGTGGGACGTCCCGAGGAGATCCTGCCACACACCGGGTTGTTGCCGCCGGTGGGTCGGCTGGGCAAGGCACTCCATTGGCAGCCGCTTCCCCTTAGTGTAGAGGCCGCACGGCCTCACGCCGCCAGGCTCCCCCACCCGACGCCCCCCACGACCCGGAGAGCGCGCCCGACGGGCGAGGCGGTGCTGGAGATGCGCCAGGTCTCCGTGGCTTATGCAGGCACGCCCGTGTTGCGGCAGGTGGATTTGACGGTGCATGCCGGGGAAGTCGTCGCGCTGATGGGCCCCAATGGCGCGGGGAAGACCACGCTACTGCGTGCCCTGAGCGGCCTCGCCACCCCCCACGAAGGACAGATCCGGGTGGGAGGACACGCCATCGCGGGGCGCTCCGTCGCCGAAATCTGCCGCGATGTGGGCTATCTGCCGCAGAACCCCAACGCGCTGCTTTTCGCCGAGACGGTTGAGGAAGAGCTGCAGATCACACTGCGCAACCACGACCTGCAGGAGTGTCCCCCCGTCGAGCCCGCCGCACTCCTGGAGAGGCTGGGGCTGGCGGACAAGAAGGCGCGCTATCCCCGTGACCTGAGCGTCGGGGAGCGCCAACGTGTGGCCCTGGGCGCCATCCTGGTTACCCGCCCTGGGGCGTTGCTTCTTGATGAGCCCACGCGGGGTCTGGACTACACGGCCAAAGCGCGTCTGCTGCAGCTGCTGCGACGCTGGCGCGAGGAAGCCCTGGCGATTCTGCTGGTCACTCACGACGTGGAGCTGGCGGCGGAGATCGCCGACCGCGTCGCGTTGCTCGACGAGGGAAAAATCGTCGCCCAAGGCCGGCCCGAGGTCGTACTGCGAAAAGCGACCTCCTTCACACCTCAGATCGCCCGGCTTTTTCCCACCACAGACTGGTTGACTGTCGAGGACGTGTTGAGGGCGCCGGGGATGCGCCGGCCGTGAGCCACCCCAGCGAAAGACGATCCAACCAAAAAGCCGGGGCTCTTCTTCGAAGAAGGGTCCCGGCTTGTGGCGGCGGATGCAGTTTTACTTGACGACGATGCTGACCAGCTCCTTGCGGGGGATGATGATTTTGACGATCTCCCGGCCCTCGACATAACGCTGTACGTTGGGTTCGGAGAGCGCCCGCTCGCGGATCAAAGCCTCGTCCGCGTCCGTGGGGATGGTGACGTGCCCACGCACCTTGCCGTTGACCTGGATGGGGATCTCACGCGTCTCCTGCACCAGCATGGCTTCATCCCATTTGGGCCAAGACTGCCGGTGGACACTGTAGGGATTGCCCTGGCGGGCCCAGAGCTCCTCCGCCAGATGGGGCGTGATGGGCGCCAACAGCAAGAGCAGCGTGTCGAGCGTCTCTTTCCAGAGCTGCGTCTCCCAGTAGGCGGATTTAGCTTTGCTCAGGGCGTTGGTGTACTCCATCAACCGGGCGATGGCGGTGTTGAAGGAAAAGTTTTCCAGATCGTGGGTGACGGCTTTGATCGTCCCATGCATGGTGCGCAACAGCTCGCGTTCCGCCCGATCGTCTGGCGCAGCGGTCTCGCGGGGCGGCTCCAATACCAGATGCCAGACGCGGTTGAGCCAGCGGACGACGCCTTCGATACCCTGGCTGTCCCATGGCCCGCCCAACTCCCAACGCCAGCCAAACATCAAGTAGGCGCGCACGGCGTCGGCACCGTATGCCTCCACCAACTCGTCGGGCGCCACCACGTTTTTCTTACTCTTGGACATCTTCTCCACCTCCAGGTGGTAGAGGATGTCCCCCAGCGCGCCCGGCCCCTGGCCTTTGATGTGAACGGGCACACCTTCTTCCACATGCACGACGGTCAACCGCTCGTCGTCGGAGGAGGTGCGGAGCTTCAGACTCACGTCGTCGCGGTCCATCACCTCACCGGCGACGCGCGTCTCTCCCCGCAGCGGCTCAGGCCACCCCTCCTGATCCTCAAAGGAGATGATGTGGATCTTCTCGGCGTGGAAAGCCGTGTCCACCCAATGCCCTGTGACCTCGGCGAAATCCCCCGGTCGCGGCTCGCCCAGGATGATGCCCTGGTTGCGCAGCTGCAGCATCGGCTCGTCGAAGTCAACCAGCCCCGCGTCGCGCATCACCTTGGTGAAAAAGCGCGTGTAGAGCAGGTGCATCACCGCATGCTCAGCGCCGCCGGTGTAGGTATCGACGGGCAACCAGTAGTCACCCTCCTCCGGATCCCAGGGGATGGCATCCGGCCCCACGGGCTCGCCCTCGCGGTAGTAGGGACTCAGGTAAGCGTAATGGTACCAGGAGGAGCAGACGAAGGTATCCATGGTGTCGGTCTCGCGGGTGGCGGGCCCCCCGCACTGTGGGCAGGTGGTGTTCAGGAAATCCTCGTGATACTTAAGCGGACTTTCGCCCGTGGGCATGAACTCCACGTCATCGGGGAGCAACACTGGCAACTCCTCGTAGGGCACGGGGACCGTGCCGCACTCGTCGCAATAGACGACAGGGATGGGGGCCCCCCAGTAGCGCTGGCGGCTGATGAGCCAGTCGCGCAGCCGGTAATTGACAGCGGCTTCACCGGTGCCCTGCGCTTCCAGCCAGGCGATCACTTTTTTTACCGCCGGATCGGGGGCGGGTGTGCCGTCAAATGGCCCGGAGTTCACCATCACACCGTCACCGGGATAGGCGCGCGGCAGTGGATCGGGGCGCCCTTCTTCCACCCACTCCTCCGTCTCGATCACCATGGGAATAGGTAAATCGTATTTTTGCGCAAAGGCGAAGTCGCGCTCGTCGTGGGCAGGCACGGCCATGATGGCGCCCGTGCCGTAGCCCATCATCACGTAGTCGGCGATCCAGATGGGGATGCGCGCCTCGTTGACCGGGTTGATGGCGTAAGCGCCGGTGAAGACGCCGGTCTTTTCCTTTTCCGTGCTCAGGCGCTCGATCTCCGTCTGACGGGCGGCCTGAAGCTTGTACGCCTCGACCGCCTCCGCATGTTCGGGCCTGGTGATGCGATCCACCAGCGGATGCTCCGGCGCCAGCACCATGAACGTCGCCCCCCAGAGCGTGTCGGGGCGGGTGGTGAAGACGACGAACTCGCCCTCGCTTTCCTCGGCGCCGTCGGGGAGATCCTCCGGTGCAACGCGGAAGACGACGTTGGCGCCCTCGCTGCGCCCAATCCAGTTAGTCTGCAGCATTTCGATCTTTTTGGGCCAGTCGATATCGGAGAAGTCCAGCAGCTCCTCAGCGTAGTCGGTGATCTTGAAGAACCATTGCTTCAAATTCTTCTTGACAACGGGCGCGCCGCAGCGCTCGCAGACGCGATCCTCGCCGATCACCTGCTCACGGGCCAGCGTCGTTTTGCACTGCGGACAGTAGTCCACGGGCGATTGTTTGCGGTAGGCCAGACCCATGTCGTAGAGCTTCAGGAAGAACCACTCGGTCCAGCGGTAGTAGCCGGGCAGGCAGGAGATAGCCTCGCGGTCCCAATCAAACATGGCACCCATGGAGCGCATCTGACGGCGCATGTTGCGGATGTTGTCCAGCGTCCAGGCCTTGGGGTGAATGCCGCGTTGGATCGCCGCGTTCTCGGCGGGCAGGCCGAAAGCGTCGAACCCCATGGGGAACATGACGTTGTAGCCCTGCATGCGCTTGAAGCGCGCGCGCGCGTCGCTGGGCGTCATCGCGTACCAATGGCCGATGTGCAGATCGCCACTGGGGTAGGGAAGCATGGTAAGGGCGTAGAACTTGGGCCGGTCGTGATCGACGACGGCTTTGTACAGTTTGTCCGCTTCCCAGCGCTGTTGCCACTTGGGTTCAATCTCTTGGGGACGGTAGGGATCCATGATGCTCTCCTCCTGCGTATGGGTTCTAACAACGTGCTTCGAAATTACGGCACCACGTTCAGTCAGGTGCACCACACCTCCGCATACTCGAATCGGGCCTGTTCGCGCACGCTCGAATGCAGGTTAATCCAGCATAACCAGATAAGTGCAGCTGCGTCGTACCTTATACCGCAACTTCAGACGCACAACCTGATCAAGCATAGGGGGTGTGGGCCACACCAACAGGCAACACGCGCCTACTATTTTACTCGAAATGGGGTGAAAGCCAAGCGTGGGTCATGACCGCTCTGCCGTCGGTGAAAGGCGGTGGATTCAACGCCAGTACTCCGCCTCCCATTCGTCGAGCAGCGTCATCGCACCCTCGTCGAGCCGCCAGCCGTCAGGGGTGCGCACCGTTGTCCACTCCACCTCCCAGGTGCGCACCATGATCCGCCCGGCGACGTTGTCCCACGAGAGCACCTGCGCGGCGACGCGGGCGTGGTTCTCGTCGCCCACACCGGGGATCTGGTGCACCGCCCCCACATCCACACGCAACGTCGTGGCGAAGCCCTTGGCCCAGGTCGTGTAAGGCTGCGCAGCCTGCGCCGTCTCCGTCAGCAGCGCGTAGGCACCGGGCAGATCGCGGTCGTCCAGCGCCAGGTAGAAGGAGATGACGGCGTAAGTGGGCCTGTGGGTGGGATACGTGTGGGGACGGTTCAGGTAGAACCACGCCCAGCGATCCGATGTCCAGCCGTAGGTCCGTCCGTCCCAGGTGAAGACGACGTGCCAGGCCAGCGACGGCGCGGCGTTGTCGCGGTGTCCCTCGATGATCTCCTCGGCCAAATCCCCGTCGGCGTCCTCGAAGAAAAGACCGGCGTCGCCCTGAAAGGCGCCCAGCAGCCGGTACTCGGCCCGCTCCCAGACGTAGAGATGCAATAGAGTCTTGTTGGTCTCGGCGTGCCCGAAGACGACGATCTCCGGGCGGCCGTCGGCGTTGACGTCACGCACGTCAACCTCGCAGGTGGCGTATTCACCCAGGCCGTAGTCGGGATCGCCGGGCTCCGGTTGCGCGGCGGGCAGCGCGTGGTAGACATCGCCGTCCAACACGAAGGCGCTCAGCCGAGGCCCGGCCTCGGGCTGATGGGTCAGCGCCAGCCACTCCGGCTTCCCATCACCGTCGGTGTCCTCGTAACGCAGGCAGACCAGCTCCGCGTTCCCGGCAGCAGCCTGTACGCGGGCCAGGCCGCGCTTTGCGGTCGCGGAGAGCGCGAGCGGGTCGGGGGTAGGATATGGCGTTGCTGTGGGGGTCAGGGTGGGCGTCGGGGGAACGGGGGTAAGCGTGGCAGTCGGTGGGGGCGAAGGCGTGACCGTCGCCGTTGGAGATGGAGGCAGGGCGGTTGGGGACGTAGTGGTGCACCCCGTCCATCCCAGCACAGCGATGCCCGCAAGTATCCCGAAAACGATCCGTGGCAAGACTCTTCTCCTAACCCAGGCAGGTGTGACACACCGGAGCCGTCGTCGGCGTCCAAAGCGCGTCACCCCTCGGCAAGCTCCCTGACCATCCACCTATCGAACTATCCGACGACTGTCCAACCTCAACGCTTCGCTCATTATCCAGCGCTCCCAGCGCTCCATGGCCTCTGTCAGCTGCGCGACGGGCCGGACGAGGGAGATACGCACGTAGCCTTCGCCGCTGGGGCCGAAGGCCGCGCCGGGCGAGACGGAGACGCCGGTCTCCTGGAGTAAACGACGAGCGAAGTCCATGCTGGAAGGGAACATCGGCGGCAGTTCAGCCCAAACGTAAAGCGTGGCTGCGTAAGGTGCGTACCACCAGTTCATCCGTTCCAGTGCGCGGGTGACGACGGCGCGACGCTCGCGGTAGATGGCATTGCGCTCCGCATGCCACGCAGCGGGCAGATCCAGCGCCACCGTCGCCGCGCGTTGGATAGGGTAGAAGATGCCCGTATCGGCGTTGGTCTTGACACGGGCCAGGGCTGCGACAGCCTCGGCGCTGCCTACGGCCATGCCCACGCGCCAGCCCGCCATATTCGCCATCTTAGAAAGCGAGTTAAACTCCAGCGCGACCTCCTTGGCACCGGGCACCTGTAGCACACTGGGCGGCTGATAACCATCCCAGACGATCTCGCTGTAAGGGTTATCGTAGGCCAGCAGCACATCGTGACGGCGCGCGAAAGCGACGGCCTCTTCCAGAAAATCCAGGCCGGCCACCGCCGAGGTGGGGTTGTTGGGGTAGTTGAGCCACATCAAGCGAGCTCTCCGGAGCACGTCGGGGGGGATAGCGTCAAAATCGGGCAAAAAGTCATTTTCGCGCAACAAAGGCATGGGATAAAGCTCGGCGCCGACGAGTCGCGCCGGGTTTTTGTACGTCGGATAGCCAGGGTCGGGTACCAGCACCACGCTGCCCGGATCGGCAAAGGCCGTAGGCAGATGCTGGATGCCCTCCTTGGAGCCGATCAAAGCCAGCACCTCCGTCTGAGGATCCAACGTGACGTCGAAACGTCGCGCGTAGTAGCGGGCGATGGCAGCGCGAAAGTCGGGATCGCCGTAGAAGCCGGCGTAGCCGTGCGTGTCGGGACGGCGCGCCTCCACTTCCAGCGTCTCGATCACCTCCCGGGACGGAGGCAGATCAGGACTGCCGATGTCCAGACGGATCACGTCGACACCTTCGCGTTTCAGGGCCGCGATCTGTTCACCGATGGTGGCGAAAATATAGGTCGGTAAGCTCTCCATACGGGCTGCGATTTTCATAGTTTCTCCTGTGTACTGAGGTAACAGCTTACAGTACCCCATGATACCATAGGTGCGAAAAAGGGAGAACTTGTGTATCTACCGAAAAAAGGGGGGGAAATCGGATTTCTATTCAGTCATTCCCTGCTGCTGGAGGGGCAATACTGCTGCGGTGACCTACCGGGGTCGGGTCGGGCCGTTAGCCTGGACGGTGTTGAAGCATGGCAGTCGTCGAGTCGCGTACAAGGGTAACTTTGGGCAACTTTCAAGCGTAGCTATGCCGAGGCTCGGCATTCTCACACCCATGACACTTTTGATGATACATAAAGTGCCGTGCCATACACCCGAGAGCAACTGGTGTCGTGCTCTCAGGATAAGAGTTTTAGTTTGTGCATCGAACGCTTTGGCTTGTGCCTCCCTTAAATCAATTTGTTGTTGGACTTTGCCCACCTTACTCCAGAAGTCTGTAAATTGTTCCCTTACCCTCTTCAATCTACGCTGGGTTAAAAGTAGCGCAAACCTCGGAGATCATGAGGATCTCCGAGGTTTGCGCGCTTGTCGGGGTGATGCGGCGCACCGGCCAGCTGGTGAGGGGCAGAGGGCTTATGATGACCCCCTTGCCTGCGCCCATCACTTCGTCGCGCCCAACGTCAGCCCTTGGATGAAGTAACGCTGCAGGAAGATAAAGACGATGACCGTCGGCAGGGTGGCGATGAGAGCACCGGAGACGATGACGGTCCAGTCCATGATCCATTGGCCCTGGAGCGTCGCCAGGCCGGCGGTGACGGGCTTTAACGAATCGGTGCGCAGGAGGACGATAGCCCAGAGGTAGTCGTTGAAGATCCAGGTGAACTCCAGCGTCGCCAGCGCAGCGATAGCAGGGAGGGTCAGAGGAATCATGATCTGCCACCAGATGCGGAACTCGCTGCAGCCGTCGATGCGCGCGGCTTCCAGGATCTCGCCGGGGACGGTGCGCATGTAGTTGCGCAGAAGGAAGGTGCAGAAGCCCAGCTGGAAGGCGGTATGGAAGATGATGATGCCGAGCTGGGTATCGTAGAGGCCCAGTGCGTCGGTGAGGCGGAAAACGGGCAGCATGAGCACCTGGAAGGGCAGCATGGTGCCGCCGACGTACATGAAGAAGAAAAAGCGGTTGCCGGTGAACTGGAAGCGTGCCAGGGCGTAGGCCGAGAGGGATGAGAGGAAAAGCGTGCCGATCAAGGCGGGGATGGTGATGATAAAGCTGTTGGGCAGGTATTTATGGAGCCCACCGCGCTCCCAGGCCGTGCGGAAGTTGCCCAAAGTCCACTCCTTGGGAATGGCGATGAAACCTTGGGTGAGGATGTCGTCGTTAGTGCGCACGGAGGTGAGGAGGGCGGTGAAGACGGGCAACAGCCAGATCAAGGTCATCAGGATCAGCAAAAAGAAGCCCAGGGCACGCCAAGGCGAATTGAAGAATTTACTTGCGCTCATGATGCCTCCTAGTACTCCATCTCTTCTTTCATGATGTTGGAGAGATAGAAAAAGATGAAGACGGCGCTGATGAGAAAGAGAATCACGGAAATGGCCGCAGCGTATCCCATCTTGTAGTTATTGAAGGCCTCGATATACATAAAGTTGGCCAACACGCTGGAGGAGTTGTAAGGGCCACCGCGCGTCATCACCGAAACCAGGTCAAAGGCACGCAGAGAGTCGATAATGCTGATGACGACGACGATGACGGTCACCGGGGCCAGCAGCGGCAAGATCACGTGGCGGAAGGTCTGAAGGCCCGTAGCACCGTCCACTTTGGCGGCATCAATGAGCTGCGGGTCGATGCCCTGCAGACCGGCCAGGTAAAGCACCATCACGTACCCCACCTGTCGCCAGACGGCGACGATGATGATAGACCACATGACGAGATCCCGGTCGCTCAGCCAGCCGATTTTCAGCTCCGGGTTTCCTGTAATGCGGCGCAGTATCGAGTTGATCAGCCCATCGGCCGGATGGTACATCCACGACCAGATCAGGCCGCAGACAACCAGCGAAAGCACCAGGGGCGAGTAGAAGCTGGCTTTGAAAAGCTTGGCCCCCGGCACGTTGGTGTTCAAGACCATGGCAAGGGCCAATCCCAGGACAACGGGCACGGTGATGAAACTGACAATCCACTTGAGGTTATTCTTCAAGGAGGTGTAAAAGACGGGGTCACGGAATAAGCGTTCATAATTGCGGAACCCTATGTAGATGGGTTCGGTAAGCCCATCCCACTTTGTGAGACTCAGATAGAAAGTGTAAAGCATGGGACCGATCACCCAGACCAGGTACAGGATCAGCGGACCGATCAAGAACAGATAAGGTACGTATTTGCTTTTAGATCTCATAGACCTCTTCCCAAAAACACTCTACAGTGTGAATGGTTCCAAACGATTATGCCCACGGCGATGAGGGGGTGGGGCGCAGCACAAGGCTGCGCCCCGGGTTGTGCAAGAGGGTCACTCCGCTTCGGCGAAAATCTCCTGACGGGCCATCTCAAGATTGGCGAGAATCTCTTCGATCTCGTCGGGGTTGTCCCAGAAGCGCATGAAGCCGTTCATGCCCTCGTCGGCCATCTCAGGCGTGGTATCGCGGTCGTAGAACTGGGCGACGTAGTCGGCGGTCTGGATCATCTCGATGCCCTTCTGCTGGTTCTCGCTGTAGAGGGACATATCGACCTCATTGTTGGTCGCCAGGCGGCCCACTTTCTCGGCGAAGTACTCCTGCACCTCGGCGGAGCCCAGGAAGGCCAGGAACTTCTTGGCGGCTTCAGGGTTCTGAGAGTTGGCGGAGATGAAGTAGCCGTCGGTGGGGGCGTCCTCACCAATGGGCACGTTGGGATCGATGATGGGGAACTGGAAGAAGTCCAGCTGTTCGGCCTCGACATCGTCGGGGTAGCTGTCGCGGATGAAGTCGCCCATCAGGTACATGGCGGCCTCACCGTCGATCATGAACTGCAGGGCCTCTTGCCAGCTGTAGGCGGCGGGCTCTTCGATGAAGTAGCCGTTCTCGATCAGCGGCTGCCAGTAGTCGGTGAAGACCTTGAGCACACGCGGGTCTTCGTAGCTTTCCTTGCCCAACATCAGATTAATGTGAAACTCCGGCCCGTTGACGCGCATGTTCAAGTAGTCGAACCAGGCAGCGGCGGTCCAGCGGTACTTGGTGCCGATGGTCAAGGGCGCGTAGCCGTTCTCCTTGAGCGTCTCACAGACGGTCAGGAACTCTTCCCAGGTCTTGGGGGGCGTGAGATTGAGCTCTTCGAAGATATCCTTGCGGTAGTAGACGGCCCACCAATACCAGCTGGCGGGCAGGAAGTACTGCTTGCCGTCGACGGAACTCAAGGCGCGGAAGCCCTTGGAGTAGCTCTCGTTCCAGCCCTCGCTCTCCCAGACGTCGCTGATGTCCATGATCAGGCCCTTGTCGATGAAGAAACGGGCGCGGTTACCGGCGAACCAGGTCATCACATCCGGCGGCGTGGAGGCGGTCAGATACGCGCGGATAGCCTGCTTGAAGTCCTCGTGGGCGACGATGCTGTGCAGGACGTCGATCTCAGGATACTTTTCCTCAAACATGGCGACGACTTCCTCGTCGGCCTCGCGCGGTAGGGGATCGCTCATGTAGGAGTTGTAGATCACGACATCTTTTGCTACGGGAACCTCTTTCTCAACCTCAACGGTTTTTTCAACCTCGACAGTTTTCTCGACCGGCACCTCAACGGTAACGGTAACGGTCTCCGGCGTAGGAGTAGCGCACCCTGCCAACAGCGTCAGCAGCGTGATCACGGCCAGCAAAGCAGCGAGTTTCTTGTTCATGCTCTTCTCCTCCATAGGTTTTTAGCATATCAACTTGACAGTGGTCCCACAACGCTTGCCTGTTGTCTCAGCTATCTTTCCGATAGATACCTCCTTTGCCTGGGGTTGAATTTCGAAACGGTTCAACGTCCGCCCTTTACAAGTCCGGTGGACTCCCGGACGATCAGTTCCGTGGGGAGCACCACAGGTTGAGGTAACACCGTTTGACCTTCGATCAAGTCAAAAAGCAGCCGTGTGGCTTGCTCTCCCATCTCCTGCGCGGGTTGATGAATGGTGGTCAACCTGGGCGTGCACATGGTGGAGACGGGAACGTCGTCAAAGCCTACGATGGAGATGTCCTCGGGTACCCGCCAGCCCTCTCTTTGCAGATATTGCATAGCGCCCACAGCCATGCGGTCGTTGAGAGCGAAAATCGCAGTGGGAGGCGGGTTCTGCTGCATCAACTGCACGGCGGCGCGGGTACCGCTTTCCATCGTGAAATCGCCATAGGCGACGAGCGCAGGGTCTAAGGCCAGATGGTGTTCTTCCAACGCGATGTGACAGCCGGTCAGGCGCTCATCCACGGCCCGAATGCTCTGCTTTGGCCCGCTGATGATGCCGATGCGCTGATGTCCCAGACTCAAGAGGTGCATGATGGCCTGGCGCGCACCGCCACGGTCATCAGCGTGAACGGCGTAAGCCTCGCTCTCTTCTCCCCGATAGTAGCCCAGGATCACCCAGGAGTAGTCGTGTTGCTCCAGAAGGGCGATGCCTTCGGTGGCAAAGGCTGTCTCGCAGAGGATCACGCCGTCGGCGTAACCGGTTTCGACCAACCGCTCGAAGGCCGTCAGCTCCTGGGCACAAGGGTCGGCGTCCTTCTGCCCGGAGATCGCCGTGGTCAACAAGAGGCTATAACCGCGCAATCCCAGGACCTGATCGACGGCGCTCATCTGTTTGAGCAGATGGGGATCGCGGAAGAGGTACTGCGGGCTGTAGGGAACTACCATGCCAATGACGTGAGTGCGGTTTTGGGTCAGGCCTCGGGCGGCCAGATTGGGCCGGTACCCCATGGATTCAATGACGCCCTGAATGCGAGCGCGGGTCTCGTCGGCGACGCCTCCTTTGTTGTTGATCACCCGGGAGACCGTCTGACGGGAGACGCCGGCCCGTTCGGCCACGTCTTCGAGAGTTACACGTTTGTATCTCGCCATGTTGACAGTGGAAGGTTACATTTTCGTGAATATAACGTGAGCGCTCACATACACAGTGTAACATAGAGCGGTGTCTGTGTCAAGGGGGAATTTTGACTCACCTGAAAAAAGGTCCAAGAAAGCGGATTTTAGGTGACCACACCCTACATCTGGTGATTTTGGTCATGAGAAACCCACATATAGCATCAAGTCGTGGAAAAATCCGATTGCTACCGGTTATTTCAGTAGAGTCAACGCTTGTTCCTCACTTTTTTCAGTCTTGAGTGAGGAAGAGGTGGGGGCTCTATTTACGGCGCAGGAGGTCAGGCTTTCTCCACCAGCGCTTCCAGGCGACGGCGTTGTTCGTCTTCCGCCAACGCCGTGATGAAGGCATCTAACTCGCCCTCCATCACCGAAGGCAGGTCGTAAGAAGACATGCCGATGCGGTGATCGGTGACGCGGTTTTGGGGGTAGTTGTAGGTGCGGATCTTCTCGCTGCGTTCCGCCGACCCCACCTGGGAGCGTCGCGCCGAGTCGATAGCCTCTTGCTGCTTCCGCTGCTCGATCTCGTAGAGACGTGCCCGCAGCACTGCAAAAGCACGCTCCTTGTTCTGGGTCAGCGAGCGCTCGCTTTCGCAGGTCACCACGATGCCGGTGGGTTGGTGGACAATGCGCACTGCCGTGTCATTCTTCTGCATGTGCTGCCCGCCGGGACCTGAGGCACCGTACGTGGTGATCTCCAGGTCTTTGGGATTGATCTCCACCTCCACCTCGTCCGCCTCCGGCAACACCGCCACCGTCGCCGTCGAGGTGTGGATGCGCCCGCTGGACTCCGTCTCCGGCACGCGCTGGACACGGTGGACACCGCTTTCGTACTTGAGGTGCGAGAAAGCGCCTTCGCCTTCCACCTCGAAGATAACTTCTTTGAAGCCCCCAATGCCGGTGCGGTTCTCGCTGATAAGCCGCGTGCGCCAGCCGGCCTGGCGTTCGACGTAGTGGGTGTACATGCGGAAGAGATCGGCGGCGAAGAGACCGGCTTCATCGCCCCCGGCCCCCGCGCGGATCTCTACGATGACGTTTTTCTTATCGCGCGGATCCTTCGGCACCAGCAGGCGTTGCAGTTTCTCATCCAGCTGCGCCATCTCTTCTTCCAGACGCCGGATCTCCTCTTTGGCCAGGACCAACAGTTCTTCGTCCTCGGACTCGTCGAGCAAGGTGCGCGTCTCCGCCAGTTCTTCCACCACGTCTTTATAGCGACGATAGGTCATCACGGTTTCCTCAAGGTCGGCGCGCTCCTTGGCATACTCGGCCACCTGGCTGTAGTCACCGGCGACCTTTGGGTCAGCCATCAGGCGCGTCAGCTCCTCGAATCGGGCTTCGATTGCCTCCAAACGCTCTCTCATCCTGCTCACTCCTGGTAAACCTGCTCAATCTCTTGGAATATCCCGAAAGGCGACTCACCACGGCTGAAATCGACCCGGCGTCTTTCGAGAGACACAACAAACGGCCCGCGCAACGTCGGGCCGCCAAGGGCAATCGCTATCGACGATGGGCCCACCAGGATTCGAACCTGGAACCGACCGGTTATGAGCCGGCAGCTCTGACCGTTGAGCTATGGGCCCTTTGAGCGGGCGACGGGAATCGAACCCGTATCATTGGCTTGGAAGGCCAAGGCTTTACCATTAGGCGACGCCCGCTAAACAACGCCCATATTATACCATACGTTGCGGGTAAGACAAAAACTCGCCGCCGCCCCCCCCGCGCCGTGGGGAAAGGGAAACGTCAGCGCTGCAATAGTTGGGTCATCAGATCCAGAAACTCTTCCCAGTCCTCCGGCAGGAAGTTGATGGTGACGTTTCCGATTTCCAGGTGATAGGTGCGGTCGCCGTCTTCACCCTCAACCACAAAGACTTCGTACATCTCGGTTTCCGCTAACGTCGTGATCTCTGGTTGTTTTTCCACGTTCTACTCTCCTCGTTTTCGTTTAATAGAACCCTTGGAGACTCGAGGAGCCCCCAAGGGTTTTGCTTCATCTCATCCCGCCCGAGGCGCGATACTCAAACCGACTTAGCGCCGTCGAGGGCGTCGTCCGTGCCGTCCCGGGGGACGGTCGTTGGCCTGTGCCTCTTGCAGCGTCCAGCCTTCCAGCACGGCCTGCCGGGAAAGACGGATCTTGCCATCCGGCGCGACGTTCGTCACCATCACCAGGATCTCGTCGCCAACCTGGACCACGTCGGAGACGCTCTCCACACGCTGATCGGAGAGCTGCGAGATGTGCACCAGACCATCCGTTCCCGGCTTGATTTCCACAAAAGCGCCGAAATCGGTAATGCGCACCACTTTGCCGGTGTACACCTTACCCTCCTGCACGGGCTCCATCATGGTCTTGACGTAATCCATCGCTTTCTCGGCGCCATCCCCACCCGAGGAGGCGATGAAGACCGTGCCGTCCTCCTCGATGTCAATCTTGACCTCGTACTTGTCCTGAATGGCGCGAATGGTCTTCCCCCCCGGCCCGATCAGGTCGCCGATGCGTTCAGGGTCGATCTGCGTCGTCAACATGCGCGGGGCATGTCTGGAAAGGTGATCGCGTGGCGCGGGGATCGTCATGGTGATAAGGTCCAGAATCTGCATCCGCGCCTGACGGGCCTGTTCCAGAGCCTCCCGCAGGATCTCGCGCGTCACCCCTTTGATCTTAATATCCATTTGCAGCGCCGTGACGCCCTTGCGCGTGCCGGTGACCTTGAAGTCCATGTCGCCGAGATGATCCTCCAGACCCTGAATATCGGTGAGCACGCGGTAGCGTTCGCCGTCCGAGACCAGCCCCATGGCGATACCACCCACGGGCGCTTTGATGGGCACACCGGCGTCCATCAGCGCCAGGGAGCTGCCGCAGACCGAGGCCATGGAGGTGCTGCCATTAGAGGACATGACCTCACTCACAACACGAATCGTGTAGGGGAATTCAGTCTCTGTGGGCAGCACGGGCTCCAAGGCCCGCTCCGCCAGAGCGCCGTGCCCGATCTCCCGGCGTTTCGGCCCACGCAGAGGCCAGGTCTCACCGGTGGAGTAGGGGGGGAAGTTGTAGTGGTGGATGTACCGCTTGGTCTCCTCGGGAAAAAGGTCGTCCAGCGTCTGTTCCTCGCTGGGCATCCCCAACGTCGCCAGGCTCAACACCTGCGTCTGGCCGCGCGTGAAGAGACCTGAGCCGTGAGGTCGGGGGACCAGCCCCACCTCGGCGGAAAGCTCGCGGATGGTGGTGAAGTCACGCCCATCGGGCCGCACACCCTCGTCGAGAATGCGGCGACGCACCACGTCCCGGAAAAGGTCGTGGAAAGCCGCTTGGATGTCGGAGGTCTCCCACCCCTGCTCCTCGGCCTCCTCGCTCAGCATCTCCTCGAGCTCTTTTTCCAGAGCGTCGACAGCCGCATTGAGCTCCTGCTTGCCGGTGTGGTTGACCACCGCTTCGTACACCCGTTCACGCATCAGCTCATCGACGCGGGCCACCAGATCTTCAGGAATCTCGAAGGAGGGATAGTCCCGCTTGGGTTTTCCCACTTCCTCACGCATCTTCCGCTGTACGCGGATGGCGTCCTGTATAGCCTCGTGGGCCAGTTCCAGCGCGTCGAGCAGGATCTCCTCCTCAATCTCGTTGGCACCGGCCTCCACCATGATGATGGCCTCTGCGGTGCCCGCCACGAAAAGGTCCAGGTCGCTCTCTTCCATCTGTGAAATGGTGGGGTTGACCACCATCTCACCGTTGATGAACCCGATGCGCACCCCGGCTACCGGCCCGTCGAAGGGAATGTCGGAGATCGTCAAGGCCGCCGAGGCAGCGATCAGGCTGAGGGCATCGGCGTGCTGTTCATCGCCCTGGGAAAGGGGCAGCAGGATGATCTGCACATCGTTGCGCATATCCTTGGGGAACAGCGGACGAAGCGGTCGGTCGATCAGACGATCCAACAGAATAGCTTTCTCACTGGGTCGCCCCTCGCGGCGGAAAAAGGAGCCGGGGATACGCCCGGCGGCGTAAAGCCGTTCCTCGTAATCCACAGTCAGGGGGAAAAAGCTGATCCCCGGCCGCGGATCCGACATCGTGGCCGTGGCCAAAATCACCGTCTCTCCACAGCTGACCACCACGGCGCCTCCCGCCTGATTGGCCAGCTTGCCCGTGGAAAGCGAGACGGTCTCGGCACCTAAATTAAAATTAAACGTTCTTTCTTCCAGCATATTTACCTCCTCCCCGCCCGTCAGGTCAGAGATAGAAGGTCAGAAACTGGGAACTGCTGTGCACCCTTGTGCACCCCACTCCCCAATTCCCACCTTCCCTCATCTCCTGCGAACCGGGTTTTTATGAATGAATATCGTTACATGTGAGTTTGATGCCCTGATCAGGTGCGCCAAGTACCCACAGCACAAGCCCAGATAACACCAGAGCTTCAAATATAAACGAGTAGATGAGCATCCCCCATCTACTCGTCTTTGACTGCGTTACGAACATGCGGCAAATACTTCATTTGCGCAGGCCGAGCCGCTGAATCACCTTTCGATATCGCTCCGGACTGACCCTCTGCAGATAAGCCAGGTGACGCCGACGCTTGCCCACCAACTTCAGCAAACCGCGTCGCGAGTGCTCATCATGCTTGTGGACCTTCAGATGCTCCGTCAAATCGTTGATGCGATGGGTCAACAGAGCGACCTGAACTTCCGGCGAACCGGTGTCGTTTGGCGTGCGACCATAGGCTTCAATGATCTCAGATTTCTCTTCTTTGGTTAGCACAACCTCTGGCTCCTTTCCAGACTGCCGAATTCGTCAGAACCTTATGACTTCTTCTCTTTATCTCACTCACGTGATATAGTATACCACAGAGTGCTCCTGAGGCAACCCTTCTCCCCACTCGCGGCAAACGAAGCAGTTCCAGGATGGCGCAAGCATCATAGATAGCTTCTCTTCATGTTTCCCTCCCGCATCAACCCGGCTTCGCTTGCCCTGCTTTCGTCTACGTGAATTCTACGGTACGGCGCGACGGACCCGCTTCGGAATCCCAGCGCACCGCCTCAGATTTGATTTTTTCCAGCGTCCGCCGGGGGGAGGTGCCCGACTATAGATTTGGTTGCAGAACTCAAGGTAGTATAATGAAGGCGTCGCGCAGAGTCAAAGGTTGATCTCCTGAGCTGAAAGGGGTAAAGCATGACAGGGGACTTACTATTACCGGCGCTTATCCTGGTATTACTGATCATCATCGGGTTGACGATCCTGGTGGTCGTCATGCTCCTTGGCAAAAACCGAGCTGGGGATCCCGGTGAGGGCCCAAGTCACCGCCGCACGCGCCCCTCTTCGGATAGCATCCTGAGTGTGCATCGTAATCCCCAGGGCTTGCTAGAGGTATGCGTGCGAGGGACGCCCTATCCTCGGTTGAGCGATGTACCCGATACGGCGACCCGCGAGGAGGTCGTCGACGCCATTAAAATCGTAGCTGCCTTCGGACGGGATTACATCGTCCGTCGGGAGAAAAAGCGACCGCAGCGCACGCCAACGGTTACATCGACCGAGAAACAGCCCGCGATCTCAGTGCCCTCGGAAGAGCCTCACCTGCGTCGCCCCTCCAAACTTCCCACGCTGATGCCGCAAATCAATCTGGCCAAGGAAATCGGGGAGATCGTGGAGGGAAAGCAGCGCCAGCGTCCCTCGCTGGCGGCACGTTCCATCCGACTGCAGAACGCGCCCGGCGGCGGCATCCGCTTCGTCATCGATGGACATACCTACACGTCGGTGGAGGAGATTCCCGACCTTGAGATCCAGGCGCTGATCCGCGAAGCGACGCGCGAGTGGGAGCAGCAGTAAGCGCGCCCTTGACCGTCCCTCTTCCTTACGGTACAATGTCCTCGCTTAAGAGAGAGGATGACCGTAAAAATGCAGTATCACCTGTGGACCATCGGCTGTCAGATGAACGTGGCGGACTCACAGCGCGTGGCGGCAGGCCTGGAGCGGTTGGGCTACACGCCCGCCGACCGGGCGGAGGACGCCGACGTGATTGTCCTGAACACTTGTGTGGTGCGCCAGCAGCCGGAAGACAAAACCGTGGGACGTATCAACCAGCTCAAGCGCGTCAAACGTCGCCACCCGGAGCGCGTGCTGGCGGTGATGGGCTGCTTTGTGGGCCTCAAAGACGGGAGCGCGCTCAAAAAGCGCTTCCCCTGGGTCGATCTCTTCCTCCCGCCCTCGGACCCCACGGAGCTATGGGCGTACCTGGCGGAACGGGAGCTGCTGGACGAGGCCCAGACGCTCATCGCCGACGCCGAGGCACGCCGGCTGGCCCTGGGTCGCAGCGACACCATCCTGCCGCCCTCGGAGCGCGTGGTGAGCGCCTATCTGCCCGTTGTGCTGGGCTGCTCTCACGCCTGCACCTACTGCGTGATCCCCTACCGACGCGGCGCGGAGCGCAGCCGCCCGCCGAACGCCATCATCGCCGAGGCACGCCAGCTGGCCTCCCAGGGTGTGCGCGAAATCACGCTGCTGGGGCAGATCGTCGACCGCTATGGCTACGATCTGCCCGAGTTCGCGGACGCCGGGGACCCTCCGCTGGTCACACTGTTGCGCCGTCTGCATGAGATCGAGGGCCTGGAGCGGCTGCGCTTCCTCACCAGCCACCCCAATTGGATGCAAGACGATCTGTTGCGCGCCGTCGCCGCGCTGCCCAAGGTCTGCGAGCACATCGAGGTGCCGGTGCAGGCCGGCGACGACGCGATCCTGGCGCGCATGCGACGCGGCTACACCGTCGCCGACTACCGGCATCTGGTGGCCCGCATCCGCGCGTTGATCCCCAATGTCTCCATTGCTACCGACATCATTGTCGGCTTCCCCGGCGAGACGCGGGCGCAGTTCCAAAACACCTACCATCTGCTCGCCGGTCTACGTCTGGACAAAGCCCACATCGCCCGCTACTCCCCCCGTCCCTTCACCGTCGCCACGCGCACCATGCAGGACGACGTGCCCGAGGAGGAGAAGGAGCGCCGCCGCAAAGCGCTGGACGACCTGCAGTCAGAGATCCTCACGGAGAAGAACGCCTGCTATCTCAACGAAAGCGTGGAGATCCTGGTGGAGGGCAAGCAAACGCGCACCGGACGCTGGTTTGGGCGCACCCGCACCGACCGCCTGGTCTTCTTCGAAGCCCTAGGTGAGTGGCTGGGGCGCATGGCGCAGGTCAAGATCACCTGGGTCGGCCCCTGGTCCCTGGTAGGCGAAGTGGCCGGGGACGACCGCGCATAGGCACGCTTAACTCTAAGGAGCTTCTCTCATGGACATCGGCATCATCGGCGCCGGGGTGACCGGCCTCACGGCCGCCTATGACCTCGCCCAGGCGGGGCATCACGTCACCGTCTACGAAGCGCGACCCTACGTCGGCGGATTGGCCGCCGGGTTCAAGGACGAGCGCTGGGACTGGCATCTGGAGCGCTTCTACCACCACATCTTCGCCGGCGACAAGGACATCATCCACTTCGTGAAAGAGTTGGGGCTGGGCGAGACGCTCTTCTTCCCGCGCCCAACGACCACAATTTACTACCAGGGTGGGCTTTATCCGTTGGACAGTCCACTGCGCGTGCTGCAGTTCGAGCCGCTGCCTTTCCTCGACCGGCTGCGTTTCGGCGTCGTTGCGGCCTTCCTGCGCTTCAACCCCTTCTGGCGTCCCCTGGAGCGCGTCACGGCGCACGAGTGGTTGCAGAGTGCCCTGGGGCGCCGGGCCTACGAGATCCTCTGGCAGCCGCTGCTGGAGGGTAAATTCGGCGCCTACTATCGCGAGGTGAACCTGGCCTGGTTCTGGGCGCGCATCGTCAAACGCACCGCCCGGCTGGGCTACTTCGAGGGCGGCTTCCAGCGCTTCCTGGACGCGCTGGCGGAGCAGGCGCGGGCGCAGGGCGCGGAGATCAGGCTGAAACACCACGTGCGCGGCGTTCACCCCGAAGCGGACGGACGCATCCGGCTGGAGCTGCGCGCCGGCGACCGCGTCCACGCGCGCGTGTTGGCGACCTGTTCACCGCAGATGCTCCAGGCCTGCACCCCTGCTCTGCCCCCCTCCTACACCGCCGATCTGGAAGCGCTGAAATCCATGGGCGCTGTGGTGTTGGTGCTGGCGCTCAATCGCGCCGTCACCGGCGAACACTATTGGATCAACATCCCCAAACGTGAGGGCTTCCCCTTTCTGGCCTTTGTGGAGCACACCAATTACATCGACAAGTCCCACTACGATGGCGACACCATCGTTTACTGCGGCGACTACCTGCCGCCCGACCATCCTTACTTCGAAATGGAGGCGGAGACGCTGCTGGACAAGTTTATCCCCGGCATCCGCCGCCTTAACCCTGAGTTCAACGAGACCTGGATCCGCCGCTATTGGAAATTCAGCGAAATCTACGCCCAGCCCGTGCCGCTGATCCACCATTCGCAGAAGATCCCCCCGCTGCAGACACCCATCCCCAACCTCTTCATGGCGAACATGAGCCAGGTCTATCCCTGGGATCGCGGCACCAATTACGCCGTGAAAATAGGGCATAAGGCGGCGCGCGCCGTCGTCGCGTGAGACGCAACCTGACGAGAGGAGAAACGAATATGGCCATTCCCCCACCACCGAAGCGTAAGGAGCGCAAAGCTGCGCAATACGTCGAGGCGTTGATCGGTCGTGTGTTGGCCGATCCGTCCCTGGGCGTCCAGAGCAAGCGGAGCGCCCGGCGTTTCGCTCAGGCGCTGGTCCTGGCGGCCCTCTTCACCGAAGGCGAGCGCGACCTCTTCGTGCGCCTCTACGAACAACGCGCCTCGCTGACCGACCGCCGCCGGGAAGCCGAAATTCAGGCCCTCTGTGAAGAACAGGGCAAGCTGCACCTCTGCGATGTCATCAATCATCTCTTCTCCGAGGACGCGGAGGGGCGCGAGATGCTGCACTTCATCGCCCGAGCCATCCGAGACGATCTCTGGCAGCCCATCGCTGAGGAAATTGCCGAGCGACGCTTCCGACGAGACCATTTCCTCTGGACCAAAACCCGGTGACCCGGACGCAGAAATCTGCATCGGTCTAAATTCGTGGTAGAATGAGTGGGATGGCTCATTTTCCGGATCGATTAGGTTTACCCATATCTTCAGTAAGGAGGGGAGCTGTGGCCGGTCCCTTCGCTTGCGCTCAGGACATGCTCCCGACCGAGCCACGGCGGGCACGGAGCGAGTTGCCCCGGTTTATTGAGATGATTCCAAACGCGACTCCGCTAACGCTGCGCTGCTTCCTACAAGCGAAAGGTTCGTAGTCAAGCACGCAGGGCGCCAAGCGGAGTGCTCTCACACCAACCTATCTCTGAACCGTCCTCAATGAGGGATCAAGAACATCCACAGACGACTACACCCCTCGAAAGGTGAAATCATGGCTTTTGTAGAAATTCATAACCTGGTCAAGCGCTATACGCCCGACGGTCCCAACGCCGTGGACGACGTCTCCTTCGAGGTCCACGAAGGTGAAATCTTCAGCCTTTTGGGACCCAACGGCGCGGGCAAGACGACGACCATCTCCGTGCTCAGCACGCTGCTCAAGCCCACATCTGGCACGGCAACGGTAAAGGGGTACGATGTCCAGAAGGAGCCGATGGCGGTGCGACATAACATCGGCGTGGTGCCCCAGGAGCTGGCGCTCTACAACGAGCTCACGGCGCGGGAGAACCTGCGCTTCTGGGGCGAGATGCGCGGGCTGGGCGGAGCGGCACTGCGGGAAGAAATCGCCGAGAAGTTGACGCTGATGGATCTCACCGACCGCGCCGACGACCGGGTGACCACTTTCTCCGGCGGGATGAAACGCCGTCTCAATCTGGCCGTTGGCCTGCTGGGCAACCCGCCGCTGGTGATACTGGACGAGCCTACCGTCGCCATCGATCCCCAGAGCCGCCGCTACATCCTGGACTACGTCAAGGAGCTCAACCGCAAAGGCACCACTGTCCTCTACACTACCCACTACATGGAAGAGGCCCAGGAGCTGAGCCACCGCATCGGCATCATCGACCACGGCAAGCTTATCGCGTTGGGCACGCTGGACGAGCTGACGCAGCTGGTCGGCGAGCACGAAACACTGCAGTTGCAGCTCTACCAGACCGAGGGAGGTGCGCTGCTGGCGGAGGCGGTTGCGGACTTCGACGGTGTGCACCGGGCCAGCGCCGACGACGGTGAGGTGGTACTTAATGTGGACGCCGCCGAGACGGCACTACCTCGGGTGTTGAGTCAAGCGTCCGAGTTAGGGCTGAGCGTACGCAACATCGAGATCCGCGAGCCAAACCTGGAGACCGTCTTCCTGCATCTGACCGGCCGTGCGCTCCGTGATTAGGGGAAAGGACCTCTTACAAACGAGAGCCGACAAGAATCGAAGCGTGCGAGCACGCCGGCACTTCATGAGGAAGCGAGCATGAATCTGCGAGATTTACTTCCGTTGGTGTTGAGCAATCTGAAACGCATGAAGGGGCGCGTGATCATGACGGCGTTGGGCGTTGTCATCGGCACGGCGGCCGTCGTGGTACTGGTCTCATTGGGCGCAGGCCTGCAGCGTCAGGCGACCCAGAGCCTGGGCTCCGGCGGCGGACTGACGGAATTGCGCGTCATGGGGCCGCGCACCCCCAGCGGCCCGCAGGCGGTGGAGATGGGCGTGGACCCCTCTGCCCGGCGACAGAGTAACCAGCCCCGACTGGACGCTTTCACCATCGCCGAAATCGAGGCGCTGCCCGGCGTCGCGCAGGTCTATCCCACAGAACGCCTGCAGATGGGCGGCGAGCTGGAGTTCGGGCGGCTGCGCGGCTACGCCCAGGTCATCGGCGTGGACCCGGCCTACTTGCAGAATCTGACCCTGGCAAAGGGCACTCTCGATCTCCGCCGGGGACAGGTCATCGCCGGCGCGCGCGTCGCGGAGAACTTCCACGATCCCGAGGCGATGCAAGGCGGCTACGTCATGGGACCGGGCCCTTCTCCCCAGGGTGAGCGTGAAATTCCCGATATCTACAACGCAATCCTGCAGATGACATTGCGGCGTTACAGTCAGGAGGACGGCTCCATGGCTCAGAAGAGCGTGCGCTTTCAGGTGGCAGGGGTGCTGGAGCCCGTTGGCTGGCGGCACGATTACACCATCTACGCGCCCCTTGAGGACGTCATCGCCTACAACCGCTGGATTGAGGGGGGGCGACGCAACCCCAACCGCGACGGTTACGAGGAGCTCATCGTGCAGACGACAAGTCGGCGGGAGACGCTGCGGGCGGAACAGGAGATCAGTGAGATGGGCTTTATGGTCCAGTCGGAACGTCAGCAGGTGGAGCAGGCCAACGCTTTTTTCCGCACGCTGCAGGCCATTCTGGGTGGGATCGGCGCCATCGCGCTGCTGGTCGCCGCCTTCGGCATCGCCAACACCATGCTCATGGCGATTTACGAACGCACCCGCGAGATCGGGCTGATGAAGGCCATCGGTGCCTCAAATCAGGACGTGATGACCGTCTTCCTGGCAGAAGCCGGCGGCATCGGCCTGCTGGGCGGGGTAGGCGGCGTGACGCTGGGGATGCTGCTCAACGGCGTCCTCTCGCTGATCGGCAGAAGCATGATGCAAGGCCAGCCGGTCAGCGGTCAGGAGCAGCTGAGCATCACCTATACCCCGCTCTGGTTGCCGCTCTTTGCCGTGGCTTTCGCCGCCCTGGTGGGCGTGGTCTCCGGAGCGTATCCGGCGAGTCGCGCCGCACGGCTCAGTCCTATCAAAGCGTTGAAGTACGAATAGTCGGGGGCCTGTGCTCACACCGCGTCCACAGCGGGCCCGAACTTCTCCCCATCATTTTCTATCCTCTCACTGATTTCCCCATTGACGTAACGTCCTCCTCTGAGTATACTGGGAGTATCCACTGCCCTATTTTGCCTCTGCACTGGGAACGCAACGCTTCCGGAGCCGATGGAGGGATAGGCCAAACCACGTTATCTTGGAGGTGAGATGCCGATGACACTGAATACCGGAACCGTGTTACAAGGCCGCTATCGCGTCGTCTCTCTGCTGGGGGAAGGCGGTATGGGCGCCGTTTATCGAGCCTGGGACCTGCGTCTGGAAATACCCGTGGCCCTTAAGGAGATGTCGCCCCAGCCCGGGCTGGACGCGGAGTCTCTGGAGAAGCTCCAGGCGCAGTTCCACCGCGAAGCCGCTCTGGTTGCCAAGCTCCATCACCCCAACCTGGTCAACGTCTCCGATTTCTTTGAGGAAGATCGCAACGTCTACCTGGTGATGACCTTTGTGGAAGGCGAGAACCTGCAGGAGCATATCATGCGGCGGGGTGCGCTTTCGGAGGCGGTCGTGCTGCCGTGGGCCGACCAGCTGTTGGACGCCCTGGGGTACATCCACGCTCAGGGCATTATACACCGCGACATCAAACCACAGAACATCATCCTGCGCCCGGATGGACAGGTGATCCTCGTGGACTTCGGTCTGGTGAAGCTCTGGAATCCCAACGATCCACGCACGCGAACCGCCATCCGCTCCATGGGCACGCCCGGTTACGCGCCGCCCGAGCAGTACGATCCCACCCGTGGTCACACCAACCCACGCACCGACCTCTACAGCTTGGCCGCGACTCTCTACCATGCCTTCACCGGCCAAGCACCACCCACGGCCACGGAGCGCGTGGTCTACCCCGAGAGCCTGATACCAATCCGCCATCTCAATCCCCACATCAGCCCGCACGTCGAAGCGGCGCTGCTGCGCGCCATGGCCCTGCGGCCTCAAGATCGCTTTCAGAGCGCCGAGGAGATGCGGCAGGCGCTCCACCAGCCCGTCTCTGCTGCACCGCGCCCAGAAGTGTATCCGCCCCCGGTCTCCCCTATGCCGACGGAGAAGATGCCCTCACCCTTTGACGAAACGCCTGTGACGGGACCGCCCGCGATGAAGAAAAAGCGTCCCGTGGTTTGGCTCACGCTCGTCATCGTCGCCATGTTCTGTCTGGGCCTCTCGCTCCTGGGTGGGGCCGGATACTGGTTCTTCCTGCGGGACGGCGAAGCGCGCCCCAAACCCACGGACGGCGGACAAGTCGAAACGGCGACGGTGCCGGTGACAGAGGAGAGGTTGCCCGCGGCCAGCATTACCCTGCCGGTGGACGGCAGCGATAAATACGCCGACCTACCGGCGGCTGTGGCCGCGCTGCCCCCCGGCTCGACCATTGCGCTGGAAGCGGGGACCTACCGCCTGAACGCCCCCCTGGAGGTAAACAAAGCACTCACGCTGACGGGCACCGGGATAGAGCAGACAGTCATCGTCGGCGACGCGCCGGCGTCCGTGCTGCGTTTCACCGGGGACGGCATCTTCACCCTGCGTGATCTCACCGTCCGCTACGAGGGGGAGACCGAAGCCGACGTGGTTTTGGTCGAGGGCGGGGAGATTGTGGCCCAACGCTGTCGCTTCACCGGCGCCGTCTACACGGGGGAGACACCGCGCGCCGGCCTGCGAGTCCGTGGCTCGACCCAGGGGATAATCTCCAGCAGCGAGGCCGTGGAGAACAACCTCGACGGCATCCGCCTGGAGGGCGACGCCAGCCTGATCCTCTCCAACAACGTCTGCAGCGACAACGACCAAATGGGCATCTACCTGAGCGAACAGAGCTCCGCCCAGATCAACAACAATACCTGCGAGCGCAACACTTACAGCGGCGTCGCCCTTGCCAACAGCGCCGAAGCGGTGTTGAAGGACAACGTATTGCGCAACAACGGCGAGTCGGGGTTGGCCTACTTCGACGAGAGCGGCGGGGCCGCGTACAACAACACATCCACCCAAAACGGCCTGCACGGTATCAGTATCAGCGACCATGCGGCGCCCACGTTGGAAGAGAATTCTTGCACCGAGAACACGGAAAACGGTATCGCTTACTTTGAGAGCGGTGGGGGCGTGGCGCGCGGCAACGTGTGTTCCCACAACGGCCTGCACGGCATCGGGGTCAATGAGACAGCTGCGCCGCTGCTGGAGAACAATCTCTGTACGGACAACGCCCAGGTCGGTCTGCGCATCAGCGACGAGAGCAGCAGCACAGTCCGGGGCAACACCTGCGACCGCAACGGCCTTTCCGGCATCATCGTCCGCGATCAGGCCACCCCCACGCTGGAGAACAATACGGCTAAGGACAACACCGAAAGCGGCTTGGCGTACTTTGGCAGCGCAGGTGGCGTGGCGCGCCGCAACACCCTTACCGGAAACGGCCTGCACGGCATCGACATCTACGATACCTGTGCCCCGCTGATTGAGAACAACGAGGCCAGCGATAACGTTCAGGCAGGCATTCGCATCTCCGACGACGCCACGTCGCGCATTGTGGGCAACACCAGCACAGGCAATGCGCTCTCCGGCATCATCGTCCGCGATCAGGCACAACCCACCCTGGAGTCCAACGTCGTGCAGAGAAACGACGAGAGCGGTATCGCTTTCTTTGGCACCGCGGGAGGATGGGTGCGGAACAACACCATCACCAACAACGGTTTGAACGGCATCGGGGTCAACGAGGAAGCTGCGCCCACGATACAAAACAACGAGATCACCGACAACGCCGAAGCGGGCATCGGATACTTCGACACCGCCAGCGGGGTGGCCCAGGACAACACACTCAGCCGCAACCAGTGGGGCCTCTATGTGACCGCGACCGCCAATCCGGCGTTGGGTGAGAACACCTTGATCGACAACGACACAGATCTGGATGACCGCCGACCGGCCGGGCAACGCCCCACACCGCCACCGAAGACCGAAGAAGTCCTGTTTGCCGACGACTTCTCGGCCCCCGATCCCCGCTGGACGACGGGAGAGAGCGATGCAGGCAAGGTCTGGTTTACCGAGGGCCGGTTGCACCTCCTCAACTACACCGAAAGCGAGTTCAACGCAAGCACCCAACTGGATATGACCTTCAGCGATGTGATCGTTGAGGCGGAGAGCATCCATGTCGCCGGCTCGTTGGACGACTGGCATCGGGTACTATGTCGTGTAACCGACGAAGGGTATTACTTTGGGCAGTACAGCTCAGATGGCTACGTGGGCGCCGGGCGCCATTACGGAGGTGAGAGAATGGACTTCCTGGAGCCGACGCCCTCCGACATCGTCAAGCAGGGGAGCGGGGTCGTGAACACCATGCGCCTCTCCTGCGTGGGGACGCAGATCCGTTTCTGGGTTAACGACGAGTTGGTTGTCGAATCCACCGACGATGCGTTGACCGCCGGCGCCGTGGGATTCGCCGTGGACGCCTTCGAAGGAGAGTACGTCGAGATCGCCTTCGACAACGTACGCTTGCTGGCACCGTGACCCCATTCTGTGCAGGTGCGTTGCACCTTATCCCGTAATTTCAAAGAACAGAAAGGGTCTCGGACTCACACGCCCTTTCTGCTTCCACTGTACTGCCAGGCAGCGAGGAAGAGCAAGCCGACGACGAAGACGGGACCGGCGGTGACCGCCACGGCGAGCCCCTTGTTGTGTCCGGCGGCGAGGTAGGCGAAAACGCCCCCTCCCAGAGCGGTGGTCAGCAAGGAAAACCCACCGAGATCTGCCCGCCACCAGGCGACACCCACGTCGGTCGTAAACATGAGGATGAACACCATCAGAATGACGGATTCGGAATCCAGGGGCGTCTCCTTCAGCACGGAGAACACAGCGATGAACAGCCAGAAAGCTACCAGCAGCGCGCTCACGATGCGCGCCGTTCACCCAAGCCAGCTGCGACCTGATGGATCTCCCCGTTCATAAGCATACATGGTCCTCTCCCCTTGCACACCTCAATGTTCCCTTCAGTTGTCTTCCGTTTCCACCCGGGCGAGAATCTCGCCATCGTGCATCTGGAGCCCCAGAGCCTGATCGGGACGCGCCTGCTGGGCGGAGATGAGCAGCCGTCCCGTCTCCCGTTCGCGGACGATGGCGTAGCCGCGCTGCAGCACCCGCCGGGGATCGAGGTTGATCAGCCGCGCTTCCAGCTCCTGCACCTTCTGGCGTTCCCGGTCCAGACGATGGCGAAAGGCCGACTCTATGCGGGCCGTAAGACCGTCGATCTGCTGCCGGGCGCCGTCCAGCCGCCGACGGGGCGAGAGATGGCGCAGGTTACGCTGCAGCTGTTGAACCTGCTCCCGCCACGCGGTCAACCGGGAGACCAGGAGACGTTCCAGACGCTCCCGGCTCCGCCGGAGTCCGGCCCGTAGCTCGTGGCGATCCGGCGTAGCCAGCTCCGCAGCCGCCGACGGCGTCGGGGCGCGGCGGTCGGCGGCGAAATCCGCCAGGGAGAAATCCGTCTCGTGCCCCACGCCGGAGACGACGGGAATGCGCGAAGCCGCCACAGCACGCGCCACCCGCTCGTCGTTGAAAGCCCAGAGATCCTCCAGAGAGCCGCCGCCGCGCACCAACAGGATCACGTCCACGTCATCACGGGCGTTAAGCGCTTCCAGGGCCGCGACGATCTGCGGTGGAGCAGCGTCGCCCTGGACTTGTGTCGGCGCGAGCAGCACCTCCACCACCGGATACCGACGGCGCAGCACGTTGAGCACGTCTCGCAGCGCGGCCGCCGTCGGTGAGGTCACCACGCCGAGGCGTTGCGGGAACTGGGGCAAGGCGCGCTTGCGCTCCGGTGCGAACAACCCCTCGGCCTCCAAACGCGCCTTCAACCGTTCGTATTCCCGGTAGAGTGTGCCCCGTCCGGCGGGCTGGAGCGCATCGACGTAGAGCTGGTAGCGTCCCCCCGCCTCGTACAGGCCGATGTTGCCGTGGGCGACAACCTGATCGCCGGATTGGGGCAAATAGCGCAGCCCTCGCGCCGTGCTGCGCCAGATCACACAGGAGATCCGCGCCGCACTGTCCTTCAGCGTGAAGTAGCAATGCCCGGAGGAAGCCCGGGAGAAGTTGGTGACCTCACCTTCGATCCAGAGACTCTGGAAGGTGGGCTCCTGTTCCAGCAGACTGCGAATCCGGCTCGTCACCTCGCTGACGGTGAGCGGATGTTCCGGCCCCGAGAAGAGATCCAATTGATTCCACACAGCGATCACCAGATAAGACTGAGCGTCGTGAGCAACAACATACCACCGCCGAAGGCCAGCAGGAATATGGCGGTCGTAACAGACATGGACAGCAAATGGAGTCCGCCGAAGAGGCCGATCAGGTAGAGCATCGCGCCGACGATGAAGAGCGGGCGTTCGGCCCCGCGCAGGCGCAGGTAGCGTCGAGAACGTCGAGTCATCTGAAACTCCTTCCCTATTGACAGGCACGCTCAACCTATTATAGCCTCGCCTTCGGGAATTGCGAAGTCCTTGCCGCCCCGGCGGATTGACTTTGCGGGCAGTACGTTATACTTGAGGTGTCCGATACACAACAGGAGGACCTATGAAGGTTTGTTACCAACCCATCGGTGTGATTCATACGCCTTTCCCCTCTCCGCAGGGGACCCCGATTCAACCGGCGGCGGCCCGGGGGATGCGCGGGCGTGTGGAGATCGAGACGTGTTACGCGCCCGCTCTCAAGGATCCGGAAGGGTTTTCGCACCTCCTACTGCTCTATCACTTCCATCTCTCATCCGGCTATGCGTTGCAGGTTAGGCCCTTCCTGGACGAGACGCCCCGCGGCCTCTTCGCCACCCGGGCGCCGCGTCGTCCCAACTCCATCGGTCTCTCGCTGGTGCGGCTGGCGCGCATCGAGGGAACCACGCTCCACGTGCTCGATGTGGACATCGTCGATGGGACATCGCTGCTGGACCTCAAACCTTACGTCCCCGTGTTCCACAACGAGGACGAGGTGCGCATCGGCTGGCTGACAGGCAAAGAAGGCGCGGCGCAGCGCAAGCGAGCCGACGGTCGCTTTCTGGAAGCCAACATAGCCCCAGACGAAGCGTGATATAATGCTGAATGCGGGTCATCTCTCACTCAACCGCGGATATGTGATATCGACCGCTTTGCTCACTTTGACGTTTTCTATCTTTTATGCAGAATTCTAAATCGATGCAGATCATTCTGACGCACGAAAACGCAGATTTTGACGCCGTCGCCGCATTGCTGGGCGCCCACAAGCTCTACCCCAACGCGACGCCGGTGCTGCCGCACCGCATCAACCGCAACGTGCGGGCCTTCCTGGCGCTCTATCGGTCGAATCTGCCTTTCGTCGACCCCGAGAGCCTGCCGCGCGGTCAACACATCCGACGAGTGATTCTGGTGGATACGCAGAGCCTTACCTCGGTGCGAGGGATGGGACCCGAGCTGGAACAGGTATTGGTCATCGATCACCACAAGCCGCCGTCGACGCTGCCGGAACACTGGGAGTTCCGGGGCGAGGTGTTGGGGGCGACGACGACCATGCTGGTGGAGACGATGTCGGCGCGTCTGATGTCGGTGGATCGTATCGAGGCGACGCTCATGTTGGCGGGTATCTACGAGGACACCGGCGGTCTCACCTACGCCAACACCACGGCGCGCGATTTACGCGCCGCCGCCTGGCTCCTGGAGCAGGACGCGAGCCTGGAAATCGCCAACGAGTTCCTGCACCATCCTCTCTCAGAAGCTCAACGGACGCTCTACGAGGCACTGTTGGACAACCTGGAGACCATAGAGCGCGAAGGCCACGCCGTGGTGATCGCCTGGGCGCGGGCGCCGGAGGGCATGGAAGAGGAGATTTCCACGCTGGCGCACAAGCTGCGGGACTTGTTAGAACCCTCGGCGCTCTTCGTGCTGATCGAACTGGGCGAAAACACGCAGCTGGTGGCGCGCGGCGCTACCGACGACATCAACGTGGGCGAGGTGGCGGAGCATTTTGGGGGCGGCGGGCACGACCGCGCGGCGGCGGCCCTGTTACGTGACCGCCCCGTGGAGAGCGTGGTGGCGGAGTTACGCGAGCTGTTGCCGCGCTTTGTGCGACCCCGTCTCACCGTGCGCCAGCTGATGTCCTACAGCGTACGCACCGTCACCCCGGAGACGTCCGTGGAGGAGGCCTCACGGCGCATGTTGCACACCGGGCACGAAGGGTTCCCCGTGCTCAATGAAGGGGGACGGGTGACCGGACTCGTGACCCGCAACGCCGTGGATCGCGCCCTGCAACACGGCTGGAAACGTCGGCCCGTCAGCAAAATCATGGAAGCCGGAGAGGTCACCGTCGCGCCGGACGATTCGGCCGAGCAGGTGCGGAATCTGATGATCCAGCACGGATGGGGTCAGGTGCCCGTCGTCGAGGACGGACAGGTCGTCGGCGTTGTCACCCGCACCGATCTCATCCGTCTGCCGCCATCGGAACAGGAAGCCGAGCGGCGGAAGATCACGCTGTTGATGGAAAAGGCATTCGCCGGCCCGCTGCTGAAGTTGATCCGGCGTATCGGGGAGGTGGCGGCCGAACGCGCCGAGCGCCTCTACTTCGTCGGCGGCCTCGTCCGGGATCTGCTGTTGGGGCAACCCATCGTGGACGTCGATTTGGTGGTGGAAGGCAACGCCATCGCGCTCTGCGGAAAGCTGATCGAGCTCTTCGGTGGGGAGATGCGCAAACACCGTCGCTTCGGCACCGCCAAGTGGCTGCTCTCCCCCTCCGTCTGGCGGACGGTGGCATCCCAGATCACCGAGGAGGAAACGGCCTCCCTGCCGGCCTACATCGACTTTGTGACGGCGCGCACCGAATTCTACACTCAACCGACGGCCTTGCCCACCGTGGAGTGGAGCTCCATCAAGCAAGATCTGCACCGCCGGGATTTCACCATCAACACCCTGGCGATCTGCCTGAGCCCCGGGCACTGGGGTGAGATGTTGGACTTCTTCGGCGGCAAAGACGATCTGGAGAACGGCGTCATCCGCGTGCTGCACAGCCTCAGTTTCGTGGACGATCCGACGCGTATTCTGCGGGCGGCGCGTTTTGAAGCCCGGCTCGGCTTTCACCTCGACCCGCGCAGCGAAGCGCTCATCGCCGAAGCGCTGCCGCTGCTGGATCGCGTGACGGGCGCGCGCATTCGCCACGAGCTGGAGCAGATCTTCCGAGAGCGAGCACCGGAGGCGGCCCTGGAACGGCTGGATTCCCTGGGGGCGCTGCAGAAGATCGACCCGGCGCTGCGCTACGACGAGAACGTGCAACGTCGCTTCACCCGGCTGCGCGACGAACTGGACCCGGCTTTCTGGAAACTGAACGAAGAGCAGCTGCTCTATCTGCATTGGACGCTCTTCCTCTACGGCCTGGAGCGTCAGGCGTTGCGCCGTCTGTCCGACCGGCTGAGGATGCCCCGGCGGCTCTCGGAGGCCCTGCTGCAGCTCCCCGAGCTGGAGGACATCTACGAGCAGCTCCTCTCCACAGAGCGACCGTCGAAAGTGGTGGCGCTTTTGGAGCCGCTGACCTCACCGCTGCTTGCGGCCTCCTGGCTTATCGTTGAGGCGGAGGACGTCCGCCAGAAGATCTACCGTTATTGGACCACGTGGCGGCATGTGGAACCCCGGCTCGACGGCGACGACCTGAAGGCCCTGGGGTTGGAGCCCGGCCCCATCTTCCAGCGCATCTTGCATCGCCTGCGCGCTCTGCAGTTGGATGGGGAGATCGAGACGGAGGCCGACGAAATCGCCGTCGTGCAGGAGATGATAGACGATCCATTGAAAATCACAGATGAAGAACCGACGAGGGAGTAGATGGCGAGATATTACCCATCTTTTGAAGCGTTAGAGTTAGCCGATCAGATTTTGGATACCATCGCCACCCACGTACCGGGATACAAAGGACGCATCGGCGCGGCCTGGTACTGGCAGATGTCCGGAGGGGTGTTGGTCACCTTTGTGTTAGATTACACGGCGACGGAGCGGCGTTGGGACCTGCTGCGAGCCGAGGCGGCGTCGCCTAACGTAGGTGTCTTCAACGCAGCGGACTTCCCCTTCGCCGCCTACGCCACGGTGGCCTCGTCGCCGCCCTTTATTCACGACCTTGACGGGGAAGCAGAATGGTCGAACCGCCTCTACTTTCAGATGGGGTATCTGGTCGAGGACGCCGTGCTCTGGCTGGAGACACTGCGGGCGACGGTCATCGAACCGCAGATTCGACCGCCGGCGGCCTTCCCCGCCCTCGGCCCCTTAGAGCGCGATCTGGTCGGCTATGCGTTGCTGGAGCTGGACGGCGACTTTCACCTGGAACAGCTTTACGAGGCTTTCCGCGAGCGCATCTCTCGTCGCCGACTCTCCGACCTGGCTCAACGCTGGGCCGATCTGGACTTACTGACCGAAGACCGTCCCCGACGGGTCACCGTAGCGCTCCGAGTGCTCGCCGATATCCCCATGAGTTCTGAGAGGTGAGGGCGCTTCTGCCACAGCGTGGCTCCGTTCGACACCTTGGAGACCCCGCATTCACAGATAAGGAGGCTATGTGGAGAGGGTACGTATTCGACGACAGGAAACCATGCCCGGCATGATCGAGATGAAAAGCGCCACGCCCCCCGGGGTGGTGACCTGGGCAGAGATTGATCTAGACGCCATCGCCGCGAATACCCGCGCCATCAAGCGGATCGTGGGCGATGAGACGGAGATCATCGCTATCGTGAAAGCCAACGCCTATGGACACGGCGAAGTGCCCGTGGCGCAGACGGTCCTGCACCACGGCGCGACGCGGCTGGCGGTCCACCGCACCATCGACGGCGTCCGTCTGCGCGAGGCCGGCATCGAAGCCCCCATCCTGATCCTGGGCTACACCCCCCCTTCCGGTATCGATCTCGTGTTGGATTACGACCTGACGCCCACAGCCATCGATCGGGCGTTTGTGGCGCAGCTTTCAAAGGCCGCGACCGCACCCGTGTCGATCCACGTCAAGGTAGACACCGGCATGTCCCGCTACGGTCTCTTCCCCGACGAGGTGCTGGGGTTCCTGCGCACGGTCGAGGCGCTGCCCCGCGTGGAGATTGAGGGGCTTTTCTCCCACTTCGCCACCGCCGACGAGGCCGACCGCGCCCCGATGCTGGCACAGTGGCGCTGTTTTCAACAGGTGCTTGAGGAGGTAGAAGCCGCGGGTTTCGAGATTCCCCTACGCCATATCTGCAACAGCGCCGGCGTGCTCTCCCTGCCGGAGGCACACCTCGACGCCGTCCGCCCCGGCATCCTGCTCTACGGACAACACCCCTCCGCCGAATGTCGGGCGCCCTTTGAGCTGCAACCGGCGCTCACGCTTAAGAGCATGGTCGTGCGGGTGCGCACCCTGCCGGCGGGCAGCGCCATCGGCTACGGACGCACCTACATCACAGAGAAACCGCTGCGGGTCGCGCTGGTGCCCATCGGCTACGGAGATGGGTATCATCGTCTCATCTCCAATCGCGGTGCCGTGTTGATCCACGGTCAACGGGCGCCGGTGCGGGGGCGCGTCAGCATGGATCAAATCGTGGTGGACGTCGACGACATCGACGACGTGCACCTGGGCGACGAAGTGGTGATCATCGGCCGCCAGGGCGACGCCCAGATCACCACCGAGGACGTGGCCCGGTGGGCCGAAACCATCAACTACGAGGTCTTGACAGCACTCCACCCACAGGTCGTGCGCACCTATCGCCTGAACGGTCACCTTATCCGCGAAAGGTAAAGTGCAATTTGCGACGCAGGTTGCGCAGCAGCACACCCAGAGGACCGGTGATCACGCGACCCGCTTGCGCCTTGCGCGTCTCGTCCTGATTCCCGTAGACGTCGTAGTGGACGATCCGCGCCAGGGGTTTGCGGGGCGGCGGCTCGGGGTCTTCGGCGGGAAAGCCCAGCGTCAACAGCCCCACGACCTCGAAACCCGCCGGCAGCTGAAGAATTTGGGCGATGGCTTCCCGATCCAGGCCGCCTATCCAACAGGTGCCCAGCCCCAGAGCGACGGCCTGCAGCATCATCTGCCCCCCGGCTAACCCCACGTCCTCGTGCAGAAAGCGACGGTAGACGGGATTGCGAGCGTCCCCGCAGAGAGCGATGATCACCGGGGCTTCTTCCACGTGGGCCCAGCGGACGAAGTAATAGACCGCATGTTCCGCCACCGCCGCGCGGACCTCCGCATCACGGATGACGACGAAGGCCCAGGGCTGACGGTTGCTGGCCGAAGGCGCCCAGCGCCCCGCTTCCAACACCGCTTCGAGCAAGGTGTCCGGCACCGCTCTGTCCTGATAGCGGCGGATGCTGCGGCGCCCCTTGAGCAAGGCCATGACGTCCTCAGGGGAGAGATGTGCTTCAAACTCGGACATAAAACCACCTTTCGTGACTGTTTAATGACATCACACCCACAGCGTAGTAGTGTCTTGTCAAGTCTTAACTGATGGATGAACGTGCTGCGTGACCGGTGTCCCCAGTGTGCCACCGCCCCGCTAGATGGTAATTTTACGTCACAGAGGAGAGATACCTCGATGCGTTCCCGGCAAACGACGCCGCTCGCTCACTCGGAATGACGGTATGAGGTCGCACCTGGCGTCGACCGGCACCGCACGGCACTCCACTGCGTTCCGCGCCTGACTACAAACGGGTATCCCTGACCTTGATGCTCAAAAACGATCATTCATCATCACACCTGACGGACCCGTAGCGGCTTTCCCGGACGTCGCCCCCCGTGCCTTGGAGGCGTAGCGGGCCTTCGGAGCCCCTTTTCACCGTGGTGCTAGGGTGTCAGGAGTTGACTTTATAGGCCTCTCCAGGTTATACTAGATGCACATCGAAATGCAAATCGTTTTATGGAAACCCTAGACCCATAAGGAGCGTGGCTATGTCGTTGATTAATCGAGCACGTGAGATTGTGAAGTTGATGGGGTATGATGACCTTGACGCAGCGCTGGACGCCATCGGCCATGGCGACCTGATTCTGCTCAAAATAACGAAAAGACAAGAGCTGCGAGTAGCCGAATGGTTGCGCGCACAGGCGGCCGAGCTCGAAGAAGAGGAGACGGAGCTGAGCAGGGCGCTGGTGGATCTGGCGGACGGCCTGGAGTTCACTCTGGAGCTGCGCCGTTACCCGGCCACCGCCGACATCTGCGAGCTGGATCTACCGCATGGCTGGCCCAGCTACTGCGACAAGCGCCGTATCCAGGAAGAGAGAACGTGAATCGGCGGAAAGCGCCGGAAAGGAGCATAACATATGACGTCAGAGGAAAGCGTATTGCCAGGTGCAGAGCCCTTTTTCTTTGAGGGCAACGAAATAGGCGTGCTCATCTCCCACGGGTTCACCGGAACGACGCAAAGCATGCGCTTCCTGGGTGAGTATCTCGCCACAGAAGGCGGCTACACCGTCAGCGGTCCGCGTTTAAAGGGACATGGGACAACGCCGGAGGACATGGCACGGTCCACGGCCAAAGACTGGATTCAGAGCGTCGAGCAGGCCCTGGCTCGGCTGCGGGTGCGCTGTGACGTGATCTTCATGACCGGCCTCTCCATGGGCGGCACGTTGACGCTTTACACAGCGGGAATGTACCCTGAGGTAATCGCCGGCGCCGTTCCCATCAACGCCGCGATTTTCCTCCACAGCCCGGACGTGGCGATGTTGGCCTACGGCCCCAACGCCCCGGCGATGGTACCCGGCATCGGCTCAGACATCAAGAAACCGGGCGTCACCGAACTGGCTTACGAGCAGATCCCTACCGCCGCCCTCCGCCACCTCCATGCCCTGATGAGCGTGACCCACGATTTACTGGCGCGGGTCACCTGCCCGACGCTGGTCTTTCAATCCAGGGACGATCACGTCGTCCCGCCGGACAACGGCCCTTTTATCCTGGAGCATCTGGGCACAGAGGAGAAACGGCTGATCTGGCTGGAGAACTCTTATCACGTGGCGACCCTGGATAACGACAAAGAGTTGATCGCCAGGGAGACCCTGGCCTTTATCGAGGCTCATCGTTAACGAGACGCACGTTCCCCCCAAGCAGCCTGCCGTTCCAGGATGAGCTGCTTGGGGGTGTAGTCGTGGCGCAGCCTTCAATCTGGCGGCACGAAGGTTCATTTCTCGACGAGAAAGCCGTGCGCTCCACTCTCTTCTCCCCCCTTGCATCCGGGTGAAACCCCTTTTCGCCCAAGCCATCTCGGTGATGGCCCTATCTCATGCCGAGTCATGCCCGGCAGTTGCCGCGGCCGGAGGGCCGTGGGTCGGAGAAAACTGCGGGCCACAAATTGCAGAGTGGAGTCAATCCTATACCCCCTATCCTCTGGTCTTCGGATCCTCCTGTGGTATACTAACTATGTCCGACCGCGTATCGGATCCCATACAAAGACAAAAAAGAAAGGACCTTTGGTGTGAGCAAACATGAGGATACACAATCACTTCCCCCTGCAGTCAAGCGTCACTTAAAGAACCTTCAAAGCCCTAACCCCCGGCAACGTTCCCATGCTGCCGGCGAATTGGGTAAGCATCAAGCGTATAAAGAGCATATCGTCCCGGCTCTCATCCAGGCCTTACAAGAAGATGTCAACACGTACGTGCGCACGGCCGCGGCCGAGTCTTTGGGACATCTGGGCGACGAGCGCGCCATCTTCCCTTTGATGGACGCGCTACACGACGCCTGCTCCTTCGTCCGCCGCGCGGCGGCCATCTCCCTGGGCCAGCTGCGTGCCAAAGAGGCTCAGGTCGCTTTACTCCACGCCCTCGACGACGAGAACTACTACGTGCGGCGGGCTGCCGTCAACGCTATCGGCAAGCTGGGCATCCCCGATCTCGGCAACGTCCTCTTGCCCCTCCTCGACCTCAACGACCCCCGCATGCGTCGCACGGTCATCACCGCCTTGCGACGCCTGGAGTATCACGAGGCCATCCCCGTCCTGGTGGAGATGTTGCAGACCTATCTCAAAGCGCCGACGGAACGCGATCTGCCCGTGGTCAAGACTCTGGTCGTCGCCCTGGGCAAACTCCGGGCGCGAGAAGCGGTGCCGGTGCTGAGCCAGGTGGTGCATGGCTACGTCGGCGTCCGCTCTGTCGCAGCCAAAGCCTTGGGATGGATCGGCGATCCGGGGGGCGGACCTGCGCTGTTGGAGGCACTTCGCGCCCGAAGCGCCGGCCTGCGGTTGGCGGCCCTGCAGAGCCTTCGAGAGCTGGATTACGTCGAAGCCATTCCGAAGGTGCGCGAATTCCTGGAGTCGCCCGATCCCCGTTTGCGCCGCGAGGCCGCACTCACGGCGGCCCGTCTGGGCGATAAGACGGCGATCCCCTATCTGCTCAACATGGCCCACGAGGACGCCAGCCCGCTGGCGCGACCGGCGGCGGTGGAGGCGCTGGCCTACATCGAGGACCCTGACGTGCTGCCCCAGATCCTCCCCCTGGTCGAGGACACCAACGCCTACGTCCGCGCCGCCCTGACGTCCACCCTGGTCGCCCTCTACGACGGCTCGATCGAAGTTCGCAGAGCATTGGAGCGTCTGGCAGAGGACAGAGTACACCACGTCGCCGTCGCGGCCCGAAAGGCGCTGGAGACACTGGAGGCCCGGACACGGGAGCCGGAGCCCGTTTCAGAGAGTGTAGCGATGACCCAGGAGAGCCGGGGGTCGCTGCTGCGGCGGGAACTCGGCTGGCTTCAACACCTCTTACACGGCGAGTGACGCGGAAAGATCACGGAGCGTTCAGCGTGGTGAGCAGCTGCCCCGCGTGCCATATTTGAAGACGCCACCGCTCCGCGACCCCCGCATGGTGGACGCGGAAGGGCGCTTCCGGCCCCAACGCTTCTACCTCCCACCGGGCGCTCTGGGTCTCGTTTTGCCACAGAATAAGTGAGAGGTCGCCGATGTACCGGGGCGCGTAGAGGCCCACCGTCACGCCGTCCTCCGTCGCTTGCAGCCCGGCGGCGAGGTGCTCGCCGGCCCAGCTCAACGTGCCGAGGCCGTGCACCGGATACCAGCGTTCCTCCCACGCGACGCTGCTTCCAGGATGCAGGGTGAGATTGTCTTCCGGGAAAAACGTCCTGTTCAGACCACCCCAGAACTCGAAGTAACGACTGTTGCCGTCGGTGTAGAGGTCACTCGGCAGGTCCCCCAGGCAGAAGATCTTGACCCCTTTGGCGGTCTGTGGGGGATAGAGGCGGACAAGGCCTTGCTCGGCGGCCTCGTCGTAAACGCCTGCAGCGCCCCCGGCCTGGGTAGCAAAGAGCCCCAGGTAGTGGCGCCATTCGCGGTAGCGGCTGAAGTCGCGGCCGGCGTGCACGGGCCAGGTGATGAGCCCACGCGGCCCCGGCAGCGACCCATCGCCGGTGGAATGGACCATCATCGTCTCCGTGGGTACCCAGAAACGCAGCGCCTCCGAAGGCGCGTTGCCTTCGGAGAGGGTGAGCATGGCGTTGATCCAAAACTGCAGGGCGTGCGCTTCGCCGGTGGGATTGTGGATGCGCGGGGCGATGACCAGAGCGCTCGATCCGCCGCTGAGCCGCAGGAGGACGCTAATCTCCATGCCGGTGCGGTCGTCGGTATCCCAAAGACGCAGGCCGCGCCAGCCGTCACCAGCGAGGATCTCATACTGCCAGGGCCGGTACTCGTTCAGGCCGTGCTCGTTGACGGGGAACGCCCACTCCACCCCGCCGGTGGCGAGCCACCAGCCGCGATACCCCCAGTGCGTCGGTTTGAGCACCGGATTGCGGTACGTCAGGCGTCGCCCCGTGACCTTATCGTCCCAATACAAAATCCGCCCGCCCAGCGCAGGAACCACGGTGATGCGGACATAGGCATTCTCCAACACCACCGCCTGGTACGTGCGCGGCGCAGGGGGCGCGACGGCACCGAAATCCAGGGCCGGATAGGGGTAGAAAGGCTGCTCCGGCGAGGAGGGCGTCAACGCCGCTTCCCAGCCGTAGCTCTGTAAAGTGACCGAGGTCTCGTAGAGGGCCGGTGAAACATCGACGGGCGGCGCCGGGGGCGCCGTAGCCGTCGGCGTAGGGGAGATCGGCGTAGGTGTCGGAGCGACGGGAGGCGTTGTGGCCGTCGGATTGGCACTCGTGGCCGGCAGCGCCGTCGGGGACGCGGTCACCGCAGACACCGCCGTAGGCTCCGGGGCAAGCGCTGTGTCGGTGAGTGCCGGTGACGGTGACGGTGACGAGCGTGGGGTTGGAGTTGGGAGGGAAGTGGGCGTCGACGTGGCTGTGGCCGCTGGCGAGGAAGAGGGAGCAGGGGGAAACGTCGCCGAGGTCGTGGCGGTGGCGGACGGTGGGCTTGCAGCGGGCGTCGGCGGGAGAGCCGGGGGGGAGAAAAGACAAGCCCCAACTGTCAGCAGCATCCCAAGCGCAAGTCCCCATCGCTTCAATTTCATCATCATAGTGCCGTGACCTCCCCCCGATCTGCGGTCGGCAAACCAACGTCTGAAAAGCGTCTGCGCCCCCTCCAGCAGATACGTCGGTGGGACGCACCCTCAAACGAAACCCAGATGCGTCCCACCTTGATGAATACGGCCGTACCCGGCGCCGATCAACCTACTGCAGGAGATTGAGGGCCCAGTCCCCGATCAGCCAGTAACGGAAATCCTCACCGTTGTTGCACTGGATACCGCCGACGAGGCCGTAGACCACGGCGATCATTGGGAAGAGGGCCAACACGAGCGTCGCCAAGAGGGCGAAGGGGATGAGGAGAATGCCCACAATCAAGATGCTGAGGATGCCGACAAAGCCCCAGATCAGCCCAATGAGAAGACCACCGCCGGCCCAGAAGATCGCCTGGAAGAGCAGTGCCTGCAGGGACTGATAGGCGACGTAGCGCGAACGATCCCGGTAGACCAGATAGATCACCAGCGCAGCGGCGACCCCCAGGAAACCCGTCACCAGGTTGAGCAACACACTGAGGTGGGCAAGCATGGCCCACAGCCGTTCGTCAGCGGGGCTGAGCGGTTGCGGCGGCGCAGGAGCAGCGGGCGGAGGTGTAGACGCCGGCCCGGGACCCGAGACCGCTTCCGGCTCAGGCTCAGGCATCGGTTTTGATTCAGGTTGTGGATCCAACGTTTCACGTTCCGTGTTCATGGTGCCTCCTTAACAAGATCAGCAACATTCTGTCCTTCAGCTCTCATTCACTCTATATACGCAGAGGAAGGGCAGCAGTTGCAGGTGGCACACCCCGGTCAGTTCGGCCTTGGCCTACCTGGGAAAAGGTGGGAAAAATCGGGTTTTCTAGTCGACCACCCCCTATCCCTGATGGTTTTGATCGCGTGCAAATGCCCTCGCATGTCGTGATGAGGTCCGTAGAAATCCGATTTTTATGCGTGATTTCAGTGAAGTCAGCCTTCCTCGCTGAATTTATCCACCTGATAGGTGAGGATCTCGACGTCGCTCTGGCGCCACGTTTCAGGGGGAAGCCCGGCCTTGTAACAGAGCTGGGCCAGGAACACCTCCGGTTGGGAAATCTTCTCCCACACCTGGGGCAGGAATGTGGCCCGTCGCAGGCCGCGTTTGAGCACCACACCATCGACGTGGGGCCGGAGCTTACGCAGAAGATCCTCGGGTCCCTCGTAGTCCAGGGGCTGCGGGGCCGAGAGCACCGAGACCTCAACGACAATCTTCCCCAGCTCCTGCGCCCGCAGCGGAGGAAAGCGCGGGTCTTGAAAAGCGGCGGCCAGTGCATTGTGGTGCACGTCGTGGGCCAGAGGACGCAGAGCGCGCAGAGAGCCGATGCACCCTCGCAGCGTCCCGTGGCTGGTGAGCGTAACAAAGGAGGCACCGTCCTCTCTCAGACGGAGCGGCAGACTCGCCAGTGAAGGCGGGGACGCCGTTCCCTCCCGAAGGTACTGTTCGATAGCGTCGCGCGCGATGCGAAGCAGGCGTCGTTTTTCCTCGTCTGTCAACGGTCGCTGTGCGTTCACGGTCTTCACACCTCCGTGTAAGCTATCGCCGTGTACCCCACCACCTGGCGCCTCTCCCCCGAGGTGTCTCCGGAGTTACGGTAATCCAGCAGATGGGGTTGCCAACCTTTGCCCTCGGCGACGGTCATCAGGCTGAGGATAGGCGCCTGGCCGCAGGCTTCACCCTGCCCCACGCGTCTCCGGTCGCCATCGAGCACGGCTTCGATGAAGGCCTGATCCAGACGTTGCGCCTGCTCGTAGGGATGATAGTGACTCAGATCGGAGCTGACGACTATGACATCCGCTTCTGTGAGATGTGAGGCCAGCGCCTCGCCCACCTTCGTCGGCTCCAACTCCCCGAAGAGCAGGGGCGCGATGGCAACATCCGGCAGCACCATCTGCAAGAAAGGCAGTTGCACTTCCAGACAGTGCTCCCCGTCGTGCGCCCGGGCGAGCAAATGGAAGGGAGCCGCGTCCTCTTCCGCTAACGTCTGCAAAAACGCCCTATCCACCGACACCGGTCCCAGGGGGGTTTGAAAGGCCGTGTAATCCCCCAGCGCCACCCCCTGAAACCAGACGCGGTGAGAAGGCCCCATGAGGATCGCCCGCGAGGGGGAGGGCGACTGAGCTGCCAACAGCTTGTAGCCGTAGGCGGCGATGGGACCGGAGTACACGTAACCGGCGTGCGGCACGATCAGAGCACGCACTCCGGTCAACGGCGGCGGATCCGCCTGTTCCAGAAAACGATGGAGCATCGCACGCAACTGCTCCGCCTGTGCAGGGTAAAAAGCCCCTGCGACGGCGGGACGTCTTATCTTTTGATTCTGCATGGTCCCTCCTGAAGGCTGAAGAGCACAAACCGCGCCTAAACGAACTGAACCTTTGTCGTCCACATCAAGCCAACCCTCATACCAGGGGAAATGTAACATATGCGTTGCAGCACAACGGCAACGAGAACATCCTCACCTTAACCCACCTGAAAAAAGGTGGAGAACTCCGATTTTGCAGTAGAGTCCCCCTTACCTTAAGACCAAAGGCCGGGAATAACTGCGCCGCACTCGTGACAAACCCCCGGCTTCGACCAGAGCGTGCGTGTGCTGTATCCCATGCGCCGAATCAGCAGAGCGCCACACCGGTGACAGTAGGTGTTCTCGCGGGTGGGATCGGGGACGTTCCCCACGTAGACATAAGCCAGCCCGGCTTCCTTGCCGATGTCGTAGGCCCGCTGCAGCGTCGCCGGAGGCGTACGCGGGCGGTCGCGCATGCGGTGAGTAGGATAAAAGGCGGTGACGTGCCAGGGAATCTGGGGATCAATCTCGACGAGCCACGCAGCCATAGCGCGGAGCTCCTCCTCTGAGTCGTTGAGGTCGGGGATGACCAGCGTCGTGACCTCCACCCAGACGTCGGTTTCCCCTGCGAGATAAGCGATGTTGCGTTTGACAGGTGCCAGCCGCGCTCCGATGTACTCCTCGTAAAGCGCTTCGCTGAACCCCTTGAGATCGATGTTAATCCCGTCCAGGTACGGCGTCAACAGCTCCAACATCTCCTGCGTCATGAAGCCGTTGGAGACGTAGACGTTTTTGATCCCCTGCTCATGGGCCAGACGAGCGGTGTCGTAAGTGTACTCGAAGAAGACGGTAGGCTCATTATAAGTGTAGGCGATGATGGGGAGGTCGCGTTTCTGGCAAATTCGCACAATCTGCTCCGGGCTGAGCTCGTCGGCGCGGGGAGCGTGAGGCGTGCGCTGTCGCACCTGCGAGAGCTGCCAGTTCTGACACCAGCGGCAGGTGAAGTTGCAACCGTAGGTGCCGATGGAAAAGGCGCCCGTGCCCGGCAGGAAATGAAAAAGCGGCTTTTTCTCGATGGGGTCGATGTGAGCGGCAACCGCTTCACCGTAGACCGTCAGATACAGCGTGCCGTTTCGATTGACGCGCACGCCGCACTTCCCCCAATCGTCAGGATACAGTGTGCAGTAGTGTTCGCAGACACGACACTGCACCGCTTGTTTTCTCAAAGCGCGCGTCAACAGTGCTTCGTGTAACATGAACCCATCCTTTCTCTGCAATCATCCCTCGACACTTAAATGACGGTATTAGAACGTAGCCAGGTGCGACACACCTTATTATACCGGATCCGGGCATCCTTATACCAAAAGGATCACGACAAACGCGACTAAAAGGACGAAAATCACACCCAGACCGATCGTGACAAAGGTCAAAACCTTCTGCTCCTGAGCCCGCTACGCCTCTATCCGCCGACGTAAAGCCTCCCGTTCGGCCTCCTCCTCTTCGAGCATGCGGGCCAAGCGGACCTCAGCGGCCGCTCCCTCGCGCTCCTTGAGCACGCGGGCGCGTTCCATTTGCCTTTCCAGACGCTGGACGGTGTTGGTGTACGCCGTCAACCGGGTGATGAGATCCACCGAGGCGCCGCACGTTTGGCAGACCTCGTCGCCTGTCCAGTTCCGCGCGTTGCACTCCGGACAGCGCGTCGTCATGCCCAGGCCACAGTTGGCGCAGCTGCTCACCTTGCGATTATGGTAGGTCCCGCAGTAGCGGGCCACTGTCGACTCCAGGTTACCCTATCGTTTCCACACCACCCTGCGGAGTTTACCCTGAACGAAGAACAAGACTGCGTGGCCTGCTCGTCGTCAGACACACAGCCCCTGGATCCCCCTGATAGCAACGTCACACCGCTCAAGGGCTCCGTGGCTTCCTAATAAGCAAACATCGCAACCGTTTCATTTACGAGCGTCCAGGTGCAACGCCCTCAACGTATCGAAAACACCGCGCTACAAAGTTCTCTGAGCATGGTTTAGAAGTCCCTGGCTCGTGAACTTCGGCGAAAGTGCATCGCACCTCGGAAGACTTAACAGATACCAAACATCAGGTCGTTTGTTTGAGGCTGAAGGCAATCCGTCGCCGCTGCGGATCCACGCTCAGAATACGGGCGGTGGTTCTCATCCCCGGCGCGACCACGTCCGCAGGCACCTCAACCCGCTCCCGGCTCAGCTCAGAAACGTGGATCAATCCTTCAACCTCCGGCATCTCCACGGGGCAGGCGAAAGCGCCGAAAGAAACCACGTTGACGATTTCCACTTCGACCAGCTCGCCCTCGTGATAGCGCTCTCCGATCGTTTTCCACGGGTCCGCCCGCAGCTTTTTCAAGCTGAGGCTGAGCCGAAGACGTTCCAGGTCAATGGACATCACATAGACCCGGAGGGGCTGGCCGATCTCAACTATCTCGGAGGGATGGCGAACACGCCGCCAGGAGAGCTCGGAGATATGCACCAGACCATCCACCCCGTTGACGTTGACGAACGCGCCGAACTCCACAAGGTTGCGGACGACCCCCGCGTAGACGCCCCCCACCTCCAGTTTGGAGAGCACCTCACGCTTTTTCTCCGCCCGCTCGTAGACTTTGCGCTCGGAGAAAATCAGCCGGTTGCGATCCGGGTTGACCTCGATGGGTTCCAGCTCCAGGGTCTCGCCCACCAGAGAGGCCCAACGTCGCGCCGGATCCTCCGGTTCCTGAGCCACATGGCGGCAGGGGAGAAGATGCGAGGCGGGGACGAAGCCGCGCACCTCTCCCAAGCGCACCAAAACGCCGCCCCTGTTGCAGTCAAAAACCTCGAGCTTCAGGGGAGCTTTCTGCTCCAGCAGCGCCCGCGCTCGCTCCCAATCCTTCTGCACCGCCGCCCGCCTCAGGGAGACCAAAAGACGATCCCCATCCTCGCCGTCGTTGAGCACGTAGACACGCACCTTCTGCCCAGGTCTCAAGGCCCTCAATGCCTCCGGCCCCATCTTCTCAACCTCGCGGGGATGTACCAGAGCGTCACTCTTGCCACCGATATCCACCAGCAGATTCCGGGGGTGCACCCGCACGACGATCCCTTCGACGATCTCTCCACTTCTGTACGAGGTTCGAGGGGTGTATTGGTCCAACAACAAAGCCATCACATCCGCTTCAGCGCTCGACTTAGGGCGCATGGATTGTTTCATCTCTGACTCTCCTGGACCGACTCATTCCGTCGCCATGCCCAACGTCGCCTTCCACACCGAGCCTCTGCTCCCTCATCTCCCCTCGACTTGGCGCCTTCTCTCGAAGGGCGGCGACGCCGACAATCACCTCTCTTCCCACCCGGATTGTCCTTACCACTTTTATTATAAGTCCCTTTGTCAGCCGCGCAATTTACCCTTCTTCCTGACCTCACCGAAACAGCGGTTGTCATCCGCGATGGAGCGGCTATACTATGTGTTCACGGTGACCAAAGATAGGTACTGCATCTCAAAACAGCCGGCACAGACAACAAAAAAGATGGTTCGCTTGACGGCACTCTGTATGACACACCTGCGTGTCTTCCTATGAACCCTTTTTACCTGTGAAAATCTGCGTTAATCTGTGGATTTTTTCCATAGCTCGCATAGCAGCAAATTTCGGTTTCACTTAATTCCCGCCAAGAGCCAAAGGGGAAAGACGACCATGAAACGAATGGGGAGATGGATCTTCATACTCTTGAGTCTGGCCTTTTTGGGAGGGATGGCAGGCTGTAGATTCCTTCCTTCGCAACCGGTGGAAGAAGTCACATCCACATCTGCACCCCCTACCGCCACGTCGACGCCTTCCACCACGCCAACCTCCTCCGCGACCCCCACCCCCATCCCCACTATGACGCCTACACCCAACCCGTGCCCATCGCTGCAAGAGGTGGACTTTCCCGCCCGTCCCGAGGTGTTCCCGGAGACCTACATCGCTGCTTTGCGCGCCTACCTGGCGGCGGGTGGGGACCCGACGACTATCGCAAGGGGATTGAAGGTCTGGGATGCACTGCCACCCGAGGGAGAAGGCGGCCTGATACACGAGGATCTGACAGGTGACGGCATCGCGGAGACCGTCGTGGCGTTGATCGACGCGCACGCTGAGACCTTCCCACCTTCGGGCGTCCTGGCAATCTTCACCTGCCGCGACGGCGCCGTCGAGACGCTGACCACACACGTGCCCCCACCGGGGGCTTACTTCCTGCTGCGCGACGCCGTCGACCTGACAGAGGACGGCGTCGCCGACCTGGTCTTCAACGACGTGATCTGTGGCGCCCATACCTGCTGGTACACGGCCCACGTCTGGGCCTGGAGGGGGAATCAGTTCGTGGAGCAGGTGGACGGCGATTTCTCCCTGCCCTACGCCTCCTTCTGGGCCGAGGATGGACGTCTCCACGGGCACAGCGGCGGCATCGGCTCCGTCGGCGCAGGCCCGCAGCGCACCTACACCGAGACCTGGCAGTGGAACGGAGAGGTCATCACCTACACGACCGAGGATCTCGGGCCGGCGCGCTATCGCTATCACGCCCTTCTGGACGGGGATTGGGCACTCTTCAGCGGCGATTACGAAAGAGCCTTCGATGCCTACCTGCGGGTGATCAACGACGAGACGCTAGAGCCCTGGGCCGGGCTGTACGCGGCGGACGAGGAACGCCGCCGGCTCACAGCGCTGGCACAGTGGCGACTGATGACGTTAAGCATGAAACTGGGCGACTTCCCAGAAGCCGAAGCCCGCTACGAGCGCCTGCAGAGGGACTATCCTCCGGAGACGCCGGGGCACGCGGTGGCGCGCCTGGGAGAACGTTTCTGGTCACGCTATCAAGAAACGGGCAACGTGGCCCACGGTTGTACAGCCGTGCGCGACGCGCCGGAGGCTGACGAGGTACTGAACTTCCTCAACAGCTTCGGATACGCAAACCCGCGCTACGCCGCCGAGGACCTATGCCCCTTCCTGACGCCATGACCAGAGGCGGACCGACGATGTCTTCCCGCGACACCTTCGAGCGCCAGCTGCGCGAGCTGCCCGCCTTTCGCGCCCTGCTGCGCGCCGTCGAGGCACGCTTCTACGCCGACCTGCCCCTGCCGCGTCCCATCCTCGACCTGGGTTGCGGCGACGGTCACTTCGCCGGCATGGCCTGGCCCCAGGGCGTCGAGGTCGGGCTTGATCCGTGGTGGGGACCGTTACAGGAAGCGAAACGGCACGCGAATCACGGACTGCTCATCTGTGCCGAGGGCGCCCACGCCCCCTTCGCTGACGCCTCCTTTGCCACCGTCGTCAGCAACTCCGTCCTGGAGCACATCCCCGAGGTCGAACCGGTGCTTGACGAGGTGACGCGGGTGCTGCGACCCGGCGGCTGGTTCCATTTCTGCGTCCCCAGCCCGAACTTCCGCCGCTTCCTCTCTGTAGGACGGGCACTAGACGCGCTGGGGTTGAAAGCGTGGGCCGAGGCGTACCGTCGCCTCTTCGACCACATCTCCCGCCACTACCACTACGCAGCACCTGAGACGTGGACGGCACGACTGACGCGCCGCGGCCTGCAGGTCGAACGCCGGTGGTCCTATTTCTCGCCTCGAGCCCTGGCGGCCTTGGAGTGGGGGCATCCCCTCGGCCTGCCCAGCGCGCTCGTCAAAAAAGTGACCGGACGCTGGCTGCTGGCGCCCACGACCTGGAACCTCGCCCTGACCGCCGCGCTCCTGCGTCCCCTCTACGAAGAGCCGCTGCCTGAGGAAGGCGCCTACCTCTTCTTCAGTGCGCAGAAACCCGCCTCGTAGCGGTCACAACATTGCGCCCATCCGACGCCCGGCTTCACATCTTCCCGCTTTGAGGTAAAATCCTCGGGTGATGAACCGATTCCGTCTTTTGGCCGTCCTCTTCCTCTTACTCGGGCTGGCGAACGGCGTGCGCGCGGCTTTGGCGTTCCGGGTGCAGTCGACGCTCCGGCCCGAAACGCTCTCCCTTCCACTGCCGCTGCTCGGAGGACTGTATGGCTTTTTCGCCCTGGGATTTCTCGGCGTAACCTTCTTCCTGTGGACGGGACGGACAGCGCGGATAGGACGGCTCTTCGCGGTGACGTACCAGCTCACCCTTTGGACCATCCGACTGCTCGGATACCATTCCCCCTACCACCAGGCCCTTTGGGCGAGAGATTTGGTGTTCACCGCGCTCTTTTTGACCGCCGTGTGGATCCTGACAAAGTCAGATCGTCGAGATTCGTAATTACATGTTTGGCTTACACTCGAATTCGGAGGTAACATGGTCTACGAAGTACGCCCCTGGACGTTAGAAGGACTGCTGCCCTCGCCGGGCACACCCGAACAGGCGCAGTTCATGGAAGACCTGGAGAAAAAGGTCGCCGCTTTTGAGGCCCGACGCGACGAGCTGTCTCCGGAGATGGCGGAAACATCGTTTCTGGAGATTTTGCAGCACTACGAATCCCTTTACGCCGACATCGCACGCCTGGTCGCCTACAGCCATCTCTACTTCTCGGAAAACACCGCCGATCAAGACGCTCTGGCCTTTCAGGCAAAGGTGGAGAAGTTCACCGCGGACATCAAAAACCGCACTCTTTTCTTCGATCTCTGGTGGAAGTCGTTGGATGACGAGTCGGCGGAACGGCTGATGAAGCCCAGCGGCGACCTGCACTACTACCTGGAGAGTCTGCGGCGCTTTAAGCCCCACACCCTGAGTGAGGCGGAGGAGCGCGTCATTAACATCAAAGATGTCAATGGGATCAGCGCCATGATGACGCTCTACGAGATGATCACCACCGGTTTCACCTATCACCTGACGGTGGATGGGGAAGAGAAAGCGCTGACCCGCGGTCAGCTGATGACCTACGCATTCAGCCCTAACGCCGACCTGCGCAAGGCGGCTTACCAGGAGCTCTACCGCGTCTACGGTGGACAGGCGGAGGTGCTGGCGCAGATCTACGCGGCGCGGGTGCGGGATTGGCGCGCGGAAAATGTGGATCTGCGGGGGTTTCGCTCGCCCATCAGCGTCCGCAATCTGGATAACGACGTGCCCGACGCGGTGGTGGAGACGCTTCTGGAGGTCATCCGCAAGAACGCGACGCTCTTTCAGCGCTATTTCCGCTTCAAAGCACAGGCGCTGGGGATGGAACGATTGAGCCGTTATGACATCTACGCCCCGCTCACCGAGGCGGAGAAGACCTACAGCTTCGACGAAGCCGTCAACCTGGTCGATGAAGCCTACCGCGAGTTCTCGTCTACGCTGGCCGACCACGCCCTGCGCATCATAGAGGAACGCCACCTGGACGCGGAGGTGCGTCCCCGCAAGATGGATGGCGCCTTCTGCTACAGTGTGCTCCCCGACATGACCCCCTGGGTGCTGATCAACTTCAACGGCAAGATCAACGACGTGGCGACGCTGGCCCATGAGCTGGGGCATGGGGTTCATGGCCAGATGGCCGGGGACCACTCCCCCCTCACCTTCCATTCCGCGCTGCCGCTGGCGGAGACCGCCTCGGTCTTCGGAGAGATGTTGCTCACCGACAAGCTCCTGGCAGAGGAGAAGGATGTGGACGTGCGCCGCACCTTGCTCAACAATGTCCTCTCCGATGCCTACGCCACCATCGTGCGTCAGGCCTACTTCGTCCTCTTCGAACAACAGGCACACGAGATGATCGAAGCGGGCGCGAGGCGCGACGAACTGTACGCGGCTTATCTGGAGAACCTGCACGAACAGTTCGGCGATGCCGTGGAACTCAGTGAGGACTTCCGCCTGGAGTGGCTGGCCATTCCGCACATCTATCGGTATCCCTTCTACTGCTACGCTTACGCCTTCGGCAACTTGCTCGTCCTGGCGCTCTACCGCAAGTACAAGGCGGTGGGCCGTGAAGCCTTTGTGCCCGATTATCTTCGCATCTTGAGCTACGGCGGCTCCGCCAGTCCACACCACATTGTCAGCGAAGCCGGATTTGACATGACCTCCCCCGACTTCTGGCAGGGGGGCTTCGATCTGCTGGAGGAGATGCTGGACGATTTGGAAAGCCTCTAGTCCTGGGTTCGTCAGGGAGGCCATGCGGCTCTCCCTGACGGGTCTGTTTTTACGTGAAGGAGTCCTATGCCCACACTATCCGAAAACATCCGCGACATCGTTGCGCTGATCGGCCCGCACAATCTCTGGCACAGCGCCGTCTATCCGCTGCGCAAAGCCGCCGTCGAGACGCGCTGGCCCCGGGCAGGGCGCGGTATGCGCCGCCTGCGCAGAGACCGGATCTCGGATTGGCGCCCGATGTCGGGTCCGGTGCAGGCGATCCGTCCCACCGAGCGCGGCGCGGAGGTCGAGAGCGCACATGGACGCCTGGAGATCGTCTTCTTCGCACCCGACCTGGTGCGCGTACGCTATCTGCGCGCCGGACACGCCGCACCCGAACCGGCGCCCTACGCCATCGCCCGGCCCCTGGAGGACTGGCCCGTGCCGGAGATCGCCACGGTGCAGACGGACGACGCCGTTTTCTTAGGCACCGGCGCGTTGACGGTGGGCGTGCCCCTGGCGACGGGCGCAGTCTTCATCGCCGACGGGCGCGGACGCCTGCTGCGCGCCGATGTCGATGCTGCCTGGAGCCCCACCGGGGCGCTGCGCCACCGCGTCGCGCTGCACGAAGACGAGCACCTCTTCGGCCTGGGCGAACGGACAACGCCCGGCAATCGGCGCGGACGCACCCACGTGCTCTGGAACACCGATCCGGCGGGCTACCGTCCGGGCGACGATCCCATCAACCTCAACATCCCCGTCTACGTGGGACTGCTGCGGGAAACACAAGAGGCCTACCTCGCCTTCTACGAGAATCCGTACTATGCGGAGTTCGACCTGGGCGACACCACGCCCAACGTAGCGGAGCACCGTTTCGCCGGCGGGGAACTTCGCACCTACGTCGCCGTGGGATCGCCGCCGCGCCTGCTGGAACGCTACACCGATCTCACGGGGCGCCACCGACTCCAACCGCTCTGGATGCTGGGCTACCACCAGTCGCGCTGGTCCTACGTTCCCGAGGCGCGCGTTCGCAAGCTCGCCGAGGACTTCCGTACACATGAGGTGCCCTGTGACGCCATCTACCTGGACATCGACTACATGGACGGCTTCCGCGACTTCACCGTCGATGAGGAGCGCTTCCCAGATCTGCCCGGCCTGACGGCGGATCTGCGCCAGCAAGGCATCAAAGTGGTCACCATGATCGATCCTGGCGTGAAGAAAGACCCGGACTACGAGGTCTACCGCGCGCTGGTAGAAGGCGATCACGCCTGCACGCTGCCCGACGGCACGATCTTCCATGCGCCGGTCTGGCCTGGCCTCTGCGCCTTTCCCGATTTCACCGCACCCCGCACGCGCGCCTGGTGGGGCGATCTCTACGCCTCGCTGATCGACGCCGGCGTCGCGGGCGTCTGGAATGATATGAACGAGCCGCAGGCTTTCAGCAGCGGCGGCGACCCCACGCTGCCCGCGCCGGTGCAGCATGCCCTGGAGGGACGCGGTGGCACGCATGCCGAGGCGCACAACCTCTACGGCATGCAGATGGCCCGCGCGACAGCCGAGGGGCTGCAGCGCCTGCGCCCCAACGCCCGGCCCGTCGTCATCACCCGCTCGGGCTGGGCGGGCGTGCAGCGTCACGCTACCTCGTGGACCGCCGACAACGCCAGCACCTGGGCTTCGCTGCGCCTGACCGTGCCCATGATGCTGGGCCTGGGCCTCTCCGGCCTGGGCTTCAGCGGGCCGGACGTCGGCGGGTTCGCCGGGGACGCCGACGGGGAGCTCTTCACGCGCTGGCTGCAGATGGCTACCTTCATGCCCTTCTTCCGCGCGCACAGCGCCAAGGTCAACGCCGACCAGGAGCCGTGGTCCTATGGCGAGCCTTACTTGAGTATCAACCGGCGCTTCATCCACCTGCGCTACGAGCTGCTGCCCTACCTCTATACCGCGCTCTGGCAGATGACGACGCACGGCTGGCCTATGGTGCGTCCCCTCTGGTGGGACGCGCCCCAGGAGACCGCGCTGTGGGACGTGGACGACGCTTTCCTCTGCGGCGACGCGCTGGCGGTGGCGCCCGTCGGGGAGCCGGGCGCGAGGTCGCGTCCGGTGCAGCTGCCCCCCGGTCTCTGGTATGATTTCTGGACCAACCGTCGCCGCGAAGGCGGGACGCCCTTCGAGCAGGTCGCGCCGCTGGAGACGCTGCCGCTCTACATCCGCGCCGGCACGGTGCTGCCGCTGGGCGAGGTCGGCCCCAGCGTGGAGCAGCGCCTGCAGAAGTTCATCCGCCTGCACCTCTACCCCCCGGTCGAAGAGAGCGAGGCAGTCTCGTGGCTCTACGAGGACGCAGGGGAGGGGACGGCGTATCAGGAGGGTGAATATCGCCTCTCCCGCTTCGTCATGCGGCGGCTGGATGACCGGCTGACGGTGACCTGGGAACGCGAGGGGAGCTACAATTCACCTTACGAGCATGTGGCGCTGCGGCTCCAGGGCCTGCGGCGCATGCCGCAAGAAGTGCTGGCGGACGGCGAACCCTTCCCCGTGGTGAGCGCCGATCCCATACGCCACGCCGCGCTGCTGGGGGTGCCCCTCTTCGAGACAGTGGAGATCCGCCTGTAGTCGGGAGGGCCGGGGTGACGCCACGCCGCTGCGCTTCGTGGCTCACTACGAACAGTATGGAGGGGGAAACAAATAGAGGAACTAACGTATCGCCGAATTGTGCTCAAATTCGGCACCAGCGTCTTGACGGAGGGAACGCGGCGACTGAGCCGCCCCCGCATGGTCGATCTGGTGCGCCAGTGCGCCGAGCTGCACCGCGCCGGTCACGAGCTGATCCTTTGCACCTCGGGCGCGGTGGCGGTCGGACGGGAGAAGTTGGGCTTCCCCGAGCTGCTCCCAACGGTGGTCAGCAAGCAGCTGCTGGCAGCGGTAGGACAGAGCCGCCTGATGCTCACCTGGGAACGCTTTTTCGAGATCTACGACATCCACGTGGGACAGATTCTGCTCACCCACGGCGACATCGAGGCGCGGCGGAGTTTCCTGAACGCGCAAGACACGTTGGGCGCGCTTCTGGAGCACCGCATCGTCCCCATCATCAACGAAAACGACCCCGTCGCCACCGAGGAGATCCGCATCGGCGACAACGACAACCTCTCGGCGTTGGTGGCGGTGCTCGCGGGCGCCGATCTACTCGTCATGTTGACCGACCAGCCGGGGCTCTTCACCGCCGACCCCCGCGAGAATCCGGACGCGCAACTGATCCGCGAGGTGCCTGTGATCGATGAGGCCATCTTCGCGCTGGCAGGCGGGAGTCGCAGCGGGCTGGGCGTCGGCGGGATGACGACGAAGCTGCAGGCGGCGACGCTGGCCCGGCGGGCGGGGACCGACGTCGTCATCGCGGCGGGGCACGAACCCGACGTCATCCTGCGCATCATGGCGGGCGAGCCCCTGGGCACCCGCTTTCCCGCGCTGGAGACGCCACCGGAGAACCGCAAACGCTGGATCCTGGCCGGCGTGGTCAACTCAGGCCACGTGGTCATCGACGCGGGCGCGGCTGCAGCGCTGCGCAACGGGGCGAGCCTGCTCCCGGCAGGCGTCGTCGCCGTGGAAGGTGACTTTGATCGCGGCGATACCGTCTCTCTGGTCGACGAGAGAGGCACGGAAGTGGGGCGCGGCATCGCCCGCTACCCGGCTGACGACCTGCGGCGGATCCAGGGTCGTCACTCTGAGAAGATCGAGGCCCGCCTGGGGTACACCTACGGCGCCGTCGTCATCCACCACAATGACCTGATTCTGTTGTGATTTCGGATTTGTCATGTTACATTTTAGCTACGGAGGATTCTCATGAACACAACATCAGAGCTGGTCACGATGGGCCAGGCCGCCCGTGAGGCGAGCTATCGGCTGAGTGCGCTTTCGACGGTGCAGAAGAACACCGCGCTGCAGGCTATCGCCGATGGGCTGGAGGCGCAGGTTGAGCCGATACTGGCGGCGAACGCCGAAGACATCGCCGAGGCGCGAGACCAGGGGTTGAGCGAGGCGCTGTTGGACCGGCTGCTGCTGACGGAGGCGCGACTGGCATCACTGGCCGCGGACACGCGCCGCGTGGCGACGTTGCCCGATCCTATCGGCGCGGAGATCGAGGGGCGGCGCCTGCCCAACGGCCTGCGCCTGAGCCGCCGGCGCGTACCCCTGGGCGTGCTGGGCGTCATCTACGAGGCGCGTCCCAACGTCACCATCGACATCGCCACCCTCTGTCTCAAGACCGCCAACGCCGTCATCCTGCGTGGGGGCCGCGAGACGCTGCGCAGCAACTGCGCGCTGGTGGACGTGATCCACGCAGCGCTGAAGAAGACCCACGTCCCCGAAGCGGCGGTGCAGCTCCTCGACAACCCCGACCGCGCGCTGGTGAGCGAGCTGCTGCGGCTGGATCGCTACGTAGACATGATCATCCCCCGAGGTGGCCCCGCGCTGCAGCGCCTGTGCCGCGAGCAGAGCACCCTCCCCGTCATCACCGGCGGCATTGGCATCTGCCACCTCTACGTGGACGCCGACGCCGACATCGCCGGCGCCCTCGACGTCATTGAGAACGCCAAGGTCCAGCGGCCCAGCGTCTGCAACGCCCTGGACACGTTGCTGGTGCAGCGCGAGATCGCGGAGACCTTCCTGCCGCGCCTCGCCGAACGGTTGCTTCCCCTGGGCGTGGAATTGCGGGCCGACCCCTCGGCCCGGCAGATCCTGGGGGAGCGAGCCGGCGTCACGGCGGCGGGCCCGGAGGACTTCGACCGCGAATGGCTGGCGTTGATCCTGGGCGTCAAAGTCGTGCATAGCTTGGACGAGGCCGTCGCCCACATCCGCACACACGGCACCGCGCACTCCGACGGCATCCTCACCAACGACCTGCGCCACGCCACGGCCTTTGTCAACGCCGTGGACTCATCGGCCGTCTTCGTCAACGCCAGCACACGCTTCAACGACGGTGGGCAGTTCGGGCTGGGCGCCGAGGTCGCCATCAGCACGCAGAAACTCCACGCGCGCGGCCCCATGGGGCTGGAGGCGCTGACGACCTATAAGTGGATCGTCTACGGCGATCACCACGTGCGTTCGTGAACGGCCTTTTTGAGCCCGGCAGACGAATCGGGTAAAAATCACCTCCCAACGGAACGAAACGCGGCCTGCTGACGTTACAAGAGCGCATAAGTCCGAAGTTATGACAGAAAGTGCGACGCATCTGCATGGAGTTAGCGATGAACAAAGGAACACCCAAGGGGTTTTTCGCCCTGCTTGCAGGGATCGTGATCCGTCCTCGCGCCACGTTGCGCTATCTCCACAACGCCAAACGACGCTGGTGGGCACTGCTGGCGTTGCTGATGATCGCAGCGCTGATCGTCCAGCAGATTGCCTACGCGCGGGCCGACGCTCACTACAAGTACCGACAACAACTGGAGTGGTTCGAGAGTCTACCTCCGGAGGAGCGTGGCCCCACGATGCAACCGCCACAGCTCATCACCCCACCGGCGTTGACCGTCGGCGTGCGAGTCCTGGGGCGCGTCGTCGGGATGATCTTCACCTGGCTGGTGTGGGCGGGCGTCATCTACCTGGCGGGCGTCTTTTTCGGACAGAACAGCGCCACCTTCGGCGCCACCTTCGCCCTGACACTCTGGACATGGGTTCCGCACGGTGTACGCAACGTGGTGCAGAGCGCCGCCATGCTCGTGACCCGGAATCCCATCTACAATCAGGGCCTCTCCGGCCTGGTGATGGACAACGTCCCGCCGTCCATGACCTCGTTCCAGCGGTATATCATCCCCTCGATGAGCCAGCGGCTCTGGGGAGCGTTCCTGGGCCAGATCGACGTCTATCTGATCTGGCAACTGGGGCTGATGGTGTTGGGCGTCCGCGCTTTCACCAAACTGCCCCGCGTCAAAGCTATCCTGGTGACGGTGGGTGCGTGGCTGGTGATCGCCGTACTCAACGTGCTGCCCCAGCTGGTCGGCGGCGCGCGGATCTTCTGAGGCGCGTCGATGAGAGAAAACGCAAAAGAAGCCCTCATCCGCATCGAGGCGCTGCGTCGGGAGTTCGTCATGGGCGAGCAGATCGTGCGCGCCGTCGACGGCATCAGCGCGACTGTGGTGCCCGGCGAGTTCCTGGCGGTGATGGGGCCCTCGGGGTCCGGCAAATCAACGCTGCTCTACCTGCTGGGCGGACTGGATCGTCCCACCGCCGGGCGCATCTGGATCGATGGCGTGGACATCGCCACGCTGGACGAAAACGAGCTCGCCGACTACCGCCGTCGGAAGATCGGCTTCGTCTTCCAGTCCTTCTACCTGGTACCGACGATGACGGCGCTGCAAAACGTGGAGTTTCCCATGATCTTCGCCCAGGTGCCGGCGGAGGCGCGGGAAGCGCGTGCCCGCTCGCTGCTGGAGATGGTGGGGTTGGGGGATCGCATGGAGCACAAGCCGACGGAGCTCTCCGGTGGGCAGCAGCAGCGCGTCGCTATCGCCCGCGCGCTGGCGAACGACCCCCAGATCATCCTGGCGGACGAGCCGACGGGCAACCTGGATACGGAAACCGGCAAGACCATCATGGAACTGCTGGCGCGCCTTAACCGTGAAGAAGGACGGACGATCCTGACGGTTTCCCACGATCCCTCCGTCACCGCGTACGCGACGCGGACCCTGCATCTGATCGATGGACGCATTGAGTCGTAAAGCGTGAGTTGAAGTTACCGGAGAGAGGATATGAAGAAGAGCGCCCTCGTTGGTCTGCTGATGCTGGTGATGCTGTTCATGGGAGTGAGCGCCCCTCCACTGCTGGCACAAGACGAGGCGACCCCGACGCCCACGGCGGCGCCCACGCAGACGCCGACCTCGCAGCCGACGTCGGCTCCTGCTCAGGCGACGGATACACCGACACCCTCTCCCACGCCGACAACGGCAACGCCGGCCCCCGTCGATGTGACGGGACTGGAACCGGATACGCTGACGGACGTAGCGGGCGGGACCCTCAGTCTCTACGGAACGGGCTTTACCGCCGATTGCGCGGTGCGCCTCGTCGGCTACGGCCTGCTCAACACCACCTTCGTCCACGCAGGCGCGCTTCGGGCACAGGTGCCGCCCGGTGTCCCCCCCGGCACCTACGACGTGCGCGTCACCGCCGCGCCGGACAACGTGGATACGCTCCCCAAGGCCCTGACCATCGTCGCCGCCACGCCGACACCCAAGCCCGAGGCGCCGGAGACGCCGCCTCCACCGCCGCCTCCAGGGCAACCCATTCTCACCATCCGCAACTACGTGGTCGAACCGCAACAGGTGCGCCCCGGACAGGAGTTCGTCGTCCACATCGAAATCTACAACAACGGCAGCCGGGCCGGCGAGAACACGCTGGCGATCTTCCCCGGCGGCACGTTCCTGCCGGTGGGCGATCACGGACATCAGCTCTGGCAGCTGCACATCAACCACAGCGTCGTGGTCACTCAGAAAATGCGGGCGCCCAAATCCATCTCCAACGGCGTTCATCAGCTCAACGTCCAGCTGGAAGCCAACGACTTCGAAGGCAACAACTACAAATTCCCCCAGACCATCCCGGTGGAAGTCGTCGGCGCGAGTACGGGCGAGTTCAGCGGCAAACCCAAGGTCCTCATTGAGGACGCGCGGACAACCCCGGCGGTTTTGATTCCCGGCGAACCCTTCTCTCTCACCCTGCGTCTGGCGAACCGGGGGAATCGCACGGCCATCAACGTCTTCGCCACCGTGGGCGCCGCCGACATGGCGGTGCCGGCGGCGGGAGGGGATACGGTCTACGCGGAGCTCATCCGCATCGATGGCGTCATCACGGTGACGCTGCCGCTGGTGCTGAGTCAGCTCGACACCGGCGGTCGACAGAATCTGCCCGTGGCGCTGGAATACGCCGATTACAGCGGCGGTGCCTACACCGATCAGCAGAACGTGGGAGTGGACATCAACACCGGTCTCGCCAGGCAGCCCCAGTTGATCATCGAAGCATACCATACGCAACCGGACTTTATCGCGCCGGGCGATACCTTCACGCTGACGCTACACGTGCACAACGTCGGCGGTGGCGACGCCGAACGGCTGACGCTATCGTTGGGCGGGGAGGGCGGGGCCGCGCTATCCCCCTTCATCCCCCTGCGGTCGGGCAACGTGATCTTTGTGGAAACGGTCCCCCGGGGCGGGAGCGTTGCGGTTTCGCGTCGCTTGCTTGTGGACGGCTCGGCGGAGACCAAGGCCTATAACCTGCCCATCGAGCTGGCCTATGATGATCCCCGCGCCACACGCCACCAAGACGTCCAGCGGCTGAGCCTCATCGTGCGCAAGCGCCCCGAGCTGCAAGTCGGCTTCTACCGTCAACCGGAGATGTTGACGGTGGGCATGCCGCAACCGCTGGCTCTGGAAGTGATCAACGTGGGACGGAGTGCCGTCAACATTGTCCAGATGAGCCCCTCCGGTCCGCAGCTAGAGGCGGAGATGACGGGCTTGCCCTTCGTCGGCCCTCTGGACTCGGGTGGCTCCGCGCCGCTGGACCTGATGGTGACCCCGCAGGAAAGCGGGGAGCTGGCCCTACTGGTGGCCATCGACTACCGAGACGACTTCAATCAGATCCGGACGTTGACAGAAACGCTCACCCTGAAGGTGGGGGGTGCCCCGGAAGGGTTGCCGGGCGGACCGCCGGGCGAAGCGCCTCTGGGGCAGATGCCGGGCCAGCCGATGCCGGAGGAGGAGCCGCCACCGGAGACGCTGTTGCAGAAGATTGGACGAGCGCTGAAAGGCTTTTTTGGATTGGGGAGCTGAGGGCTTCAGGTCTCTTACAAGTCGGGAACGAGTCGAGTTAACGTGCGCGAAGTCGTGAAGTGAGGATATTGTATGAAAAAACTTTGGGTTTTGGCGTTCAAAGAGATCAAACTTGCCTTTCGTGATGTAGGCGCGATCGTGACCATGTTGGTGACCCCGCTGGCCCTCACCCTGGCCATCGGCGCGGCCTTCGGTGTCGGCGGGAGCAACACCCTCTCCGATATCCCCGTACTCTTGCTCAACCAGGACGACGGCGAGATGTCCCAGGTTCTGGAAGAGGCCCTCGCCGCCGAGGAGGTCGCCGACCTCCTTGCCCTGGAGGTGGTCACCGACGAGGTGTCCGCCCGCGCACGTGTCTCCGCCGACGAGGTCGCGGCTCTGGTCGTCATACCCCCGGATTTCAGCGCCCGCGCCGTACCGCTGGTGGCGCGGGTTCAGGAGACGCTGGGCATCGACCTGCTCAGCCTCGACCAACAGGGCATCGAGGCCCTCTCCCAAGAGCAGCAGCAAGAGATCAGGCGTCTCTATCTGGAGACCCGTAAGACGGAGGTGGACCCCGTGGTCGTCGAGATTTACGCCAGTCCTCGCTGGCGGATCAGCACCGCCGTGGTCAAGGGCCTCGTCACCCAGGTGCTGGAGCGGATGAACATGACGACCCAGGGCACGATGGTGATCATAGAGCAGCTCTTCACGCAGACCGCGCTGCGCCCGGAGGGAGAGGAGAGCAGTAGAGAGGCTTTCTCGGCCCTGGGGGAAGCGGGCTTAGACGACGCAGGCAAGAAGATGCCGGTACGCGTGGAGACCGTCGCCCCTGGCGGGCGCGGCTTCAACTGGCTGGACTATTCGGCGACCAGCATGGCAGTGCTCTTCCTCATGTTCGCCGTTACCTCCGGCGGGCGGACGCTGTTAGCCGAGCGAGAGGAGGGGACCTTACCCCGCCTGCTTGTCTCACCGACGCCGGCTTTCGCCATTCTCGCCGGGAAGATGAGCGGCATCTTTCTCACCGGATTGCTGCAGGTCATCCTGCTCTGGGGAGCCACGACGCTGTTGGGCGCCTATTGGGGCCCACCGCCGGGCGTGCTCGCGGCCATCGTGGCGTTAGTGCTCTGCGCCACCGGCGTCGGTGCGCTGATCTCCGCCTGGGCGCGGAACGCGGGCCAGGCGGGCGCCATCGGCACCGCCGTGACCCTGGTGGCGTCGGCGTTCTCCGGGGCCTTCTTCCCCCGTATGAACCTGCCCGAGTGGGTGCAGTACTTCAGCCTGATCACGCCCAACGCCTGGGGCATCGAGATCTTCAGCGCCCTGCAGGCCGGCAAGGGGCTGATCGACGTCGCGCCCTTGATCGGCGGTGCCCTGGCCCTGGCCGCCCTCTACTACCTCGCAGCGCTCCCCGGCTTTCGTCACCAGTTCCGATAAGGCTGCACTGAAAAGGAGAGGACAAGATGATGCGCCGACTTTTCGCCATGATTCGCAACGAGTTCCAACGGGAATTCGCCTACCCGCTCTCTATCCTCTTTTTCTTAATCCTGCCCCTGCTTTTCACCGCAGCGGTGGGCGCCGGATTGGGTGGGATGTCCGGCGGCGACGCTCCGCCTGAGGAGTATCGCACGCACCTGTACGTGAGAGGGGACGACGCAGATCCGTTGGTTAACGCCTTTCTGGCGGCGTTGGAAGAGGTCAACCTGACGGTCGAGGTCGTAGAGACACTACCGCAGGAGTCTTTTGGCCTGGAGGTTCCCGCCGATTTCGCAGCGCGGCTGCGGGCAGGAGAGACGGTCACGCTGACGTTGCACACGCAGCCGACCAGTGCCAGTCAGGCCGTAGAACAGTACGTGCAGGCCGCCGCCGGACGCCTGGGCGGCGCGGTGCTCATCGCCGAGATGGGCGTCGCCCAGGCGGAGGAGTTGGACCTCGTGACGACCCCGGCGGAACGGCAGGTCTTCTTTGACACGGTGCTGACGGAGACCCTGGACGCCGCCCTGCGTCCGCCCACCGTGGCGGAGGTGCGCTGGTCCGAGGGCATAGAGACCGCCGAGTCCTCCACCGCCATGGTGACGGGGACAGAGCAGGCCTCGGCCGGGCAGCTGGTCACCTGGGTGCAAATCACGTTGTTGGGCGCCGCCGAAGTGCTGGTCGACGAGCGGCAGCGCGGCACACTGAAGCGCCTGCTGGTCGCCCCGGCCGGTCGCGCGACCATCCTCGGCGGTAAACTCCTGGCCCGCCTGACGTTGGGGCTGACGCAGATGGCGCTCCTGCTGGTCGGCGGGGCGCTGCTCTTCGGCGTGGGATGGGGACAGCAGCCCGCAGCGACGGCGCTGGTCTCCTTCGCCTTTGCCCTGGCGACGGTGGGCCTGGGTGTGCTGGTGGCGACCTTTGTGCGCACGCGGGGGCAAGCCAACAGCATCGTGGTAGGCCTGGCTATGGGGCTGGCTGCCCTGGGCGGCGCCTGGTGGCCGCTGGAGGTCACCCCGCCGCTCTATCGGCAGGTTGTAAACGTTTTGCCCACCACCTGGGCCATGCGCGCCTACACAGACCTGCTGGCGCGCGGCGCCACCACCCTGGAGATCCTTCCCTCCGTGGCGGTGTTACTGGGCTTCGCCGCCCTCTTCATGACCGTGGGCCTCTGGCGCTTTCGGCACTACCCATAGCGGGCGGGACGGCGTTTGTTTCTGACGCATCTTGTGGTAAAATCAAGTCGGCGCCGCGGACACAGAAAAACGTACAGCACGCTTCTCAATCGAACTGACGTTACTGAGAAGAGGACGACCATCGCAACAAGCGCGGCACCGTTGAGAGCTATCAAAAGCCGGGAGGTGCATCATCGCAGGGAAAGCGACCATCGGGGATCTCTTTGAGATCAGCATCGCAGCGGAGAAAACCGCCGAAGCGTTTTACCGACAGCTGGCGGAGAAGTTTTCCACTCGGCCGGAGATCGCCGAGTTCTGGCAAAACTACGCTCAGGACGAGGTGGGGCACGCGCAGGCGCTGCGGCGTTTGCGCGAGGCGCTTTCACCTGAGACGTTGGCCCAACCGGCCGACGCCGAGCTGCTCCAACGGACTCAATGGGCTCTGGAACGGGGCCGGGCGCAGGCCGAAGAAGACATCACGGACCTGGAGGCGGCATATCGGCTGGCGAGCGAGCTGGAGAGCGGCGAGACGAACGCCCTTTTCGAGTTCCTCATCACCCACTTCGCCGAAGATAAGAAAGCTATCGCCTTTCTGCGCGCCCAATTGAAAGACCACGTCTCCAGGCTGATGATGGAGTTCCCGGAGAAATTCGGGGAAGCCCACATACGTCAAAGCATCAAAGCCGCCTGACCGCAGCGTCACGGAAAACGCCCCCGGCTTGCGGTTGAGACCTTGTCCTCCGAGGTTTCTCTAAACTCCGGAGGTCTATGGGGGGCTCTCCCTCTACCCCCCAACCATCATGTTGATTCAGCATGACCCCATAAGCGCAGGTGCGACGCATCTGTCACTTCAGCCCTCTTTATCGGTAGCCCAGGTGCGAAATTAATCTATAATCCATAGTGTGAAGCGGTTAACCCGGAAGCCGGAGCGACCGGCAAGAGATCGAAGATGACCGAAGAGAGCAAAAAAACGAATGCACAGCTCCGCGCCGAATTGAAGACCCTGCGCCGGGAGAACATCCGGTTGCGGCAGGAGCTGGACGCAGACGACGAAGGTTTTGCGGTGCCCCGACGCTCTCCAGAACGCCTGGAACTCCTCAGCCAGATCGTCCAGCAGATGAAAGACGCTGTCATCCTGACGGAAGCCAACCCCGAGTCGCGGATCTGTTACGTCAACGACGCCTTCACGGATCTTTACGGCTACGAAAAAGAGGAGATTCTGGGACAGCCGTCTTGGATGCTCTTTGGTGGCGATCTGGGCGAAAAAGAGCGGCTGCAGAAGGAACGCGCCATCTGCATCCGCGAGGACGGCGAGTGCCGCTTGACGTATCAAGATCGCCGCAAAGACGGCTCCCGTTTCTGGGTGACCAACACCCTGAGTGTCGTGCGGGTGGGAGACAAGACCTATAATCTGGGCATCGTCCGCGACATCAGCGACCAGCGGCGGGTCACCACCGAGCTGCGACGTCGCACCGCCGAGATGGAGGCGCTGCGCCAGCTGGGGATGGAGCTGACGGCGGAGCTGGATCTGGAGACACTGTTGGACGCTATCGTGGAGCGGGCCCTCGAGCTCATCGGGGGGCGCGCCGGTCTCCTGGGCCTCTACGATTCCGAGGACGCGGTCTTCAGGTGGGAGACGGTCATCGGCGACGCCACTGTTCCCTATCTGACGCGGCCCCAGGAAGGGATGGCGGGCCAGATATGGAAGACGCGCGAGCCTCTGATCGTGGAACACTACGCCCACTGGGAACAACGCATCCCAAATCTGGATACGCATTCCATCGCCGCCGTCGTCGGCGTGCCCATCATCTGGGGAGACGACTTCTTGGGCGTCCTGGAAGTTGAAGGTTGGGAGCCGGGCGAGTACAGCGAGAGCGATGCGGATCTGTTGAGTCTCTTCGCCCACCAGGCAGCCATCGCCCTGCACAACGCGCAGCTCTTCCAGGCCGAACGCAACCAACGGGAGCTGGCGGAGGCGCTGACGGAAGCGCTTCTCGCCGTGAGCGCCACCCTGGACCTGGATCAGACCCTGGATCGCATTCTGGAACAGGTTGCCCGCGTGGTCAAAGGCGACGCCTTCAACATCATGTCCCTGGAACGCGACGGCTCCCTGCGGGTGCTGCGCCATCGGGGTTACGAGGCGCTGGGATTGGAAGCACATATTCGGGAGTTCCGCCTCTCACTGGAGGACTCCGTCGCCTGCAAAACGATGCTGGCGAACAAAGAACCGGTCGTCTTCGACGATGTGACAGAGATCCCGGGCTGGACGCAGATCTCCGACCATGAGTACCTGCGCTCCTATGTAGCGGCCCCCATTCAGATCGAAGGAGAGATCACCGGTTTCCTGAACGTCGACGGATGTCACGTGGGGCAGTTCGACGCGGAGGACGCGCGCCGCCTGCAGCTCTTTGCCAACCACATCTCCATGGCGCTGGAACAGGCGCGCCTCTTTCACGCCGAGCGAGAGCAGCGGAAGATGGCGGAGGCTTTGACCGAAGCCGCTTTCGCCGTGAGCAGCACCCTGGATTTCGAGCAGGTTCTGGACCACATCCTGGAACAGATCGCGCACGTGCTCACGGGCGACACCTTCAACATCATGCTGGTCGAACGAGGTGTCGCCCGCATTGCCCGCTACCGGGGCTACGAACGCTTTGACTCCGAAGACTTCGTCAAGGAGGTCACATTCCCCATCTCTGAGGTCAGAAATCTCCGGGAGATGCAGGAAAGCGGCGAGCCGGTGGTCATTGAGGATACGCAGACGTATGCAGGATGGGTCATGTCGGATTCCCAACCCTGGCTGCGCTCGTACATCGGGGCACCGATCCAGATCGAAGACGAGACCGTAGGGTATCTCAACGCGGACAGCACCGAACCCCACCATTTTAGCGCCGAGGACGCCCACCGTCTCCAGATCTTCGCCAACTATGTGGCGACGGCGATCAAAAACGCCCGTCTCTTCGACGAGACACAGCGGCGTGTGGCCGAATTGGAGGCCCTCCAGCGGGTGCTCTTGCGCCTCACCTCAACGCTGAACCTCTCCGACGTGCTGGATACGGTGGCCGAAAGCGTGCTTTCCATCACGCAGGCCGGCGATTGTCATATCTTCCTCTACGACGAGGAAGAGGAAACGTTCACCTTTGGCGCGGCCCTGTGGGAGGACGGCCGTCAGACACCTTTCACCCAGCAGCCGCGCCGCGAGGGCCTGACGGCGACCGTGGTGCAGACGGCAGCCCCCTTGATCATCAACGACGCCCAAAACCATCCTCTGTACAGCAGCGAGGAGACCCGCAGCTGGGGTCTGCACGCCATCGCCGGTTTTCCTCTCAAGTGGCGCGGCAGGGTCTTGGGTGCTATGAACGTCGCCTTTCTCGAGCCTCACGTCTTCACCGAGGCGGAGATCCGGGTCCTGGGCCTGCTCGCCGATCACGCCGCCATTGCCATTGAAAACGCCCAGTTGCACCGCCAGGTGCTCAACCACGCTGTGGATTTGGAGAGGCGCGTGGCGCAGCGTACTCACCAACTACAGGTGCAGTACGCTCGCCTGCAGGCGATTCTCAACAACACCAGCGACGGCCTGGTGTTGACCGACGAACGCGGGGCCATCATCCACACCAACCCCGTGGCCCAACACCTCTTCGAGAAAGCGCTCCCCCCCGAAGAAGCCGCGGAGCTGCGCAAAGCCATCCGCAATCTGGCCCGGCAGGCCGAGCAGCATGCCGAGCAGGTGCTGGAGGTCAAAGGGCTGGATCTGCAGCTCAAAGCCGTGCCCATCACCGAGGAGGGCGGCGAGGGCATGGCGGTGGTCAACATCCACGACATCACGCACTTGAACGCCATCCATCGAATGCGAGCGCAGTTCATCTCCAACGTCTCCCACGAGCTGCGCACCCCGGCGACCACCATCAAGCTCTACGCGGAACTGCTGCAGGACGCGCCACCTGAAAAGCGGAGGTCGTACCTGGACGCGCTGATCACCGAGGCTGAGCGCCAGGCGAAGCTGGTCGAGGACATCTTGCACATCTCGCACATCGACGCCGGCCGACTTGCCATCCACCCCCGGCCCACTTCGCTCAACGCGCTGACAGAAGAGGTCGTCGGCCGTTACGAGATGTTAGCCCAAGAGGCCGGCCTGACCCTGACGTATCGCCCCTTCTCAAACGAGCTCACCGTGCCCATAGACGAGGACAACTTCGAGCTCGTCATCAGCAACCTGTTGCGCAACGCCCTTCAGTACACCGCAGCGGGAGGTGAGGTGACGGTCACCACCGCGAAAGACCGACGCGAGGAGCGCACCTGGGCCACCTTGACCATCACCGACACCGGCATCGGCATCCCGGCAGAGGAGCTGCCTCACATCTTCGAGCGCTTCTTCCGGGGGAGGGTGCCCCAGGAGCTGCAGATCTCAGGGACGGGGCTGGGGTTGGCCATCGTCAAACACATTGTCGATCTTCACGGCGGGCTGGTGACGGTGGAAAGTGACGTGGACAAAGGGAGCACCTTCACCGTCTGGATGCCGTTAGCAGCGCCCGCTTGACGCGCTCAAGCCGGGGCTAAAGAGCACCTGGGGGGAAGCCCGGCCAATCTCCGGGCCGGGCTCTGGCTCACCGGCACGTTCTCGACGACGTCCGGTTGTCAGCCCCTCACCTTGGACTATAATCAGGAGTGGTATGGACATTCTCCAAGAAGCCATCGTCCTGTTGACTGAACCACCGGGTGACCTGGTTTACTTCCTGGTCACGTTTTTCGCCCTACAACAAACCTGGTTCTCCGCGCTGACCGCCCGACGCCGTTCGCCCGACGCGCCCTTGGCCAGACGCTGGTTTTGGGCCAGCAGCGGCATCCTCGCCGGTCGGGTGGGGTTGATCGCCCTCTCCCTACTGGGAAGCGCGGGCGTGCTGGATCCTGTGCTGCTCTTGCCGCCCCTGGAGCGCGGGCTGGAGGTCGCGGCCATCGCCCTGGTCATCTGGGCGACCCTGGGAGATCGGGCGGCGGCGTGGCATCAGGGCGTGCTGAGCGTCGCGCTGCTTGCCGCCGTGGGATTCTACGTTTATGCCCTGCGAGCCTGGGCGGGCCTTTACGCCGCCGGCGCGCCCTACCACGGATCCCAGGAGGAGTTGATCTGGGAGATCGCCGCCCTGAGCCTGCTGGGCCTTGGGCTTCTCCTGCAGCTGCTGCTCCGCCCGCCGGAGTGGGAGTGGGCCATCGCGCTGTTCCTCTTCTGGGCGGCGGGCCACACCGCGCAATTGGTCTGGCCGACCTCGGAACTCTACGTCTCCGATTGGGAACGCCTGAGCGCGCTGCTCGTCTTTCCCATGTTGGCCGTCTACGTCCACCGACGTCTGACCGGCGCGCCGCTGCCTGCCGTCCCCGCCGAGTCTGTGACCACCGGGACGGGCGCGGCTTCCCCCACTCTGGACTTTGCTGCACTCCAGACGCTCTTAGAGGGCGTGGAGACCGCGCGCGAGCTCGAGCCTTCGTTGCTCATCGCTTCTTCGCAGCTGGCCCGCCTGCTCGACGCCGAAATCTGCGCCGTCGCGCTGATGACGGAGGGCGGCGACGCGGATACGCTGCGTGTCGTGGCCACTCATCCTCCTACGGGAGACTTGGAACCGCCTGTGCTCCGCATCGCAGAGCATGAGACGCTGGAGAGAGCCTGGGCGGAATCCGGGCCGTGTACCTTTGAGGAGATGCGGGCGGAGCGATTGGCCCAGGTCCTGGGGTTTGAGGCAGTGGAACCGCTGTTGCTCCTCCCTATGCGCGTCCACACCAAACACATCGGTCTCCTTCTCCTGGGGCGACCGGAGAGCGGCCGTCCCTGGCAACCTTCGACGGTGGAGGCCGCCCGCTTGACGGCGCTGCTTTTGGCCGGCGCCATCGACCGCGTGCAGCGGCGGGGAGGCTCCATCTTCAGCCTGCGAGAACAGGAAGGCGATCTCCAGGAATCTCTAACAGAAGCTCGCTCGGAGGTGGCGGCGCTGCAGAAGCACGTCGCCGACCTGCAAGATGAGGTGAACAAGCGAGATCGCGACATCGTGCGCCTGCGACGGGAGCTGGAGCAGCGCTCTGAACACGTCAGTGAGACGGAACTCAAATTCTGGCAGAGTGAGATCAAGAGCCTCGCGGAAGAGCGCGATAAGTTGATCAAGGAACGCAATCAGTTGAGCACGGAGCTGGCCAGATTCCGCTCGCGCCTGAAGGCGCTGGTACAGGAACGCACCGCGCTCAGAGCGCGGTTGGAGGCCGTACAGCAGGAGGTCGAAGCCGGTCGGTCGAAGGGAGGCGCCGTGGGCATCATCGTCGCCGACGAGACGGGTGTGATCCGGCTGGCCGACGCGTTGGCCCGACGGTTGTTAGCGCTGCCGGAGGGGGAAGTGATGGGGTCTCCCCTCGACGGCGCGTACCCCGATCCCACCTGGACCCAGGCCGTCGATTACCTGCTGACGCGGGACGCTTCCGTGACGCTGCCGCCCACCCACCTGACGCTGCAGGTCCGTGAGGAGACCGTGGAAGCTGATCTGGTGCGCCTTACGGGACGCAACGGGCGACCGGACGGGATCGTGGTCACGCTCCGCAGCGAGACAAGCCTGGCGGAGCAGCAGGAAGCGCTGATCGGCTTGGCCAACGAATTCCGCACCCCCATGACCTCCATCCTCGGCTACACCGACCTGCTCCTGGGAGAACAGGCAGGGATCTTGACCGAGATGCAGCAGCAATTCCTGGAGCGCGTCAAGGCCAGCACGGAGCAGTTGAATCACCTTCTGAACGACTTCATCCGTCTGGCCTCGCCCGACGCCCGCCGCGTAGATCTGAGTCCCCAACCCGTCAACCTGGTGGCTATCATCGAGCGGGCCATTGTGGGCCTCTCGGCGCGCTTCCGGGAGCGGCGGTTGACCATCGAGATGGACCTGCCGGAGGCGCTGCCCCCGGTGCGCGTGGACCGAGATAGTCTGTATCAGATCATGCTGCGTCTGCTTTCCAACGCGGCGGTGTGCTCGCGGGAAGGTTCGGAGATTGTGGTGAGCGCCGCTCTGGAAGACGGAGCGGACGATACGCCTCCCTTTGTGCGCATCTCCGTCACCGACACGGGCGGGGGCATCGCGCCCGAAGATCTCCCCAAGGTCTTCCGTCGCTTTTTCCGCGCCCGCCAGCCGCTCATCGAGGGTCTGGGCGAGCGCGGCGTCGGTATGGCCATCGCGAAGACGCTGGTCGAGGCCAATGGAGGCCGCATCTGGGTGGATACCGAGCCCAACGAGGGCAGCACCTTCAGTTTCGTACTACCGGCTCACCTGCAGGGTGAAACCGAGGCCGCCTAGCCGGGATCAGAGGTACAGGAGCCCCCCTGCCACGATGACGGCCTCCCCTACAAGCAAAACACGCCCCTCTGGCATCAAGCTGACGTGCAGCTCTCCCCCGCGCTCGGAAGCCTGGTAAGCGAAAAACTCCGTTTTGTTCAGACGCCCGCCCCAGTAAGGGCCCAACACCGTGTGCGCCGAGCCGGTGACCGGATCCTCGTTGATGCCTATGGCCGGAGCGAAGTAACGGGAGATAAAGTCGTAAGGCGGATCGCCGGCCGCAGTCACCACAGGGCCGTGGACGTTGGCGGCCGCCGTGACCGCGCCCAACTTCGCAAAGTCCGGCGTTAGCGCTCGCAGCAGCGCCGCGCTCTTCAGATGAATAAGAAGATTGCGCGTTTGGGGCGCGTAAGCCGTCGCCTCGACATCCGCTGCCGTCACGCCTAGAGCCACGCCCACGTCCGGCGGCATCTCCCAAGGGCGAGGAGGGTCGGCCGGGAACTCCAACGCGATGCCCGCTTCCACCCGGCGGGCCAACAGCCCACCACTGCGGGTCTCAAACCGGATTTCGTTGGCCGTGACCTGGAGTTCCCGAAAGAGCACCGCCGCCGTGGCCAGCGTAGCGTGCCCGCACAAACGCACCTCCGTTGTGGGGGTGAACCAACGCAGGGAGAAGGTACGGGCCTTCGCGACAGGCTGATCGTCCAGGGGATGGACGAAGGCCGTCTCGGAGAGGTTCATCTCGGCAGCGATAGCCTGGAGGGTACGACGGTTCAAGGGCTGCTGCGTCAGGCAGACGGCCGCCGGGTTCCCCCGAAAGGGCCGCGTCGTGAAAGCGTCCACCTGATAAAAGGGGAGGGTGTTTTCCATAACTTGCTCCTTTCTGCAGATTTATTCACATATTAGGCAGGTCTTCACATACGATATTAGAACGTAGCCAGGTGCGACCTTATACCGTACATTCAGTCACCCGCCTGGTCACGTCATGCCGAGCGAATCGAGGCATCTCTCCTCTGCGACGTAGAGTTATCATCGAGCCGGGACTTCACTTCGCTGCGCTCCGTTACGCTCGGTATGACGAGGAAGTCATAAGATGTGCATGAGATGCCTGCATATGCTAGTTTCTTACCTCTTGAAAAGTAGCCGATGTTGATCGTCAAAAACGATGACCGGTAGCCACGTTCATCCAGCCGTTAAACTTGACAAGGCAGTAGCCAGGTGCGACGTACCTTCGAAGGTTTGAGCATAGCCGTTTCGTGCATACTGAGGGGGGTTTTTAGCCAACGTGATCGGACAATCGCAGGTGCGTTGCGCCTTATACCGTGAGATCCCTCACCCTTCACCGTACTCAGGGTTCGGGATGACAAGGGGTTGACCGACCAGACATCCGATTTTTCCCACCTTTTTGCAGGTGAGTCTTAGTGAACTCCACTTTTGGGTGATTGAGAAGCCGGGGAAACGCTGCGTGTCAGCAGGGCCACGTTTTCGATGTGGTAGGTCTGCGGGAAAAGGTCCACAGGCTGGACCCAGGCCAGGGTGTACCCCGCTCTCACCAGCCGCCGCAGATCACGGGCCAGGGTGGCGGGGTCGCAGGAGACGTAAACGATACGCGCCGGCTCATGGGCAACCAGAGCATCGAGCGCTTCGGTTTCAAGCCCGGCGCGCGGTGGATCCAGCACCACCGCGTCCACACGCTCCTCCACCTCGGGGAGGGCGTATTCGACCAGGCCCTCCAACAACGTCACGTTCTCCGCGTCGGCCAGATTGTAGACCGCGTCGTCGATCGCGTCGGGATTGAGCTCGATACCCACGACCAGGTTGGCCTGATCCGCGATAAAGGCCGTGAAGAGTCCCACGCCACAGTAAGCGTCCACAACCACCTCGTCACCTTCCAGATCCAGCGCATCCAGAACCAGCGTCACCAGCTGCTCCGCCTGGGCGCTGTTGACCTGGAAGAAGCTGGTGGCGGAGATCCTGAACTCCCGTCCGTGCACAACCTCCGTGATGTAGTCGAGGCCTACCAGCGGCGTCGGCGTGGTATCGTGACGCACCTGGACGATGGAGAGCGGGAAATCCACCTCCAGGGAAGGCGGCTCTTCGTCGTAGGTCTGCAGGATGACCATAAGGTCGCCGGTGGCGGCACCCACGCGCAGCTCCATCTTCTCGACGTTGGGTTGTTGCATCTGCAGGGAGCGGTAAAGTTGGCTTAAGAGAGGGTGGAGGATGAGACAATCCTCAACGGGATAAACCTCCTGGCTGCCGGCAGCGAGGAACCCAGGGATGCCCTCCTCGGTAGTATGGAAGAGCGCGCGGTTCCGATACTCCCAACCGCGCGCGTCGGGGATGGGTTCCAGAACAGGCGGCGCGTCGAACTTTCCGATGCGCTGCAGCTGATCCACGACCACCCGTCCCTTGAGGCGGACCTGGACAGGATAGGCAATGTGTTGCAACTGACAGCCCCCGCACTTGTCGGGTCCGAAGTAGGGGCAACCGGGGGTGACACGGGCTGGTGTCGGTTCCAACACCTCCACCAGGCGAGCGCGGGCATAGCGCTGGTGATCCTCCACAATTTCCACGCGTACACGCTCACCGGGCATCGTATAGGGGACGAAGATAGCCCGCCCCTCGTGGCGTCCGATGGCCTCTCCCCCATGCGCCAACGCAAAGGGGGTCAAATCGATGATGTCATTCATAGATGCTCCTTTTTCCTTGCCGGGTTAAGGGGAGGTCACCGGATGCTGTTGACGCGCCTCCCAGAAAGCGGCGCGGTAGTCGGCAAAACGCCCCTCCAGGATCGCCGCACGAATCTCCCCCATGAGCGTGAGCATAGTGTGCAGGTTGTGGATGGTCAACAGGGTGGCCGCCAGAATCTCTTTGCTCACGACCAAATGACGCACGTAGGCACGGCTGAAGTGGGTACAGGTGTAGCAGGTGCAGGTCGCGTCGATGGGGGCGGGGTCTTCGGCGTATTGTGCGTTGCGCAGGTTGAGCCGCTCCGTGCGGGTGATGGCGGCGCCGTTACGCGCCACGCGGGTGGGGTAGACGCAGTCGAAGATGTCGATCCCGCGCGCCACCCCCTCCACCAGATCGGACGGCGTACCCACCCCCATCAGGTAGCGCGGTTTGTCCGTCGGCAGCAACGGAGTCACGACCTCCAACATGGCGTGCATCGCCTCCTTGCTCTCCCCCACGGATAGCCCGCCTATGGCGTAACCGGGAAAGTCCAGCGCGGTGAGAAAACGAGCGCTCTGCTCCCGCAGGTCAGGGAAGACGCCGCCCTGCACGATGCCGAAGAGGGCCTGATCGGCGCGGGTGTGAACGGCGCGGCAGCGTTCCGCCCAAGCGTGGGTACGCGCCAGAGCGCGGAGGTTGTACTCGCGGTCCTCAGGCGGCGCGCACTCGTCCAACACCATGGCAACGTCGGCGCCCAGGTGTTCCTGGATCTCCACCACGCGCTCCGGCGTGAACCGGTGTTCGGAGCCGTCGAGGTGCGAGCGGAAGGTCACGCCGTCGTCGTCGATGGTACGCAGCGAGCGCTGTCCCTCTCCACCGGCCAGACTGAAGACCTGGAAGCCGCCGGAGTCGGTGAGCAGCGGGCCGTCCCAACCCATGAAACGATGCAGTCCCCCCATCTTCGCCACCAGCTCGTGGCCCGGCCGCAGGTAGAGGTGATAGGTGTTAGCCAGCACCAGCGTCGCGCCGACCTCGCGCAGCTGCCGCGGCGTCAGCGCCTTGACGGTGGCCTGCGTGCCCACCGGCGCGTAGACCGGCGTCTCCAGCGGACCGTGGGCGGTGTGGAACACGCCTGCGCGGGCCGCGCCATCCACAGCCAGGAGATCGAATTGAAACAAAGCCGCCTTCTCTTTTAACATGCCTCCTCACTTCTGTATCGTGGTGTTCGCCTCTCTCGGCGCGCTACCTTTTCCTAAACCTCCATCATACCATAGATGCGACGGGATGCGTACTACAGATGCAGACCAAACGCAAGAGACTCTTGTTGGGAATCAGGTGAAACCCTGACTCCGCTTCTGTACGAGCCACGGAAAAATCCACAGATTAACGCAGATTTTCACAGATTATGGCGTTCACACCACTGAAATAACTCATTAAAACCGGAGTTCTCCAAAACTTGCCACTACATGTGGGAAAATTCGCGGCCAAAACCACCAGCTCCCTCCCCCTTCGCCGTGCTCAGAGCTCGGGATGACAAGGGGGTGACCGACTAAATCTTACTTTGTGAAGTTAAAAATGTCTTACGAAAAATTCTACTCCATATATTATGCTCATACTTGACTTATGTCCCACTCTCAGTACACTGAAGGTATATCCCGATGTAACCGCACAGCCAAGGTGGGCCTGTTCACTTTCGACCCGGTCCTCAGCGCTCACGACCAACCTTTGCGAGAAGGTAAGTGCGTCCGTGCTCAGCGGCTACATCTTACTGATCTCTGAAAAGGAGGTTGATGTATGCGTACTCTAAAGACCCCGTTGTGGCTTCTGGTCGGATTGCTGCTGCTGACAACATTGGCCTGTGCTTTATTTAACGGCGCCGGGGAGACGCCCTCTCCCACTCCAGAGGAAACGCTGACCGAAGTCAGCCCGGAGGAAGAGGAGACGGAGGCTCCACCCGAGGAAGCCGCGACAGAGGAGCCAGAAGAAGAGATAGAGGAGGAGGAAGAAGTCACCGGTGAAGGCGGCTGCAGCCTGAAAGCGACCTTTCTCGCCGATGTCACGGTGCCGGACGACACGGAGATGCAGCCGGGAGAGAGTTTCGTCAAGACGTGGCGATTGCGCAACAGCGGCACCTGTACTTGGGAGACGGGAACCCAGCTGGTCTTCGTCTCCGAACATCCTCTGGGAGGACCGCCTTCCGTCTCTGTACCCCGCACAACCCCCAACGGCGTCGTCGACGTGAGCGTGGAGATGGTCGCGCCGGAGAGTCCCGACACCTATCGCAGCAACTGGCAGCTGCAGGCACCCGACGGCACGCGCTTCGGCGGCGTCTTCTTCGTACAAATTGTGGTGCCAGAACCGGAGGAGGAACCCACAGAACCGCCCACGGAAGAGCCCACGGAACCGCCGACAGAAGAACCCACAGAACCGCCCACGGAGGAAGCCGCACCGCCCGATCTGGTCATCACCCATCTGGAGGTGGATACCGACGACCCGCGCCAGGGTATTCCCCTGAACATCGTCGCCACGCTGCGCAACAACGGGGAGACGGTCGCCGAGAACGTGCGCTGGGCGTGGAGGGTTTGCGTCAGCGAAGGTTGTGAGTTCACCGAAGCACCCGGCGCTTTCACGTTAAACCCCGGCCAGGAGATCGTCGCTTCGATGGAATATCTCTTCAACGGCTGGGCGAACTACACCACCGAAGCGTGGGTAGATTCGCGAGAGGAGATCGCAGAAAGCGACGAGGACAACAACCGACGTCAGCTGGTCATTCCCGTTCAGGCGGGTAAGCCAGATCTGGTCATCACCGAGGTGACCTACGATCCAGACCCGCCGGTGCAAGGTAATCCGGTGTCCATCCGGGTTGTGGTCCAGAACCAGGGCAGCAAAGAGGCGGGGGCTTTCAAGGTTGAGTGGTGGTCCAGCGTCAATGCACCCGACCCGCGCTGCACCTGGAGCGTAAACGGGGGGTTGACCGTGAACGAAAGCAAGACCCTCACCTGCAGCTACACCTATCCCAGCTGGTACGGCACCATCACCACGCGCACCCTCGTAGACACTGAAAACGCCATCGATGAGCTGGACGAGACCAACAACCGCTTAGATATCAGCACGCCCGTCCACAAGCCGTGACAGCGGCCCTTCACGCGCCTGAGGGGCGTGGAGAGAGCGCCGTAGTACGCGAAGCTACGGCGCTCTCTGTGTCAGGGTCAGGGGGTAACCGGCGTCGGTGTGGCGACCGGGGATACCCGAACCGAGGGCGCAGTCGTCGGCGCCGTTGGGGTAGGTGGCGGAGGCAGCGCCGGCGCCGTGCCGAGCGGTTTCACCTCAGGGGGCAACGCCAGATCCATCACTTCGCCCCAGAGCGCTTCCAGCTCCGGCGCCACGCGGTAGGAGTTCTGGGCGATCAGCGTCTCCAGCGTGGTCAACCGCGCTTCCAGGTCGTCCAGCGTCTCCGTCTGGGCGGGGAGCAGCGCCCGCGCCCGGCCCAGGTGCTCCACCGCCAGCATGACGGCGGCGCGGGCCGCGCGGGGGTTTTCCTCCAAGAGCAGTAACCGCACCTTGAGCAGGTCCTGCGCCGTCTGGATCAGAGCCAGTCGTCCTTCCAGGGCGTCGGTCTGCGCCTCGATTTCAGCGTAACGCCGATCCGCCGCTTTCAACGCGGCTCCGGCCTCGGCGCTCAGCTCGCTGCGCAACTTCTCCTCCAAGGCAGTCATCTCCTCTTCCACCTCGGAGTTGATAGCGGGGATGGCGGTCGCCTGCGCTGCCACGATCTCCATCATCTGGTCAAGCTGCGCCTGGGTCTCGGTAATCTGGGCGTCCAGCTCGTCGAGGCGTTGAGTTCGCGCATCGGAGGTCTCGCGTAGCTCCGTCAGCGCCATCTCCAGGTCGGTGATCCGCCGGCGCAGCGTGGCAGCCTCCTCTTGCACCCGTCCGCGCTCCTGTTCCAGACTCTGTTCCAGGGCAACAATGCGCATGCGGTTCTCCTGCACCGGTTGTATCAGCGTCCGATAGGTCCAGGGAACGCCGTAGTAGAACCCCAGGCCCAGGAGCACACCGAAGACCAAGACAAAAATTAGACGCAGCAACACCTTGAGCACCCGGCCTACGCCGCGCCAGAAAGGGCTGCCAGATGACGTTGAGTTCTGTGCGTGTGTCATAGATGACCTCCTATTGGTCGGATTCCGGGGGTGCAGGGGCGGAGACCTCGCCGAAAACCTCACCGAGCAAGACCTGAAGACGCTCGAAGAACGTCCTCGCTTTCTCCACGTCCTCCGTGACAGCTTCCAGAGCCTCTGAGAGCGTTCCGACCTCCTGCTCAAGCGTTGACGTCTCCTCCTGCAGGGTCTCGACGCCCGTTCCCAGCGTCGAAACGTCGTCCTGCAGCGTTTCAACGGCCGCTTCGGTCTGATCCATGCGAGTGGTCAAGCTCTCCAGCGCGTCCAGGCGTTGACGCAGATCGCTCACGTCCTGACCCAGCGACTCCACACCCAGCGTGACGGTCTCCAGCTGCGTGCGCAATCCGACGATAGCTTCCGTCTGATTAAGGTCCAGGGAGCCGTTGAGCCCCGCGAAAACCAGCAGGGTGAAGATCACCCCCAAAAGCCCGCCGGCGAAAGCGGCCAAAATTCCTGTGACCCACAAGCGTGAGGCCGAAGGCGCTTTCGCGGGTTCGGGTTTCGGTTCCGGGGGCGGCAACGCCGGCTCCCAGGCCGCCTGGGCTTCGGGCTCTTCGGGAGCAGCGGCCTCCTCGACGACCGCTTCCTCCTCAACTTCAGGAGACGCACCCTCTACTTTCCCCTCCATCTCTTCTTCCTTTTCGCCTTCCTCGGGTTGAAGAGACGCTTCCTCTGCGACGGCTTCTTCCTTCTCCTCTACTTCCTGATCCAGCTGTACTTCGTCCACAGTTGTTTCTCCTCTCTGTTCCTCTGACATCTCTTCCTCCGGCGAGGGCAACTCCTCGGGTAGAGTCGCGGCGACGTGCGCCCTCATCCGCTCGTAGGTTGCCGGGCCGATCCCGTTGACGGCGGTGACCTCTTCGGTCAACAGAAACGGCCCGTGCTCCTCGCGGTAGGCGATGATACGGGCGGCGAGCGTCGGCCCGACGCCCGGCACCGTAGCGAGTTCCGTCACGTCCGCAAGGTTGAGGTCCACCCGGTTGTTCCTCTCCGGGACATCCCTTTCGACCGCTGTGTCCAGCTCAAATTCGGCTTCCATTGGATCCCTCCTCAATTGAGAAAACCAGCTGCTTATGACCAACGTCCTGTTACTGAGGATAGCACCTGCCTTGTACTCCAACATCCGACTGCCAAAGGGCAGCCCACACCCGAAGGGGAAACGGTCTCAAGGTAACTACTCGGGTGAAACAGATTGACCGCCGAAGCGCGCACCATCAAGTGTTCGTGGAATACGTGTCCCACCTACAACTCGAGTGGTTACTTTCAATTTCATTATAGGGGTTCCGGCTAAGGTTGCAACTCCGCGTTTTATGCAATGCACGGTTGCGGGACGTCAACGCGCTCTTCGTCCGGTGGGAGGCGGATTTGCTCCCTGACGCCAGGGATGGTATACTTTTTTCGATGAGTCAAAGAGCACCAGCCCTAGGAGGTTACGATGGTCGATGCAGAGCTGTTGGAAATCTTGCGCTGTCCCTACTGCGTCAGCGGGGAGACGCGCCGCACGGATAAAGAGAATCCCGGTCAGCTGGACCTGGTACGCGAAGAGAGCTGGCTGGTCTGTGTGGACTGCGGGCGCAAATATCCGATCCGTGACGACATCCCCGTGATGCTTATTAAGGTGGGCGAGAAATGGATGGACACCGAGATCGACGACCTACCCGTACCACCTCCGCCGACGGAGGACGTGTAGACGACACAGTCGCGGGGGAAGACTGGCGCGTGATCGCCCTGAGCGCCGCCGGGATCTGCTTCATCGCCCTGGGGCTCTTCATCTTCGCCCTGTCCGAGGACCAGGAAGGCACGGTCCTGTGGCAGTTAGGGTCTGAACACGCACTGCGCACCATGGATCTGGCGGCCACGTTCACCGTGAGCCTGGGAGTAGCGCTGACGTGGATCGGGGGGATGCTGTGGCAGCGGCAGATCAAATCCTGAGCCCAGCGCCCGGTCTCTACGCGCTGGTCCTCTACCTGGGCTGCGCCCGGGAGATCACCGTCGGCGCCTTGGGCCGCCGGCGCTTTCCCGCCGGTCACTATGTCTACGTCGGCAGTGCCTGGGGCAGCGGCGGGCTGGCGGCCCGCGTCCGCCGGCACCTGCGGGGAGACGGGCGGCTCCACTGGCACGTCGACTACTTGCGTGCGCAGGCCAAGCCGACGGCGCTGTGGTGGGCGGAGAGGGCCCAGGACGAGTGCAGCTGGGCCCAAGCGCTAATGGCGTATCCTGAGGCGGAGGTCGTGGTGCCGCGCTTTGGAGCCTCCGATTGTACCTGCGCGGCACACTTGGCCTACGTCGGCGAGAGCGCACCGCCCCCCGATCTCTTCCCTGCCGTTCACGTAAACTTGCATGCTTTTGAACGAGGTCTCTCATGACAGATCAGGCCAATCGAGAGGCCTTGGAGCGCCTTCAGCGGTTGAGTACCCCTGAGCACCTGGTCGTCTTCACCGGCGCCGGGGTCTCAAAGGAAAGCGGTCTGGACACCTTCCGGGACGAGGACGGGGTTTGGGCAAAAGACAACCCTGAAAAGTACGCCAGCCCCGCCGGCTTCCGCCGTCACCCGCGGGAGGTCTGGCTTTGGTATCAGGAGCGGCGACGATCTGCCGCATCGGCGGCGCCCAATCCGGCGCATCACGCCATTGCCGCGCTGGAGAGGTTAATTCCGCACGTGACCGTGGTCACGCAAAACATCGACGGCCTGCATCAAGAGGCCGGCAGCACCCACGTGCTGGAATTGCACGGCAGTCTGCGCCGCTACAAGTGTGCTCAGAACTGCCGTGGGCATCCCACACCGGTGCCCACGCCGCCTTTGGACGCGGAGGAGCCGACGCGCTGTCCCCACTGCGGAGCTTACACCCGCCCCGACGTTGTCTGGTTCCACGAGGTGTTGCCTCTGGAGGTGTGGGAGGAAGCACTTGAAGAGATCTACGCCTGCGACGCCATCTTCGTGGTAGGAACGTCGGGTCTCGTGGAGCCGGCGGCCTCCCTGCCCGGGCTGGCGAAGCAACAGGGGGCGTTGCTGGTGGAGATCAACCCGGCGTCCACGCCCAACACACCCCTCGCGGATATCGTGCTGCGCGGGCCAGCGGGCACGCTGATGCCGGCCTTGCTCGACGCTCTGCGCGGCGGTGCCCAAAGTTGACATTCACTTTGGGCATGTTATACTTGGCAGTGCGGGTCGTTAGCTCAGTCCGGTAGAGCAGGGGCCTTTTAAGCCCAGGGCCGCAGGTTCGAATCCTGCACGACCCATCTTTCCACGGTTGCCCGGCTTCGTGGCCGGGCGCTTTTGTTTTCCCGACCGCGTCGGGTCGCGGTCACCCGGAGGGCAAGCGGGTCGCTTCCATGATCACGTCGAAACGAAAATCGTGCACCAGGGCGAGCAAGGCCTCGGCGAGATCGGGACGGACACTGCGCAGCTCCTCTGCTAGCGCCGTCACCCCCTCGGCGTCCGCCTGCATGGCGGCTTGATGCAACGCCCTCACCTGAGAGACCGGCAGCGTCGTCAGGTGCTCGAGCCGGCGCTCCACATCGGGGACTTCTTCGGAGAGCACCGCAGACTCCTCTTCGTACAAAAAGGTAATCCCCAGGTGTTGTTCCAACACCTCGATGATCTCCGCCTCTCGAAAGGGTTTGCGCACGAAGTCGTCACAGCCGGCGGAGAGGATCACCGCGCGATCCTCCTCGAAAGCACTGGCGGTCAGGGCGACAATGACGGTGGCCTGCCCTTGGGTGGTGGCCTTGATGCGCCGTGTCGCTTCGTAGCCGTCCATCACCGGCATGCGCATATCCATCCAGATGAGGTGAGGGTGCCATTGCTTCCAGACGTCGATGGCCTCCTGACCGTTGGTCACGCTGCGCACCTTGAAGCCCCAGGGGAGGAGCAATTTCATCAGGAGATCCCGATTGGTATCGCGGTCTTCGGCGACCAACAGCCGGTAGGTAGGCTGTCCAGGCGCCACGCCCACCACCCGCCGGGTCGAAGTTTCGGCGGCGACCCGGTCCGCGCTTGAGGGCTCGACGGCAACGTCGAACTTGAACAGCGTCCCCTTGCCGACCTCGCTGACCACCTGGATGTCTCCCCCCATAAGGTTGACGAACTGGCGGGTGATGGAGAGGCCCAGGCCGGTGCCCTCCTCACTCTGTTGCCCGCTGGAGGTCTGCACGAAGGGATCGAAGATGTCGGCGAGCTCGTCCTCCGGGATGCCGACGCCGGTGTCTTCCACCTCGACGAGCAGACGCCCGCCCTTTTCTTCCTCCCGGTACCCCAGGCGCACCGTCACGCCGCCCTCGGCGGTGAACTTAACCGCGTTGCTGATGAGGTTCAGCAGCACCTGGCGAAGCTTGCTCTCGTCAGCGCGAAGGTAGCGCGGCACCTCAGGATCGCGTTCGAAGATCAGCTGAAGCCCTTTCTTCTCCGCTCGCAGACGGAACATATCCTCCGTAGCTTCCAGCAGGCGGAAGAAGTCAAAATCAGCCGGATAGAGCGTCGTCTGGCCCGCCTCGATCTTGGACATCTGCAGCACGTCGTTGATCAACGTCAGGAGGTGTTCGCCGCTGCGGTAAATAGTCTCCAGGTTTTCCTGTTGCACGGTGGTGAGGTTGGGATCACGGCGCATCAGGTCGGAAAAGCCGAGGATAGCGTTGAGCGGCGTGCGCAGCTCGTGACTCATATTGGCGAGGAAGACGCTCTTGGCCTGATTGGCAGCCTCGGCGGCCTCCTTGGCCTGCCGCAGTTCCTGCTCTACCTCCTTGCGATGGGTGATGTCATGCAGGAGGAGCAGCTGTCCGGCGAAGTTTTTGTGTTGATCGTAAAGGGGGGAGCTGCGCAGCTCGTAGTAGCGGGACTTGCCGTCGTGGGGGATGACGATCTCCTGCAGGCCTGTGTGGGCCTGAGCGTTCTCCAAGACCGCCACGGCCTGGGGCAAAAGGGTGCGAATCTCTTCCTCGTTGGGGTCGAAGGCCGGAGCTCCGAGCATCGCCTGCGCAGCCGGGTTGAGGTGCACGATACGCTGTTCGTGGTCAAGCACCATCACGCCGTCGTCGATGCTTTCGATGACGGTATCCACGGCGATGGGCATGATGTCGAAGACCTTGTACTGCGTGACGCCCCGCGCGCCGAGCACGCTCCCCAGGGCGAAGGCGAGAGGCAAGAAACTGAAATTGGAAAAGGGATTCAGACCCATGATCTCGATAAACGCGAAGACCCAGGGGGAGAGCGCGCCCAGCATGATATAGAAGTACTGACGGCGGTACATGGGAGCCCGCAACATAGCCTGGATCATAAACCATGCGCCGACGATCAACAGCAGGAAGCCGTACATCACCGCTACCCACTGTAATCTCTCCAGGATCGGGAACGGCGGGAGGAGCCGCAGTGTATCCACCAACACCCATTTAGAGAGATGAACGCCAGGGACGAAGAGCAAAGCGATCCACGTGTGGGATGTGAGCCATCGGTCACGCCCCGTGTAGCAGAGGGCAAAGGCGATCCAGGCGACGGGCATGAGGATGACACCCATCTGGGAGACGGCAAGCCAGAGGCGCTGCAATACCCCCGAGCTGAAGAACACGCCCATCACCATGCCCAGGGACCAGAGCACCGCCGCTATCATGTAAGCGGCAAAGTACTTGACACCCGGCGCCGACCGCCGTCGCCAGGCGTAGATCGCCAACCACAGCGTCACTCCTATACCCACCAAAAGCGGTAGGACAAAGAAGACGACTACGGGCAGGATATAGACTGTCGATTGCCAATCCATCACGCGCTCTCCGGGAACGTGCGCTAAGTCTCCGAGCCACTTTCACTTATTACGTCAGCGGTACGGAGAAGTTGCAAATAACCCCGAAGATCACCGGGGACCTTCGGGGTGGGAAGGGATTCACCGCTTTTTAGAAATCCAGGTCGTCTTCGGGCAGGCCGCCGCCCATCTCATCCATCAGCTCCGGCATCTCCCGTTCGATCTCCTCGGGATCCTGACCGGCTTCCAGGCGATCCACCACCTCCTCGAACTCCGGCCCCAGCTCACCCACCTCATCGCCCATCTCGTTCATCATCTTGCGCATAAAACGCCCCATGCTCTTGGGGTCGTTTTCGTCCAGGTCGCCCCAGGCGCTGGGATCGGCCAGATCTTCCAGGCGACTCTCCTCAGAGCGCACGGCGCGCACCCGCGAGATCAGGCGTTGGACGTTCCCGGAACCGCAGCGAGAGCAGACCACCGACGGGCTCTCCAGGGCCTCGGCGTAGGTGCGCCAGAAAACGGAAAAGCGGCGTCGGCAGTCAAGACAACGGTATTCGTAGATAGGCATCTTTTCCCTCCTGTGTGAATTGGTGGTCTCTTACAAAGATCAGGGCCATCACGTGACGCCAAGCCGTCTTGTGACGGGGCTTTTTTCACCCCAGTCATCTATGGTATAGTATGCTTGTTTGAGAAAGGAGCGTGGTAGAACAACACGCCCTCATATCGCATTATACATAAACCGAACTGAGGTGCAACCACATGGAAGAGACCTTAATACGCGATCCCTATCACCCCCCTCACTATCCGTTGCTGATCGTCATTTCCGGCCCCTCCGGCGTCGGGAAAGACAGCGTGGTGCGCGCGCTCCAGGCACGGGAACATCCTTTTCACTTCGTCGTCACCACGACCTCGCGGCCCCAACGGCCCGGCGAAGTGCACGGCGTCGATTACTACTTCGTCTCCGAGGCGCGCTTTGAGGAGATGATCGCCAACGACGAACTGCTGGAGCACGCCCTCGTCTACGGGCAGCACAAGGGTGTACACAAGAAGCGGATCCGTGAAGCTCTGGAAAGCGGTCAGGACGTGGTCATGCGCCTGGACGTCCAGGGGGCGATGACCGTCAAGCGGCTGGTGCCGGACGCGGTGCTTATCTTCCTCAACGCCGAGTCCAAGGAGGAGCTGCGACGACGGCTGCGCAAACGGGGCACAGAAGCGGAGGAAGAGATCACACGGCGGTTGCAGAAGATCCAGGAGGAGATGGGCTATCTGGAGCAGTTCGACTATCTGGTGTTGAACCGACGCGGCCAGTTGAAGGCCGCCGTGGATCAGGTGATGGCCATCGTCCGCAGTGAACACTGCCGCGTGCATCCGCGCCGTGTGACCCTCTGAGAGCGATGGACGTTTATCCCTCCGCATCCGAGCCTGTTCCCGAGCCGCCTCCCTCCCTCCACCTGCGGCTGCCGCTGTACCCCCTGCGACTGACGTACGTTCTCATCGCCGTCAACATCCTGGCGTTTTTCATCACGCGCGCCCTGGGTTCGTTGGCCTATTATCTCGGCGGGCTGAGTCCCGCCGCTGTGTTGCACTATGGACAGCTCTGGCGACTGGTGACCTCCGGTTTTATGCACGCCGACGTAAGCCACCTCGGCTTTAACATGTACGCGCTTTATCTCTTCGGGCGCCAGGTGGAACGGTACTTTGGCCCCCGCCGATTTGCGATGATCTACGGCGGTGCGCTGCTGGGTAGCAGCAGCATCGTGGTGTTGCTGAGTGAATTGAAGGGAAGCACCGTCGGCGCTTCCGGCGCCGTACTGGGACTGTTGGGCGCTCTGATGATCTATGTCTGGCGCTATCAGGAGGGCATCGCCGGCGCCCGCGCACACCTGGGGAACCTGCTGGTGATTGCGCTCGTCAATCTCGGCATCGGCCTTCTCCCGCGCGTCAGCCTGTGGGGACACCTGGGAGGTATTCTGGCAGGTGTCGGCGTGGGTTGGGCCACCCTCCCCCATTACGAACCCGTCTACAGCCCTACGCTGCATTTGAAAATTGCAGCACGCCGCAAAGCAGAATGGGGTGGCCTTTTGATCACGGTCGGGGTCTGCGTCCTGCTCCTGCTGGCGGCGGGATGGTTACGCCGTTGAGCCCCTGAGGAGAAGCAAACATGCGAGGTCCACTGGACTTACACATCGGTGACGTAGTCGAGCTGCGTAAAGCACATCCCTGCGGGGGAGTGACGTGGCGGGTGGAGCGCGTCGGCGCCGACATCGGTGCCGAGTGTCTGACCTGCGGTCGTTACGTCCTCATACCCCGGCGGCGCTTCGAGCTGAGCGTCAAACGTTTTCTGGAGCGCGGCCCCTCAGAGGAGAGGTAGCCGCTCGCTTCGAGATGCGGTTGCTCTTCTTCTTCTCCGACACCGGCGGCGGGCATCGTTCCGCCGCGCGCGCCGTCCACGAGGCGCTGCAACGCCGGACAGACGGCGCTGCCTCCGTCACGTTTATCGACATCCTCAAAACGCTGCCCCGACCTTTCCCCTCTCTGCCGGCGCTCTGGCCGCAGATGATCAAACTTCGCGGTCTCCCCTGGGGACTCTTCTACCGGCTTACGGACCGCCGTTGGATTGTCGCTCAAGGGACGCGGGCGCTCTGGCCCTACGTGGCCCCGGCCCTGCGGGCAGAACTGGAGCGGCATCCGGCGGACGCGCTGGTCTCTTTTCACCCGCTGGCTAACGACCTGCTGAGCCTGGCCTCTGCGACCTTCGGGGGGTTGCCTCCGATGGTCAGCGTCTCCCAGGATCTGGTGGACGTGCACGCGGCAACCTTCGCGCCGCACTTCAACGGCTACACTGTGCCCACGGAAGGGGCGCGGCGCCGGGGGCTGCAGTGGGGGGTGGACCCGGCCCGTCTTCATGTGGTAGGGGTGCCCATCCGCGCCGCCTTCACCGCGCTCATGGATCTGCCTCAGGCCGAAGCCCGCGCCCGCCTGAAACTTCCGACAGAGGGACAGGTGGTGGTGCTGATCGGGGGTGGAGAGGGAGTCGGCCCGCTGGTGCGGATTGTCCGCACGCTGGGACGTTGTCCCTTCGAGGGGACGCCGCCGCTTCTCGTGGTCATCACGGGGCGCAATCGACGGTTGCGTCGCCGCCTGCAGCGTCTATCCTCTCCCCGCCCCCTGCGCGTCGAAGGATACGTCCAGGAGATGGCGCTCTGGATGCGCGCGGCCGACCTGCTGATCACCAAAGCGGGACCGAACACGCTGGCCGAAGCCTTTATCGCCGGCCGTCCCCTGATCCTCTACACAGCGATCCCCGGACAGGAATCGGGTAACGTGCGCTACGTCGAGGGAGCAGGGGCCGCGCTGTGGGCGCCCGCTCCTGTGCAGGTCGCGCGAAGCGTCCGCGCGCTTCTGCAAGCCCCCGAACGTCGGCAAGCGCTGGCGGCACGGGCGCGGTCGCTGGCACGTCCCCAGGCCGCCGGGGACGTCGCCGACCTCGTGCGAACCTTAGGGCTTGTAAAACAATAAGCTCTTATTGGTTTCTGGGTGAAATACGGGATTTCGAAGCAAATCGGGAAATGCTTCAGAAATAGGTTGACACCTTTGGATAGCAACACGCCGGGCTCAGCCGTACGCCGTGGATTTGCTGTGCCCCCATCCCCCGGCCCCTTCCCCCGTCAAGCGCCGGGACACCCACCACAGGGATCATTGCGCGGGGGAAGGGGGAAAGAGGGGGTGGGGCCAAAGGCAGCGCTGTATTTACTCAACGTGGGGTGCACTCGATTGTGCACAATTCAGATTGCAAATTCCATAATTTTCTCACACACCAAGAGAAGGGTAAACCTAACGAACCGAGAAAATGGATCAGCCCGCTCATAGAGAAGCAGATGTAGGGCTTCACCTAATTCCCGACAAGAGCCAAAACAATAACTTCCCGACTCCTGAATCGGCTCTTTACGTAGCACCAGGAGATTTCGCGTTTGAAGCCCGGAAACAAGCCTCAAACGCCAGTTTCCCTGATTTTCTGTTCCCATCAGGTTGGCGCGACAGGAACTTATATATTTACGGGCCCTTAGCCTGCGAGCCGGCCGTCCCCGCGGCCCCTGACACGAGAGTCCGAGGCGTGCCGGACGATGGTGCAGATCCTCCCCCTGCGCTGTTGCGTTCCTCGCAACACCCCCCTGCTATCCTGGAGATCGTCAACCATTCCAAGGGAGGAGGGGATCGTGGTCGGTTTCTTTTTTAGGGCAGCCAACTAAAGATTCTCCCAAGGCTGCTGCTGAATTTTACAATTGTATATGTTGAGATAAAATCACACACAACCACGCAGGAGTCACTCATGATAAGAAGAGCAGCAACTAAAGCAGAACGCCTTCTCCAGGTCGAAGCTCTACTGCTTCAGCATCCTGAAGGCATGACCCAGGCCGAAATCGCCCGTAGAGTGGGGGTACATCGCTCCACCGTTTATCGCATGCTCCCCGATTTGGAGCGTTTTTGTGTTTATGAAACGGCCGAAGGGAAACTGGCGATTGATCGGGATCATTACCTGACGAACGTGCGCTTGACTTTACACGAAGCGATGGCCTTTCACCTGGCCGCCCGCTTGATGGCGACTCGCACGGATAAACACAATCCTCACGCAGCTTCGGCACTGCGCAAACTCGGTCTCGCACTGGAGAAACTGGCGCCCTTGATCAGTGAGCACCTGGCGACCTCGGCCGACGTGATGGACGATCAGGCCCGCCGGCACGATCCTACCTATCAGGAGGTCCTTGAGACGTTGACGCAGGCCTGGTCGCAGGGGCGGAAAGTTCACCTCTGGCATCGATATCACGATGGGCGGGTCTACGAGTACGATTTTGCTCCCTACTTCATCGAACCCTACGCCGTCGGGCGCACGGCGCACGTCATCGGCTGGCGGGAACCGCCGGACGCGCTGCGTACTTTCAAATTAGAGCGTATCCAGCGCATCGAGATGACCGGGGAGACGTACGAGATTCCAGAGGATTTCTCGGCAGAGGCGCTTCTGGCCGACGCCTGGGGCATCTGGTACACGGAAACGGAGCCTGTGGAGGTCAGGCTCCGTTTTCACCCCCGCGTGGCCCAGCGGGTGCGGGAGACCCGCTGGCATCGCTCCGAGGCAGTGGAAGAGCAACCTGATGGGCATCTGATCTGGCGGGCGCAGGTGGCCGAGCCGCAGGAGATGCTGCCCTGGATCCGGGGCTGGGGGGCGGACGTGGAAGTGCTGGCGCCAGCGGAACTACGGAAGCAGCTGGCGGGCGAGGCCCGGCGGCTGGCGAAAGCCTACGGCTGGGACGTTCACCGTAACGACTCAGAGGCGTCTGATCCAGAAGACGACCATCAGTTCTTCAGTGACTTTTTCGGAGGATGACCTATGAAGCTCTATCCTTTCCAGAGACAAGTGTATGACGCACTCTCCACCGGCCAATCGGTCATCTTACAGGCGCCGACTGGATCTGGCAAGACCGCGGCCGCGCTCTATCCTTTCCTGCGGGCCTGGGAAGAGGAAGATGATTTTCCACGTAAGTGCATCTATTCGGTCCCTCTGCGGGTGCTGGCGAACCAATTCTGGGAAGAATACAAGGAGCGTGAACGGAACTTCGGCTTCGCCCGCGCGATGGACGTGAAAATCCAGACCGGGACGCGTCCCGACGACCGCAAGCTGGAAGGCAACCTGATTTTCACGACCGTGGATCAGACGTTGAGTAACTTCCTCAACATTCCCTACGCGCTCAGCCTGAGCCAGGGCAATCTCAACGCCGGCGCCGTGATCAGTTCCTATCTGGTCTTTGACGAGCTGCACCTCTTCGATCCGGAGAATATGCTGCCCTCGGTGCTGCACCTGCTGCGATTGTTGCGCGGGGTGGTGCCCTTCCTGGTGATGACGGCCACCCTCTCCGAGGAGATGGTAAGGGCGCTGGCGGAGCAGCTCGATGCCAAGCCGATCGTGCTTTCTGCCGCGGAGGCAGCCGCTATCCCCTCGCAGCACAAAACCCGCCGCATACATGTCGCGGAGCAGGAATTGACCGCCGCGGCGGTGCTGGCGAAGCATCAACAGCGTTCCATCGCCATCTGCAACACCGTGGATCGCGCCCAGGCGCTCTTTGAGGGTCTACGCAATCTGGCCGATCCTGGGACGGAGATTCGCCTGCTCCACAGCCGCTTCTTGCAAGAAGATCGGGAAGCCAGCGAGAACTGGCTGCGGCGCGAGTTCGGCAAGGAGAAGGCCGACTATACCGTCGAGAGCGCCATCCTGGTCGCCACGCAGGTGGTGGAGGTGGGGCTCGACATCACCAGCCAGGCGCTCCACACCGAGCTGGCCCCGGCCGCCAGCGTGATCCAGCGGGCCGGGCGCTGTGCCCGCTACCAGGGGGAGACCGGCGACGTCTACGTCTATCACCTGCCGCCGAACAAAAGCGGCAATCCCAACTATGCCCCTTACCTTGGGGAGGAGCAGAAGGCGATCTGCGAGAAGACCCGCGAGGCGCTGGCCAGGCGATCGGGCGAGAGCTTCGACTTCGGCACGGAGTTGGCAGTGGTCAACGAGGCCCACGGTGAGGCCGACCGGCGGCTGTTGGATCGGTTGCAGGCCAATCGCCACTACCTGGTCGACCGCATCGCCGAGACGATCGAGGCGCAGGAGCGCGGCGCGGCGCGCGAGCTGATCCGCGACGTGGATAGCCGCACCGTGATCGTCCACCCCGATCCCGACAGCATCGAGAATCCCTGGGCCTACGAGGGCTTCGGCATCTACAGAGGCACGCTCTTTGGCGCCTACGAGGAGCTGGAGGAACTGGCCTACGAGCTGGGCGAAGACTGGGCGCTGATGACCGCCGAGCCACGGCAGGAGGAGGAATCCTCGCGCGCGCCAACAGTCTGGAAGTGGTGGGCTATTACCTGCCAGGAGGATCTGGAGGGCGCGCTCTTCGTGGTCGTCAACCCGCGGCTGGCCCGCTACAGCGCCGAAACGGGATTCCAGCTGGGCGTGAGTTCTCCCTCTTCCTCCCAGGGAGAGGGCCGGGGTGAGGGTCTCTGGCAATCACCGCCGCGCGAGCGGAAGCGGGAGCGCAAAGACTTCCCGCCCTATCAGCGAGAGACTTTCCAGGAGCACGTGGCGCGGATGGTGCGCGTTTACGAGCATCCGTTCTACGATCGGCGGGAGGATCGCCAGCGTCTGGCCTTGGCAGAGGAGTTGGCCTACGCTGGTCGCCGCCTGGAGGGTAAATATGGCTGGACGCAAGGGACGCTAGATCGACTGGCCCGGCTGGTGATCGCCCTGCACGACCTGGGCAAGCTGGATGAGCGGTGGCAAGCGTGGGCCCATCGCTGGCAGAAGGAAGTGGGGAAGCTGCGGGGGGAGGATCTTGCGATTCCCGAGGATTACATGGCGGCTCACACTGACTACAACGGGCAGGATGAGACCGAGGAAGGGCTAAATCGGAAACTGTATCGCATGAAGCCCAACCACGCCGTGGAGAGCGCCCGGGCGGCGGAGGATTTGTTATGGGATCGAATCGGTGAACAGAGTTTGGTGCGGGCGGCGCTGACCGTCATCGCGCGCCATCACAGTGCCGGGGCGCGAGGGAATTACGGCGACTTCCGCGCCCACCCCGCCGCGCAGGCGGCCCTGGCCGAGGCGCTCGATGGACTCGATCCGGCGCTGGTGGTGTGGCAGTTCTCGGAAGGGTCCCTGGCCCGGAAGATGATCCGGCCCGGGCGTCCAGAGGAGCTGCTGCCCTATCTGCTGTTGGTGCGCGCGCTGCGGCTGGCGGACCAGAGGAGTCAGATACTATGAAAGAGCAAGTGATGATCGCCACCCTGGGCAGTGAACCGCAGGTCGTCACCCTGGCGCTGGATCTGCTCCAGCACAAAGGCTACACTATCCGCGAAGTCATAGTCGTCCACACGGCGGGCGCCATCATCCAACCGGCGCTGGCGCGCCTGCGAGAGGAGTTCGCGCAGACGAAAGCGCCGCCCTGCAGGCTACTGCCCATCGAAGGTGAAGCCGGCCCGGTAGCCGATCTGGTCACCGAGGCGGACGTCTCGGCGCTGCTGCGCACGCTCTACCAGGTCGTGTTGACTCAGAAGCGGGCCGACCGGCTGGTACATCTAAGCATTGCCGGCGGGCGGAAGACTATGGCGGTCTACGGCATGGTCGTGGCGCAGTTGCTCTTCGACGACGATGACCGGCTGTGGCACCTGCTTTCGCAGAACTGGCAGCCCGGCAACGAACGGGTCATGCACGTGCGCCCGGGGGATCCGGTGACGTTGGTGCCCATTCCTGTGCTGCGGTGGAGCAGCGTCGCGCCGGTAGCGACGGAACTGGCCCTGCGCGAAGACCCCTGGGACGCGCTGCAGGCGCAGCGTCAGATGCGCCATACGGAGGACCGACGACGCAAGCGCGAATTCGTGGAGCGGTGGCTAACCCCGGCAGAGCGCGACGTGGTGCGCTTGGCGAGCCAGGGCCTGGACAACGCCGCCATCGCCGAGCGGTTGAGCAAGGCGGAGAAGACGGTGGCGAATCAACTGACCGGGGTCTATGCCAAGTTGCACGAGTGGCGGGGGTATCGGACGGACGTACCGGTGAGCCGCGCGGTGCTGGTGGCGACGTTCGCAACCTACTTCGCGCTGGAGGGGAGGTGAATGTATAATATAGGATTTTCTACCGTACATCGAGTGTAAAAAAGTCAGTCATGGTGTAAACTTATGT
>JBNGCW010000011.1:0-110091 GCA_049975525.1 Anaerolineae bacterium
TGATCAGTGGGTGGAATCCGAGAAATGGCTCGAAAAATAAGCGAACGTTCAGTAGTAAGGCAGCATTAGCAGAATCGCGTTTGGGAACGTGTAAACCTCACACATCTACCCTCGACAACACAGGCACCAAGGCTCCTGATAAGGGGGGCGTCACCGCGTCAGGGCGCATCCTCTTCCCCCTCCACAAAGCAGATCAAACCCTCGGCGATGCCCTGCGCCACCAGGTCAGGACGTTCCGTGAGCAGCTCGCGGTCGTCCAACATAAAGCCCACCTCGATAATGGCCGCCGGAGTGCTCTCGTGGATCTCGTAATAAGCATGATAGCGGGTCATGTCGTAGGTGATGGTGTTAGCGTCGAAGGCCAACCCGGTGCGCGCCTGATAGTGCCGACGGATGCAGCGGACCAGCTCGTCCTCGGCGCCGGGGATGTAACTGGATTCGGCCCGCGCGATCTTGAAGCCGGACTTATTGGGGTAGGCGCAGGAATCGGCGTGAATGGAGAGCAGCGCGTCCGCCCGGTAATCGTGTAGACGTTCGTCGAACTCCTTCAGCAGATCGACGCGCCAGCCGCGAAGTTGAAGAATCTCGACGGTGCGCCGGGCGATCTCCGCGTTGATATCGACTTCCCGCAGACCGTCGGAACAGAGCGCGCCACTGTCGTGTCCCGCGTGCCCGGCGATGATCCCCACGTGAGGCACAGACGGCGTAGGCGTTAAGGCAGCGGAAGCCGACGGCGTATCCGGGGCCGGGCCGAGAGACACGGACGTCGGAGCGGACTCCTGAGAAGCTGCGGCCGAAGCTTCCACCGAAGCGGAACCGACGGGGATGATAGGCAAAATGTTGAAAGGCACGGCCACCGCAGCCAGAAAAGCCACCAGCAACACGACCCGGGCGGCCACCCCTACCGCCCAGGAATCTCCAACGCCTCTGCGTTCTTTCGAATCCGCCATCTTCCGCAGCTAGCGCATCCGCCGCCGCCAGCTCTCCTTCACCTCAATCTTGTCCCAATCGCTCTTGTGGAGCAAGAAGTCCAACAGCAGGCGGTTGAACTTCGAGGTCACTTCCAACATGGGGTAGTGATCGGCGTCCTCCAATAACAGCGCGTAGGCGTTGAAGTACTCCAGATCCTCCAACAAATCAGAAGGCGGAAGTTGAATCAGGGGATCCTGAGCGCCATAGACCAACATCGTGGGAATCTCCAGGTCTTCCAACATCAGGGAGAGGTCCTCGCTCAAGAAAGAACGCACCGTGGAGACGACGGCGTCGTCGTCAGTCTTGTCGGCCTCCAGCTCCACCTCTTCATAGGCGCTGAGGCGCCGCCCCAGGATGCGGGAGGCAGGGTTGTGCCCGCCGACGAAGGTGCTCAAGCCGCGTCCCAGACTCGTGCCGGAAAGCGGCGTGTTCGTCAGGAAAATCTGTGAGACGCGCTCCGGGAACTGCCGTGCGAACCGCAGCGCCACCACCCCGCCCAGGCCGTGTCCGATGAGAGGCACACTCTGGATACCCATCTGCTGCATGAAAAGATCGACTTGACGCACGTACCCTGAAACGCTGTAATGCGAGCGCACTTTGTCGGAATCACCGAACCCCCAGAAATCCAACGCATAGGCGCGGTAGGATCTCGACAACTCCAACATCGTGGGTACCCAGTATCGCCAGGAACCCAACCAATCGTGGAGGAAAAGCAGGGGCCGTCCTCGCCCCATGGCCTCGTAGTGCACAAGGCTGCTTTCCAAAATAATGGCGCTCATACAGTATCCTCTACTGCTTTCGTGTTCAAGTTATGCCACGCCGCGTCCATTGCAATCCCCTCTCCGGGTCCTCAACGGTCCGTCTCATGCGTGTTCAGAATGTGCTTCACCTGGGCGATCAGATCCTCGGGAGCAAAGGGCTTGAGGATATAATCGATGCCCCCCGCCTCCAACCCCTCACTGATCTCGCTCTCCTGCCCTTTAGCCGAAAGGAAGACCACGGGCACCTCCGCACCGATAGGGGACTCTTTAATTATCCGGCACGCTTCATAGCCGGTCATCTTGGGCATCCGCACGTCCATCAAAATCAGATCCGGCTTCGAGCGGAGCGCTTCCTCGACTGCCTGTTCACCGTTGGCAGCTAACACCACCTCAAAATTTGCGAACTGCAAGGTGAAAGCAATTAAATCGCGAATATCGCGTTCGTCCTCGGCTACCAATATCCTGGTCATCACTTCGCTCCCTCTACGTGTTTCCCATTCACCAGGCGGGAGATCTCCCCGGCCAAATCGTCAACGGAGAACGGTTTGGTCAAAAAGCGCACCACCCCGGCCTCTTCGATTTCAGGAGGCACCCCATCCTGGGGTCCCAGAACCCCCGTCATCATGATCACCGGAATCTCCTCGGTGCGCGGATTCTGCCGCAGCGCCCGCAGGACTTGATATCCGTTCAGGCCGGGCATCTTCAGGTCCAAAAGCACCAGGGCCGGACGGATCGCCTGGGCCAGGTGCAACGCCCGATCCCCACGTCGCGTGGTGCGCAACGCCAGCCCGCGGCTGCGCAACGCTTCGCGCAGCATCCTCAGGGTGTCTTCATCGTCGTCGGCGACCAGCACCGTGCTCTCGTCGGCCGTGAACTCGTCCACAATCTCCAACAGGCGGCTCATATCCAGCGGCTTGGTCAGATAATCGACGGCCCCCAGGCGCATGCCCCGCTCGGCCTCCCCTACCACGGAGACGATCACCACCGGAATACCGGAGGTGCGCACGTCGCGCTTGAGCAGCTCCAGCACTTCAAAACCGTTGAGATCGGGCAACAGAATATCCAATGAGATCAGATCGGGCTGCTCCTCGCGGGCCAGCCGCAACGCCGTCTCCCCCGTCTCGGCGACGATGACGCGATGCCCTTCACTCTCCAGGGTGAAGCGCAGCAGATTGGCAACCTCTTCGTCGTCCTCTACCACCAGGATGGTGTTTTGGAAGATCGGCACGAAGCCCTCAGGAGGCTCGCCCAGAGGCGCCGTGGACTCCCCTTCGGCAATGGGCAGCGTGAAGGTGAAGATGCTCCCTTCTCCCGGTTCGCTCTCCACGAAAATCTCGCCGCCATGCATCTGCACCAGCGAAGCGGTGATCGAGAGCCCTAACCCAGTGCCGGCCTCCTCGTGCACCATAGGATCGTCCACGCGGAAAAAGCGATCGAAGATCTTCTCCCGGTCCTTGGCCGAGATGCCGATCCCGGTGTCCGCCACGGCCACGTGTACCATTTCATCACGGACATACCCGTGGACCGAGATCACCCCACCCGTGGGCGTGTACTTGTAGGCGTTGCTCATCAGATTGGTCAAAATCTGCATCACGCGGTCTGGATCGCCGTGGACTTTGGGCAACGTCGGCGGCACGACGGCGTGTACCCGCAGCCCCTTTTCTTCCGCCTCGGGGCGGATGGTCAACACCGCCTGCTCGATAACCGAGACCATGTCCAATGGCTCAGGTTCGAGATCAATCTTCCCCGTTTCAATGCGCGAGATGTCCAACAGATCGTTGACCAACGTGGTCAGGCGGTCAGTGTTGGTCTTGATAATATCCAGGAAGCGCTTCTGCTGCTCGGTCAGGTCGCCGCTGGCGCCCATCAGCAGCAGATCCACGTACCCTTTCACCGACGTCATGGGCGTGCGCAGCTCGTGGGAGACCGTGGAGACGAACTCGGTCTTGGCGCGCTCAGCCTCCACCTCGGCGGTGATATCACGGAAGACGGAGACGGTGCCCAGGAACTCGTGCGCGCGGGAGATCACCGGCGAGAGGTGCACACCCACCACGCGCTCCTCGAACTGCAGGCGTTCGGCCAGGTACTCGCCCGTCTCGTAGCTCTGGGGGTGCTCCCGCCACTCGTTGACCTGCGAAAGCCACTCCCGCGCCATCTTCCCGTAGAGACCCAACATCTCGTCGAGGCGACGGCCCAGCGCCTGCGAGCGGCTGACGGAAAGGATGCGGGCCGCGGCCGCGTTGAAGAGCGTGACGCGCCCGTTGGCGTCCGCAACCATCACTCCGTCGGCGATGCCTTCCAGAATCGCCTGGCTCTTGGCGGCCTCCACCTGCTGGGTGCGCAGCATGGCGCCCAGACGCTCCGCCTGTTCGCGGAGCATGCGGTAGAGCGAGGCATTGTTCATCGCATTGCTCAGCTGCACCGCCGCCGCCCCCACCAGCCGCAGGTCATCCTCGGTGAAGGCCCCCACCTCGTAAGCGTGCAGGAAAATGGCGCCCACAGACCGCCCCTCGTTGTTGATGATGGGCACGCCCAACACCGCGCGGGTCTTCTGCTCGTGCTCCGGCGCGTCGGGTCGCAGGACCCAGCGATCGTCCTCCCGCACGTCGGAGATGATCACCGGCTCCGGGTGCTTCAGCAGCCAACCGATCAGACCTTCATCGCGGCTCAAGGTGGCCCGCACCCCGCCGGGCGGCACCCCCTCGCCGGCTCCGATGACGGCCCGCCGGTACAGATAGCCGGTCTCCTCATCCAACAAAAGAATGGAGCCCTTCACGGCGTGCACCGCATCGCGCAGCAGGGAGAGCGCCTTGTTAAGCACGCGGTCCGTGTCGAGACTCGCCACCAGCTCGGAGGCGATACGGTAGAGGAGGTTGGTACGATCGCGCTCCACCCGCAGGTTTTGCAGCGCTTCCGCCAGCTCCTCCGTGCGTTCCGCCACGCGCTGCTCCAGCTCCTCGGAGAAGCGCTTGACCTCGTCGAAGAGCCGCGCGTTCTCCACCGCCACGGAGACCTGGTCGGCGAGGGCTGTGAAAGTTGCCACCTCGGCCGGGGAAAACTCGCCGGCCTCCCGACGGTCGGCCGTCACCGCGCCGACAATACGTCCTTCGGCCCGCAGGGGGGCAATCAGCGAGGAGCCGATCTCCAATCGCCCGCCCACCAGGTGCGCCTCCGCGTCTTCCACCACCAGCGGCATACCGGTGCGCATCAGCCGGGCAATCGTCTCGTCATCCGGATCGAAGGCCAGATCCCCCAACAGCGTCAGAGAGTAGCCGGAGGACGCCCGGGGCACAAACTGGAGAGACTCCGGATCCTGCAAGAAAATAGTGGAGTAATCGTAGTCCAGCAGGTTGGTCACGGCCTGCACCACGGTGTTTAAGACCACCGGGAGATCGAGCTTGGTGGTGATGGAACGGCTCACCTCGTTGAAGAGGCTGAGGGTGTTGATCTGCAAACGCAGGCTTTCCACCAGACGGCTGTTCTCGATAGCCAGGGCGATCTGGGCGGCGAAGATTTCCAACACCTCAACAGAAGCGCGGGTGGGTGCACGTCCATCGCGGGGTTTATCTACGGACATGTAACCGAGGAGTTGGTGCTGCGTGTTGAAGAGAGGGATCACCAACACGTCGTGGGGATGCCACATGCCCGGCTCACGGCGCTCCAGGGTCTCCACAGGTTCCTCATAGACGTCGATCTCCCCACGCCAGAGGTGTTGCTCTTCGGCCGGCACATAGTAGCACTGCCCCAGGCGGAACTGTTCCTGAAACAAGCGCGTAATGCTTCCCCAGGGCTGGGGCACCTGCTTCAGCCGCTCCAGCTCCTGCAGTGGCATGCCCGCACCGGCGACTCGACGGGCCTTGTCGCCCTCGCGCACACTGATCATCACGATGTCGAAGTTGATGGCCTCCTGGGTGGCGTAGGCCATATCCACCAGTACCTCGTCCAGCGGACGATCCGAGCGCAGCGTCCGTGTGACCTCCAGGAAGAGGCGCAGCTGCTCGGCCCGTTGGTGCATCAGCTCACCACGTTCCAGCTGCTCCTCGTACCGCCGCGCGTTGCCGATGGCGATAGAGGTCTGCGTCGCCAGCCCCTTGACGAACTCCAGCCCGGCCTCGGTGAAAGCCTGGGGCCGCTTGCTCTGCAACAAGATGATGGCTGCCAGCTGCTCCTGATAGAAAACCGGCGCCAGCAGCAACGAACGTACGTCCGGTGCAATCTGAGACCCGGCAGCGCCTTCCTCCAGGTCGGGTACATAGGTCAGCTCACGACTCTGCAGGAAGCGCGCAAAGAGAGGGGAAGAAACCGGGTTTTCGGCGACCTGGCGGAAACGGGCCAGTTGGGTCTCGTCGTACCCGGCGAAGGAGCGCAGGTCGGGCGCCTCGTCCTCTTGCCAGAGCACGATCAAGCCGGCCTCGGCTTCCGCGAAGCGCATCGCCTCTTCCAACACCAGCTCCAGAATCCGATCCAGGTTAAGGGTGCTGGTGATCTCCTGCGTGACCCGCTGCAGCGCCTCCAGGGAAGCCACGCGCCGCCGCAGCTCCTCGTCCGTCTCCTCGTAGAGACGGGCGTTTTCGATGGCCACGGCGGCCTGCTCGGCCAGGATGCTAAGCAGATTGAGCTCGTCCTGATCGAAATGATGGGGCTCCATAAACTGCACCGAGAGCAAACCCACCACCTCTTCGCCGCGCAGCAGGGGGAAATCGGCAAAGCCCTGGAAGCCTTCCTCGCCGGCCAGCGGGGCCACGCCCTCCAACCCCGACATTTTTTGGACGTTATCCACGACCACGGGCGCTTTCATCGCCACGGCGTGCGCCCGCCCGCCCCGTTCGATGGACAGCGCCTGGGAACGGGCCACGTAAGACTCGGAGACACCTCGCGCCGCCGCCAGCCGCAACACCTGTTCTGCAGGCTCCAGGACAAAGATAGCCGTTCGCTCACAGCCCAGAACCTGGGAGCCGGTCTCCACGATGCTCTCCAACACCACGCCCAGGTCAAGGGACTGTCCAATGGTCGCAGCGACGGAGACCAGGGACCTCATCTGCTCAGCGCGCCGCTCCATGTGCTCCAGGAGCTGGGAGATGCGCACCATCCCCGAGAGCTGAGAGGTGAGCATCGAGAGCCGAGCGACGTCCTCTTCGGTGAAGCGCGGCGCGTGGCGCGGGTTGGCAACCTGGACGAAGCCCACGCGCTCCCCGCCGGCCTCCAGGGGCACAAACAGCGTCTGACGGATTCCGGCGGCCAACATCAGCGGCAAAAGCCCCAGCCGCTCAATGTGAGGATCGCTTTGCGCGTCTTCAAGCATCCAATAGGAGCATTGGGCGAGGACATCGCCCCTCTCTTCCTTCTCGCTAAAGTCAAAGACGTAGTTTTCCACCCACGCCTCAGGTATGCCCAAGAAGGGTGCCCGTGCTGTCAGGCGGGTGTGCTCCGCGTCGTAAAGCAAGATACCCACGATCTCGGCGTCGAGAATCTCGGCGACGTGGGTGACGATCTCCCGGAAGAGCGTCGGCAGGTCTCTGGCCCGACCGGCGGCCTGCGCTACGGAGCTCAGCTGCTCCAGGGTGCGCACGCGGCGCTGCGAGCTCTGGTAAAGGCGCGCCTTCTCGATGGCGATGGCCGCCTGGGCGCCCAGGCTCTGCAAGAGCTCCAGATCGTGTTCGGAGAAAGCCCCGACCTCACGGGCGCCCACCTCCAGCGTGCCGATCAGCTCACCCCGCGTCAACAGCGGCACGCCCAAATAGCTGCGCAACAGAGCACCGATTTCATCCACCTTCGGACGGGCATCCTCCAGCGCCTGAAGATCGTCCACCAGCAGGGGCTCCCGGTGACGGGCCAACCACCCGGAGAGTCCCTCGTCCAGGCTGTAAACGCCGGAGGTGCGCTGCATGTGCGCTTCAGCCTCTTCGCTGCCCAGCAAAGCGCCCTGAACGAGTACTTCCTCTTCGGCGTCCCAGTAGTTGATTTCGGCCAGATCGTAGGTCAAGAGCTCGGCTAACGCCTCCAGGACGGCGTGCAACGTCTCGTCGAGATCCAGGCTCTCGCCGACCAGCTGACTGAGGTGTTGCAACGTGCGCATCTCCTGGAGCTGGCGTTCCAGCACCAGATCGGCGCGGGCGTAGCGCAGCTGCCCCAGAGCGGCCTGGCGTGCCAGACACACCAGGTACACGGCGTGCTCGCGCTCCACAGGGGTGAACGGCGTGTCTTCCCGCAGCAAGAGCAACTGTCCCTCGCGCCGTCCTACCGTCAGAGGGACACGAAGAGCGTCACGCATGCCCAAACCGCGCACCGGAGCAGCGGCTCTGAACAGGCCACCGCGCAGGCGCTCGCTTTCGGCCAGCCGCCACCAGTCGTCCGCCTCCAACAGACTTCGCACGTGACCGCGAATCTCGCTGGCCGAGACAACCTCCCTGCGAGGCCGTTCCCAAACCCAGGCGCCGTCGTCCGCCTGCAGCATGCGGAGGCTCTCGCGGAGCGTGACCTCCCACACTGCGTCCAGACTGAGCACCACAGACAGTTTGTCTTCAAAACCGGGCAGCCGGGCGGCCAATGCACGCCGCCATGTCTGCTCATCCACGAAAAACCCCACCGCTGTACCGACGAGAAGGGAGACCCCCAGCCTCTCCACCCATGCCCCCGGCGCCACACCGGCAGGCAGGCAGGCCAGAGTCAGCAGAAGTGCCGCGCCGCTGCCCCCGCGCCATCCCCAGCCCAGCCCCGCCAGCAGCACGGGGATCAGCACGAAGGGTGTGGTCGGCGCCAGGTATCCGCCGACGTAAACGCCCAACAGCACCAGCGCCCCGCTCACGAGGGCGGCGAAACGGGCGTATTTTCTCACGGCGTCAAAATAATCCAACATCTATCTTCAATCGCGTTCCCAAAAATTACGTCGCTTAGCGTCCCATCCCCAAATCCCGGCTACGGTGCAACGCATCCGTGTTTATCCCGAGTGCCGAAGCCGGGCGACTACGAAATCTCTTTCTCAAGACGATCACGACCCTGGCGACGCACCTCGGCCGCCATCTCGGTGATCTCACGGATGTCGGTGAAAGGCCCGTCGTCCGCGGTCAAAATACCGATCTGCAGGCTCATCAAGGGTACGTGAATCTCGTTGTCCTCATCGTCCTTCGTCACCAGATAGCCGCGCGAGCGGGTCACATAGTCGTAGTGGGTGCCCACCTTGTCGTCGAAGCGTTGGCGAAGCTCGCGGGCGAAATCGTCCACCAACTCCATCCGGCTGACGATAATGAAATCGTCACCGCCGACGTGACCTACAAAGTCGTCGACGGTACCCATCTCGTCCAACACGTCATTCAACAACATGCCGGTGAACCGCAGGACCTCCTCGCCGGCCACGAAGCCGTAGACCTCATTGAAGGCTTCCAGGTGCTTGATCCCGATGTAGAGCAAACCCCAACCGTTCTCCTGAAGCAGTTCGCGCAGCTGCTGCTCGATCAGCCGCCCACTGGGCAAGCCGGTGCTGGGGCTGGTCAAACTCTCCAGCTCGGCGCGTTTGAGAGTGTTGCGCACTCGCAGGCGCAGTTCTTCAACGTCGAAGGGCTTGGTAATGTAATCGTCAGCCCCCAACTCAAGTCCCTTGATCTTGTCGCTGCGCTCGTCTTTCTGGGTCAAGAAGAGGATGGGGATATGACTGGTGCGGAGGTTGGTGCGCAGACGGCGGCAGACCTCATAGCCATCGATGTCGGGCAGCATAATATCCAGCACGATGACGTTAGGCATCTTCTGCCGCGTCAGTTCTAGCGCTTTCTCACCGCGCGGTGCGACGTAGACGTCGTAGCCCAAAGACTGAAAATAGAGCTTCAGCATGTTTGAGATGTCGAAATCGTCTTCCACCACTAAAATGCGGCCTTCACTCATGCTCTACCTCCTGCCAACCGCCCCGACGACGTCGAGAGTCGGTGGTACATCGGGATTACGGAATGTCTTGACGCGCTCAAGGATCACATCGTCCAATTTGCGTTCAAAACTGCGCAGCGCCGCCAGCTCGAAGCCGTGTTTGGCGGCCAGTCGATCAATCTCCCGCACCTGCTCAAGATCCAAATCTTTCCCCAGCGTGTAATCTTCAAACCGGCCTTCGAGGGCCAGAACCATCGTCTCCGCCACACAGCCAAAGGTCATGTCGGGCGGCGGACCGTAATCAAATCCAAAATCTACCGCGCCGGGCACGCGCACCAGCCCCCCGTCGATGACCAAGACGTCCTCGCGCGCTGCCGCGACCTCCCGGGAGATATCGCGGGGACGCGAGACATCGCAGACAAGCGCACCGCGTTTCAGATGCTCCGGGCGGATAAGACCTCCTCCGGCGCTGGTCACGGTCACCACCACGTCGGCAGTGTGCACCTCCGCGAGGTGCGTCGTCAGGTGCACCGGTGGCGCTCCCGGTCGCGCCCGCAGCCGCTCGGCCAGCGTCGCCAACCGTCCGGCGTCCCGCCCGACCAGCAGCATGCGTTTCACATCCGCGACCAGCAGCTGTGCCACCACGCCTCCGATGGAACCGGTGGCGCCTACCACCGCCAGGGTAGCGTCACGCAACCGCAGATTCAGCCGACGCGCCGCCTCACGCACGGCCAGCGCCGCGAGGGCCGCGGTGTAGCTGTTGCCCGAGGTGACGGCGATATCTAGCTCACGGGCGATGGTCTTCCCTCCATCCCCTACGATGGAGGTGTAGGCCCCCAGCCCCAAGACGTCGGCGCCCAGCCTCTCTGCCAGCCGCCCGGCGGCGATGATCTTGCGGTAGACTTCCTGCACGGGCAGGGACAACATGCGCGGCGCTGTGTAAGGTACTGCGATTAACCAGCCTTCGATCTCCTTACCCGTGGCCTGCGAGCGAACGCCTGTCACGTGCGAGATAAGCACGGGAGGCCAGAATCGCGAGAGAAAGTGTATCGCGGCTTCGGGCAACGCCCGTCCCAGCAGCGGATACTTCCGCATCACGTCCCGCTTGGGATCGATGGGATGAATGATAAAAGCAAACGCATCCATAGGACCCATTACACCTATCCGATCAGGGGGAGCACGTTAAGCCTTCGGCCTTCAGCCGGCCCGGGGCCACCCCATGCCTCTCTCGCCTGAGCGACTCCTTCCAAAAGCTCCCTTTCAGCGAAGATAGATGAGGGCTTCTCCCCAGATATCCTCTTCTGACCCGTGGAGGGTTATAAATCTGCGCCTCTTCATAGAGAGCTCCGAGCCCCCTCCCCCCGGGCCCCGCCAGAAACTTCGAAGGCCTCAGCCGGATGTATTCAAGAATCTCGATATAGAAAAGATACCAGACCATTATAGCGTAAAAGGCCCTTAGTGTAAAACCGGTTAGACAAAGCCGGGACAGTCACAGCACCTGAGTCCTGGCCCGACGTCAGCGCCTCCTTTCGCTATCGCGTGGGTAGAGGCGAGGATGCAACGCATCCCCCCCCGGCCACTTGTGGTGGTCGCTATCTTCGTAATAAACGTTCCGTGAGATGACCCGACGATCCGGCGAAGCGACCAACACCACGTCCGATTCTATCATCCGCGCCGGGAAGACGATCATCCCGGAGCCAATGCGCACATGATGCCCGACCGCCCCCCCTAACACCGTCATCCCCGTCTCCTCCAGTTCCCCGGCGTAGTGCGAACGCAGGGGCTTCTGGGGAAACAGGTTGAAATCCGTAAAGGTGTTGCCCGCTCCAATGAACGACTCCCGTCCCACCACGCACATCTGCAGACAGGTGTTCTGCGCCACGATACAGTTTTCCATCAGCACTGTCTCGAACAGCGCGGCGCGAAAGGGGAGGAAACTCCCCGCGCCCACCACGCTCAGCATCAGCTGGCAGCCCTGGGAGATGTTGACGTTGTCACCGATCACGCAGTTGCCGATCACGCTGCCCGCGCCGATGGTCACGTTGTCGCCGATGACGGTGGGACCCTGGATCACAGCGGTGGGATCGATGTCGCAGTTTTTGCCCACCTGCACCAGCGCGGAGGTAGTCAACACCTGCCGGCGCTCCCACATCCCCCGCCAGAGCAACTTGAGATTGAGCCAGAAATCCTCGTCGAGCTGCTGCTCAAACCGGGCCCCCATCGCAAAGATACCGAACATCACGTTGGCAAAGAGGATGTGCACCCAATGCTCGATGGAAAGGAAGGCCTTCGTCGGTAGATGATAGACCAGATCCCCGTAGATGTTGGACATGTGCGTGGGGACGTGGTAGAACCCCACCTCGCGTGGCTCCGTGTGCATCACCAACGGACGCACCACCGGCTCGATGCCGTAGGGATAGTACCAGAGATCGGCGACGTAGTAGTTGCCCTGGCGGCGGATCCCCCGCTGCAGATAAAGCGCGTGTTCCACAATCGCCGGATCGCTGAGCTCAAAGGCCACCTGACAGGCTTTTCCCGAAGCGCGGGCGCGGCTGATGAACTCGTCGATAAACGGCTGGTCGAAGTACAGGTTATCCCGATAGACGAGCGTTTCGACGCGCTCGCTGTCCACGTCGGTGATGGAGCTGACCTCGCGTTCTTCCGTCGTATAGGGCGCCAGGATGTCACGCTGCAACAGCCACAGAGGCTTGCCCAGCACGCTCAATTCCCGCGCCGGCTCGTTAAACGGGGGAATCTGTCGTCGAGATCGCAGAATGGCCTTACGCATGATCGCCCCTCTCCCCTGATCGCACTTTATCCACCTGAAAGATACAGGCATCCGCGCCTTGGGCCCGACAGGCTATCTCCTCGACGGCGAAAAAATACCCCCCACCGATCCAGTAGAGCGCCTCTTGTAACAAGCCCACGACAAGCGCACAGGCCGGATAGGAGGTCTGACGCTGCCAGCAGACACTGCAGCGTTCCATCACCAGCAGATAAGCATCCTCCGTGATCTCCAGACGCACGCGGTGATCGGAATGTTGATTTAAGATCTCCATCAGCACCTCCAACCCCAGCCGCGCCCGCACGTTGAGCGGCAAAAAGCGCAACGCCACGTCCGCCAAGCCCACCAACCCGCCGAAATCCCGAATCCCGTGCTTGAAGCAGACGCGCCCCGCCCGCAAAGCCAACATGCGACCGCCGCGCGGCCCGTACATCTCGTCCACCGCCGCCAACAGGGCGGAGATCTGCGCGAACGCCACACCCCCGCTGAAGTCTGCGGGCGGATAGTGACCGATGAAATGGGGGAGGCGGGCCAGGTTCAAAATGGCGTTGAGCCCATTTCGCCCGAGAACCTCCTCCAGCGCCAAGATCACGATGCGCGCCATTTTATTAGGGAGCTGAGGATGGAGCACGGCATCGGGGCGGGAGGTCATCTCCTGCGGCGACAAGCGGCTTTCCTCCAACGTCATATTCATGCCGCCTTTACAAACGATCTAGAAAGTCGCGAACGGTGCGATGAAAATGGTCCGTCTCGTCGAGCATGGGAAAGTGAGCCGAGTTCTTGAAGTAATGGATAAAAGCGTTGGGCGCTCCGGCCCGCAGAATCTCCCCCTGGTTGGGATCCACGATGTTGTCCCGGCGTCCGAAGATGCCCATCGTCGGCATGGTCAGCTCGTGCAGAGAAGGACGCAGGTCGATCATGCGCAGATCGCGGATGCTGGCAAAAAAGGACTCCATCGTCGTCTGAGAGAGATCCTCGATGAACATCTCGTACCAGGCCCGCCAGTCTCGGGCAAACAACGGAGAGGCCAGGCGAACGCCCAAGGTGAACAGGCGAGGAAGTTTATAAAGCACCCACGCGATGTGGCGGTTACCCGCCAACTTCAACGGCAAGGAGAGCCCGTTCCCCACCACCGGCGATCCCACAATGGCGACCTTCGAAACGTGCTGGGGATAACGTAACGCCAGGCTCAGGGTGACAGAGCCCCCCATCGAGTGTCCCATGACGGGAGCGCGGCGCAAGCCCATGCGCTGCATGAACTGGTGCACCATGCTGACGTACTCACTGATGGTAAAGGAACCCTGCTTGGCCGAATCTCCAAATCCCCAGAAATCCAGGGCGTAGGTCTTGTACGCATCCCCCAGATACTCCATGGTGGAAAGCCAATAGCTCCAGGAGCCCAACCAGCAATGGAGTAAGATAACCGGTCGGCCTCGGCCGACCGTCTCATAATGAACGATTCCTCGATCGGTAACAATGGAGCTCATAAATTTGTATCCCGGTCCCGGCGTCGAATAACATCCTTATCATATCATACTCCCACCGCTCCCGAAGGGCCGGGTCATTGCAATTCGGTTAAAGAATGGTTACTCGGATCCGCAGAAGAGGCGAACCCCCCGGCTTCCGCGGCTACGCTGTTAAAGAAAGCAGGGGGACTCAGCCCCCGTGCCCGGTTTACGTCAGCCTCTGCGGTGATAGACTACGCACTCTCCACACTTTCCGTCTGGTCCATCACTTCCAAAATCGAATAAAGCAGCTCCAGCAGCACCGCTTTGACGCTTTCTCGGTCCGTGGCGACGCAGGGCACCACCTTGATCCCGTCCTCTACCTTCAGGACGATTTTCAGATCCTCGGGGGGCCAGGCGTCCTCTAAATCCTGCTTGTTCGCCGCGACAATGTAGGGAACTGGTGAATAATCACGGAACGTATCCAAAATGCGCCGCGCTTCGCGGAAGGTCTCCGGACGATTGCTGTCCACCATGACCACGAAGCCCAACATCCCCTCGGATAAGATCTCCCACATAAAATCGAAGCGGCGCTGACCGGGCGTGCCGAACAGATAAAGAATGAGGTCTTCGTCCACAGTGATGCGCCCGAAGTCCATAGCCACCGTGGTGGCATCTTTGATACGCTCTGCTTCCCGTGAGATCTTACGGTCCGTAGAAACGACGTCAATTTCGCTGATACTCTGAATAAACTCTGTTTTACCGGAGGAAAAAGGGCCCGTGACGACAATTTTTAGTGTTTGCATGCCTTACAACTCCCGAATACGATCAATTAAGCGGTGAATCAGTCCCCGTTTCACGGCCGGCTTGCGCTGAGAGACCGACTGGGCCTCCTCCCGCCTCTCCCGGTCAGTCTGACTCCCTCGGCCCTCAATCACCGCCTGTCGGGGAGGACGCACAACTTCCACAAGGCCCGCTTGCAAAAGGCTGTAGGCGATCTTTCGGATCTGAAACTCGCTCATGCTGTTGGACTGCGCGATGCGCCGCAGCGTGTTCCGGGGATTGACAAAGGAGATCACACGCCACTCTTCAACGGTGAGGTTGATGTCCCGCAGCGGCGTTGTGGGACGTTTGGCGAATTTGAGCGCCACGTCAAGGCTGGGTAACTCCTCTTTGAGTCGCTCCCACTCCTTGAGACGACGGCTGCCCTCCATGATGACGTTTTCCAAAGCAATGGAGGTGGTCAACTTACCTTGAATGGGAAGCTCGGCCGGTTCAAAGCGGAACGTGCCCTCGGTCCACGAGAAGACTTTGTAAACCTGATCGAGGATGTGCCGCCGCACACTCTGCGCCACGTCCTGCTGTTGGATATGGCCGGCTTGAATCAACATCATTGCAATATCACGATCCGGCCGATCCCCCATGTTCTTCTTCACCATGCGGGCCTGTTCAGCCGTCAACTTCCCCACTTCCTGAAGCAACATGGGCAAACTGTCGTCTTCGCCTTCCATGACAGAGTAGATCAACTTCCCCTCACGAAAGCAGAGATAGGCCTTGCCCTCCTGAGGGTGCTCCAGGTAAAGTGTACCTGTCTTGCGGGCCAAGTTGACGAGATTGAGCAATTGGGTAATGCCGAAATCCTGAAGTCTACCTTTCAGCGCCATGCCTGACCGTCCTTATCTGATCGATCCATCGACTGGAAATCCCCACAGGGGAAGGATTCACCACACGTTCTCCCTCAATATCCAATAAGTAAGAATGAAAGCTCACAACAGAGCACGGTACTCTCCTACATCATCACAACATCCAACAAAAAAGCCCGTTTTTGACTCCACCAAAACAGTTCATAAAAAAGAACGGTATCTCCCCAGGATGCCTTTGAGAAGCTATTCCCCGCCACATTATAACCCGCTTCTATCTATCGGCAAATGAACGCAGGAGCCGGGCAAACGAAGCAGTTCCAGGGTGGCTTGAACGCCCCAGGCGGTTTCCCATCATGTCCCCCCGCATCCACCCCGCTTCGTTTGCCCGGCTTGCGCCTGCGCAGACTCTACGGCACGGAGGGCGTTTTCACCGGCGGACGCGCCTCGAAATCCCGCGGATGCCTCGCTGTCCCCGGATCGAACTCGCCGCCCACGGTGCAGTGGCCCCGGACCAGGCTCTCTCTACCTTTGGGGGGTCTTGAGGCGCTCCGCCTGAGCCAGAATTTCCCGCGAGCCTTGCACGCCCACGTCCTCCGGCGTGCCTAACATCTGCGCCAGCTCCTGCAAACGCGCTTCTCCTTCCAGACGCTCAACGCGGGTGATCGTCCGCCCGTCCTTCAGCACCTTGCGCACCCCAAAGTGCGCGTCGCCGAAACCGGCCAGCTGCGGTAAGTGGGTGACGCAGAGTACCTGCCGGCGTCTGCCATCGTTGACCGTCAACCGCCAGAGCTTGGCACCCACCACCGCACCGATGCGCCCGCCGATACCCTGGTCGATCTCGTCAAAGATCAGGGTGGGTGTCTCGTCGGCGCGCGAGAGCACCGTCTTGAGGGCCAACATGAGACGCGAGGTCTCGCCTCCCGAGGCGATCTTGGTTATCGGCTTGAACCCTTCCCCCACGTTGGGCGCAATCAAAAACTCGACGCGGTCCATACCCGTCCCGTCGAAAGCGGGGCGCGTCACAGACGTCTCATCCACGGTGAGCTCCGCGTCGGCAGTGACGTGACGCTCCGTGGGCACCGGCGTCGCAAGGGGGATCCCTTCAGCGTCCTCGCGCCACCGGAAGCTGACACCGAAGCGCGCCTCCGCCATCCTCAAGTCGTCCAGCTCCGCCTCGACGCCTGCGACCAGCGCCCGGGCAGCCTCCTGTCGCCGCTGTGAGAGCTGCGTCGCCAGTGCCGTCACCTTACCCAGCAGCGTCTCCTCACGCTCGGCGAGACGCGCGATGCGTTCGTCGCTCTCCGTCAACGTCTTGATCTCCTCGGCGGCCTGCCGCGCGTGCTCCACCACCTCCTCGAGGGTGCTGCCGTATTTGCGCTGCAGGCGGCGCAGCAGGACCAGACGATCCTCTACGCGGCGCTGACGCTTGGGATTGAACTCGATCTGCTCCAGATAGTCGCGCAGGCGTCGCACCAGGTCGTCGATCTCGTAGCCGATGGTCTCCAGCGCCTGCGCCTCCGGGGCCAGACTCTCGTCGACGCGCACCAGCGCGTGCACGTCGCGCTCCACCTCGCCCAGCAGATCTATCACGGAAGGCGTCTCCGTCTCATCGACGCCTTCCTCCAAAAGCATGATGATCTTGGAAACCAGGCGCGTCAGCTGCTCGGCGTTGACCAGGCGCGTGCGCTCCGCCTCCAGCGCTTCCAACTCTCCCGGACGCGGATCGGCTTTGGTAATCTCATCGACCTGAAAGCGCAGCAGATCCAGACGCTGCATGCGCTGCCGTTCGCCCTCCTGCAGTGTCCGCAACTCCCGACGCACCTCCTGTAACCTCTGCACCGCCGCACGCACCTCGGCGCACAGAGGCATCAGATCGGCGAAGCGGTCCAGCAAATCCCGCTGCCTCTGCACGCGTAGCAGGCTCAGGTGCTCGCTCTGCCCGTGGATATCCACCAGCCCTTCGGCGACCTCGCCCAGCAGCGTCACGGAGACAACGTTGCCGTTGACCCGCGCCACCGAGCGCCCGTCGTCGCGCAGCTGGCGGCTCAGCCAGAGCGTGTCGGAACGCTCGCCCTCCAACCCCTCCCGCGCCAGCAGCTCGGCCCGCGCGGCCTGCTGCTCGGGGCTCAACACGAACATCCCCTCGATCCGCGCCTGCGACTCCCCGGCACGGATAGCGGAGAGATCGGCACGGCTGCCCAGCAGCAGATCCACGGCGTCGATGAGAATAGACTTCCCCGCGCCGGTCTCCCCCGTCAGGATGTTGAACCCCGGCTCCAGATGCAGGTGCAATTCGTCGATGATGGCGAAATTCTGGATGTGCAATTCACGTAACACGTGACTTCCTCACATAACTACCTCGTAAGCCCCTCAAGCTTATAACATATCGATCAAGAACGCAAACTGGCGTTGCGCTTGCTTCACACTGTGCTACACTGAAGGTGGGCTAGCTTCACTCTACATGTCATCGTGGGGGCTAACCGGCCGAGGTGAGATACCCCTGCGCTTTGCGCCAGCGCCAGAAAGTACGTCTCACCCGAAGAGAGGGAAGAACTTCACGTGAGGTTACATTTCAAATGAGGTGAACGTCTTATGAGCAATGAAACATCCTCTGTTGAACGAGAGGCCCTCCGGCCACCGGAAAAGGTTGCAGAAGTCGCACCCCGCCAGGCCAGAGAGATGGTGAAATTGGAAGAGGCCACACTGGAGAAGTTAGACGCGCGCGTCGTGGAATTCGTCGACAGGATCGCCGCCAGCGACGTGCACAGCGAGGCATTTGACGAGCAGCTGGCGGTTATTCACAATATGGGGACGAAGGAGATCCGCGAGGCGGCCAACGTCTCCAACCGTATCCTCAATCAACCCATCCGGGGACTGGAAGAGGAAGCGCCGGTGTCGAAGGCGCTGCTGGAACTGCGCCGCACCGTCGAGGAACTCGATCCTGCACGCCAAGACGACAAGGGACGTAAATTCCTGGGCCTCATCCCCTTGGGCAACAAGATGACCGATTATTTCCGCAAGTATCAAAGCGCCCAGGATCACATCGACGCCGTCCTCAACAGCCTCTACCACGGGCAGGACGCGCTGCGTAAGGACGTCGCCACCATCGAGCAGGAGAAGGCCAACCTCTGGCAGATCATGCACCGGCTGCAGCAGTACATCTACGTGGCCGAGCAGCTGGCCCGGGCGCTGGAAGCCCGCATCGCCGAGATCGAAGCCGAGGATCCCGAAAAAGCGCGCGTGGTCAAAGAGGAGATCCTCTTCTACGTGCGCCAGAAAGAACAGGATCTGATGACGCAGCTCGCCGTGAGCGTGCAAGGCTACCTGGCGTTGGACGTCATCCGCAAGAACGATCTGGAGCTGATCAAGGGCGTGGAGCGCGCCACGACCACGACCATCTCCGCGCTGCGCACCGCCGTCATCGTCGCCCAGGCGCTCTCCAATCAGAAGCTGGTGCTGGATCAGATCACGGCGCTGAACACGACGACCGGTGACCTCATCGAATCGACGTCGGTGATGCTCAAGGAGCAATCAGGGGAGATCCACCGCCAGGCGAGCAGCGCCACCGTGAGCCTCCAGCAGCTGGAAGAGGCCTTCAACAACGTCTTCGCGACCCTCGACATGATCTCCCAGTACAAGGTGCAGGCGGTGGAAAGCATGGCCCAGACCATCGGGGTGCTCTCGGCTCAAGTGCAGAAGGCACAAACCTACCTGGACAAGGTGCGCAACGAGCAGGTGCTGGAAGTCAGCGAAGACTTAATCCTGCCGGAAGCCGAGGCCTGACCGCTGACGGAGCAGCAAGTGACGACGGAGATCATCCCCCCGACCGAGAAACGGGCACTCGTCAGTCTCTACCGGGCGACAGCAGGGGAGATGTGGACGCACAACGCCGGCTGGTTGGAGCCGGGCTCCCCCTGCGCGTGGTACGGCGTCACCTGCGAGGGAGGACACGTCACGCGGCTCGACCTCAGCGACAATCGCCTCAGCGGCACGCTGCCTGAGGATCTGGGGTTGCTCACGGATCTGACCCACCTGGATCTCTCCGGCAACCGTCTGCAAGGCCTGGTGCCGCCCAACCTGGGCCATCCCCGTCGCCTGCGCCTTCTCGATCTCTCGCGCAACCGGTTGCGCGGCCCCATCCCCCCGCGCCTGCAGCTGCTGGTCCATCTGCGCACGCTGGATCTGCACGCCAATCAGCTCAGCGGATCGATTCCGGGCGCGCTGGGCGATCTGGCGCGCCTGGAGCACCTGGACCTTTCCGACAACGAGCTGACGGGCGAGGTGCCACCCGAGCTGGGTCGTCTGCGCCGTCTCCTCACGCTCTCCCTGAGCCGAAATCCCCTTCAGGGACCGCTCCCCCTCGAACTGAGCCACCTCACGGCCCTGGAGTCCTTTTCCTTCGCCGAGACGCAGCTTCTGGAGCGCTCCGAGCCCACCTTTCAGGCCTGGTTGCGGGGCCTGCCGCACCTGGAGAGCACAGGGGTTCTCCACGCCGAAGTAGTGCGTCCGGGTAACGTGGCGCTTACCCTCCTGGCGGGCGCAGGAGCCCTGGGGGCGACACTGGCGTCGGCAGTGCTCCTGCTGCCCCTCTTTGGACCCATCGCCAGCGCTGCCGCCGCCCTGGTGGGCGTCACCGGCAGCGGATGGGTGGCGAAGAAGGTCTACGAGCTGACAGAAGCGCCCACATCAGCGGCGGCAAGCCTGCCGGCACCCGTCCGCTCTGCGCTCCCCGCCCCGGAGGGCCTGGAGCGAGAGCTGCGTCACCTGACCCACCGCGCCCGACGGGAGTTCCCCGAGGACGTGGCGGAACGGGTAGAGGCGATTGAGCGCTCTCTCCTGCAGATCTTGCCGCGCCTCCCGGAGCTCGGCCGCGGAGATCCCAACGCTTACGTCGTGCGTCAGACAATCCGCGAGTACCTGCCCGAAGCGCTGGAGAACTATCAAGCCCTGCCCCACGCCTTCGCCACCACCGAGCCGCTTCGGGACGGAAAGACGGCCCACGAGCTCCTGCTGCGTCAGCTGGACCTCCTACATCAGGCGATCCAGAAGATCGAAGCGGGCTTGCCCTACGAAGACGCTCAGCAGCTCCTCATCCACGGACGCTTTTTGGAGGACAAGTTCGGCTGAGGGAAAAACGTCCGGCCGCGCACCCAGGCCCCTTCAAACATTCAAGGGTGCGTGACTCAACTCCTGAGACCGTCATCTCAGTCCTGTCTCCCCCAAAAATCCTCCTCGGCTTGAGCCCCCTCTTCATCTGAGGCCGCGCAAAGGCGCGGCAGCACGTCCCACCGCCGCAGCGCGCGCACCAGATGGGAGAGCGCCAGGCCGCAGAGAAAGCCGAGCCCGATGTTGGTGACGGCGCAGAGCACGCCCGTGACCAGGGCCAGCACGAGCGCCCACCCTCGCAGCTTGATGACGGGCGCGCCCAGCTGGAGGCCGACGAGCACCAGCATCCCCCCGACCAAGGCCATGGGAAAAGCGGCCATCACGTCGGCGATGGAGCGGCTGAGAAAGAGGCCGATCCCCACCTCTATCAGCCCCTCCATGATGGGCGTGCCCCCTGTCCGCGCGCCGAAGTAGTACTGCGCCGCCAGCCCGCCGGCGCCGTGACACATGGGCATCCCCCCGAAGAAAGAGGCGGCCACGTTCATCACGCCCATGTTGAGCATCAGCTTGCGCTCGCTTACCGCCTTCTCCGGGAAGTAGTCCCGGATCATCGTGGCGGTCGCCATGACAGCATTGGACACGGTGAGCGGAATCTGGGCGAAACCCGCCAATAGCATCGCCCGCCAGACGTCCGCCAGGCGCGGAACGGTCAACGGGGGGAGCGTGATGGCGAAGCTAAGCCCGTCGAGGTCGCCGCGCCAGGCGGCAATCCCCACGCCCAATGCGAGCAGCACCAGCGAGGCCGGAGCGTAGCGGCTCTCGCGCAGCGTCAACACGATGAGGACGGCGAGCAATCCCAGCAGCGGGGCCGGCGCCATGAACTTGAGTCCCTGCCAGCCCAGCGTCAGCCCCAGGCCCAGCTGGATCCCCCGCACCAGGAAGGTGGGCGTCCAGGCGATAAGCTTGCGCAGCAGGCCGGTGAAGATCAGAAAAAACCAGGTGAGGCCCATACCAAAACCGGAAGCGTAGACCAGCGAGGGCGACCAGCCCTGGCCGATGGCCACGGCGGCGATCACCTTCTTGGGCTGCAAGGGCATGGGCAACCGATAGAGCAGGCCCAGGGCGATGTTGGTCAATCCCAGCATGACGAAGAGGCCTGCCGGGTCGAGGCCGTTGACGGCGATGTAGCCGACGGCCAGCGGGAAGAGGGTGCCAAAGTCGCCCAGGGAGCCGCCCAGCTCGCGCAGGTTGAACTCGAAATCATGCTGCACGGAAACCTTTGACCTCGCTTTCATTCCACCTCCTTATCGAACAGGATGACAGAAGTACGCTGGCCGGGATCTGGAGTAGCCCGGCCGTGATACGATCGGTGGACTGTTGGTCTGCGAAAACTACGCCAGCGCACGCGAAACGCGCGCCAGCAGCCGCGGATCGCGCCAGAGCAGCGCGTCGATCTGCACGGCGGTCGCCCCGGCATCCAGGCAGGCGCGGGCCTCTTCCGGCGTGCGAATCCCACCGCAAGCGATCAACGGCACAGGCAGCGTGTCGGCCCACTGCGCCACCCGCTGCAGCAGGAGGGGGAAGAGCGCCGGGCCGTAGAGCCGACCGCGCACAAGGGACGTTTCGTCGGCGGACCGATGGGGCAGCAGCCCACGCGGCGGCGCGGTGAGCGTCAGCGCGTCGACGCCAGCCTCCGCCAGCGGCAGCGCCAGCCGCTCCACGCCGTCGAAGGGCAGCCGCGCGATCAGCGGGAGCGGGCACGTTGCGCGCGCCGCGTCCAGAAACACGAGCGCGTCGTCCACAGCGGCGCCCTCGTCCAACCCCAGCTCGATACCGCGCACGTTCCGTGCGCCCGCCAGCCGTTCGCAGGCGCGCGCCACGTCGTCGGGCGAGGTGGTGATGACGTGCACGATAACGGGGCAGTTCAACCGCGCCCAGCGCCCCGCGTGACGGCGAATCACCCGGCACACACCCGGATTCGGCAGCCCGGTGTGCACCAAGAACTGCTCCCCGTGGACGACGACGCGGGGGCCGTTAGCCGCACGGCGGCTCCGCCAGCTGATCGGGTTGGTGACCACGGCGCCCAGCTCTTCGTAAGCGACGAGATCGCGATACGCCACGCCGTAGCCGAAGGTTCCCGCCGCCGGCATCACCGGGTTGGAGAGTGGCAGTCCATATTTGTGATGGGGCGCCAGGTCAATCATGGGTCATGGCTTTCCGAGGACAGTGTCTGTCATCAGATTTAGCAGATGAAGCAAATCCACAGTTCATCCCAGAATGGAGCATCTGCTAACTCTGCTGAGATACACACACATCGGGTCAGGCGCCCAGATCTAGCAGATTGAAGACGGGGCCATCGACGCAGGCGCGGCGCTCGCCACGGCGTGTCTGGACGCGACAGACCTCGCAGGCCCCCACCCCACAAGGCATGGGGACACGCATCAACGCCTGGGCGAAATCATCGCCGGGCCGGAGCCGCACCGTCTCCACAAACCGCGCCAGGGCAGGATAGCGCTCCGGCGCACAGGCGAAGCACGCGCCATCGGCCCAGCGGAGCAGGCGGCGCAACGGCGCGTCGTCGCCCTCCGCTTCCAGCGTGCCCTGCGTCCCCGCCGTGCCGTCGCGGGTGAGCAGGTGAAGTTCGACGGCGGGCGGAAAACGGCGGGTCGGTGGGAGTTGGGCGCGCGTCGGCGCTTCCAGCACCAGGGCAACGGCAGGCGCCCGATGCTGCAAAGGCAAGAGCGGCGGAAGATAGGCCACCTCCGCCACCAGCAGCAGGCGCCGGGCAGCGCCAAGATCAAAGCCCCTGCCCAGCGGGCCGAGCACATCCACCTCTGCGCCGGGGATGAGGCCGGTCGCGGGATGGCCCGGCGGCACCAGCGCCGTGAAACCCTCGTCATCCAGGGCGGAAGGGAAAAGCACCTCGCGCAGCGGCCCGCCCAGATCGGCCAACACAAAGCGTCCCGGCGCCGGAGGATGTGCCAGCGCAAAGCGCACCGCCCACCACGGCGGCCAGGTGTAGGCTTCCTCGAACGTGGCGATCTGAAAGCTTGGCATAGTCAACACGCTTGTGGCGAACTGCCGTCGTCTCAACGCCACGCCGCCCAAGAGCTTTGTGGCTCACTACAAGCAGATTATCCGCCGTGGATGCTCTCGCCGAAGACGTCGTGGGCAGCTTCCATGACCACTTCGTTAAGCGTGGGATGGGCGTGCACTGTATAAGCGATCTCATGCGGCGTCAGCTCCGCCGTGCGGGCCAGCACCAGCTCGGGCAGCAGCTCCGTCGCCTCCGGGCCGACGATGGTCGCGCCGACGATAGCGTGGCTCTGTCGCTCCGCCACAATTTTAACGAAGCCCCGGTTCTCGCCCAACGCCAACGCCTTGCCGTTGGGCAAGAAGGAGAACTGCCCCACCTCAACGTCCAGGCCCTGTTCCTCAGCCTGCACTGCGGTCAGGCCGAAGGCGGCGACCTGCGGTGAGGTGTAGGTGCAGCGCGGCACGGCGTTTTTATCGAAGGGGCGACGCTCGATGCCGGCGATGGTCTCCACGGCCAGGATGCCCTGCGCCGAAGCGACGTGGGCCAGCAGCAGGATGCCGTTGGCGTCGCCAACGGCGTAGAGATGGGGCCGGTTGGTCCGCATGTGGCCATCGACCTTGATCCAGCCGCGCTCCGTCCGCGCCACGCCGGCCGCGTCCAGGCCCAGATCCGCCTTTGAGGGGCAGAAGCCCACGGCGACCAGCGCGACCTCCGCTTCCAGTGTCTTCTCCTTGCCCTTCTTGTCGGTGACCTTGACACGCACGCCCGCATCGCCCCGCTCGATGGCCTCGACGCGCGTCGACGTCAGCGTCTTGATCTTCTGGCGGCGCAGCGCGCGAGAGAGCTCCCGGACCGCATCGGGATCCTCTGCCGGCAAGACCTGATCCATCATCTCGACAACGCGCACCTCGGCGCCGTAAGCGCTCCAGACGGTGGCGATCTCCAGGCCGATGGGGCCGCCGCCGATGACGATGGCCGACGCCGGCAACGTCTCCCGCTCGATGGCGTGGCGCGCGGTGAGCACGCGCTCGCCGTCCGGCTCCATGCCGGGGATCAGACAGGGAGTCGCGCCCGTCGCCAGGACGACGTGCTCGGCGGTGAGCTCGCGGCTGCCGCCCTCGTTCAGCTCGACGCTGATCTTCGTCGGCGCCGTCAGACGGCCCGCGCCCCAGATCACGTCGACGGCGTGTTTCTTCATCAACAGCTCCACGCCCTTGACCAGGCGCTGCGCGATCTTTTGACTGCGCTTGACGGCAGCGCTGTAATCCGGCGTGACGTTCTCGACCTCGAAGCCAAACTCACGCCCTTCACCCAGCAGCCGCACCACCTCGGCGTTGCGCAGCAGCGCCTTGGTGGGGATGCAGCCCCAGTTCAGGCAGACACCGCCCAGATACTCCTTCTCGATCAGGCCCACTTTCATCCCCAGCTGGGCCGCACGAATCGCAGCGACGTACCCCCCCGGGCCGCCGCCGATAATGGTCAGGTCATAGTCTTTGTTTTTCATTTATCGAAACTCCTTGAAAATTCATCTATAGTGGGTTACAAGGTACAGGAGACAGGGGGCAGGGGGCAGGGGGCAGGGGGCAGAGGGCACCACGCGCGTATCACGGATCCCCGTTCGGACTGTGGTCGAGCACCAGGGTCTCCACGGCGCGATACATCTCTTCTTTCGTGAGATGGGTGTTGTCAAAGCGCACGGCGTCCGGCGCAGCACGCAGCGGGGCCGTCTCGCGCCCGCTGTCGATAGCGTCGCGAAGCCGCAGCTCCTCTACCATCTGTTCCTGCGTCACGTCCTCGCCCTGCGCCCGGCGTTCCAGCAGACGGCGGTGCGCGCGCACCTCGACGGACGCCTCAACGTAGATTTTGAGATCGGCGTCGGGCAGCACCACCGTGCCGATGTCGCGCCCCACCATGACGACGTCGCCGCGCGCGCCGATCTCGCGCATGCGTGCCGTCAGCGCCGTGCGGACCGCGGGATAGGCCGCGACGATGGAGACATTCTGATCGACGGCGGGCGTGCGAATGGCCCAGGTGACGTCGTCGCCTCCGACTTTCACCGTGTACTGCCGCCCGTCGTCAACGGTGGGGGGAACAACGTCAATGGGGAGCGTCTCCGCCAGGGCGTTGATGCGCGCCTCGTCATCCACGGGGATCCCGCACTCCAGCGCGGCCCAAGTCACGGCGCGGTAGAGCACGCCGGTATCCAGGTAAAGATAGTCCAACCATTCCGCCAGGTGATGCCCGATGGTACTTTTCCCCGAGGCCGCCGGGCCGTCAATGGCGATGGTCGATGGTTTCATGGCTTCGTCCTTTGGTCGGATAGTCGGGTAGTCTGATAGTCAGATCGTCTCATAGTCGGGTGGTCAGGATTTGACCTCCCCCTTGAGGATACGGATTTCGTGGGGATGGAGACGGCGCCAACGCCCGGGCGGCAGATCGCCCAGGCGCAGCGGCCCCATCTCCACGCGGACAAGCCGCTCCGCCGGGTGGCCCAGCGCGGCGACCATGCGCCGCACCAGGTGCTTGCGGCCCTCGTGCACCTCGACGTGCAGCCAGCTCGTGCCCCGCGCGGAATGCTCCACGCGCACCACGTCGAAGCGGACGCGCTCGCCGTCCAGCACGATACCGCGCTGCCAGCGACGGAGCGTCTCGCGGTCGGGCGTGCTCTGCACGCGCACACGGTAGACGCGCTTGTGCTCGTAGCGCGGATGGGTCAGCCGGTGGGTCAGTTCGCCGTCGTTGGTGAGCAGGAGCAAACCTTCGCTGTCCGCATCCAGCCGCCCCACAGGGTAGATCCGCTTGTCAATGGGGACGAGGTCCCGCACCGTGCGCCGTCCCTGGGGATCATCGACGGTGGAGATGACGCCGCGCGGTTTGTTGAGCATGATGTAGATCTCCTCGCGGGCGCCGCGAATGGGTTTGCCGTCGAGGGTGATCCGCTGCCGTTGGGGATCGGCCTTGTCGCCCAGCGTAGCGATCTCGCCGTCCACGGCCACACGGCCCTCTTCAATGAGCGCTTCGCAGCCTCGGCGGGAACCGTAGCCTGCGTGTGCCAGAATCTTTTGTAATCTCTCTTTTGTCATAAGAGTCATTATACCCGGAGGGACACAATGAACAACCGCGAGGTTGGGGAGCAGCAGGCGCAGCGCGCCGGCGCGATCCGAGCGCGTATCGCACCGCTGCGTTTGACGTCTTAACACTTCTAAAATATCATTGAGGCAAGACGAGCATCGCCCGCAGAAGGAGCTATCGTGGCCATTGAATTCTTATCTATCGTCATTTTCACCTTTGCACTCGGCCTGGTGATGTTAGGCGCCGTCACCTGGTGGATGGAGCGCGCACCCCGGCGCAATTTCGGCTTAGCGATGATCGTCAGTGGGCTGCTGATCGCCGTCGGCTACGCCTTCTTGGGCAGCCGCCTCTCCATCGCCCTCTTCGGACGGTTGATCGTCACTATCGATTTACCTCAGTTGATGATGACAGCTATGCTCTACACCACGGGCGTCTTGACTGGCCTGGGTATCGCCGGCGCGCTCTTTCTCTGGATCTCCCGGCGTTTTGTGCAGCCCACGCGCCTGGCGCGCCAACTGGCCTTGTTCTTGATCCTGGTGTTACTCGTCGCGCTGCTCGTCAGCTACCTGGCGGTGCAGCTCAGCGGTGGGCAGATATAAAGGGGAGGTCACCCATGTTACTGACGCGGAAGATTCGAGAACGCCTGGAAGATGAAACCCTGGCTCCCTACGCCCTGCGCAGCAAACATTCGCGCGGACGGGACTTTCCCGAAGCAGAACCGCTCTACCGCACCGCGTTTCAGCGCGACCGGGATCGCGTGCTGCACACCACGGCCTTCCGCCGTCTGGAGTACAAGACGCAGGTCTTCGTGATCCATGAGGGCGATTATTATCGCACACGCCTCACCCACACGCTGGAGGTCGCGCAGATCGGACGGTCGATGGCGCGGGCGTTGGGCGCCAACGAGGATCTGGTCGAGGCCATCTGTCTGGCCCACGACCTGGGCCACTCGCCCTTCGGGCACGCGGGGGAGGCAACGCTGAACCTCCTCATGGCCGACCAGGGAGGCTTTGACCACAATAAGCAGTCGCTGCGCATCGTGGAGAAGCTGGAGGCCCGCTACGAAGACTTCCACGGGCTGAATCTGACCTGGGAGGTGCGCGAAGGGATGGTCAAGCATGAGACGGAGTACGATGTCTCCGACGCTACGCGCTTCGACCCGGACAAACGCGGATCGTTGGAGACGCAGCTGGCCAATCCCGCCGACGAGATCGCCTACACCGCCCATGACCTGGACGACGGCCTGCGCTCCGGGCTGCTGCGTCCTGAGCAGATGGAGCAGCTGGCCTGGTGGCAAGCACTCAAAGAGAGCATCGGCTGGGATGGGCGCCACTTCAACGACATGATCCGTTACCGCATGGTGCGCCGCCTCATCGGACTGCTGGTGCGCGATCAGGTGGAAGCGACGGCGCGCCGCCTGGATAAGGCAGGCGTCCAATCCCCCGACGACGTGCGCGCCCACCCGGAGAACGTCGTGGGACATTCGGAGGAGATCGCCGGGCGGACGCGAGAGCTCAAGACCTTCCTCTACGAAAACCTCTACTGCCACCCCCACGTCATGCGCATGCAGGCCAAGGCCGAGCGCGTGCTGAGAGCGCTTTTCGAGACATATCTGGAGGAACCCCGCCAGCTACCGGTGGAAGAACAGGCGAAGTTCGAGGAACGCTCGCCGGAGCGCGTCATCTGCGACTACATCGCCGGCATGACCGATCGCTTCGCCCTGGAGGAATACGCCAAACTCTTCGATCCGACGGTGCCGGTGTAACTTCCCGCCGGATAGCAAAGTAGGGCAAAGAAGCCCGCGTCGCGTGAAGGAGCCTCACCCGGCACGGGCTCATCTTTTCACACTCTGTCGAAGACGCTTATGGCGTCTCCACCACGACCAGAGCTCGTCGCTCCTGACGGACAAAAGGCACCGGGGCCTCTATCCGGGTTTCGCTTTCCACCACGGTGATCTGCCCATCATTCAGCGGCTGCCCACAGGCCAAACAGACGTCCCGAGGGGGGAAGTGCACGGTCTTGCAGTGTGGGCACTGCACGGCTTCCATCCTGTATCGAGGACCCCGCAAACGCCAATCCAACGCAATTTTGCTTTTCATCGTTTCCTCCTAAACTTGACTGGGCTCTAAAAAAGTTATTGTTTCCGAAGAGCCAATGTTCGACACTCATCATCACAGCGCAGTCGCGGGGAATTTTGGTTTGATTTCAGTATAAACCAATCCGCACCGCGCGTCAATAGGCGCATCGACCTATTCACACTCCAGGATCGGACGGAACTTATATCCGTAGATAATGGTACCCTCCTCGCCCTGGGTCCTGATCCTGCGTGTGACCATCTCCACCGGCATCCCGATCTCCACGTCCTCAGGCCGCACGTCGGTCAGCTGTGCGGTGATCACCGGGCCTTCCTCCAGCTTCACCAGCGCCACGGTATAGGGAATGTAGGCAGCGAAATCCGTCGGTGCGCTATACACGGTGGTAAAAGAATAGACCTCCCCCCGACCGCTCAGCTGATAGGGCTCCTTTGCCGGTTTACCACAGGTCGGGCAAAGATCCCGGGGTGGAAAGATGTGGCTCTCACAGTGTGGACACCGTTCGCCCACCAGCCGGTAACGCTGATGGCGGATGCGCCAGTTGAATGCAATACGATCGTTCATTTCCTCTCCTCTTTCGTCGTCTGCAGAAAGCACACGCTACTCTATGGCCTCCAAGATATGGGTGCTGATCGTGGCACCACTGCCGCCGATGTTCTGAGTCATCCCCAGCCGGGCGTTCGGGATCTGATTTGCCCCTGCCAGGCCGCGCAGTTGCAAAACCGCTTCCACAATCTGATAAATCCCGGTCGCACCCACGGGGTGACCGCGCGCTTTCAAGCCGCCCATGGTGGCTATGGGAATCCGCCCGTCCAGCGTGATACCGCCGTCTAACGCCAGCCGCACCCCTTGACCGCGCTCGGCAAAACCCGCAGCCTCCAGACTGAGGGCCGACATGATGGTGAAGGCGTCGTGCAGCTCGAAGAAGTCCAGATCCTCAGGGCCGATCCCGGCCATCTCGTAAGCACGCCGTGAGGAAAGGCGCGCCGCCTCCAGGGCCAGGGGATCCCGGCGGTCGTGGACGGCGATAGGCGCCGTCGCCACGGCCGAAGCCGCGATCCGCACCGGTGAGGCGGAAAAGGCGCGCGCCTCGTCGGCGGGCGCCAGAAGCACGGCCGCCGCCCCATCACAGATGGGGGCAGCGTCGAAAAGCCCGATGGGATCGGCGATAGTGGCGGAGTTGGCATACCCCTCAACGGTGATACGCCGCGAGAACATAGCGTTGGGGTTGTTAACGGCGTTGGCGTGGGCGTTGACGGCGAAGTTGGCGAAGTCCCGGCGCTCCCAACCGTACTCGTACATGTAACGACGCATCAACAGCGCGTTGAGCGCCACAAAGGTCACCCCCTGACTGACCTCGTACTCGGCGTCGGCAGCCATAGCCAGAGCCGCTGACGTCTCCCCGCCGAGGGTATCCGTCATTTTCTCCACGCCGGTGACCAGCACGCGGTCACACAAGCCACTCCCCACCGCCATCAGCCCTACGCGAAGGGCCGCCGCCCCCGAGGCACAGGCAGCCTCGATCTTCATCGCTTCCACGCCGGTCATCGCCAGCGCGTCAGCGACCAGCGCGCCCAGGTGCTCCTGCCCCGAGATCTCGCCTGACATCATGTTGCCCACATAGATCGCGTCCACGTCGTCGACCTGCGCATCCTGCAGCGCGGCCAATGAGGCATCTAGCGCCAACTCCCGCAGGCTCTTGGTCCAATGCTCCTTAACCGGTACCTGCCCAATACCAATGATAGCAACGTCTCTCATACAATCCTCCTACCCGACCCGCAGCTTACTGCGATAACGCACATAGAGACCGTAGTCGATCTCCGTCCGACGTCGAATGTAATCGGCGACCCGAGGTGCCCGATCCCGGCGCTCCTCCAGACGCTCCGTGACCTCCCAGACAAAGGCGTCGGAGCCGGCGCCGGAGCCAAAGCTCACCAGTAGAATGCGCTCGCCGGGCTTGGCGACATCGAGCACTGCGGAGAAGCCGATGATGGCTGCGCCGGCGTAGGTGTTGCCGATTTCGTTGCTCAGCACGCCAACTTTGACCTGTCCGGGCGTAAAGCCCAGCCGCTTCGCTACGCGGTAGGGAAACTTGACATTGGGTTGGTGAAAAATGGCGTAGTCAAAGTCCTCGGCGCTCAATTCCAGCGCGTCCATGATGGCCCCGGCCGCCGACTGGATGTGATGGAAATAGGCCGGTTCGCCGGTGAAGCGCCCGCCGTGGCTGGGATAATGTCGGTAGGCCCGCCGCCAGAAATCCGGCGTGTCGGTGACGTAGGAGACGGAGGCCGTGCAGATCGCCAGCGCTTCCTCGGCCGGCCCGACGATAAACGCACTCCCGCCACTGGCCGCCGTGTACTCCAGCTCGTCGCCCGGCCGGCCCTGAGCCGTGTCCGCGCCGACCGCCAGGGCGTAATCTGCCATGCCCGATCCGACCAAGCCCATAGCGGCCTGCAGCGCTTCGGTGCCCGCCTTGCAGGCGAATTCAAAATCGGCCGCCATATGGAAGGGCCCGGTACCTAATGCTTCGGCCAGGATAGTGGACGTGGGCTTGACGGCGTAGGGGTGGGATTCGCTACCCACCCAGACGGCCCGCAGCAGCGTGGGATCGATCCCCGCGCGGGCCAGCGCGTTGCGCGCCGCCTCGATAGCGATCGTCACCGTGTCCTCATCCGGTCCGGCGACGGACTTTTCCTTCACGGGACCGCTGCCACCGCCCTTCCAGACGTGAGCGATCTCGCGGTTTGGCAACCGATACATGGGCACATAGGAGCCGTACCCAAGGATGCCAACAGATCGCCGGGGCTTCATGAGTTCAATTTCGTTCACCTGGTCCTCCTTGTGAGTCTGTTCGTCAGATCGTCTGATAGTCAGGCAGTCTGATAATCAAATAGTCTGGTGGTCTGATAGTCAATTAGTCGTGCAGCAAGGCTTCCGCACGGTCGATGCGGATGGTACCCTCCGCGATCATCCGGCTTGCCACGCGCTCGATCTCCGCGCCGGTTGCCCCGGCGGCCATGGCGACCTGCCGCGCGTGCAGCGTCATGTGACCGCGCTGAATGCCCTCCGTTGCCAGGGCGCGCAAGGCAGCCAGATTCTGGGCCAGTCCTACGCTGACCACGATCTCGGCCAGTTCCCGCGCCGATGCGACGCCCAGAATCTTGAGCGCCACCTGTGCCGTGGGATGCACCCGCGTCGCGCCGCCGATGGTGCCCAGCGCCAGCGGCATCTCCAGCGAGCCGACGAGGTTGCCCTCGCCATCGCGTCGCCAGGTACTTAGGCTGGTGTACTGTCCGCCGCGCGCCGCATAGGCGTGGGCGCCCGCCTCGATGGCGCGCCAGTCGTTGCCCGTGGCAAGCACCACGGCATCGACGCCGTTCATAATGCCTTTGTTATGCGTCGCCGCCCGGTAAGGATCGCCGGACGCAAAGGCCCAGGCCTGCTCAATGCCCGTCGCCACGTCGGCGCCGGGGAAGTCGTCGAAGGCTAACGTTTCCTCTGGAATCCGCACCCGCGCCCGCGCCAAGCGCCGATCGGCCAGGTTGCTCAGGATGCGCAGAAAGACTCGTCCGCCGGTAATGGACTCAACGCGAGGGGCTAGACGCTCGCAGGCGGTGTTGACCGCATTGGCGCCCATAGCGTCGCGCACGTCGTAGAGCAAATAGGCGATGAGCATAGGGCCGGCGGGCGTCTCCAACACACGCGCCTGCAGATCCTGCGCACCGCCGCCCAGTTTCACCAGCACCGGATCGACCTCGTTGGCCAGCGCCAGCAGCTCGTCACGGTGCGCCAGCAGATCAACACGCGCGCTCCACGGATCGGGCACAGCCACCACCTGAATCTGACCGATCATCACCGGCGCGTCGGTCACCGCGACAAACCCACCTCCGGCGCGCGCCAGTTTCGCCGCCAGCGACGCGCCGGCGACGACGGAGGGTTCCTCGATGACCATGGGCACCAACACCTCGCGTCCATTGATCACAAAGTTAGTGGCGATGCCCAGGGGTAAGCCGTGGATCCCCACCACGTTCTCAATCATATGATCGGCCTGTTGCAGATCCAGGGCGCCGACAAGCGCCGCCCGCTGCGCTTCCGTCAACGCACAACGATCCACAACTTCATCCAGCCGTTCCTTTAAACCCCGCTTGTAAAAGCCGGGAATGCGCGATTCCATGGTAGCTGACACCCTCCTGAACTTCCCTACGACACTACAACTCGTGTGTGCGTTTTTCAAAAAGCAGACTTATCTTAACATGAGAGCACTACCAAAAACTATCAAATTGGCCTTTTATGCAAAAACTGACCCTGAAAACAGCGAAACATTGTCCAGATTTACCATAAAGACTGCATATCCACATAGATCTATAACAACTTCTTTATCAAGACGAAAAGCGCATGAATGCTTGCTTCCAGTCCACCTTTCCCATTTTGCGCTTCCGGCCTATACTTTGACTCACCTGAAAAAGATCGGATTTTTAGGTGGCCACACCCTTGTCATCCCAAACCTTGAGCACGGCGAAGGGGGAAGGATCTCGTGGTTTTGATTGCACATGCTCTCCCGGGGAGTGGTGAGTTCTGGATAATCGTTTTCAAAACTCAAATAGGTATGCCGGTTCGTAGTCAGGCACGGAACGCAGTGAAGTGCCGTTCTGTGCCCTCCGACCCCTCCGCCCAAAAGTTTAAGTGCAGGGCTTCGTGGCTACCTACGAGCCCTGTACAATGATCAAGCAACAAGACATGGAGTCCTGGGCTGAGATTAGAAGTAGCCGATTGAAACATGCAGCTGCAACGTCTGTGGTTTGCGCTCCTGATGATGATCCTGACCGGGGGGTGTCTCGCCCGCCCCGACCTCAACACACGGCAACCGCACGCGGAGGTCGACGCGCCGCCCGTCTACGGAACGCGCACGGTGGGCCAGACCTTCGTCGCCCGCAACCGGAACCTGGGCGGGATCGAGCTGAGGTGGGCCAACCCGGAGAGCGTACACGGCCCCCTGCTTGTGCGCCTGCGCCACACGCCGACAGGCTCTGACCTGGTGCGCATGGAGATCGATCCTGCGGCGCAGGCGGGACGTGAGACGCTGCGGATCCGCTTTCCGGCGCTGGCGAACGCGGCCAACACGGCGTACTATCTGCGGGTCGAGGCCCCGGCGGCCACCGCACAACAACCTCTGCACCTGCGTGCCGCCCCGCGTGATGTCTATGCACCCGGCACCGCTTACGCCAACGGTGAGCCCTGGCCGGGAGATCTGGCCTTCCGCGCCCTTTACGTCTACGACGCCGCCTACCTGAGTGCGGACGTACGCACGGCTCTGCGATGGATCTGGCTGTTTTTGCCCGCGGCGGCGCTCTTCGGGGCCCCCGGTGTGCTGTTGCTGCGCCTCTGGCCCCCGGCAAAAGAACACTTCGACGGCTGGGAACGGTTGGCGCTGGCGACAGGCCTCAGCCTGGCCTGCATCCCCTGCTCCCTGCTGTGGATCACCCGGCTGGGAGGCCGGTTGAACGCGACGACGGTTCGCCTGCTCTACGGCTCTCTGGGCGCGACGGCGCTCGCCGCCACCGTGCGGGAAATCTGGCGACGCAGGCACCACCTTTGGACGCGCTTCACCCATCCGACGAAGCAGACCGTGGGCGCGTGGCTCTTGGGATTCGTGCTGGCGGCGGGTTTGGGCGCCCGCTTGCTGGCCATCCGCGACCTCTCCTTCCCCGCCTGGGTCGATGCAGTGCACCACGCCACGCTGGCCCGCATCATCCTCGAAGGGGGGCGCGTTCCCGCCACCTATGCGCCTTACGTGCCCGTGGAACCCGCGACCTATCACTTCGGCTTTCACGCAGCGGTAGCGTACTTCGCCTGGCTCAGTGGATTACCGGTGGAGCGCGCCATGCTCCTCGTCGGACAGGGGTTCAACGCGCTCATGGCCCTGCAGGTTTACCTGTTGAGCCGAGGTTTGACGCGGCGACGCTGGGCTGCCCGCTTCGCCGCTTTTTTCGTCGCCCTGCTCTCCACCATGCCGGCGTATTACGTCAGCTGGGGACGCTACACCCAGCTGAGCGGGCTGCTTCTCCTGCCCGTGGCAGTGCTACTGACCCTCAAGGCCGTCGAGATGCGGGATCGACGGGCTATGGCACTGGCGCTCCTCACCCAGGCCGGGCTGATCTTGACCCACTACCGGGTGCTGGCGTTCTACGTCTGCTTTGTGGGAGCCTGGTGGCTGGTCAAGCTGGGCGCATCACCCGGCGCATGGCGCAGACGTCTGGAGGAGCTGGGCCTCTACGCGCTGCTGGGGCTGGCCGCCGGCGCGCTGCTGCTGCCCTGGCTGGCGGAGACGGTGATGCATCTGTGGCTGCGAGCGTGGCGCTCCTGGGGCGGAACGGGAGATGCAAGCAGCGCGCCGTGGGATTTCTCATTAAGCTACGCCGCGCGGGGCTTCGACCGCTATCTGCTGAGCGTAGGAGCAGTGGGCGCTCTGCTGGGGCTCGGGGAGCGCCGAAGGTTCTCTTTCGTGCTCCTGCTCTGGCTGGGCGCGCTCTTCCTCGTCACCAATCCCTCGGTGGTCGGCCTGCCGGGCGAAGGACTGACCAACAACATCGCCATGCTCATCACCTGGTTCATCCCCCAGGCGATCTGGAGCGGCTTCGTCATCGACGAGCTGCTGCGCGCCTGGTGGCACGCTTCCGGGCGACGAGGACGACGCCTCTGCTGCGGCGCGGCCACGCTGCTCTTCTGTGCCCTCGGCGCGGCAGGGCTGTACCTTCAGATCACCATTCTCAGCCCAGAAGGCGTCTTAGCCGTGGAAGCCGACAGGGCCGCGCTGGCATGGATAGAGGCCCACACCCCGCCGGAAAGCCGCTTCCTGATCAACGCGCGCCCGTGGCAGGGCGCCATCTACATGGGCACAGACGGGGGCTACTGGATCACACCCTTGACCGGACGACAGACCACGACGCCGCCGGCGCTCTATCCCCTGGGGGAACAGGCAACCACCCAAGCGATCCGCGAGCTGAACGAGGAGGTAAGGGCGCTGGCACACTCACCGGCGGCGCTGGCGGAGCGCTTACGCGCCGCTCGTGTCGATTATGTCTACGTGGGGGCCCTGGGCGGTCCCCTGGATCCCCAGACGCTGGACGCAGCCCCGGCCTTCGAGCAGGTGTACCGCGATGAATACACGCGGATTTACGCGCTGCGAAGGCATTCCGAAGATCAGTAACCGCGGATAACGATGGTGTGCTCGTCGTCGACGCAGGCGTCGGCGCCGCAATTGCAGACGGTCACCGCAAGGGTGTGCTCCCCTGCACCCAGGTCACGGGTGGAGGTCTCCGTCGTGTCGCCGTTGTCCCAGCTGTACGTCACAGGCCCGGTCGCGTTAGCGGGCGTCACCGTCGTCTCGAAGGTGTAAGTGCCAGGCAGCCCCTCGGTATCACCGGTGATTTCAACGCCCTCGACCGCCACACATCCCTCCCCGAAGACCAGGGGGAGATACAGGCGCGGGCCGAAGTAACCGGGCGGCAGCGTATAGGCCGGGAAAACCCTCCCGCCGTCCGCCTTGACGCGCTGCCAGAATTGAGGGACAATCGCCGTCGACGCGACGACTAGGGCCACGACCACCGTAAGAAGCATCGCACGCACACGAGGGGGCACGCGATTACACATCGGTCACCTCCAGAGGTTATAATTTAATATAGCATGAAACCGTCGAAATAGCAAACTGCTGCATCAAGGGGGTGGAGAGTGACACAAACCAATTTGCAGGAGGAAAAACAGATGCTATCAAACCATCGGATCACCGTCAAAGATGCCTTGCTCTGGGGATTGCTGAGCCTCTCGCTGCTCCTCAACGTCCTTTCGCTTTTATACCTCACTCGCATGCGCCAACGCGCCCGCCTGGTACTGGAGACGGCGCAGACGACCGTCCGGACTCTGCAAGAAGAACCCATCCGCACCGACGTGGAGGTGGATCAGAAGATCCCCATTCAGGAGGTGATCAACCTCGACGAGACCTTCTCCGTGCCCCTGGACACCACCTACCCGCTCTCCACCGTCGTCCAGACCTCGGTGCAGATTCCACTGTTGGGCAGACAGGCCATTGCCGTGCCGGTAGAAGCCCAGATCCCCATCCAAATGGACCTGACCGTGCCGGTGCAGACGCAGATCCCCATCTCCTTCACCTATCACCTGCAGACGACCCTCCCTGTGGAGATCACGCTTTCCCCCGAGACGTGGGCACCCCTCAACAGATTGCTGGGGGAGAGCCTGGAAGCCCTCAAGTGAATATCCGCAGCGGCTGGTATGACACCTCCCACTTGGAACGCAGGGCTACATTTTTTATAATGTGGGGTGTGAAATCGATCCCTCGGTCGCCGCCGGAAAGATGAGCGAGGAGAAACCCTCATCATACAGACTTGAACTTTCCCAGGTCAGATGAAAGGAAACCATAGTATCCAAGCAAAGCCATCCGACCAACGGGCCGTGCGTGCGCTTTTCACCCGCATCGCGCCGTACTACGATACGCTTAACCGCCTGATCTCCATGGGGCAGGACCAACGGCTGCGGAGACGGGCCGTGCAGTGGACGCAGTTGCCGGAGGGAGGAACGCTGCTCGATGTCGGTACCGGTACCGGCGACGTGGCCCTCACGGCTGCGGCGCGGCGACCGGATTGCAAGATCGTAGGGCTGGACCCCACGGAGGCTATGTTACGTCAGGCGCAAGGGAAACGCACCGCGCCAGCACCCGCGTGGACGCTGGGCGACGGGCTGACCCTCCCCTATCCCAACGACGCCTTCGACGCCGTGATCTCGGCCTTTTTGATGCGCAACGTGCCGGACGTCGTCGCCATTCTCGCCGAGCAAACCCGCGTCGTCCGTCCAGGTGGGCGCGTCGTCTGCCTGGAGCTGACCTGGCCGCGGCGCTTCCCCGTCTCTCCGTTCTTTCATGTCTACTTCTTCGGCTGGGTGCCTCTGATGGGGCGCCTTCTCAGCGGGGATCGCACGGCTTACACGTACCTGCCCCGCTCGATCAAGGGCTTCATGCGCCCACAGACGCTGGCGCACTACATGGCGAATGTCGGCTTGACGCGGGTGAGGTGGGAAGGCCACATCTTCGGCAGCACAACCCTTTTCGTGGGACAAAAACCCGGGGCGCGGGCTCCAGACAGGTAGACCCCGCCTTCTGATTAAAAGCAACAACATGGTTGGGCGTCACGAGAGAGCGTTTATTTCCCGGTCGGCCTTTTCTGCACCGATCGGTCAATTGCAGGAGGGAATATGGACAAACCGTCGGACCCACGATTAGAAGACCTGCGCGCCAGGCGCAAACGAGCCGAGCTCGGTGGCGGCCAGCGCCGCATCGACCGTCAGCACGCCAAGGGCAAGTTGACCGCCCGCGAGCGCATCGACAAGCTGTTGGACGCCGGTACCTTTCAGGAGCTGCAGCCCTTCGCCGTCACCCGCAGCGAGGAAGGTGAAGAGACCCTCGGTGACGGCGTGGTAACCGGGTACGGGGAAATTGACGGACGAACCGTCTACCTTTACGCTCAGGATTTCACCGTCTACGGTGGCTCCGTCTCCCTGACCCACGCGCGGAAGATTTGCCAGGTACAGGATCTGGCGCTGCGCAGCGGCGCGCCCATCATCGGCCTGTTGGACTCGGGTGGCGCTCGCATCCAGGAAGGCGTCCAGGCCTTGCACGGCTACGGCGAGATTTTCCGACGCAACGCCCTGGCCTCGGGCGTCATCCCCCAAATCTCCGTCATGTTGGGGCCGTGCGCCGGAGGCGCCTCCTACAGCCCCGCGCTGACGGACTTCATCATTATGACCGACCAAACCTCAGTGATGTTTATCACCGGTCCCGATGTGGTCAAAAGCGTGACCGGCGAGGTGGTCGATCACGAGGAGCTGGGCGGCGCGACGGCGCACTTCACGCGCAGCGGCGTCGCCAGTTTCGTCGGACAGAACGAGGAAGACTCCCTGCGGCTCACCCGCACGCTGCTCTCCTACTTACCCTCAAACAACGTCGAATCCCCCCCCTTCTTCCCCGGCGACGATCCGCCTAACCGCATGGACGAAGCGCTCAACACGATCGTGCCTCAGGATCCCTCCGTGCCCTACGAGATGCACGACGTCATCACCCGCGTGTTGGATCGGAACTCTTTCCTGGAGGTCCAGGCCGGCTGGGCACAGAACGCCATTGTGGGATTGGGACGTCTGGCAGGCCAGGCGGTGGGCATTGTCGCGCAGCAACCCATGGTGATGGCAGGGGTGCTGGATATCGACGCTTCCGACAAGATTTCCCGCTTCGTGCGTTTCTGCGACGCCTTCAACCTGCCGGTGCTCACCTTCGTCGACTCACCCGGCTTCCTGCCCGGCGTAGTCCAGGAACACGGAGGCATCATCCGCCACGGCGCCAAGATCATCTACGCCTACGTCGAGGCGACGGTACCCACCATCTCCGTTATCACCCGCAAAGCTTACGGCGGCGCCTACGTGGTCTTGAGCAGCAAGGGTATCGGCGCGGACCTGCACCTGGCCTGGCCTTCGGGCGAGATCGCCGTCATGGGGCCGGAGGGCGCGGTCAACATCCGCCACCGCCGCGAGCTGGCCGAGGTCGAAGATCCCGAGGCGCTGCGTGCCGCGCTGGTCGCCGAATACCGTGAAAAGTTCGCCAATCCCTACCGGGCGGCGGAAGACGGCATCGTCGACGCCGTCATCGAACCGGCCCACACCCGCCCGGTTCTGGTTTCGGCCCTGCGGGCGCTGCGCGAGCCGGTGCGTCAGCTGCCGCCCAAGAAGCACGGCGTCATGCCGGCATAAAAGCGAGGTACTATGTCAGATTTACTCTTGGAAGCCCTGCGTTACACTCTCATCGGCATGAGCATGACCTTCGCGGCCTTGGGCGCCCTGGTATTGGGCATGTACGTGCTGACGTCGGTAGCCTCGCGCAAAAAAGAGACGGCGTCCGAGGCGACGAGCGCCCCTACACCCCCTGTCGCCCAAGCCGCCGAAAGCCGGGACGAGGCCCGGGCACTGGCGGCCGCCGCTGCAGTAGCGGTCGCCGTCGCCCAAGCCGCCGGACAACCGGGGTATGGTCACGAGCTGAGAGGCGCCTCTGAGTGGCGGCATTACGTCCGCCAACATCACCTTGAACAACGCTGGCGGGCAACGCAGGGCACCTACCCTCGTTGTCCAAAGCGTACACGAGAATAGGGAGTGAGCCTATGCCCACGTACAACGTAACGATCGGTGATAAAACCTACAACGTAAAGGTGCCCAATCCCAACGAACGCCCGGTGCGCGCCATCGTTGACGGCGTCACCCTGGAGGTGAAGGTGGCCCAGGAGCGCGTGGTCCAGGTCGCCCCTGCCACGCCCCCCGTAGCGTCTTCACCGGCTCCAGTCGCCAAAGCCGAAGGCCCCAGCACGCGCACCGAGGTCAAGGACGGCACCGTGTTAGCGCCGCTGCCGGGCACCGTCGTCGCCATCTCCGTGAAGGTGGGACAAAAGGTAGAGATGGGAGAGGAGCTGCTGGTTTTGGAAGCCATGAAGATGAAGAACCCTATCCGCGCCAAGCAGGGCGGCACGGTGGTGCAGATTCACGTCCACGTCGGAGATCAGGTCCAGCACGGCGCCCCGCTGCTCACGCTCAAGGTGTAACGTAGCCTATGGCGAACACCGTGCCGACGTCTCACTATGCTGCCACGCTCAGCTGTCAAATTGAGGCCCTGAGCCAAGACCTGGACTGGACTCTGGCCCATTTCACTTTCGTAGCGGACATGACCACGCTGGCGGACGACTGCGACATCGTTTGTTCACCTGCCATGTCCGTCGCCAGCTACCACGGCCTCCCCTTCCCCGCCCTGGCCTTTCTGGGCAACTCACCGGAGCTGCTCTACAATTACACCACCTTTCTGGTCGAACCGGGCAGCGAGGTGACGCTGTTGGTCAACGCCGAGCAGCGCGACATCGTAGAAGCGGCCTTTCTCGTCTCCGAGATTATCCCGGAGTGGCAGCTGGTCTACCGCGGCGATCCGACGACGTTAGACCCGGGTCACGCGGAACCGCTCCGCGCTAAACACGTGCCCGCCATGCAGAAGCTGGCGCACGTCACAGGGTTGACGGCGCTGGAGGAAGATCCGCTGAGCCGGGGGCCCGCCTACGGCATCTGGGAGGGGCGAACACTGGTCGCCATGGGGAACACCCACCTCACCATCCCCCAGGCTGCCGAGTTAGGCAACATCGCCACCCACCCTGATTACCGCCGACGGGGGTACGCTACCCATGTCGTCTCGGCGTTGGTGCGGGCACACGCCGAAAAAGGGTTGAACAGCTTTGCAATGGTCTACCAAAGCAACGTCAGTGCCACCCGGGCTTACGAAAAACTGGGTTTTGAAATTGAGCGTCCTCTCTACCTTATCCGCTGTTTCATTGAGGAGAAAGACGCACCCCCAGAGTTCTCCGACCACCCATCCCGAAGAGGTCAGATATGAACGGTATAGATCTGAGTCATCTGCTCGCAGGCGTCACTGCCATCACCTGGGGCCAGCTGGTCATGATCGTCGTGGGCGGCGCGCTCATCTATCTGGCTATCGCCAAGGAGTACGAACCGGTATTGCTGTTGCCCATCGGACTGGGCATCATCATTGGCAACCTGCCGCTTTCGGCTATGGTGAAAGAAGAGGGCATGCTTTACGTGCTCAAAAAGGCCGGCGTCGATAACGAGCTCTTCCCGCTCCTCATCTTCGTCGGCGTGGGCGCCATGATGGACTTCCGCCCATTGCTGGCCCAACCGGTTTTCGCCTTGATGGGCGCGGCGGGGCAGTTCGGTATCTTCGGCACGCTGATCCTGGCCGTTCTGTTGGGCTTCCCCATGAACGAGGCCGCCAGCATCGGCATCATCGGCGCCATTGACGGGCCGACGAGCATCTACGTGGCGAACAAGCTGGCGCCACACTTGCTGGGCATCATCGCCGTGGTGGCCTACTCCTACATGAGCCTGGTGCCCATCATCCAGCCGCCCATCATGCGCCTGCTGACCACGCGCAAGGAACGGCAGACGCAGATGGCCTATATGCCGCGCCCGGTCTCCCGCCTGGCGCTGGTGCTCTTCCCCCTCATCGTCACCATCGCCGTGGGCATCCTGGTGCCCACGGCCGCGCCGCTTATTGCCTCGCTGATGCTGGGGAACCTGCTCAAGGAGTCGTTGGTCGTCGACAGGCTCCGCCAGGCCGCCGAGAACGAGATCATCAACGTCTCCACGCTCTTTCTGGGCCTGGTGGTGGGCAGCACCATGACGGCGGAGAGCTTCATCAACCTGGACACACTCTTCATCCTGCTGCTGGGGCTCTTCGCCTTCGGGCTGGACACGGCGGCGGGCATCCTCTTCGGCAAGCTGCTCTACCTGCTCTCCGGCAAGAAGATCAACCCGCTCATCGGCGCGGCGGGTATCAGCGCCTTCCCTATGGCGGGGCGGCTGGTGCAGAAGATCGCCCAGGAAGAGGACTTCTCCAACTTCATCTTGATGCACGCCATGGGCGCCAACACCGCCGGACAGCTGGGATCCGTCATTGCGGGCGGTGTTTTGCTGGCTCTGTTAGGAGCGTAGCATGGTCGATATCGAAAAGCAGATCCAATAGTGGTACGAAGGCGCAACTGAGGATTGGGAAGTCGCCCAGGATCTGATGAGTATGGGGCACACGCGCCATGGCCTGTTTTTTGTCCACCTTACTCTGGAGAAAATGCTCAAAGCGCACGTATGTCGACAGACAGAGAGACTGGCTCCAAGAATTCACAATCTGATACGCTTGGCGGATCTAGCCGAACTCGACCTCGATCCGAGTCAAAGAGAGCTTCTGGCGGAAATAAATGTCTTGACTCTGCTGAAAAAAGGTCCTAAAAATCGGATTTTTAGCAAGACATCCCCTATATCTAGTGGTTTTGACCGCGAATTTTCCCACACGTAGTGGCGAGTTCCGGAAAAATCCGATTTTTACAGTGGAGTCATGTCTTCAACATTCAGGGCCGCTATCCAGACACGCTCTTTCCTGAACCATCGTCTGAGGATGTCGAACAATATGTAATCCAAGCAGGAGCGATGTATCGATGGTTAACGAAACAATTGCCGATATCGTAAAGCGATATCTAGAAGTCGTCGTGAGTGAAGGGATCCCGGTGAGCGCCGGCGTGATTTACGGCTCCCATGCGCGGCAGCAAGAGGATGCGTGGAGTGACATCGATCTGCTGGTCATCTCACCCCGATTCGACGAGCCACGCCGCTGGAAAGACGTTACGCACCTTTGGCACATTGCAGCCAGGGTAGATAGTCGCATTGAACCGATCCCTGTCGGACAGCGGCAATTCGAGGAGGATGATAGTAGCGCTATCATCGAGATTGCCCATCAGGAGGGTCATCGGATTTCCCTTGCCAAACAGTAGCTACATACAGTAACCAGGAGGCACTTTATGGCTAAAGGTATGGTTGTTATCGATGTGGATCGCTGCAAGGGCTGCGGCCTCTGCACCCACGTCTGTCCCGTCAACATCCTCGAACTCTCCGAGGACACCTTCAACGCGAAGGGCTACCACCCGGTGACGGTGACGGACATGGAGAAGTGCATCGGCTGCGGATCCTGCGCCGTTATCTGCCCGGACGTGGTGTTCACCGTCTACCGCGCCGCGCGTCAACGCAAGCGCCGGGCAGTCGCGGCGTCAGGTTAGCATAGAAAGGAGGAAACGCAGATGACCAAAGAACTACTTAAAGGGAATGTTGCGTTCGCCGAGGCGGCCGTGCGAAACGGGTTGCAGGCCTATTTTGGTTACCCCATCACCCCGCAGAGCGAGGCGCTGGAGCACCTTTCCGGTCGTATGATTGAATTGAACCGCGTTTTCTTGCAGGCCGAAAGCGAGGTCGCCGCCATCAACATGGTCTACGGCGCGGCCTCCGCCGGCGTGCGGGTGATGACCTCGACCTCGGGGCCGGGGCTGGCGCTGATGGCCGAGGGGCTCTCGTACATCGCCGGCTCAGAAGTGCCCGTGGTTGCCGTCAACATGATGCGCGGCGGGCCAGGGTTGGGCAACATCCAACCCTCGCAGGCCGATTATAACTTCATGACCAAAACCGCCGGTCACGGCGATTTTCACCCCATCGTCCTGGCGCCTTCCAGCGTGCAGGAGATCATCGATATGGTTGGATTGGCCTTCGAGCTGGCCGAAAAGTACCGCACCATCGTACTCATCGCCGGCGACGGCAGCATCGGCCAGATGATGGAGTCGGCGGAGCTGCCGCCCATGCAGGAACCTCGGGCCGAGCGACCCGACTGGGCCGTCACCGGCGCCAAAGATCGCGCCCCCAACGTCATCACCTCCCTCTATCTGGGCGCGGAGAATCTGGAGGCGCTGAACCTGCGGCTGCAGGCCAAGCTCGAGCAGATCAAGGAGAACGAGACACGCTGGCAGGAGTACGAGACCGAGGACGCCGATTTACTGTTGGTGGCTTACGGCACCGTGGGCCGCATCTGCACGACGGTGCTGCGCGAGGCCCGCAAGCAGGGCCTGAACGTCGGCCTGCTGCGCCCGCAGACGCTCTGGCCGCTGGCCGAGCAACGCCTGAACGAACTGGCGGGCCAGGTGCGCGGCATCCTGGTCACCGAGATGAACGCCGGGCAGCTGTTGGAGGACGTGGAGCGCGCCGCCGCCGGCAAGGCGCCCGTGCGCTTCTACGGGAAACTGGGCGGCGTCGTCCCCATGAGCGATGAGATTCTGGCGGCGCTCAAAGAGCTGGATGAGGAGGTGACAGCATGACCACAGACGTCAAAATTCCGGAGAACATGGAGCTCGTCTACGAGTATCCCGATGCAATGTCCGACACCTACACCCATTACTGTCCCGGCTGCACGCATGGCATCGTGCACCGACTCGTCGGTGAGGTGCTGGACGAGTTGGACCTCAAGGAGAAAGCTATCGGCGTGGCGCCGGTGGGCTGCGCCGTGCTGGCCTACAACTACTTCGACATCGACTTCGTCGAGGCGGCCCACGGACGCGCCCCGGCCATGGCGACGGGCATCAAGCGCGTCAACCCCGATAGTTTCGTCTTCACCTACCAGGGCGACGGCGACCTGGCCGCCATCGGCACGGCGGAGATCATCCACGCGGCCAATCGCGGCGAGCTGATCAGCACGGTCTTTATCAACAACGCCATCTACGGCATGACGGGCGGCCAAATGGCGCCGACGACACTACCGGGCATGAAGACGACCTCGTCGCCCACGGGCCGCGACTGCGCCGTCGCTGGCTACCCCATCAAAATGTCGGAGATTCTGGCTGATACGGAGGGTGCCGTCTACATCACGCGACAGACCGCCACCACCATCGGCGCCATCCGCAAGCTGAAGAAGGCCATCAAACGCGCCTTCCTGGCCCAGGTCGAGGGCTTGGGCTTCGCCTGCGTCGAGGTGCTCTCCACCTGCCCCACCAACTGGAATATGGATCCCTGGGAGGCGATGCAGTGGGTCGAGGAGCACATGACCTCCTACTTCCCCCTGGGCGACTACAAGATAACCGACGCCGTCAAAGCACTGAAGGTATAGGAGGGAGACTATGCGACACATAGAGGCTATTTTCTCTGGATTCGGCGGACAGGGTGCACTCTTCGCAGGCCAGCTGCTGGCCTACGCCGGCATCGCCGAGGGTCTGTACGTGACCTGGATCCCCTCTTACGGCCCGGAGATGCGCGGCGGCACGGCACATTGCACCGTCATCGTCTCGGAGGAGGAGATCGGCGCGCCCATCATTCGCAATCCCCAGGCGGCAGTGGTGCTCAACCTGCCCTCCATGGAGAAGTACGAGCCGCTGGTCAAACCCGGCGGGCTGCTGGTGGTCAACGCCTCACTGGTCGATATGGAGAGCGAGCGCGACGACATCGACGTCGTCTATATCCCCGCCAGCGACATCGCCACGGAGCTGGGCAACCCGCGCATGGCGAACGTCGTGCTGCTGGGCGCCTTCGTCGAGAAGACGGGCATCGTCTCGCCGGAGACGGTGGAGCAAGAGCTGGAAGCACACATCTCCGAGCGCCACGAAAAGTGGCTGGAGCCGAACAAGGAGGCGCTGCACAAAGGCGCGGCGTTGGCGCGGGAGGCGTAACGCACACGCCGAACAACCCATCATCAAGGGCGGGCCCTGGGGTCCGCCCTTTTTCATGAGCAATTTCACTGTATGATCACAGATCGTGATGACAACCTGGTTAAAACACTTAAATTACGATATTAGAACGTAGCCAGGTGCGACGCACCTTAGAATGTTTGAAAATAGCCATTTCATCTCGATTAACTCCCATCCAGAAGACCCCCTTATGGCTGTGGACCGAACGACCATCCACCCTCAGTATGTATTTCGTCTCTAGATGTCAACCCCGAACCACCTCTTTGAGACTTGTCATTTTTCTCACTGCGGTGATACTAACGGTAAACATAGCAACCACGACAAGGGAGATGACAATGAAACGCAAGCCACAGATCGGATTGGCCTTGAGCGGCGGCGGAGTGCGCGGCCTCGCCCACATCGGCGTGTTGGAATTCTTGGAAGAAGAGCAGATCCCCATCGCTTATCTGGCAGGCACCAGCATGGGCGGCATTGTGGCCGGACTCTACGCCGCCGGCGTCCCTATCGAGAAACTGAAGCAGATCAGCGCCACGATGGGCGTTTTGGACTTCGCCACCCCCGACCCCAACCGCTACGGCCTCCTGGGCCACAAGAAGATGCAGGCTTTCTTCGCGGAGACACTGGGCAGCGCAGACGTCACCTTCGCCGACCTCGCCATCCCCACGACGTTGATCGCCGTGGATCTGGAATCCGGGGAGATGGTGCATCTCAACGAAGGCCCCCTGATCCCGGCCATGCTGGCCACCTCGGCCGTCCCTCTGATATTCGGACCGGTACGCCACAAGGATCGTTGGCTGATCGATGGCGGCACCATCAACAACTTCCCCTTCGATGTCGTGCGCACTATGGGCGCGGATCGGGTGCTCGGTGTGCATACGCCCATGCACATCCAATTATCCCTTCAGCCGCACGCCACCCGCCGTCGTCTCTCCTTCAACGCCCTCTTCTCCTCCAACACGCGGCTGCTCGACTGGAAGACACCCTTTCTGATCGCCGAAAGCAGCATCCACCACACCATCAGTCTGATCCACCGGCAGCGGATGACGCTTTCGCCTCCTGATCTTGTACTGAGCATCTCGCTGCCCAACGTAGGCACCTTCACCGCCGATCGTAACATCGAGATCGTTCAGGCGGGGCATGCGACGGCGCAGGCCCATCGCGACAAAATCCACAAGCTCTACGAGAGCCCCCTCCCCCCACCGTGGCGCCAACGATTCAGGGAGTTAGGCCTTCGCCTCCGCCGCGCATGGCAGGCCTTCCGGAGTCCACCCTACAAGCCCTTCCCCTGAGCCATGCCCGGCAAGGCGAATCCGCGGCCTCCACATACTCAATCCGTTGAACGCTTGGGCAACCGCAACACCCCCAGGCTGGAGGCAACCATCAACGCACCACCTACCAGAAAGGGGGTGCGCAATGAAAACCAACGCGCCAGCCAGCCCCCCACAAAAGGACCCACCGAGTTCGCCAGCGAGACCGCCGTCGTGTCCAGCCCATAGGCCATGCCGGAGCGCTCCTGGGAGACCGTCCGCCCCACGTAAGCGCTGACCGTCGCCAGGATGCCGCCCACGGCCAGACCCAACAACGCTTGCGTAAACAACAACACCAGGTAAGTCCCTGCCAGGCCCTGCAAGATCAACGCCGTTCCGCCGATCAGTGTGCATCCCAACAAGATCGGCCGGGCGCCGCGCCGATCCGCAAAGCGCCCTAACAGCGGCGAAGAGATAGCGCCCATCCCACCGATGACGGTGGTCAACAAACCCGAGGCCGAACCCAACGCGGCGCTCTCCGGCAGCAGCTCGGCGACGAACAGGGGGAGGATGGGGCTGGGGAAACGACGCCCCACGCGCAAGGTAAAGCGCACCACCAACACCAGGCCCAGGAGCGACTGCGCAAAGGCGAAGTGCAGGTCGTTCCCGATATTCCGCCAGAAGGAGTCGTGCTCCTCCCTCGGCGCCGGCTCGAAGGTCTCCTGCACACCGAGCAAAATGATCAGCCCGCCGGCCAGCAGAAACGCCGAGGTCATCCAGAAAACGGTGCGATAGCCAAAGGTGTCGGCAGCAAAGCCACCAAAGAGCGGTCCTACGGTGACCCCCAGGAAGATCGCCAGCTGCAGCTTCCCCAGCGTCTCCCCCAACCGCTCCTCCGGCGTCGTGCTGGCGACCAACGTCGTTGAGGCGGCCACCGTCCCCGTCAACGCGCCCTGGAAAAGACGCAGTGCCGTGAGCTGCTCCACGCTCTGTACAAAGCTCATCAACAGCGTCAGCACCGCACCGCCGAACATCGCCCGTTCCACCATCACTTTGCGCCCGTAGCGGTCGCTGAGCGTGCCCCAAATCGGTCCCATGATGGCCATGGCGAAAGAGGGTGCAGAGGAGGTCAATCCCGACCACGTCGCCACCGCCTCTCCGCTCACGCCCAGATACTCCACGTAGTACGGCAAAATCGGCCCAAAGGCGGCAAATCCCATGATAGCGAGCAGCTCAGCCGCCCATACTGCCCACAAGTTACGTCGCCACGTTCGTTGCATCGTTCCTCCAAAAACTAAGACAAGCTAAGCATAACATCAAAGACCAAAACGACAAGGGCGGAGCAACGGAGCAGGGATGAAGCAGAAGGCCTCGCATTTAGGTCTGCCCCCTCACACACGGAGGCAGCACGGAAAAGACGCCGACCCCAACGCCTCGATCAACCGATGCCCCCCGACACAACGTTGCCGGATAGGCGTCACGGTCTATAATGGGCGGGAAAAGATGAAGGAGTGCCACATGGAAGAAAACAACCACATATCGACATCCGAAGAAGCCCCTCAAGTCCAAGGTTGTCTGACCGTGGGCCTTGGCAGCAGCCTGCTCCTCTGGGTGATGATCGCCCCCGCAGCCCTCACCCTCGGCGCCGAAGCGCTCGTTGCCGCATCCGGCTGGCACAGCGCCCTCACTGTGCTGGGGAACGCGATCCTGTCAGTGGCACCGGCGCTGCTTATCGCCCACCTCGCCCGTCGTCGAAAGCAGCATACCCTCGCCGCCACCGGCACCGCGGTGGCCATCGTCGGAGGCGCCATGACGCTGGACGCAACGGCCCAGGCGATTTCGCCGGGGACCCCCAACGTCACGGCGGCTCTGCGACTGCTGCTTCTGTTACCTTACGTCGCTCTGATCGTCCATTTCACGCCCGCCTTTCACCCCTCCCTGACCCGGCTCGACCGTGCCAACCTCTGGTTGAGCCTCTCCGTCGCCGCGCTTCTCACCTTGCCCTGGCCCCTCACCGGCGCACTGGGCGACAGCCTCGCCAGCCTGGGCTTGCTCCTGCAAGCCGCCGCCGACGCCATCCCACTGCTGCTCCTGATCTGGGGCCTGAGCTTCCCGCTGCTCACGGCGGCCTACGATCAGAGCTGGCTCGCGGCGCTGGCAACGATCTGGCTCTACGAAGCCGCGTTGGTCGGCGGAGTCCTGCCGGCGGGCGACTGGAACGCGCTGCTCCGCGCCCTTTTCGCGCTGCCGCTGGCGCTGCTGCTCACCGAGCTCCGCGCACGGGGACGCGGAATCTGGCCTCTGCTGCCCGCTGCTTTTCTCTATGTGGCGACGCCGCGTCTTTTCACCGATCCGCGTGACGTCATCGGACAGGGTATCCCTGAGGTGCAGCACCTGCTCGCCTACGGCATCATGTGGCTGACAACCTTCGTCTTTGGCCTGGGACTCTTCGTGGGACGCAAGTTCTTCACCAGGCAACCGACCTCGCTTGAGGAAGAACCCCGGCCCCGCAAAAGCATCGGCTGGATCCCGGCGGTGCTCTGGGCTACCTGGCTCCTCGTTTACGTCATGCTTGGAAACCCCGGCTTCACCAACGACGGCTTTCTTATTATCCTGGAGAAGCAGGCTGATGTGAGCGATGCTTACACGATGACCGACCGCGTGCAGCGACTCACCTATGTCCGCGAGACACTCATCCAGACCGCCGAACGCACGCAAGTGCCCCTGCGCGCCGAGATTGATCGGCTTGGTCTGCCGTACCGTCCCTACTACATCATCAACATGATCCGCGTCGAGGGGCACACCTGGCGCATGCGTCACTTCGAGCAGCAGCCCGGCGTCGCCGAGGTGATCCGCAATCCCAACGTGCGCGAGTATCCCTACCGTATCCCCTTTCCGGCCTACGGCCCTTCAACGCCCATCACCGGGACCCAACCCAACCTGCTGGCGATCCGCGCCGACAAGGCCTGGGCGCTGGGAGCGACGGGCGCGGGCATCGTCGTCGCCGGGCAGGACACCGGCTACGACTGGGAACATCCCGCGCTCAAAGCACACTATCGCGGCTGGAACGGCGAGAGCGCGACCCACGACTATCATTGGCTCGACACCTGGGACGCTTCGTCGGAGCCCTTCGACGACGGCTCTCATGGCACCCACACCATGGGCACGGTGCTGGGCGATGACGGGGGAAACAACCGCATCGGTGTCGCGCCCCAGGCGCAGTGGATCGGCTGCCGGAACATGCGCCGTGGCCTGGGCAACCCCGGCACTTACGCCGCCTGCATGGAGTTCTTCCTGGGCCCCTACCCCCTGGGCGGCGATCCCTTTACCGACGGCGACGTGCACTACGCGCCTCACCTCGTCAACAACTCCTGGGGCTGCCCCCGCCAAGAAGGTTGTCTCCCCGATACGTTGCAGCCCGCCGTGGAGGCACTGCGCGCCGCCGGCATCATGATGGTGGTCAGCGCGGGCAACGACGGCCCGGCCTGCAAGACGACGAACACACCGCCGGCCAACTATGACGCCGCCTTCTCCGTCGGCGCGACGGACAACCACGGAGAGATCACCGTCTTCAGCAGTCGCGGCCCGGTGGACAGCCTGCTCAAGCCGGACATTGTCGCGCCCGGCCTCGAGATCCGCTCCAGCGTACCCGACGGCCGCTACGCCACCGCCGCCGGCACCTCCATGGCCGGCCCTCACGTCGCGGGCGCGGTGGCGCTGCTCTGGTCCACCAACCCCACCCTCGTGGGAGAGATCGCCGCCACCGAGAGGTTACTCTGCGAGACAGCAAGGCCCCAACCTGTGGATAACACCTGTGAAACAGCGGATACCTCAACGGATCAGCCACTGTTGACGGAGATGGGGATGGAGATGGCCCCGGCCTGCGCCTGCGGCGGGGTGACGGGCACTCCTAACAACGTCTACGGCTGTGGTCTCCTCGACGCGGGGGCAGCTGTGCGCGCAGCGCTGAGCGATTGAGGAAGGAGGAGGCACGCTAACCGGTCCTCCGGCCCCCAGAGGGGCTCCCCGGCGGGGAGCCCGGGGCCTGCGTACCTCACCACGCGTAAGATAGGGTCAAACGAGAAGAGATGACAAGAGGGCTAGCTGGGGATAACCTGCCGAAAACAGTGGATAACTCCACAACTTATCCACTGTTGACTCACCTGACTATATCTCAAGTGCAGGAATACCCGTTCGTAGTCAGGCACAGAACGCAGTGGAGTGCCATGCGCTGCTCTCTGACGCCACGCCACTTAAAAACGCGACTCCGCTGAAGCTGCGTCGCCGACTACGGGCGGAAGGCTTGTCGTCAAGCGCGCAGACGTCAACCAACATGAAGCGACAAGGCCGGGAAGGGGCCGATGGGATGAGTTTTAGAGGAATCTGATCGTTATGAGTTATGTCAGTGGTGTCACTGTTGGGCCATAAAATTCTACCCTCCCAATATCACGGATTGAACATCAGATGAGCCTGGACCGCATGATCGCGCAGCTGCGCGAGGATCGCAATTTCATACGCAACGTGACGGCGTGGCGCACGCTGCCCCGACAACAGGCCCAAACAGCATCCTGGCCTTCCGACCTGGCACCCCGGCTGGTGGAGACAGCCCAGCAGCTGGGTATCGAGGCACTCTACGCACACCAGGCCCAGGCCGTCAAGAGAGCGCTGCACGGTGAACACGTCGTGTTGGCGACGGGGACTGCCTCCGGAAAGACGTTGGGCTACGCGCTCCCCATCCTCCACACCCTGCTCCACGATCCGTCCGCCACGGCGCTGTTGCTCTTCCCCACCAAGGCCCTGGCCCACGATCAGCTTGCGGCCTTGGAGACATGGATCGGGGCGCTGAACGTCAACCTCCCCCTGCGCCCCTACGACGGCGACACCCCCAGGCGCCACCGACCCTCTATCCGCAAAGAAGCCCGTATCCTGGTCTCCAACCCCGATATGCTGCACCTGGGCATCCTGCCCCACCACACCAAATGGAGGCGCTTCTTCAGCGGCCTGCGCTACGTGGTGCTCGACGAGCTGCATACCTATCGGGGCGTCTTTGGCAGCCACGTCGCCAACGTACTGCGGCGGCTACGGCGGATCACGCACTTCCACGGCGCCGCCCCCCAGCTCATCGGCGCCTCGGCCACCATCGCCAACCCCCGCGCGCTGGCCGAGCGGCTGTGGGAAGCACCCGTCGCCACTGTGGAGCGCGACGGAGCTCCCTACGGACAGCGGCACGTCCTCTTCTACAACCCACCGCTGCACAACGCAGAGCTGGGTCTGCGCGCCAGCGCCACCGACGAAGCGCGTAAGCTGACCCTCCGCCTGCTGCGCGCCGGTGTGCAGACCATCGTCTTCGCCCGCTCCCGTCTTACCGTGGAGCTGCTACTGCGCGAATTGCGCGAGCACGCCGCCGGCCTCGGCCTTCCGCGCGAGGCCGTGCAGGGCTACCGGGGCGGCTATCTCCCCGCCGAGCGCCGGGCGATCGAGCGGGGATTACGCGAGGGCCATGTGCGCGCCGTCGTCGCCACCAACGCCCTGGAGCTGGGCATCGACATCGGCGCCCTGGACGCCTCGATCCTGGTCGGTTATCCCGGCTCCATCGCCGCCACACGCCAGCAGATGGGACGGGCAGGCCGCCGCGCCGCCACCTCCCTCTCCGTCCTCATCGCCACACCCACGCCGTTGGATCAATATCTGATCACTCATCCCGAGTACTTCTTCGGGCGCTCGCCGGAGATGGCGCGCCTCAATCCCAACGCACCGGCGCTCCTGGCCTCACACGTGACCTGCGCGGCCTTCGAGCTGCCCTTTGAAAAAGAGGAGCCCTTCGGCGGAATGGGCGACGTGAGTGCACTGTTAGAGGCACTCGGCGAAGCGGGACTATTGTACCGCAGCGGAGAGACCTTCACCTGGATTGGGGAACAGTACCCGGCCCAGGCGATCTCGCTGCGCGCAGCCACCGCCGACAACGTGGTCGTACAGCGTGTGGGACGTGACGGGAGCGGCGCGCAGGTGCTGGGCATCGTTGACCGTCCCAGCGCGGCGCGGCTGGTGCACGAAGGCGCGGTCTACTTTCACACCGGCGTCCCCTACCTCATCGAGGCCCTGGACTGGGAAGAGGGGCTGGCGTTGGCCCGCCCTGCCGACGTCGATTACTACACTGTGGCCGCCGAAAGCGTGGAGGTGGAACGCCTGAGGTTACTGGAGACGAAGCGCGTGGGGGAAATCACGCTGACGGAGGAGCGCGTGCAGGTGCGCAGCACGCCCACGGCCTACCGGCGCGTCAGCCTCGGCCGCCACGCCACCCTGGGCTGGGGTGAGATCGACCTGCCGCCGCAGGAGATGGAAACCGACGCCTGTCGCGTCGACATCGGTGCGGCGCCGGTCGAGGCGCTCACCGACGCGGGCGTGCACCTGGCACCCCTGGATTACGGCGCGGACTGGCCGAAGATCCGCGAGCAAATCCTGGCACGTGACGAACACCGCTGTCGATTCTGCAACGCCGAAGCGACGGACCGCCACCCGCTGGAAGTTCACCACCTCACACCCTTGCGCACCTTCCTGGCCCAGTATCCCAGAGCGGTGGCGCTGCACCTGGCCCATGCGCCCGGCAACCTGCTCACGCTCTGTCCCACGTGCCACCGCACCGTGGAACGGGCCCGTGGCGCACGCACGGCGCTCGGCGGCCTGGCGACGCTGCTCCACAATCTGGCTCCCGCCTTCCTGATGTGCGATCTCGGCGATCTGGGCACCACCGTCAACGCCCGCGATCCCATCACCCAACGGCCCTCCATCATCATCTACGACGCTATCCCCGGCGGCATAGGATTGAGCGTCAGCCTGATAGACGTGTGGCCGCAGCTGAGCGCGGCGGCACGGGAACGCGTGCAACGCTGCCCCTGCACACGGGGTTGTCCCGCCTGCGTCGGCCCCGTGGGCGAGAGTGAACCGGGCGCCAAACAAGCCGCGCGGCGGCTGCTGGAACGGCTGGAAACCCTCTGTGACCCCAACGACGTTATCTCATCCCCGCGCATCGTGCCCGGCCGCTGAGAGGAAAAGGATTTCGAAGCGAGGCCGCCGGTGAAAACGCCTGCCGTGCCGTAGAGCTGCGTAGACGAAAGCAAGACAAGCGAAGCTTTTGAGCCACCCTGGAACTGCTTCGTTTGCCCAAACAGACCGCTTTTTGCTTATTACAGATGGGATGCTATAATCGGGAATTGTGAACATATCCGACATCGTGTTAGCCTATGTTGTAACCCGGCATAGCGTTCCCTCACATTAATTTAGGAGGTTTTTTATGGCAGAAAGGAAAATGATCACCGTAGATGGCAACACCGCTTGCGCGTCCGTCGCCCACAAGCTTAACGAAGTTATCGCCATCTATCCCATCACCCCCTCCAGCCCCATGGGTGAGTTAGCCGACAGCCTCTCGGCTTCGGAAGAACCCAACATCTGGGGCAGCATCCCATTGGTCGCCGAGATGCAGGCTGAGGGCGGCGCCGCCGGCGCCATCCACGGCGCCCTCCAAACCGGTGCCCTGACGACGACCTTCACCGCCTCTCAAGGCCTGCTGTTGATGATCCCTAACATGCACAAGATCGCCGGCGAACTGACCTCCGCCGTCTTCAACGTCTCCGCCCGCAGCCTGGCGGCCCAGGCGCTCTCCATCTTCGCCGATCACAGCGACGTCATGTCCGCCCGCAATACCGGCTTCGCGCTGCTGGCCAGCAACTCCGTCCAGGAAGCCCAGGACTTCGCCGTCATCGCCCAGGCAGCCACGTTGAAGACCCGCGTGCCCTTCGTGCACTTCTTCGACGGCTTCCGCACCAGTCATGAAATCAACAAAATCGAACAGCTGACAGAAGACGACCTGAAGGCCATGATCGACGACCACCTGGTGCGAGCGCACCGCGAGCGCGCGCTCAACCCTGACAAGCCCATCGTGCGCGGTATCTCCCAGGGTCCCGACGTCTATTTCCAGGCCCGCGAGGCCGTCAACCCCTACTATGTCAAAGCCCCGGCCCTCGTCCAGGAGACCATGGACGAATTCGCCGCGCTGACAGGGCGCCAATACCATCTCTTTGATTACGTCGGCGCAGCCGACGCGAAGCACGTCATCGTCCTCATGGGCTCCGGCGCCGAGGTAGCGCACGAGACCGTCGAGTACCTCATCGAGAACGAAGGCGCCAAGGTCGGCGTGCTCAAAGTGCGCCTCTATCGCCCCTTCAGCATCGAGCACTTCCTGGAGGCGTTGCCTGAGAGCGTGGAGATCATCGCCGCGCTGGACCGCACCAAGGAACCCGGCAGCGCTGGCGAGCCGCTCTTCGAAGACGTGGTCACCGCCGTCGCCGAGCTCGACCGCAAGGTCAAGGTCATCGGTGGGCGTTACGGGCTCTCCAGCAAAGAGTTTACCCCCGCCATGGTCAAGGGTATCTTTGACGAAATGGCCAAAGAGAACCCCAGGAAGCGCTTCACCGTGGGCATCGAGGACGATGTCACCAACCTGAGCATCGATTACGACCCCTCCTTCGACATCGAGCCGGATGATGTCGTGCGGGCGCTCTTCTACGGCCTGGGCTCCGACGGCACTGTGGGCGCCAACAAGAACTCCATCAAGATCATCGGCGAGGAGACCGATATGTACGCCCAGGGCTACTTCCAGTACGATGCGAAGAAGTCCGGCGGGATCACCGTCTCCCACCTGCGCTTCGGCCCCCGCCCCATCCGTCAGACCTGTCTGGTGAGCAAGGCCAGCTTCGTGGGCGTCCACCAGTTTGTCTTCTTCGAGAAATTCAACGTCCTGGACGCTGCGGCGCCAGGCGCCACGCTGTTGATCAACAGCCCTTACACCGTCGACGAGACCTGGGATCGGCTGCCCCGGCAGGTGCAACAGCAGATCATCGATAAGGAGCTCGAGGTCTACATCATCGACGCTTACGAGGTCGCCAAAAACGTCGGCTTGGGCCGGCGCATCAATACCATCATGCAGACCTGCTTCTTCGCCCTCTCCGGCGTCCTGCCCAAGGATGAAGCCATCGCCGAAATCAAGAAGGCCATCAAGAAGACCTACGGCGCCAAAGGCCAGAAGATCGTTGACATGAACTACGAGGCCGTCGATCACGCGCTGGAGAACCTGCACCTGTTGGAGTACCCCAACGAGGTGACCAGCGAGATCGAGATGCCGCCGGTCGTACCACAAGAAGCGCCCGAATTCGTACAGGAAGTCATCGCCAAGATGATCGCCCAGGAGGGCGACGACCTGCCCGTCTCCAAGCTGCCCGCCGACGGCACCTATCCGACCGGCACCACGCAGTGGGAGAAGCGCAACGTCGCCATGGAAATCCCCGTCTGGGATCCCGACGTCTGCATCCAGTGCGGCAAATGCGTCATGTCCTGCCCCCACGCCACCATCCGCATGAAGGTCTACGATCCCGCGCTGCTGGAGGGCGCACCGGAGGGCTTCCGCTCGGCCGACGCTCGGGGACGCAAGTTCAAAGGCATGAAGTTCACCATCCAAGTCGCGCCCGAGGATTGTGTGGGTTGCGGGCTCTGTGTGCAGGTCTGCCCGGCCAAGAACCGCGAGGAGCCGGATCGCAAGGCCATCAACATGACCGAGCAGCCGCCCATCCGCTTCCGTGAGCGCACCTTCTACGAATTCTTCCGCGACGAGTTGCCCTACTTCGACCGCACCGATCTCAACCTCGACCAGGTCAAGGAGTCGCAGCTGCTGCGCCCGCTCTTCGAGTTCAGCGGCGCCTGCGCCGGGTGCGGCGAAACCCCCTACGTCAAGCTGCTCAGTCAGCTCTACGGCGACCGGGCCATCATCGCCAATGCCACCGGCTGCTCCTCCATCTACGGCGGGTACATGCCCACCACCCCCTACACCACCGACGAAGCCGGACGCGGACCCGCCTGGAACAACAGCCTCTTTGAAGACAACGCTGAGTTCGGCTACGGCTTCCGCCTGACGCTGGACAAGCAGGAACAGTACGCCCGCAAGCTGCTGCAGAAGTTCAGCCACGTCATCGGTGAGGATCTGGTCGAGGAAACGCTCAACGCCGAGCAGATCACCGAGGCCGACTACGTGGCGCAGCGCGCCCGCGTGGCCAAGATCAAGGAAAAACTGGCAGCTGTGGACGACCCCGACGCCGAGAATCTGCTCAGCGTGGCCGACGTGCTGGTCCGCCGCTCCGTCTGGATCGTCGGCGGCGACGGCTGGGCCTACGACATCGGCTACGGCGGCCTGGATCACGTGTTGGCCCAGGGCCGCAACGTCAACGTCCTGGTCCTCGACACCCAGGTCTACTCCAACACCGGCGGTCAGATGTCCAAGGCGACGCCGCGCGGCGCTGTGGCGAAGTTCGCCGCCGCTGGGCGCTCGCTGCCCAAGAAGGATCTCGGTCTGATGGCGATGAGCTACGGCAACATCTACGTAGCACAGATCGCCATGGGCGCCAACGACCGTCAGGCCCTCAAGGCCTTCCGCGAGGCCGAGGCTTACGACGGCCCGAGCCTCATCATCGCCTATAGCCACTGCATCGCCCACGGCATCCCCATGCACTACGGTTTCGACCAGCAGGATAAGGCCGTCAAATCCGGCGCCTGGCTGCTCTACCGCTACGATCCACGCCGTGCAGCAGAGGGCAAGAATCCTCTGCAGTTGGACTGCAAAGAGCCTTCGATCCCCATCAAGGAGTACATGTACAACGAAGTGCGCTTCCGCACCCTGACGCAGTCCATGCCCGAGCGGGCAGAACGCCTGTTGAAGCTGGCACAGCAAGATGCCACCGCCCGCTGGAACTATTACAAGCAGCTGGCGGAGATGGATTACAGCTGGGCAGCGGAAAAGTAGCTTTTCGCTCCTACCTACGACGCCCGCAGGCGCTCATGTCTGCGGGCGTTTTTGCATCCACAGCCCCTCACGCGCGTCAGCATCAGGCAAACGGGAACGAGACTTGTGTTTTTCGAAGATATTGGCTATCATCATATGCAGCAGTCTACTCACCACAGTATTGAATGAACAAAGGAAAGGGGTTAAGCATGAGTGATCTATCGACAACCTATATGGGCCTGAACCTGAGAAATCCCATCGTTCCCTCTGCCTCCCCGCTCTCCCGCAACTTGGACGGCATCAAGCAGATGGAAGACGCCGGGGCCGGCGCCGTGGTCCTCTACTCGCTGTTCGAAGAGCAGATCGACCAGGAGGCCCAATTCCTTGACGAAATGATTGAAAGCACGAAGTATCGCTACGCCGAGATGATCGACCTCTTCCCACCTCAAGACATATACCGCCGCGACGAGCACGCGTACCTCGACCTGATCCGTCGGGCCAAGGAGAGCGTCGATATTCCCATCATCCCCAGCCTCAACGGCTACAGTCTGGGCGGCTGGTTGCGCTACGCTGCGCTTTGCGAGGAAGCCGGCGCCGACGGCCTGGAGCTCAACATCTATTATCTTCCCACCTCCCACCGCCTGACCGGCGCCCAGGTCGAAGCGCTGTACTTCGAACTGCTGCGCAACGTCAAACAACACGTCTCCATCCCCATCGCCGTGAAGATGAACCCTTTCTTCAGCTCTCTCCCCCACATCGCTACCCTGTTGGACCGCGCCGGCGCCGAGGCGCTGGTGTTCTTCAACCGCTTCTATCAGCCCGATCTGGATATTGAGGCCCTGCAAACTGTTCGCAAGTTGCACTTGAGCTCCTCAAAGGAGATGCTGTTGCCGTTGCGCTGGATCGCCATCCTCTACGGACGGCTCAACGCCTCCCTGGCGCTGAGCACCGGCGTGCACACCGTTGAGGACGTGGTCAAGGCGATCATGGCCGGTGCCGACGTCGCCAACGTCTGCTCGGTGCTCCTGCAGGAAGGCATCGATGCGTTGACCGAGCTGGTCACAGGCCTGGAAGCGTGGATGGACGCACACGAGTACGAGAACCCGGAGCAGATGCGCGGCCTCCTGAGCCATCAGAAAAGCCCCAACCCCACGGCCTTCGAGCGGGCTAACTACGTCCACCTGATCGGACAGAACAATGTCTGAAAGTATGACTCACCTGAAAAAAGGGGGGAAAAATCGGCTTTGACGATACGTCTGAAAGCCGATTTGACAGGCAGGTATCTATGAAGGACACTCTTTTCTACACCGGCACAGGCGACACAGGGACGACCACTCGTCTGCAAGGTCGGAAGCGGCTCTCCAAAGCCGACGCGCTCCTGGAGGCCCTCGGCACCCTCGACGAGGCTACCTCCACCCTCGGCGTCGCCCGCGCGCAGGCCCTCTCCCCCCCAGTTCAACGGACGCTCCTGGAAAGTCAGCGGCGGCTTTACCGCCTGATGTCACACCTGTCGGCGGTTCCCGAAGCCCGCGCCAACTATCCGGGACTCACCGGAGAGGATGTGATGTGGTTGGAGCAAGAGATCGCCCAGTTAGAAGCCAGGCTCCCTCCGCTGGAGGGATTTGTCCTGCCGGGGGACTCGCCGACCGGGGCTGCCTGTCACCTGGCCCGCGCTACCGTACGTCGAGCCGAACGACGGGTGGTCGTCCTCACAGATCGGGAAGCCAACATCGGCCCCGACAATCTCGCCTTCCTCAACCGTCTCTCGTCCTATCTCTTCGCCGCGGCCCTATATGAGGACCTGCAAGCAGGCCACACACCCACAGCAGCGCGGGCTCCGCAAGAGCATTGAGGATACCAAGGCCGCAAAAAAGGGGGTTGCAATTGTCTGAAAAGTTAGATATAATGGGTGGTATACAGTCGAGGGCCTGAAAAGCCGCTACTCCCAAAAAAGGAGGATGTATGTACGAGGCGCCGGAAATCATCTATGAAGGCAAATTAGAAGTGCAGGCAGGCAGCCCTCTCGGAATACCGGAGGACCCCCTAGACCTGGATATGCCCGGCTAACGTTAAGAGAGGGCTTCAATCACTTCGGTGGCATTATTACCGTGGTGAACACGCAGAAGGGCGACTTTGCAGTCGCCCTTCTCTGCCTTAAGCGGTTCGTCGCTCTCTTCAAGAAAGCGCACGAGCCACCTGTGAAGATCTCACCGCCCTGGCAAACGCCCCCATGACAGAAATCATGGTATAATCGGGAGTCGTTAAGGGTTGTCAAGCACTTGGATCAAAGGGCGACGAGAGGGTACCTCTCGCCGACCCGATCTTTTTGCCGCCGGGCGTTTCGTTTTACCGCAAAGTCTCCCCGGGAGAACGCCATATCTTCCAGGGCGGGCACTTTGTCACCTGGGCACCACACTTCAGAGGTCAAGCACATACAGATTTGCAACTATTCGGGCGAAACGCGCTTTTTGCTACGGGAGGCGCATGCATAGAGCCGAACTCTAAAACGAAAAACGGGTGCTTCTCATCTTCTGGTCGCACAGTACCAATATATCCAGTGTTGACTCTGCTGAAAAAAGGTCCTAAAAATCGGATTTTTTTTCCGGAACTTGCCACTACATGTGGGAAAATTCGCGGTTGAAACCACTAGATATAGGGGATGTCTTGCTAAAAATCCGATTTTTTCAGTAGAGTCAGTGTTGACTCTACCAAGAGAAGCGGTAAAATCTCTAGCTTTGGACCTTTTTTTCAGCAGAGCGTTGGCTCTACTGAAATAACGCATAGAAATCGGATTTCTCCAAAACTCACCCCTACATGTGGGAGAATTCGCGGTCAAGATCAATAGATACAGGGGATGGCCGACTAGAAATCCGATTTTCCCCCTTTTTCAGTGGAGTCGGTGTTGACTGCCCTGAAAAAGGGGTGAGCAGGGAGAAACGTGGGGACATGGCGTGAGGGTGTCGTGCACAAGCACGCCACATAGCATAGCACCCCTCCCTCCGCTGAAAAGTTCCTTTCAGCAGAGGCGGGGCTTAATGCCAGGATCATCGCCCCCCGCCTGGAAGGAGGCTTATTGTGGGAAACAAACACGCTCGCTATGCCTGGATGGCGTTGGCTTTATCAGGCGCCATCGCACTCCTCGGCCTGATCCAGACCGTCACCTGGGCCTCTCCTCCGGGGCCGCAGATCGAGTATCCACCGCTGCCGGAGCCCGATCCTGCCATGTCCCCCGAGCGCCTGGCCTCGCAAGTCGCGCTCTCCTCGCTGCCCGACCCCGCCGATCCCATACCGCTCCCCGAGCCCGCTTGGCGCATCGGCGTGATCACCGACGGCCTCTACGCCCTGAGCTACGCGACGTTGAACGCAGCAGGGGTGCCCGTCGCAGACGCCGACCCCGCTGCCTACCGCCTCTTCTGGCGCGGGCAGGAAGTCGCCCTGGACGCCAGCGACGTGGGCGACACCTTCGAGCCGGGCGAAGCCTTCTACTTCTACGGCGAGAAGTTCCACGGCTCGACCCAGGACGAGAAGTACACCGACGAGAACGTCTACTGGCTGACCGTCGACGCGACCACGCCGGGCCTGCGCATGGCGACCCGCGACGTGACGCCGAATGGTCTTGGCACACCGGTCACCTGGTATACGGAGACACTGCACGCCGAGGAGAATCTCATCTGGTGGTCGCGTTGGTCGACCACACCGGGCACCGACGCCACGTGGTTCTGGGACGACGTGACGGCTTCCTCACCGGTCACGCGCAGCTACTCTGTTACGCTCTCCGACCTGGCTGCAGGGAGTCATGACGCCATGCTGATTGTGGAGTTGGCCGGACGGACCACCAACGCCCATCGGGTCCGTTTTACGCTGAACGGCACCGTCGTGGGAGAGGCCACATGGTCCGGCGACGTGGGGCATGTGGCGACGCTCCCCTTCTCAGCAACCGCGCTGGTGGAAGGACAAAACACGCTTGATATGGCCATTCTCACCGACAGTGGAGCTCAGCGTATCTACTTGAACTGGTTCGAGATCCGGTACCCGCGAAAGATGGTATCTGTTGAGGGCGCTCTTGAATTCGGGGTTGAACTCTCCGGCACCGTTGCCGTCACGCTGACAGAATTCAGCACATCCACCCTACAGCTCTACGATGTGAGCGAGCCTCTCACCCCGACACGCTTGATCGGAGGGGAGATCACCGGATCCGGTGGCAACTATCAGTTGGCATTCCAGGATATGACCTCGACAGAGAAAATTTACCTGGCTACAGAGACGGACGTTGCCCGCTCGCCCGGCGATATCTCCTCATATACGCCATCCGCCGACTGGCTTAACCCCGGCGCAGGCGCCGATCTCATCGTCTTCGCTACATCAACCCACTTCACAGCCGTACAGCCCCTCATTGAACAGCGCCGTGCTCAGGGGATGCGAGTGCAGTTGGTCGATGTAGCGGATGCGTATGCGCTGTTCAACGGCGGCATCGTGCACCCTGAAGCCATCCGGGCCTTCGTCACGTATGCGTACACGCATTGGCCGGGGCCCTCACCGCAATATATCCTGCTTGTAGGCGACGCCAGTTTCAACCTCAAAGGCTACAACGAAGCGGCTTACGGCCCATGGACGCCACCCGTCATTCTCCCCTATCTGGATTTCATCGATCCCGATCAGGGGGAGGTGCCCGTGGACGCCTATTTCGGCGACACCACCGGCGACGGCCTCCCCGAACTGGCGGTGGGACGCATACCGGCTTACACCCCGGAAGACGTAGCGGGGTTCGTGAATAAAATCCTCGCGTATGAAAACCGCCCTCCGGCGGACTGGATGAAGCGGGCGCTCTTCGTCGCCGACGATGGAAAAACCTCCATTGAGGGATTCGCCTCAACGTTGAACCACCTGATGGCGGAGTACGTGCCCTCGACGCTGCTCACCCATACCGTCTACATTCAGGATTACTGTGGTCTCTCCGGCGCTTGCCCCGCGGCCACTGAGGCCTTGACCCAGACCTGGGGCCAGGAGGCTATCCTGCTCACCTATGCCGGACACGGGTCCATCCACCGTTGGGCCCACGAGCCACTGTTGCTCAACGAGCAGCTGGCCACGCTGCCCCCCATGGAAGGACTTCCCTTTATCATCTCCTTGGATTGTTGGGACGGCTATTGGCTCTTCCCCCCCATCTATCCTTCGCTGGGCAGTCAAGATGTGCGTTCCATTGGTGAATGGGCCACCACAGTGCTCACGGATCGAGGCGCCATAGGACTTTTCGGTCCGGCGGGGTTGGGTTATCTCTACATCGAGGATGACATGGCCGACGCGATGTACGACGCCATGTTCAACGGGGGGATTTTCCGCCTTGGAGATCTTACCCATCCGGCGCGTCGGACGGTCTCCAGCTCCTACCTGGCCCGTACCTACAGCCTCCTGGGTGATCCGACGTTGATGCTCTCCGTGTGGGACTCCCTGACGGCCACACCCTCCGGCGTCACCTTAACCGTCAATACACAGTTGACGCTCCCCGAGACCTTCGACGTCACCGGGACAACCCATTATGGGGACGTGTTCACCATCACCCCCACCTGGACGGTCAACGACGGCACACTGAACGCCTGGGGTCTCTTCACCGCCCCCACTGAGGCGGGTTACGTGACGTTGACGGCACACCTGGGACAGTTCTCTGTCCCCATCTCCATCCGAGTGCTGGGTGAGCCCGTCTCCATGACCGTGAGCCCGGACCCTCTGAAGATCGGTGCCGGTCTGACGGCCACCCTGCACGCCGAAGTCATAGATGCTTGGGGCAACATCCTCAACGAAACCCCAACGTGGAGCGCCGATGTGGGCGAGATCCATCCAATGAAGGGCGTTTTCACCGCGCCGCTGCAGCCGACCCAAGGACACATTACCGCGACATTGGGCACGCTCGACGATGCGATAACCGTCGAGGTTCAAGCCCGCGAGCCCACCACCGTAAGCGTCACCCCCGCCTTGCTGCAGCTTCCCGTGGGAGCAACACAGCAGATGACGGCCACCGTCACCGACCGGTGGGGAAATCCACTGCCGAACGCGACGGTACTATGGTCTACCGACGTCGGCGTGATCAATGCCCAGGGGGTATTCACCGCCGATTCAAAGCCAGGAGAAGGTTGGATTACTGCTACCTCTCAAAGTGCCATCGGGCGGGCAGCGGTGACAGTCTATAGCTACAACATTTACCTTCCTTTAACAATACGCAACTAAACCGTGGATCTCAAAACAGCCTCCTGGTGGGACGCACTAGAGAAGCCGTGGCCCGGCACGCTGCACCTCCACGTGCGCGGGCGTAGCATGCTGCCTACCCTCCGCCCTGGCGACGAGATCGTGGTGGAATCGGTCGCCCCCGAAGATCTCCGGCGGGGGGACTGGATCGTCGTCCGAGTCTCACAACAACTCCTGGTGCATCGTCTGCTTGACTTCACACGCGAAGGAAGCCTGCTCACCAAAGGAGACGCGCAACGGGCTCCCGATCCTCCCTGTGCCCCCCAAGATGTGCTGGGGAAAGTCACCGCTTTGAAACGCGAGGGTAAAATAATACCGTTGCATCCTCAGAGCGCGAGTGAGAAAATCAAAACACTCTGGCATCTTATCCTGGCCAGAACCTGGTTGGGACTGAGGGGGATCGATCTGCTGATGTACAGCCTGCTGATCATCAGCCCACTCCTGTTGCCGATCCTCGTCCTCGCGTCCGTCGACCTGCTTTACTTTGAGGCAGAGGCACAGAGCAACCGGATTTACCTCACCTGGGAGACGGCCAGCGAGACCAATATGCTGGGCTTTTACGTCCAGCGCTCTCAAGAAGAGGATGCCGGATATCAACGTATCTCCGAGCTGATTCCGGCCGTGGGAGATATTGCCGGCGCTTTCTACGATTTTACCGATAGCGACATAAGCCGGGAGACGCTTTACTACTACAAACTGGAGGCTGTGGAGACCGACAACAGCGCCGAGCTGCACGGACCGATCTCCGCCTGCCTGGGGTGTCCGACGCCAACGCCCACCCACACACCCACGCCTTCCGCAACGCCCACTTCCACCTCGACGCCGACCCCCTCCCCAAGCCCTACCGGGGAGAGCACCTCGGAGCCAGGGCAACCGACCTCCACTTTCACACCTACACCAACGCCCGAACCCGGCGCGCCCACAGCCGTCCCTTCGGTTTACCTGCGCTTCTGGGCCGACGCCACCAGCCTCGACGCCGGTCAGTGCACCACGCTGCGCTGGCAGACGGATAACGCAGCCCGTGTCGAGCTCAACGGGGAAGGCGTGCCGGGCGGCTACAGCGAGGAGCGGGTCTGTCCCTGCACCGATCAGACCTACACGCTGCGCGCCGTCGGTCATGACGGGGACATCGAAGAAAGTACCATCTCACTAGACATCAGTGGCGCCTGCACACCCGTGCCGCCCGGCAGCACCGCCACACCGACGCGCACGCCGCGCCCGACCCAGACCTCCACCTCACGCCCCCCGCGCACCCACGCCGCCGCGACGGCGACGCCGCGACCGACCGAAACGCCCCGTGACGCGCAGACCGCCGCGACGCCGACGCCGTCGCCCACCGCCCATGCCGACTCCCCCCTGTCAACGCCGCAAACCGTCACGACCACGTCAACCCCGTCCCCCGAGCTCTCATCTTCGTCCACGCTCACCATCGCCGGGGGTCTGCCGACGCGCGCCCCCGCCCCCATCGGTCAGAGTGACATCCAGAACGTGAACACACGTTCCGGCCGCGCGCCCGGCTGGCTCATCATCACGCTCATCAGTGGCACCGGCTTGATCGGCGCGGGCGGCTGGGGCATCTGGCGCGCCTGGAAGGAGAGAGAGGGCGCATGAGACGCGGGCTCGTCCTGCTCCTGGTCATCTTGATCAGCGGCTGCACTGCCCAGGCCGCCGACCCGCCGACCGCCTCTCCGTCAGGCGTCTGGTTCGTGGAGCTGGCGCAGACAGGCGCAACCTGGCTTTCGCCGCAGACGCTGCGTGACCTGGGCCTGGACACCGACGCCGCGCCCGCGCTGCGCCTCAGCATGGGCGCGCGCGATCTGCCCTATCTCCCCCTGCCCGCCCGCCGGGGCTGGGGCGTGCTCTTCTTCGCTCCCAACGGCACAACGCGCTACACTAAACGCACCGTCGTCCGGCTGGAACCCGGCGTCGCAGGCGACCGCATGCCCTCCCAACCCGCCGAGACCACCGCCTCACCGGCGCCCGCCCTTGCGACGGTCACCTGGGAGCAGGACATCCGCTATCTCCCGCAGGCCACCGCCGACGTGCCCTGGCTCTGGGAACCCATCTACACGCCCGGCGCTTTGGAGCAGACCGTCGTGCTCACCGACGCGCAGCCCGGCCCCATCACCGCGATGGTGCGCCTCTGGAGCCACACTGGCTTCCAGCCGCAACCCGACCACCGCGCCGTGCTCGCCTGGGAGGGCACCCCCGTCGGAGAGTGGACGTGGAGCGGGCAGGGCATGCAGACGCTCACCGCCACCTGGCCTCTCGAAGAGAGCGGCGGCGAGCACACCCTGACCCTGCAGACCCCGGCCCTGGTCGAGGACAAAGTCGCCGTCGTCTGGATCGACGGCTGGGAGATCACCTACCCGCGCCGGGTGACCCAGGGCGTCTACACGGCAGCCGGTGACGCGCTGCGCGCGTCGCCCCAGGCCCGCGTACTCGACGTGACCGACCCCTTCGCGCCGCTGGATCTCGGCGCCGTCCCGGAAAACGGCGTCATCGGCACGCTGCGCGGGCACCGCTACTGGATCGGCTCGCCGGAGCAGGCTCAGACGCCCGTGTCCCTGCGTCCCGCCGCGCTACTGGATACCGCCGCCCTCAGCGCGACGGAGTACCTGGTCATCGCGCCGCCCGCCTTCCGGCCGCCGATTCAACCTCTGGTCGATCACAGGAAGGCTTCCGGCCTCAACGTGGCCGTGGTCTCACCCCAGTCCATCTACGACACCTTGGGAACCGGGCAACCCGACCCCGCGTCCCTGCGCGCCTTGATCCAGACGCTACCCGACCTGCGCTACGCACTGCTGGTCGGCGACGCGACCACAGAGCCCTGGGGCTACGACGGCGAGGACGGCGCCCTGCGCGTCGTCACGCCCTTCACGCGCACCACCGTGCTCGGCGAGACGCCCGCCGACGCCCTCCTGGGCACAGACGCGACCGGACATCCGCGCGTGGCCGTGGGTCGCTTCCCCGCCGCAAGCGTCGCCGAGGTCGAGGCCATGGTGGCGAAGACACTGGCCTGGGAAGCGAACGCCGCCGAGGCCTCATCCGTGCTCCTCAACGACGACGAACAGGAGTTCGTCAGCGCGGTGGATGCGCTGACCGCCCTGCTCCCAGAGGGAGATGATGCGCCGCGCCTGGACGCCGGCGACCCGACGTGCCGCGACACGCTGCTGAGCACGTTGAGCGACGGGCCTCGCGTGCTCACCTACGTCGGACACGGCAGCTTGCGCCAGCTGGGCGATGAGGGTGTGCTGCTGATCGAGGATGGGGCTATGTGGGACGATCCCTCGGTCGTCGTGGCATGGACCTGTCTCGCGGCACACTTCACCCACACGCGCCAGCCCTCCATGGCCGAGGTCTGGCTGGCGCAGCCGCAGGGTGGCGTGGCGGCGTTTCTTGGTCCCGTCGGCGAGACGACGACGTTTGAACAAAAACCCTATGCCGCCGCTTTCTACGCGGCGCTGCAGGAGACGCCCCGGCTGGGCGACGCCTGGCTGACCGCGCTCCAGACCCCAGGCTCGCGCGACGTGCGCTGGGGCTTCACCATCCTGGGCGATCCAGCCTTGCACCTCCCCGGCACGTCGGCGCCCGAGCGATCCCCATAACAACAGAAAGGTTATCATGAACGAACAACTCTCCGGTGAAGAGCGACAAGTCGCGCCGCACACAGGCCCCACCATTGACGGCGCGCCCGTCTCATACGTGGTCACCGCTGCGAGCATCGTACTGGCCCTGGCCTTCGTCCCACTCTCCATCGTGCTCACTTCGGGGAAGAGCTTCCCCCTGAGCCAAAGCGTCTACCCGCTGATGGGCTGGCTGCTGGGACCGGTCGCCGGCGCGGTGGCCAACGCCGTAGGCGCGCTGGTGGGGGTGATGCTGGCGCCCCACACGACGACGATGCCCGTCGCCACGGTGCTGGGCGCAGCCTTGGGCGGGTTAGCCGCCGGCGCCATGACGGTCGAAAAGGAGCGCCGTTGGTGGTGGCTACCCCTTTCCCTTCTCTTCATGGGGGCTTACGGCCTGTACGGCGTGCGCGCCATCGTCCAGAACGGCGCCGCCTGGTATGCCGTGCTCCTCGGCTCTTTCATCAACTGGTCGGCGCTGCTGCTCTTCGTCCTGCCGACGCGCCGATGGATCGGACGCCGGCTGCAATCCAGGGATTTAAGGCGCCTCGGCGCGGCGCTCTTCCTGGGCACCTGGAGCGCCGCCGGCCTGACGCATCTGAGCACGGCCACCGTGGTTTACTTCTTCTCGAACTGGCCCAACGAAGTGTGGCTGGCGATCGCACCGCTGGCGCCTTTCGAACACCTGATCCGCGCCTTTGTAGGCACCGTCATCGGCGTCGGTGTGATCAGCGGCCTGCGGGCCACCAGCCTGGTCAAAGCGTTGCACGCCGTCTACTGATCCATGTTTACTGCCGCCGTGATGACCGACGCGCACGCTAACCTACCTGCCCTGGAGGCAGCCCTGGACGTCATCTGCCGGATAGGCTACGACGTCCTCTATCACACCGGCGACGCCATCGGGATCGGGCCTCATCCCCGCGAGACGTTGGAGTTGCTGCTGGAGACCCCGCGCGCCCACCTGCTGATGGGCAATCACGAATTGCGGTATCTCAACGGGATGCCAAGGGAGCAGCCGGATGCCATGACGGATCTGGAGTTCCAGCACGTACGTTGGATGCAGCGTGTACTGGGGCCGGACTACCGCACTGCGGTGCGGAGGTTTCCCCGTCGGATCGAGCGTACGATCTACGGGCGACGGCTCTGCTTCCTACACTACGCGCCGGGCGGCGACCGCTGGGACCTGCATCCGGTGGTCGAGCATCCCACCCCGGCGCAACTGGATGCCATGTTCGCCGGGTGCCACGCGGACCTGGTCTTCTACGGGCACCACCACCCGCCGGCCGATCACACGGGCCGCGCACGGTACATCAATCCCGGCGCGCTGGGCTGTTCGGTCGACGGACGGGCGCGTTTCGTCCTGCTGCACGTGGCGGAAGACGGAACCTACAGGCTGGAGAAGCGCACGGTGCTCTACAACCGCCAGGCCGTCCTGCAGGATCTGGAACGCCGCCGGGTGCCGGGGCAGGCCTTCATCTCCGAGGCTTTCTTTGGATCCAACAAGCGACCCAACTAAAAAAGATGGAAAATTTGAATCTACTTAAAATAACTTTTTCAGTAGAGAAAGGGATACTATATGTTGTGGTTAGACTGCGTCCAACCACAACATATACCTCATATTTCTCCGGCTGACCCTTTTTTCAGGGCAGCCAAATTTGAAATTACGCCATCCAACGCTCCCCCCTCTATCCATTCGATCACGCCTGACGGAACACTACGTTTCTTCTCGCCCCAAGGCACAGTGGAGGCGCCAGCGGCTGGCCTTCTTGCGCAGCTGCCGACCCAGCAGAACGCGCTCCAGCGTCGCGGGGGCCTCGTGCAACCGCCGACCGGTAGCGTGAGCGATGGCGTTGAGCAGCGCAGGCGCCGTGGGGATCATCACCGGTTCCGCCAGGTTCTTCGCGCCAAAGGGCCCGTGCTCCCAGCGCGTCTCCACAAAGTGCGCTTCGATTTCCGGCGCATCCACCGAGGTAGGGATGAGGTAGGTATCGTAGTTGACATCTCTGGGGTAGCCGTGGTCAAAGGTGAACTCCTCCAGCAGCCCGTAGCCCAATCCCTGGACCACCCCCCCGTACATCTGTCCGTAGGCGCCGATGGGGAAGAGCAGCTGTCCGCCGTCGTGAGCAGCCCAGATCCCTAACACCTGCACCTTGCCCGTCCCCAGATCGACCTCCACCTCCGCCACCTGCGCACCGAAGGAGTAGGTGCTGTAGGGTTTCCCCTGTCCGGTCTGCATGTCCCAGTGAATCTCAGGCATGTCCCAACGCCCCGTGGTGTGCAGCTCGAGGCCCAGGGCGCGTGCGTGCGCGGTCACGTCCTCAAAGGTCACAGGCTCCTCCGACGGACCGATGAATTGCTCACCGTGACGGACAATCTGCTCCGGCTGACAACCGAGCAGGTCGGCGGCGACGTTGTGCAGCAATCGGCGCAGCTGCTCAGCGGCGACGCGCGTGGCGTTCCCCCCGAGGATCGAGGCACGGCTGGCGACCGTAGGCCCGGAGTCACGGGCCGTCTCCGTGTCGGGACGGGGCATGTGGATACGCGCCACGTCCACGCCCAGCACCTCCGCCGCGACCAGGGGAAAGACTGTACGGGAGCCCTGTCCGTAGTCCGTGAGGCCCGATGTAAGGGTGAGGGAGTTGTCGGGGTTGACGGTCAACGTGCTCACGGCGAAGTCGGCGCCTTCGGCACCCAGGGAAGTGCCGTGGTGAATGCAAGCGACGCCGATCCCTCGACGGCGTTCGGCGTCGGACGGCTGTTGGGCGTACGCCGCCCGCTTGCGGTCCCAATCAGAGGCCGCCCGGACCCACTCCAACGCCTGGATCAGTCCCACCTCGAAATCCAGGACGTTCCCTGTAGCCGCGCGGTCGCCCTCACGCAGCGCGTTGCGCAGGCGGAAGTCGAGAGGATCCATCCCCAGCTGCTCCGCCAGCTCGTCGACGGCCCGCTCTATGATGAGGGCGGCGTCGGTGTTACCGAAGCCACGGAAGGCTCCGCTCCAGCCGTTGTTGGTGTAAACTGTGTAAACGTCGATGTGGGCGGCCTTGTAACGGTAGGCTCCGGCTGCATGCATGGCCGCCCGCCAACCGATAAAAGGGCTGGCGGCAGAATAAGCACCGTTATCCATCAGCAGCTCGACCTTGGCCGCCTGCAGCCTGCCGTCGCGAGTCGCTGCCAGGCGCACCGTCCCCCGTGTCGGCTCGCGCTTGTAGGAGGCGATCATGGACTCCTCGCGGGTGACGATCAACCGAACGGGGCGGCCCGCTTTGAGAGCCAGGGCCGCCGCCTGTCCCGACGTCTCGTAGCAGATGTCATCTTTGCCGCCGAAGGCGCCGCCCACAAAGGCCGAGACAACGCGTACTTTCTCCTGGGGCAAGCCCAACACGCGCATCAGCGTGTTACGGTTGACGAAGGGAGATTGGTCATCGGCGTAGACGATGACTCCCCCTTCCGGCGTAGGCAGAGCGACCGCGCCCTCCGGCTCGATATAGGCGTGCTCCTGGCGGGGCGTGGTGAAGTGCCCCTCGTAGACGACATCGGCCTCGGCAAAGAGAGGGTCAGGTTCGCCGTTGCGCACAATGTTGTGGGCGGCGAGATTGCCACGCGGCAACTCCTCCGCATCCCAGCCTGTGGGGCCCACCAGAGGAGCGTCGGGCTCCAACGCCGCCTCCGCATCAAAGACGCCGGGTAACGGTTCCAGCTCCAGGACGATGGCGCGCAGCCCGGCCTCGGCGGCCTCCGGAGTCTCGGCGGCCACGGCGGCGATGGCCTCGCCCACGTAGCGCACCCGCTCGTGAGCCAAGATGTAGTTGTCGGCGATGGGGAAGCCGTAGCTGCCGTGATCCACAAAATCCTCCGAGGTGATGGCGGCGATGACACCGGGCACCTCCAAGGCGGGCGTCACGTCCAACTTAACGATGCGCGCGTGGGGCAGCGGGCTGCGCAACACCCTGGCGTGCAACATGTTGGGGAAGTAGTAATCGCCCACGAAACGCGCGCGCCCGGTCACTTTTTCCACCGCGTCCAGGCGGCGGCTGTGCTTACCGATGTAGCGGGTTTCGTCCATCATCAGGCCTCCTTTTCGGTTCTGCGTTGGGCTGCGGTGGCTTCGATAGCGTCCACGATCTGCCGATAACCGGTGCAACGGCAGAGGTTGCCGGCGATGGCGTAGCGGATCTCCTCACGGGTGGGACGCAAGTTACGGGCCAGCAGCGCTTCGGCGGAGAGCAACATACCGGGGATGCAGATGCCGCACTGCACCGCACCGTGGTCGATGAACGCCTGCTGCAGATCGGTCAACCCACCGTCAGGGCCGCGCATGCCTTCGACGGTCACCACCCGACGCCCGTCGGCCTGATGGGCCAACGTCAGGCAGCTGAGCACGGCCTCGTCGTCGAGGAGCACTGTGCAGGCGCCACACTCCCCGCTGTTGCAGCCCTCTTTCGCGGAAAGCGCCCCAAAGGTGTCCCGCAACACGGTAAGCAGGCTCAGCCCCACCGGCACCTCGGCACTCACCTCCTCGCCGTTGAGGGTGAAACTGAGGCATTGAGGCGGTCCCTCGTGGACGATCCGGGTGTGAACTTGTTGCGCCGGCTCGGGCGGCTGCGCCGCCACCGTCTCCTCCGGTGGACGGTGCAGATGCTCCATCAGCACCAGCCGCTGGGCATCGGCTGCCTCAGCGTCGGCGGCGAAGACGTACGCCAGCGCACGCCGGGTCAGGGTAACGATGACCGGCTCCTTGTAGTCGGTGGACCAGCGCCGACCGGAGATCTCGATCATCAGCGCCGCCATCTGCCGTCCGGCGGCCTCGAAAAGCGCCGACTCCGGGCGCCGGCCCAACAGCCGCTCCTCGACCTCGGTGACGCGACGGGTGTGCCTGAGGGCCGCCCCAGGGACCAGGCGCACCTCGGCGATGCGTCCGGCGTCGTCCAGACGGCCCACGGCGCTCATGGAGAGGCGGGCGATGTTGAGAGCATTGCGCCGTCCCACCTTGAGGAAGACACTGCGGCCCTCGGGGGGGCGGAAGTGGAAGCCTGTGATGATCTCCCCTGGCTGCAGCGTATGACGGCCCGGCCCCGTGATGAGCTTATCGAGAGGCGTTTCACGTTTCCCCTGCAAGCCAACAACCTCGGCCAGCGCGTCCAGCGCGATGAGCGCGGGCAGACTGTCGGCGGCAAGGGCGGCGTTGGCGATATTACCACCGATAGTGCCCATGTTGCGCAGCTGGACGGCGCCGGCTTCAGCGGCCATCTGCACCAGGAGGGGGGCGTGCTCGCGGATCAGGGGATGAGCCAACAACATCCCAAAGGTGACGTTGGCGCCGATAAAGAGCTCGTCATCGCGCCACTCAATACGGCGCAACTCGGGAATCTGCCCCACATCCACAATGCGGTCGCAGGTGAACTCCCCACGCCGCAACTGAATCATAAAATCCGTGCCCCCGGCCAGCAACCGCGAACAAACGTTCGGTTCGTTGTGCAGGGCGAGGGCCTCGTCGACGCTCTTTGCGCGACAATATTCCATAGCATAACCTCCAACAACTACGTTCCGTCTCCGGATATTTAACGGTTAGCAGGGGGAACCCCTTATCATTATAGCCCCTTTGGAAGAGAAATAAAACAAGATGTTAGACATCTGATAAAAGCAGCGCATCAAAACCCCCCGACTGACCAGGGAAAAAGAGGAACGTCAGGAAGCACCTCGGCGTTCTAAGGGTAGATCACGCTGAGAACATTCACAGAGGAGATTTAAATATGAAAGCGAGTTTGGGTTTTCTGCTCATCATCGGGGCGATCCTGGTGGCATCGTTAGGTGGGTGTGGCGCGGACACACTTTCTTTCGAGGAAACAGACCAGGGATCGACCGGGGAGGTCGACGCCCCCGCACCCACGGCAGTAGTAGACGCTTTTTACACCTGGTACCTGGGCTATCCCGGCAACCCATGGATCGACGCTGCCTACCGCGATCGGCCTGAGTTGCACCCGGACGCCATCGCCGATGCCGACGCCCTGATGTCCGAGCGTCAGTTGGGCATGGGTGACCCCTTCCTCTGCGCGCAGGCGCGGCCCGGCAGGGTCGAAACGCAGTTGGTCGAGAGCGACACCCACGCAGCGCGCGTTGAAGTCACCACCGACTTTGAGGGGCACCGCTTCTATGTGACCCTCGCCCGGGACGAGAGCCACGGCTGGCAGATCACCGAGATCGCCTGTGAGACGCCGTAGGAAGCGCACCCAGGCTCGGCGCGCGGAAGCGTCGAGCCTGGGCCTTTTGTCCCCCGAAGAAATCCGATTTTTATGAGTTGACTCTACTGAAAAAGGTTTTTCAGCAGAGAAAGGGATACTATATGTTGTGGTTTGGCTGCGCCCAACCACAACATATACCCCATATTTTCATTGGCTGCCCCCTTTTTCAGGGCAGCCATGAGTTATTTCGGGGATGTCTACCAAGAATTCTTCAAGAGCGCCCCTTCGCCCTCAACGGCCAGATGGCAATTTTCCCACCGGAGCGACGTAAACGGCAAACTCCTCCTCGCCATCGACGCCCAGGAGCGCATCCAGTTCGCGCTGGTTGTAAGCGGCGATGGCACAGGTGCCGGCGCCAACGGCCGTACAGGCCAGATACAGATTCTGGCAGACGTGACCGGCATCCAGGGCGATCAACTTGGGAGCCGCTTTACCGTAACGCCACTCGGTGCGGTAAGGAATCGCCGTCCAGACGAAGGTGACGGCGCTCTGGGCAACAAAGGTCTGATGGTGACAAGCTCTGGCCACGCGCTCGGCCAGATGGGCCCCCGTTCGAAGACAACAGAGCCGATGATCCAGGGAGAGGTAGCGGTAGAGGCCAGCCTCAATGCCTTCCACGCGGTTGAGAACCAGATAGGTCTCGAAGGGGTGACGGGCGCCGGCCGAGGGCACGGTGCGAAAAAGGGCCCGGTCGCCGCGCATGAGCCGGCGCACGCCCTGCGTAGCCCACAGCAGGAAAGCCAGCTCCTCCAGAGAGAGGGGGGCGGCGCTGTAGGCGCGGTGACTCTTGCGTTCGCGCAGAGCGGTGAAAAGCGAGACCGGCGCCACGTCGAGACGCCGGGGCACTGGTAGATCGATCAACGGTGCGCCCTTCGGATAGGGCTGTTGCAGCGGTGGACGCGGCAGCCCCCGGCGCTGATCACTGGGCACGTCGCGCAGCTCCTCCCACACGTCGGCTTTCAATACGTCGCGTCTCACGTCGTCCGCCGGCATCACGGCCTCCTCTTTATGGCTTACGCTTCAGTCCTTGCTATCACTATACCCAAAGCGGGCCAGAAAACAATCGCCCGAACAAAAAGAAGCCTGCTTTGAAACCACTCAGCCCATCCTCACCGACCTTCACTCGTCATTTAGCCCAAATGTGGTAAAATGGTTCAGTGATAGACGAAAAAGAACCCAACGCCAAGCCCAAAAAACCCAAAAACGTCATTGCCTGCCTGACAGAAGGTTTTGACATCGTCGCCCGTCGCCCTCAACTGGCATTTCTGCCCTTCCTGCTCGACCTTTATCTCTGGTTGGGACCGCGCCTTTCATTGGAGCCCTTGCTACGAGAGCTCCAACAACTGTTGAGGGCGTCTTTGACCTCGGGGAATGCGGAAACCACAACCCAACTCTTACATCAGATACTGGAGGAGGCGGCTGACGTCTACAATCTCTTCAGCCTCCTGGAACCCTTCCCCTTGCTCGGCCTCCCCACTTTCATGGGGCAACGCCTGACCGTGACGCGCCCGCTAGGGCCCCGTTCTGTCATTCCCGTGGAAAGCATAACCACGGCACTGGGATGGGTCTGTGTGATCGTCATCGTGGAGTTAGGGCTGAGCGCCTTCTACCTGTGGCGCATCGGGGTAGCGAGCAACGAGACGACCGAGGAGTCTTCCCCCCCACCCCCCTCGACGCCGGCGCACATCTGGGGCAGCTTGCTCAAACTGACGCTCTGGCTCCTTGCCGCGCTCTTGATGTTGAGCATACCAGGGATGCTCATCGTCATGTTGACGAGCTTTATCAGCATCGGGTTTTCCGGCTTTGTGTTGATCCTGTTCTTCTCCGGCGGGCTTTTCACGCTGTTGCACACGTTATATACCGTGCCCGGCATTGTACAGTTCAGCAAGCCCCCCCTGCAGGCCCTACAAGAGAGTATCATCCTGACCCAGACCGATTTCCCTGGCACGCTGAGTCTGTTGCTGGTAATCCTGGTGATGTCCCAGGGCTTGAATTTCGTCTGGGCGTTGCCCGAGCCGGAGAGCTGGATTACGCTGGTCGGCATCGGCGGACACGCAGTGGTGAGCACTGCGCTCATGACGACGTTGTTCATCTTTTACCGGGAGCGCCTGAGGTATCTTAAAGCGCTCCAGAAGCTTTACGCAGTGCGCACGGCTCACTCATCAGAGGCATAGTATCTTTGTCGATATTAGGACGACATCCTCCGCATTCTTCATGCTTACCGCAAGCGCATCGCATCTTACAGAAAACTGGAACGGATACGGAGAAGGATACGGCGCATAGTGTAGAGACGAGGACAGTATGGCAGAACGAGAGCAAACCGAAATGAAATACGACGCATCGACCATCCAGGTATTGGAAGGCCTGGAGGCGGTTCGACGGCGGCCCGGCATGTATGTTGGCGGCACCGACGTGCGCGCCCTCCATCACCTGATCTACGAGGTTGTGGATAACTCCATCGACGAAGCGCTGGCCGAGGCCTGCGATCACATCCGCGTGACCATCCACGAAGATCGCAGTGTCACCGTGTGGGATAACGGGCGTGGCATCCCCGTGGAAGAGCATCCCGAAAAGAAGATCTCAGCGCTCCAACTGGTGATGACGACGCTGCACGCGGGGGGCAAGTTCGACGGTGGCGGCTACAAAGTCTCCGGCGGCCTGCACGGCGTCGGCGTTTCGGCCGTCAACGCGCTCTCCGAATGGATGGAGGTGGAGGTACGAAAGGAGCACGGGCTCTACCGTCAGCGCTACGAGACAGGCATCCCCATGACTGAGGTGGAGAAACTCCGTGATACCATCGACGAGGAGACGGGGACCACCATCACTTTCAAGTTCGATGAGACGCTTTTTAAGAACGTAGACTACAACTTTGATACGCTCGCTCAGCGTTTTCGGGAGATGGCCTTCGTCACACGTGGTGTGCGTATGGATCTGATCGACGAGCGCGAGAAGCCCTTTCCCCGCCGTATGAGCTTTTACTTTGAGGGCGGCATCCTGGCTTTCGTTCAATACCTAAATCGCAAGCGCAAGACCCTTCACGACGCCCTGTACGTAGAAAGGGAGATCGACAACACCACCGTCGAAGTAGCGCTGCAGTACACCGACAGCTACCGAGAGACGGTGCTCGCCTTCGCTAACACCATCAATACAATAGACGGCGGGTCCCACCTCACCGGCTTCCGGTCCGCGCTGACGCGCACCATCAACGAGTACATGCACGAATCCGGCCTGCTCAAGGAGAAAGACCCCAACCTGAGCGGTGACCTGGTGCGGGAAGGGCTCACCGCTGTGATCAGCGTCAAGATCCCGGATCCGCAATTCGAGAGTCAGACCAAGGTCAAGTTGATGAACCCCGAGGTCAAAGGATTGGTGGAAAGCGCCGTCAACGAGGCGCTGGCGGAGTTTCTGGAGAAGGACTCCCGCGCGGCGCGACGGATTGGCAACAAATGTCTGACCTCCTTCAAAGCCCGTCGGGCGGCCCGCAAGGCACGCGATCTGGTGATCCGCAAGAGCGCGTTGGAAAGCATGACGTTGCCCGGCAAGCTGGCCGACTGCTCCAGCCGCGACCCGGCGGAGACGGAGATCTTCATCGTCGAGGGTGATTCTGCCGGCGGCTCCGCCAAACAGGGCCGCGATCGACACTTCCAGGCGATTCTGCCGTTGCGCGGCAAAATCCTCAACACAGAGCGGGCCAGCATCAACCGCATCCTCAACAATCGGGAGATCAAAGCCATTATCTCGGCTCTGGGCTGCGGCATCGGGCGGCAGTTCGACATCGAGAACCTGCGCTATGGGCGCGTCATCATCATGTGCGACGCGGACGTGGACGGCGCGCACATCGCCACATTACTGTTGACGCTCTTCTTCCGCTACATGCAGCCGTTAATCACAGAAGGTCACCTCTTCTTAGCGCAACCGCCGCTCTACCTGGTGAAATCCGGGCGCTCGGAGGAGTACATCTACACAGAAAAAGGGCTCCAGCGCTACCTCAAGAGTCTGGATGGGCAGAGCTACAGCCTGCAGCGCTACAAGGGTCTGGGCGAGATGAACCCGCAACAGCTCTGGGAGACAACCATGGATCCTAAGACGCGCACGCTGTTGCGCGTCACGATCGAAGACGCCGAACGCGCCGACAACACCTTCAGTATGTTGATGGGGCGAGAGGTGCCACCGCGCCGCCGGTTCATCCAGAGTCACGCCCGCGAGGTGCAAAACCTGGACGTGTGAGGTGAGGCTCCGGCCCGCTCACTATCCTCCCTCCCACAGCGGGCCCAGCCGCAGGTCCGAGAGGTCAATCCGAGGCACGCCAAGACGCCGACTCACAAAGCCCCCATGATAATCCGAGCCGCCGGTGATGAGGAGATCTCGGCGCTTACACCACTCCACACAAAAAGCCGTCATTGCCGCTTCATGGTACTGGGAATAGCATTCCAGCCCCTCGATCCCGTATTCCAGAAAGGGCACCAGCGCGGCTTCGCTTAGACCACCGCGCTTCGCCAGGCTCTCACCCGGATGGGCCAGGATGGGATGTCCGCCGGCCCCACGTATGATGGAGATAGCCTCCCTCGGGTGGACAAACTCGGGCCAGCGATGCCCCAGCTCCGCACGAAGGCGCACGAAAAAGTCCCGTGGGCCGGTGCACAGTCCCCGGTCGATGCAGTAGTTGAGGGACTTGAACCCACCGCGCGTGCGGTCGTAGTCGTAACTCAGATACTCCTCGTAGTCCAGCGGATACCCCAGCTCGATGAGCCGCCGGATATCTTCCGCGTCCACGGCGGCCATCTTCTCGGTGTGCTCGCTCAGCAAGGCACGGAGTGCCCCGTCGGTGGGATCGACGCCGTATCCGAGGATGTGGAACAGCGCACCGTCATCGAGGGTCGATATCTCAACAGCGCGCAGAAAGGCCAGGCCGGCCTCCTGGGCCAGGCGCTCTGTGCGCAGCACGTTGCCCACGGAATCGTGATCCGCGACGGCGAAGAGTTCGATGCCCTCCGCCTGGACACCCGCGACTACCTGCTCCGCCGTCCAGCGTCCGTCCGACGCCGTGGTGTGAATGTGGAGATCTACCCGCATCGTTACGCCGGCTCCGTTCCCGGGAGAAAGACCTCGGTACCGCAGTGTTCACATCGCGTCGTGCCCTTGCCCGCCAGCGTCATCTCGGCGCCGCAGTTGGGACACTGGCTGAGGTCTTGTAACTTCTCCGCCTCTCTCGAGTAGATGATCTCGTTATCCCAGTCCAGATAGCCCGTGAACTTGCCCTCCCTTACCAAGGCATAAATCCATTCCTCAACAAGACCCTGCGGCACGCCGAACTCCTCACTTAACGTCTGCAGCGAGACCGTGCCCCGCGAATCGATGATCCCCAGCAGCGTCAACTGCCGCTCCGCGTAGGCGGACACGGTGTAGAAACGGCGGTACTTCACCTCGCGGAGTCCCTGGAGTTTTTTGTCCTTCACAATTTTGCGCAAGAGTGGGTCGACACGCTCCTCGGAAACATCCAAAGCACGGGCCAATTGCCGGTAGGTCACCTCCCCACCCTGGCGTCGGATGTAATCGACCGCGTCTTCCTCCAGACCTTGCTGGTGAAGCTCGCGCAGATGAGCAGGTGTCTTGACAAGTCCATAAACCGGAAGAATGGTTGCCAGGAGCAGCACAGGAGAACAGAGACATGAAAAGCCTAGAAAGCCCGTCGCGAGATTCTCAAACTCGTCACTCGTTCCAAGCGAGATACCGACGATCACGTTACTTAAGGCGAGCGCACCCAAGGCCAGCACGCCTAACACCGTTTTGGCCGGTGCGGCTCGCTCCCAGAGCCCCGCAATCTCAAAGAGCAGAGCGACGAGCGGCAGCACGAAGATGCCCAACACCGCGCCGCCGTTTTCGATTTGTGCATCGGCCCCCTCGAAGGCACTCATCCCATAGAATACGGCTAACAGGGTGCCCAACAAGAGCACGCCTAGAGCCACCATAACGACCACCAAAGGACCGATAGCGGGCAGAAACACGCACAACGTTCGTCGCAGTCTTCGGGACATGGAACACCTTCCTTGCATAGCTTGCTATCAATAGCTTATTTTACCGTATTCCAGCGTCCCGACAAAACAGCCTTCGCACGTTCTTAGGCATTGAGGGTGTTTTTGATAACCGACGGGTTCCAAAACCTGTGGAGTTCCACAGTAGACAACGGCCTTACACTTTGATAGACTGAAGTTGTTGGATAGGTTGGGAAAGTTATCCTGCATGTTCAGAGAGGGAGGGATAAGATGTGTAAAGAGACTGTGTTACGGGTCAGCAAACCAAAGACCGTTGGTCGAGTGGTATCCATGGTGTTTCTACTGGTGACAATGATAGGGCCTTGGTTTGCCGACAGCCACCCCGCGACAGAGGAGACCTGCCTTCCTCCTCTTGTCTGGCTGGGTGAGGTTTATTGCGCGTGCCGGATATCTTCCGCCTGACCCGCGGCTCCAGCCGACGCCGCTCCGCTGCGCGGCTGAGTGGCAGGCCGTTATTTTAGTAGAATTACCTATCGGAATTAAAAAATGAGTGAATCCATATCGGTTAACGAGCAAACATCCCCCAGACGTTCCGGGCGCCCTGCGATAAACACGCTGGGCCGGCTCTATCGGCTGGCCGTGGCCGTGCTGGCGGTGTTCGTCATCGTCGGCGTCGTGCTCTTCGTGGGGCGGGCGGCGGTCTACAAGATCCGCCCTACGAGCACGGATTGCACCTGCGCGGCGGACGCTTCATCAACGTGGACGAGCCAGGCTGGTACATCCAAATCCCGCTGGTCGATACGGTCATCATCGTCAAGGTCAACGAGCGATTGGACTACGTGGAGTGCATCCCGGCCATGACCTCCGACGACGTGACCATGGACGTCTCCCTACAATACACTTAGCACATCGTCCATCCCGAGCGCTTCGCCCTGGAGGTAGACAACCCGGCGCGGATTGTCTTTGAATTTGTTCGGGGTAACCTTCGAGACGCGGTGAATACCAAGGCCATGACCGAGGTGATGCACAACCGCGCCGAGCTCAACCGTGAGGTAATACTCACGCTCCAGGAAAAAGAGGCCCAGTACGGCGTCGAGTTTATCACCGTACAGATCCGGAGCGCGTCGCCGCCCAGGAGGTGGTGACGGCCATTAAGAATCGCATGGTCGCCGTACAGCGCCAGGAGCAGGCGCAGGCCGAGGCCGTGTAGCGTCGTACGCTGGTCGACGCCGAGTTCTACGCGGCGCAGAAGCAGGCCGACGGTGAAGCTTACCAGATCACCAAGCGCGCCAAGGCCGAGGCGCAACGCACCGCGCTCACATCAGAAGCGCAGCAGGAAGCCATCCGTGCTGTCTTAGATGAACTGGAAGCCAGGGGCGACCTGGCCGAGGCGTGCGCGCAGGTGCTTCTCGCGCAAGAACTGAAGGAGAATAGCAAGTGGATCACCAGTGGCGGGGAGATGGCGCCTGTCGTAGAGCTGCTGCGCGAGGCGCCATAAAAGTGGCACCTTCACGGCCAATGGGTCTGGCCGGCTTTACTTCCGCATCAACGATGACATTCTCAGTGACAACGAGGGGGTACGTGACCGTCGAAGTGGAAATTTTACCAGCGGAAGAATAAAAGCACGCCGGCGTGCAGCCGGGGTATCAGGCTCAAAGTGACAGCGGAGTGTCGTCTCAGAGTACATGCATGCGACTCCGCTGTACTACAAAGATCTAGGGTTCGTCAACCGGCCTGAAGATGCCGAAACGGCCCTTTGCGGTCAAAAAGCCGACGCCACAACCCGGCAAAGGTCAAGCGTTGACCTTCCCATATCCCCTTGGGCCGACTCATAGGCTTGACATCCGGCACGCGCAACTCCACGGTTTGCGGCGGGTAGACGACAAAAGTCTTGAGCGCCCCCAGCTCAGGGTACGCTTCTATGTGTTCCTGAGCAGCGAGCTCGGTGATGTCTCCGTAGAGACGGTAGAAATCTTCCGTCATCAAAATGTACTCCCGCGAGGGCAGGCTGTTCTTGAGCAGACGATGGATCAGGATGACGTTGTTGCCGGCCAGCTCTTCAAACTGCCGGATCTGCTTCATGACGACTTCACCGTAATGCAACACCGCCTTGAGCTGCAGCTGGGCGATGTTCCGGCAGGCCTCGCAGGGGCAGCCCCCTTCACCGGCCTCCACAAGCGTGGTCTGTTTCTGCTTGAAAGCCGCAAAAAACCCCAACACCTGCCGGGCGATGTCGTGCACGGCGGCCTGGGGGTTTTCTTCAACCTCCGCGTAGAGCAGCGCTGCGTCACCCTCCAACTTATTGAGCGTGAGCGGATAATCGGCTTTGTCGATGACGGCCTCCATCAGCTCCGTGATGATCTCCTCCGCGTGAAGCAGGCTGGCAGCGTGCATCTGAAGGAACCGCGTGTAGCCGCTGATGTCAACCAGGACGAGAGCAACTTTCTTGATCTCCATGATCTATCCTCCAACAATAGGATGACTCGCCTGAAAAAATCGAGACAAATCGGATTTTTAGTCGACCATCCCCTGTGTGTAGTGATATCTTAGTATAGTCAAGATGATGAACCGCGCAAACGCAGCCTCATTATAAACAGCGGCTGGCTCACGTCAACCAAAACCGTTTCATTTTTTGATCAAACAGGTACAACGCACCCCTTCACGGTCACGAGGCCCGTCAACTGGGGCCTCCACAGTCAGAGATAACAATCCTGAAAGGTCTCGGTGTCGAGGCGCAGATCCCCCAGGCGCAGCACCGCGACCGTCTCTTCCCGTCCGGGGAGGAGCGGCGCGCGCAGATGAACGACACGCTCGTCTGCACCCTCCACAAAGCCGAGGGCCAGCGCAAAGCCCTCCCGATCTTCCAGCGCCGCCAAGCGCCCCGGCAGAAAACGACGCGCGGGGAAGACCGCCAGTCCGTGGTAGTTGAGCGAGACCCGGCGCGCTTCTGCGAAGTACTCACGGTAGCAGGCCGCTCGATAAGCACGCCGCTCCTCCCGAGAGCGCAGCCGCACTCCCGCCGGCACAGAGAGCTCGATCACGCGCACGCCGGGCAGCGGATGCAGGGGCAGCAGCAGCGAGCGCAGCTCCCGCTCGCGTTGAAAAACCACGACGGTACAGGGGCGCAGCAGCTCCACCTGCGCCCACTTGAGGTGGGTGCCGCCAAAGCGGGCGTCGACGAACCCCGTGGTGTCGATGATCAGCGTCTCGGCCCGGGTCGCCTGCACAAGGCGGGAGAGGCCCAGGATCACGCGGAGCATGTGACCGGGCGGCGCGTTACCCCCCACAAACCAGAGATGTCGCTCCGCGCAAGGCGGAAAGGCGACCTCCCCCGAGCTTTCGTTGCGGGCCACGACCATCGTCGTCGGCAGCCGGTAGCTGTTTTGCCCCATGTCGGCGTCGAGGAAAGCGACGTACGTGTGCGTCTCCAGTAAACGCCGGTAGAGGTAACGGGCGAAGGTGCTTTTCCCCGTGTTACTGGCGCCCACCACCAGAATCGGGCCGCGCCAGGCGGCGATGTCTAACGCCTGCCAGCTTTCCGGCACTTCGATATCGTCCCGATCTATCATAAGGACCCAACAACACCCCACTCCCCGAGCATCCCCCCGACCTCCAAGGGAGGAGGCACTTTCAAAAAACCCGACCGCTTGCTATCGGCAACAGGATTAGGGCGCGACGACTTCGGTGTTGAGCAACGCGCCCTGGGGCCCATAGGTCGCTCGATAGAGCCAGCCACCGTACTCCACGGCGACGGCGGCACAATACTGATCCGCCCGATCGGTGTAGCTGTACCACGTCCAGTTGGCGCTGCCCCCCGCCGTCAACGGTGGAGGTTCACCCTCGATGCCGTTGGGCCAGCCGTCCTCTTTGCGATAGTAGTTAGCGTAATACCATCCCTCCTCCGATCCATCACCGTTGCGGATGAGGAACAAGGGCTGGTAAGCGGGCCAGTCGATAGTCGCACCGCTGACGTTATGATACGTCATCTTCATCTCGCACCAGCGACTCTGCCCCTCTCGCCCCTCATATCCCATGGGACCCTCCCACGTGATCTCCAGGGGGGCGCTGCTCGCAGCGGGCGCCTCCGTCTCGGCAGGCGCTTCGGTTGCGGCAAGTGGCTCCGAGGCTACAGGCGCGGCCGCACCCGAGGCGCTCTCGAGTTGCCAGACGCGCAAATCATCCAGGCAAATGGTGACATTAGCGTCCTCGTAGGTGGCCCCGCCGATGCCGATGCGCCCTTCGGCGAAGATGTCGGCCTGCACGGTGTTGATGAGAACGCCGTTCACATACAAGTAGAGGGTATCGCCCAGGCGACCCATCCCCAGATAGTTTTCTCCATCCGGTGCAATGTGTTGCGCCTCCGTCCACGAGACAAGAGCATCCTGCCACACGTCATCTTTGAGGAAGAACAACGCGTAGGATTGCGTGCTGGCGTCGATTTCGTACCAGACCAGGTTATCCCCGTCTGCGCCGTATCCCAGTCCGCAGCTGGCGTCGGTCATCGGATCGACGGTACACTTAACCTCGGCGAAGAACTCGGTGGTACGGAAAGGCTCGTACCACTCCCAGGCGGTCATGTCACTCACCCGGATATCGATACAGTATTCGCCGTTGGCCGGCACGTTGTAGATGACGTCGCCGTCGTCGATCCCCCCCCAGTTGTTGCGGTTGTCGCTGAAGTCCTCTTCAAAGCGCAACACAGCGCCCTCGGCGACGCTGGCCGTGCCCACCACCGTCCACGTGTGTGTGCCTGTTAGTTCGACGTTGTAAAGCGTCTCCACCACCTCGAGTTCCGGATTGCCGGCCTGCAGGTCGTAGACCGCAGGGGGAATGCCGGAAAGGGTCCGTCGCTGACCGGCCGCGAGAGGCATATCGAGCCAATTGGAACCCCACTCATTGCTCTCCACCGGGGAGATATAGAGCTCGGTAAGAGGAACTCCGCTGTCGTTGATGACCTCCAGCGAGGCCGTCCTCTCTTCTTGGGGGGGAAGTGTTTCCTCCACCGGCTCACGGGTAGCCATCGGACGCGAGGTGGGGGTAGGTTCCATCTTCACGGTCTCCTCGGTGGGAGGGGTCTCCGTCGCCGCAGGGGGAGTTAAATCAAGCAAACTACAGCCGAGGGACACAAACAACCCTATAGCGATAACGATAAAGATCCGCCGTCGGTATTTCATTTTTTCACTCCTTGAAGGCTAAAACATCTGGCTACCCTGAAAAAGGGCGGCCAAAGCAAACCATGGGGTATAGGATACCCTCGTCTCCTGCTGAAAAACCTGTGCAACAGGGTCAACACCTTACTCTTCCCCAGCCAGAAAGATCTGCTTCGAAACGGTCAGACGCTGCATCTGCCAGAGGATGAAACGCACGCGCTGGGAGAGGGCCGCGCTGATATTCCAAAGCAAGCGGGTGCCCAAAATCGCGTCGTCCTCACAAAGCGCCAGCAGCCGCTCCCGATCCAGCGCCAGCAGCACGGCGCCCCCGTCACCGGCGATCAAATCCGCGCTGCGCTCCTGCTTGTCGAAAATCGCCAGCTCGCCGGCCAGCTGACCGGGCAGCAGGTCGGCGACGTGCCGCTTATGCTTCGACTCCTCGCCCGGATGCTCAGGATCGCTCCACACCTCCACCGTGCCGCTGCGAATAATGTAGAGTTCTTGACCACTTTCGGCGACGTTGACGATCTTCTCTCCTGCCGCGTAGATGCGTGGCTGACATTGGGCGGCCAAACGCAGGCGTTGTGCCTTGTTCAAGTCGTTGCCAACGTCAGAGTGGGCCAGAAACCGCGCGATTTCCTGGACCTGCCCCAGCTCCTCGTCGCTGAGCGAGGCATCCAGTTTCTCTTGGAAACGCGGCAAGCCGAGGTAGGCACTGACCAGCCGCCGGGTGACCTGAGGCGCCTCAAACTGAGGCCAATGTCCGGCCTTGGGCAAAATGCGCAGGTCGGCCTCCGGCCACTCGTCGGCCACGATGCTGGCATCCCGCAACGGGACCGTGTTGTCCTCGGCGCCCCAGATGATGAGCGTCGGCGTGTCGAGCCGGTGGAGATGTGAGGTCAGATCGTTGTTCCGCATGGCGAAAAAGCACTCGGCGCGCACCCGGCCTTGACCGGGACGGCGCGCATCGGACCGGATCTTCTTGTAATCCGCCTCGGTAATCCCCGTGCGCTCCGCAAAGGAAGCCGGGCGCATGATCCGATCGGTGACGCCCACAAAACCCTGCTCCACAGCGGAGACAATCAACCGGCCCAGGCCAAACCGTTCCAGCAGCGTGATGGGCGAGACCACCAGGTTAATGTAGGGGGAAAGCCGCCCGGTGATCGTGGGGTCCAGTAACACCATCCGCTCGATCAGGGCGGGGTGACGTAGAGCGAGGGTCACCGCGATCATCCCCCCCATGGAATGCCCGACGACGACAACCGGAGCGTCACAGACTTCACCGAGGAACTCGGCCAAGAGATCTGCGTAGGCCGGGATGGTCGTGCGATGCGGGAGAGGGGGCGACTGGCCATAGCCCGGTAGGTCGACAGCCAGACAGCGAAAGCGCTGCCGCAAAATCTGGACCATCGGCGAGAGAGCGTACCAGGAACTGGACCAGCCGTGGATCAACAACGCGATCTGTCGTTTGGGCACCCCCTCTTCATGAACGTGGATCTGCTGCCCGCGAACATCGTAGAAAGCCATACGGAATCCCCTTCACCTTTGGAAAAGCCTAAATCTGAATTCAATCAACCGTATCCACATCCAACCATGATACGATGGGGATCAGAATTTAATGAACCTGGAACTCTTTAAGGTATGGCCTCTGTACCTAATAGTAACCTCGACTTTTGCGATCACAGGGATAACAAATTTGATTTCACATAGTAGCATTGAAACTCAACAAAACCTCGCTCATATCGAACCGGGCTTACAATTAGATGCGCAATTAAGGTTGCCTTTCCATGGCGGGCCCCAAAATGCGATTGAATGACTTGTCGCGGTCTGATGGCCGGAAAACCTGGGCATTTGCGGTTCGGCAGATGCTAAATTCAAGCCAACAAGCCAGCGGCACAGTCTTATCTCGCTCCATGGTCACGCCGGATAAGGTGTGTTGAGAGTGTATTGGCTGCATTATAGTCACTTTTATCAGATGTTCAAACTATCGCAAAACTCGAGTAGTAACCTATAAACGCGATAAGTTCAACACCAGATCGGGGGATCATCTCAGAATCTCCACCGGCGGCTGCAAAAGTCTCACGCAGAAGCGACACGAACACAAAAAACTCCAAAGCCCCCTCGCCGGAGAGGACTTTGGAGTTTGGGTGCGGGTGCGAGAAACTACGGACGGCTCACCAGGGGCAGGAAAACTGAGTAAGGCCAGCCCTGAGCCGTGGTCGTATCAACCACGGAAGCCGAGACCGATCCATCGCCCAACGAGGTCGCGGTCACCGTCAGGACGTCAACGACCCCTTCTGCCGTTCCCGGAGGTATGGAGACGTAGACCTTCACCGTCGTCGAGGCGCCCGCCGCCAGGGTCGCAGCGATAGGCTGGACAGATCCGCTCCAGCCCTGACTGGACGCCGCACTCAGGTGGAAGGTGTCGGAGCCATTGCCGTCGTTGGTCAGCGTATGCTCATAAACAACCTGCGTCCCCGGCAAGCCTCCCACCGCCCGGTCGGGTGTGAAGGTCAAGGCGGGCACCAGGGCCACCGTGATATCGTCTTGCGCGCCATCTACCACCGCCGGGTTGGGCACCGAAGCGGCGGTCACGTTGATAGAGTCCGTCGTCCCCGCGGCCAGACCGGTCGGCACATCGACCTTCACCAGCACCGTCGCCGATCCGGCGGCCGGTACCGTCACCAGGGCCGGCATCACGTGCACCGGCCAACCGTTTGCGGAAACGGCGCTGACGTTGAAGGTGTCCTGTGCGTTACCGGTGTTCTGCACCGTGTGTGTGAAGACCGCCTGAGTGCCCGGATCGGGCGAGGCGCTGAGGTCAGGTGTCAGAGAAACGCCGGAGAGACGCCACTCGTAGCAGCCCATATCCGCGTCACCGCCGGCGGGCACCGGTCGCGGCACACCGTCCAGATCGAGGGCCGGCGCCGCTGCCGTCTCGGCTGCGTCCACCGCCGGCGAGGTCTGCTGGAGGTGATAGTCGCCTCCGCCGACGAAGAGCGGGTTCTGGTCGATGTTGCCCGCCCCGGACCAGCCGCCCTCGATGTCAGAGTACGTAGCCTTCATCGTCTGCGTCACCGGATAAGCGCTGGTGAAGGCAGCGGTGTGCCCCCAGAGGATGGTGTTGGAGAGATAGGCCGTGGTGGTGAGTGTGCCGCTGATGTAGACGCCGCTTTCCCCATTGTTGGCGATGGTGTCGTTGAGGCTGCGGAAATCGGCCTCGTCTACGAAAACGCCGGCCGCCAACTGGCTGCCGCCGGTGTTGTCGGCGATCAGGTTGTTGACGCTCCGGCCCCATAGCGGGTCGGTCAGATTCTCGTTGTCGATGACCATGCCCGCGCTCCGATAACCGGCGGTGTTGCTGAGCACCCGGTTGCGCTCCAGGAAATACTGGCTGTCATCCCCGCCCTTGAGGTAGATGCCTGCGCTTTCGGTGATGGCCGTATTGGCGCGGATGAGATTATGCTCCATCACTAACCGCGAGCCTCTGTACAGTTCGGCGTAGAATCCGGCCAGACTATTCTGGGCCTCGTTGCCGGCGATGGTGTTATCCACCATAGTCAGCATGCCGGCGTCGGAGAGATCGGTGTACATCCCGGCGTAGCTGCCGCCGGTGGTGCCGGTGAGATAGGCAGTGTTGGAGAGCACCTGATTGCGGCGAAAGTCCACTTGGCCGCCGTACTTGATGTCCTCGAGGTAAAGCCCGCCATAATCGCCGCCGAGCACCTGGGCGGGTGCGGCGATGATCTGGGTTCCGACCCGCACCGTCTCGGTGATGCCGGCCCGGTTGCCGACGAGCCGGTTATCCCAGAAACGCATCACTGTGCCATCGGACACGCTATCGAAGTAGAGCCCGCCATAGTTGCCGCCGGCGGTGTTGCGGTTGAACTGGTTGCCGATGAAATCTACCTCGGCCTTCTCGATGTTGTAGAAGCGGCAGCCGCCGTAGTCGCCAAGGGCCGTGTTGTCGTTGATCAGGTTGCGGTTGAAGTGGACCACCGCTCCGTTGTACCAGTAATCGTCGAAGTAGCAGCCGCCGCCCGCGTCGCCGGCCCAGTTGCGCTGCAACTGGTTGTCCTCGAAGTACCAGACTGAGCCGTAGTCGACGTAGTCGTCGAAGTAGAGGCCGCCGCCGTCGTCCGTGGAGATATTATCGTTGATCTGGTTACCCGTCATCCACACGGTGGCGCCCTCGTCGATGGTGTAGAGATAGATCCCCCCGCCGCCGTAGGAGCCGGTGCTGGAGATGGTATTGTGGCTGATAACGTTGTCGTGGAACTGGACGCGGCCGCCACTTTCGACTCTGTAGAAGTAAAGTCCGCCGCCGGCGCCGCCGGTGGTCAGGTTGCCGGTGATCACGTTGCGGTTGAAGGCCAGCGTGACGCCCTCGTAGGCCGGATGGTACATGTAGACCCCCCCGCCGTCGCCGTCGGAGACGTTGTCCACGACGACGTTGTCGCTGAAAGAGACGTCAGCCCCATCAGAGCCGAACTCGGAGCTGTAGAAGCCGCCCCCTGCGCCGCCGGCCGTGTTGCCGCGCAGCACATTGCGGTCGAAGGTGCCCAGCGCCCCTTCGTAGGCGAAGTAGTAGTTGTAGAACCCGCCTCCCTCGTCGCCGGCCGTGTTGTTGAGGAACTGGTTGTCGTCAAAGTGAACCTCGGTGCCATAGTGGGTCTCGTAGAAGTAGACCCCGCCGCCGTCACCGGTGGCGGCCTCGTTGTTTTCAAAGACGTTGCGGCTCATCGAGAGCTGGCAGCCCTCGGTGCAGTAGTACCAATAGAGGCCACCGCCGCTGTTCCCGGCCCTGTTATCGCGGTAGACGCCGTCGTCAAAGACCAGCTGCCCCGATCCTTGGTGGGCCTCGTAGAGGTAGAACCCGCCGCCCTCGTCGCCGGCCGTGTTGCGTTCAAAGGTGAGATGATCGGCCTGGATGGAGACAGCCGGGGGGGCGTTGTAGTAAATCTCGTCCATGTAGAAGCCGCCGCCGTCGGCGCCGGCCGTGTTGCTGACGAAGCGGGCGTGGCTCAGCTCCAGGTAGGCGCGGTAGTTGGGGCCGTAGTCGAAATAGATGCCGCCGCCGTCGCTGGCAGCGGTGTTGGTCAGGAACTCGGTCTGGCCCAACAGCATCCTCGAGCCAGCGTAGATATCGCCCACGTAGAGGCCGCCGCCGTCGGCGCCGGCCGTGTTGCGCTCGAACCGGCTGCCGGTCAGGTCCACCAGGCTGCCGTTGCTGGCTTGGGCGTACCCGCCGCCGCCGTTGTCGCCGGCCGTGTTGCTGATCACCTGGGCGTTGGTGGCGATGACCGTGTCGTTGCTGGCGTCCAGGTAGACGCCGCCGTAACTCCCGCCGGCGACGTTGTCATAGACATACAGATTGGTCGCAGTGATTGTAGAGTGGTCGTAGGCCTCAAAGTAGGCCCCACCATAGTCGTCGCCAGCCCGGTTGCCCGTGACCCGCGTGTTGGGCAAGTCTATGGCCGAGTTGTATCCGGCGTAGATGTATCCGCCGCCATAGTCGTAGGTACCACCGTTGACCGTGTTGTCCGCCAGCACCAAATTGTCGCCGGTGACCTGGCTGTTGCCATAGGCATATAGATACAGCCCGCCGTAGCCCCGGTAGTTGGCCGTGTTGTTCCGGAACTCGTTGTCGTAGAAGGTGGCGCTGGAGTTGTAGTACATATAGACGTAGCCGCCGCCGTAATAATCGTCGGCGTAGTTGCCGATCACGCGGTTGCGGTCGAAGGTGCCGTGGGAGTTGTACAGGGCGAAGTAGAGGCCGCCGTAGTAATGGTAAGGAAATCCAGAGGATCCATCTATGGCGGTGGTGTTATTCATCACCAGGTTGTCCTCGATCTGGAACTGGCCAAAGCCCTCCACGTAGGCGTACAGGCCGCCGTAGTAGTCTCCCGAGATGTTCCCTACAATGTTGTTGCCGGTCAGCGTGAGCGTGCCGGAAAGATAGACGTTGGCGTAGATGCCGGCGTAGTCGTCGGACGAGGTGTTGGTCATCACGTCGTTGCCGGTGATGTGCAGGTCGGAGCGGTTGTCCACATCGGCATAGATGCCGCCGCCATCGTCGGCGCTGTTGTCATGGATGAAGTTGTCGTGGATGGTCACGACGCTATCGTCTTCCACGTCTACGTAGATGCCGCCACCGTCGTTGGCGCCGGCGTCGCCGTTGGCGATCTCGAAACCGTCGATGGTCACCTCGATCCCGGCGCCCTGGACGTCGATCACGCGCGCCGCTACGTTGCCCACGGTGGTGCTGCGCGGCGTGCGGCTGCCGAAGCCGGCCTCATATCCGCCCAGCAGCGTCAGCGACTTGGTGATGACCAGGTTTTCGTTGAAGGTCTCGTTGCGCACGTGGATGGTGTCGCCGGGGTTGGCCGCGTCGATGGCGGCCTGGATGGTGGCGTAGTCGCCACCGGTCCCCACCGTGATGATAGCCGCGCGCGTCAGTTGCGGCGTCAGCCACAACAGGGCCAGGCCCAGAGCGGCGACGCTCACGGCGGTCAAGATACTGAACAAAGCGTTGCGTTGCGTCCTCATTTAGCAACCCTCCTCAGGTATGGAATATTGACACTTTGAAGAGAGACACCTCACAAATTCAGGTTCAGATATCAGAGGATGGTCTTTGCGTTGCATCACCTCCCTTTTCCATAATAATCCGCGGAGACAAGAGGGGGGCTGCCGCAGAAAACCCTTGCGAAGCCGGCTCCTCTTACGGAAGTGAGGTTGAAGCTAAAAGGCGTGGATGGGTGCGTTTCCCCGTGGAACACGTAAACCTATCTCCAGGATAAATTAGTATTGCCTGGATATCAAGAGGAGTTGACCGTTTTGGATTTCGCGATAGCCTCCCTCTTGGGTTTAGGTCCCCTTCCCGTGCTTCTCCGTCATCCCGAGCGCAGCGCAGCAAAAGGACGAATGCTAAGTCAGCCACAACTTCGTATGCCAGGTGGGGAGATTCCTCGACTCCCTCCAGGCAAACTGCGCCTTCCGCTCGCGCGGAATGACGGGGAGGGACCATAAAAGCATAAGTTCCCGTTGCTGTCAACCCACTGCGGAAGAGAATCGCCGCGTGTCTTTCGGCTTGGCGGGGATCTGATGATCTCTTTCAAGTCAACTGAGCCACAACCTCACATTCACAGCGTCTTTGCGGTCTTGGCGCTCCTGCGTAAGGCTTACAATTCTTCCCCACAGCCGGCATGAGAGGACCAGCAGAGCGTCTGAGCCGCCACAACACTCACGGCCTCGAAGCGCACAGCATCGCCGGGCAGGCACTGCGCCAGCAGCGGCAGATCGGCGCGGATCACCGTAGCGATCTTGGGATAGCCGCCCGTGGTCTGGTGATCGGCCAACATGACGATGGGCTGGCCGTCGGCGGGCACCTGCACACTGCCGGCGACGACGCCGTCGGAGACGATCCCGGTGGCATCACGGTGGGCAATACGCGGTCCCTGCAGGCGCGCGCCCATGCGGTTGGAATCGGGGCGGATCTTGTATGGAACGTTCAAGAACGTCTCCAATCCTGCTGACGTGAAATAGTCATCCTGCGGGCCCAGGACGACACGCAGCGTGGGCGCTGCCGTGTACGGCGGGCGCCGGGACGCGGGCCACGCGCGCCCCGCCTGCATCGCCGGGTGCGGAACGCCCTCACCGAGGGGTAGCCGATCCCCGGCGCGCAGCGCGCGGCCCTCCAGGCCGCCGAAACTCCCGGGCAGATAGGTGCTGCGCGAATCGAGGAAAGGAGGCACATCGATGCCCCCATCGATGGCGAGATAGGCACGCGCACCTCGTCGTCGCGCGCCGAAACGCAGCCACTGTCCGGCCCGCAGAAAGACCGCGTGCCACGTGGGAACGCGGAGCGTCCCCGCCCAGAGCTCGAAGTCGGCACCGCAGACAGCCACAAGGCTGGGACGCGAGCAGCGCAGCGTCGGCCCGGTGAGGGTGATCTCCAGGCCCGCCGCGCCCTTGGGATTGCCCACCAATTGGTTCGCGGCGCGGAAAGCGGCTGCGTCCAGGGGGCCGGAGGGCGGCACACCAAAGCGCGCCCAGCCGACGCGCCCCGCGTCCTGGACGGTGGTAAGCAGACCCGGTTCCCAGATTTCCAGCACGCCCCTCATCCTCAGCCATCCTCCGCGATGAAGCGCACCCTGTCTCCGGCCTGAAGCAGGAACGGGGCTTCCCGCGCCGGATCGAAGAGCGCCAGATCCGTGCGCCCCAGGATGCGCCAGCCGCCGGGCGTATCCAGCGCGTAGACGCCCGTCTGCCCGCCCGCGATGCCGACGCTGCCCGATGGAACGCAGGTGCGCGGCGTCTCCAGGCGCGGCGCGGCGATGCGGGGATCGAGGCCCTGCAAGTAGGCGAAGCCCGGCGCGAAGCCCAGCATCGCCACGCGGTACGTGGGCGCCGTGTGCAGGCGGATCACCTCGGCCGGGGAGAGGCCCGCGTGCTGGGCGACGCTCGCCAGATCGGGACCGGCGTCGCCGCCGTAGCGGACGGGGATCTCGATGAGACGACCTTCCGGCGGCTCGATCTCCGCCCATGCATCCAGATGGGCGCCGAGGGCTGCCTCGACCTCGTCCGCCGGGCAGACGCAGGGATCGTAGCGCACCAGGAGCGCGCGATAGGTGGGCACCGTCTCGATGAAGCCGGGCAACGTGTCGGGCGTGAGGAGGGCATCAAGGGCGTGAACCCGCGCCGTGAGCCTCGCGTCGACGCGGTTTCCGAATTCGACGGTGAAGGCCGCCTCGCCCACGGGCAGGATGCGCGGATAGGCACTCACGGCGCCCCCACGATCTCCGCCAGCGGCGCAATGGTCACGCCGGCGGCCTCCAGCACCTGCCGCAGTTCCGCAGCGATGCTCACCGCGTCCGGTGTGTCGCCGTGCACGCAGAGCGTATCGATCTCCAGGGGAATGGTGACGCCGCCAAGAGTTTGGATCTCGCCCTGGGTGACCATCTGCACGGCGCGCGCCGCCGCCTGGGCGGGATCGTGGATGACGGCGCCGGCCTCGCTCCTGGGCACGAGGCTACCGTCGGCCTGATAAGCGCGGTCGGCGAAACCCTCCCGCGCGACGCGCAGCCCCTGATGGCGGGCGGCATCCGCCAGGGCCGAGCCGGGCAGGGTGACGACGATGAGCCGTGGATCGAAGGCAGCGACGGCGCGGGCGATGGCGGTGGCGCTCTCGCGGTCTTTCACCGCCCAGTTGTAGAGCGCGCCGTGCGGCTTGACGTGGGTGAGACGTGCGCCGGCGCCCCGGGCGAACCCGGCCAGCGCGCCCAGCTGATAGAGGACAAAGGCCTCAATCTCTGCAGACGTCAGCGCCATCAGCCGCCGTCCGAAGCCCTGGCGGTCCGGGAAACTGGGGTGCGCGCCCACGGCGACGCCTTTCGCGACAGCCTCTGCTACCGTCTGCCGCATCACCTGGGGATCACCGGCGTGCAGCCCACAGGCGATGTTAGTCGAAGTAACCAGATCCAGCATGGCGGCGTCATTTCCCAGCGTGTACCGACCGAAACTCTCTCCCATATCACAGTTTAGATCAACATACATAGAGGCCCTCCCCACCAGGTATGCAACACAGAAAAACAGGTACTTTATAGAATGGATGGCCCAGAAGTCAACGGGCTAGCGACTCTCCAAAATCCCTGGAAACATGCCACGGCTCTTGTATCCTCCGCAACTTGCGCTATGCTTAAGGGTGAAAATGCCCGCAGATCACGAATGCAGCCATGGCAAAAAGGAGTTCATCATCATGAAAATTGTCATGATTTCCTCAGAGTGTGTCCCCTTCGCAAAGAGCGGCGGTCTCGCCGACGTGGTCGGCGCGCTGCCGGCGGCCCTCAGAGCTCTGGGACACGAGGTGACGGTCGTGATGCCCAAATACGCTTCCATCGACGCCGAGAAGCACGCCTTGAAGCCCTTCCTCGCACCGCTGGGCGTCTGGATGGGCACCACGCAGGAGTGGTGCGCCGTACACACCACGAGGACGCAAGAAGGTGTGCCGGTCTTCTTTATCGAGTTCAATCAATACTTCGACCGGGAGGGGCTTTACCACGACGCCGACTTCAATGACTACCTGGACAACCCGCGCCGTTTCGGCTTCCTGACGCGGGCGGCTCTGCAGCTGTGCAAAGACATGGGATTTCAACCCGACGTGGTCCACGCGCACGATTGGCAAACCGCGCTGGCTCCGGCCTATCTCAAGATCTGGCATTGGGATGATCCGGTGCTGGGGCGCGCCGCGAGCCTGCTCACCATCCACAACATCGGCTATCAGGGCGTCTACGACGCCGCCGATTACGATTACCTGGGCCTGCAATGGGACAACTTCACCAGCGACAAATTCGAGGATCACGGCCGCATCAACTTTCTGAAAGGCGGGATCTACTACGCCGATCTGGTGAACACGGTCAGCCCCACCTACGCCGCTGAGACACGAACACCTGAATACGCGCACGGGATGGCACCCTACCTCAACAACAAAGGCGAAAACTACATCGGCATCCTCAACGGCGTGGACTACAGTCAATGGAGCCCGGTGGTGGACCCCCTCATCCCCGCGCAGTACAGCCGCGACGACCTCTCGGGCAAAGCGAGGTGCAAACAAGCGCTCCAGGAGCGAATGGGGTTGGAAGTCAACGCCGAGATCCCCATCGTCGGGGTGGTCAGTCGCTTCGCTCACCAAAAAGGGCTGGATCTGCTGGCGGGCGCCGTCGAGGCTATCCTCAAAGATATGCGAGTGCAGTTTGCGATCCTGGGCTCCGGCGACAAGGATTTGGAGGCCTTCTATGGCACGCTGCCCCAGCACTATCCAGGCCGCGCCGGTAGTTACATCGGCTACAACAACGAGCTGGCGCACTGGATCGAAGCGGGTGCCGACTTCTTTATCATGCCTTCGCGTTACGAACCATGTGGCCTCAACCAAATCTACTCCCTGCGCTACGGGACGTTACCCATCGTGCGCGCCACCGGCGGCCTCGACGACACGGTCGAGCAATACGATGAAGTTAGAGGTGAAGGCACGGGCTTCAAATTCTGGGAGCCGTCGCCCCACGCCATTTACTACACGGTGGGCTGGGCCGTCAGCACCTACTACGACCGCCCTCACCACATGGAACAGATGATCCGGCGGGCCATGGCTCAGCGCTTTTCCTGGAAAGATAGCGCCCGACGTTACGAGGAAGCTTATCAGAAAGCCATCGCGAACAAGCAGCGGTTGTAGTCATTTAGGTTTATGAGCAGCTGAGGGGCAACACTCTTACGAATCCTTATCGGCACTGAACCTTGACGTCGTCATTTCAGAAGCATTTCGATGGACATCATACCCGTATTCATGGATAGAGAAAAGAATCACGAGGAGGAAAAGTATGAGCAGCAAAGCGAACAACAAACTCGGCATCTTAGTCTCAGGAGGCCCGGCGCCCGGCATCAACGGCGTCATTCACGCTGCGACTATCGAGGCTATCAATAACGGCTATGAGGTGATCGGCATCTACGACGGCTTCCAGCACCTGATGGAAGGGCAGCTGGTCGCCGACCCGCTGACCATTGACGACGTCAGTCGCATCTACCGAAACGGGGGCTCCATCCTGCGCACCTCGCGGGCCAATCCCACGCGGGAGACCCGCACGCTGAAGAACTGCGGTCGGGCGCTGCTCGATGCCGGGGTCGGTTATCTGCTGGCCATCGGTGGGGACGACACGGCTTACTCGGCCTACCGGGTGGCCCGCTACGTCCAGGAACACATGGGGGCCGACATTCAGGTGGCCCACGCGCCGAAAACCATCGACAACGATTTGCCGCTGCCGGAGGAGATCAACACCTTCGGCTATGAGACGGCGCGAGAACTGGGCACGCGGCTGGTGATGAACCTCATGGAGGAAGGTTTGACGGGCTTCCGCTGGTTCCTGGTGGTGACCATGGGCCGCAAGGCCGGGCATCTAGCGCTGGGCATCGGCAAGAGCTCCGGCGCGACCCTCACCCTGATCCCCGAGGAATGGGGTGACCGCACCATCCGGCTGCAAGAAGTGACCGACATCCTGGTCACCTCCCTGATCCGCCGCCTGGTCGACGGCAAACCCTACGGCGTGGCCCTCGTGGCCGAGGGTGTGTTGGAGCAGATGTCCCACAACGACCTGCGTGAGCTGGAGTATGTAGAGCGTGATGCTCACGGACACATCCGCCTGGCGGAGATCAACTTCTCCGACATCCTCAAGCGGGTGATGTATCGGGAACTGGAGCGCCTGGGCATTCACATCCGCATCACCAGCAAGGATCTGGGTTACGAGCTGCGTTGCGCCGACCCCATCGCCTTGGACATCGACTACACCCGGAGTCTCGGAGAGGCAGCCGTTGCCTTTCTGATGGATGGCGGCACCAACGCCACCGTCACCATCCAGGGCACGCGTGTCGTCCCTATTCCCTTCGAGGAGATGATGGATCCGGATACCGGACGCACCGAAGTGCGACAGGTCAACTTAGACTCGTTCATCTACCACTCCGCCTACAAACTGATGATCCGCCTCAAACCGGAGGACGCCGACAACGAAGAGATCTGGGAGCAGATGGCTGCGCAGACCAACCTTTCGACCGAAGCCTTCAAAGCGCGCTTTGGCTACCTGGTGGGCATCGCGCCGCCGCCTTTCTGAGCGCGCCGGCGAGTGGGCGATCGAGAAATGGACGATCAACCGTACGTCAAGCGCGTTCAACGCGCGTCGTGGCCCATCGAAAGCGGCCGCTGTGGAGTCAACGACTAACGCGCGCATTAGAAAACCTCGAGATGCTGCGAAAACGTTTAAGACGGCAAGCTTTCAGGTGAGAGGCGCTGCACATCTCACCCGCCGATGACGCGCAAAAGGAAAAAGAGATGCAAGATCAGATTTCAGCCGAAGTGGTCGAACAAACCTGGCAGCGTATTGCGATGACGCCCCTGCAGCAGGCAGGAGGGCTGATCGCACAGATGCAACAAGAACAACCCTATCTTATGGACTACTTGATGGCGGTCGACGAGTTATTGATGCAGCACGAACGAGAAATCATCTTCTACGTGGGAATGGTCCTGTGGCAGATGATGCGACAGAGCCCTCGCGGACTGAAGCAGGTAACGCCCACCCACCTGGAACAGGCACAAACGACAAACTACGAAAAGCTAACGCAGCTGGCCACAGAGGGCGATCGAGACTTTGAAATCTCGGTCCGGGAAGCGATTAACACGTATCCCGAGCCGGAAGTCCTGCGCTACATGGTGGAAGCGATTAACGAGGAAGACGAAACGAGCGGCCCATCGATACGCGACCTGTACCGGGGAGTCGCTTTTATACATCTGAAGAGCGCGCTGGACGCGATGATCGCCAGTCTGGAGCACCCGCCCCCGGGCTTCGATTAGCGTCTCTCTCCGGGCAGGTCCACCCGACCCGGGCATGTGAGAAAGAGGCGTCAGACTTCCTCGCCAAACCGTCCGCTGAATTGGTGGAAGAACCAATAGCCGAAAAAAAGCACAATCAACGCCGTCACCGCCGTGCGCAGCAGGAAATCCAACGCCGTGGGCGCGCCGCGATAAATCAGATCCTGGTAAGTGTTGATAATTGACGCCATGGGATTAATCCAGAAGATCAACCGCTGCGGATTGAAGGGAATCCCCAGAAGCTCTGCCTGAAGTGGAAACTGCTCGACGGAGTAGAAGATGGGCGTCATAAAGAACCACGCCAGCATCCCCACGTCCATCAGCATGTGAGTGTCGCGATAATACACCTCCAGCGTGGAGAGAATGAACACGATACCGATGATGAAAATGGTTTCCACGAGAATGGGGATGGGCAACAGAACCAGCCAGGGGCTGAAACGCATCCCGGAGATCAGGGCCAAGACGAAAAGCACCGGTAGCGAGATGAGGAAATTGACCAAATTCGAGAGCACCAGGGAGATGGGGAGAACCTCGCGAGGAAAGTAAACTTTTTTGATGAGGTGTCCGTTGGCGACGATACTGCGAATCCCACCCATCACTGCGCCGGAGAAGAAATTCCACGGCAACAGCGCGCTGAGGACGAAGACATGGTAGCCGGCCATATCCCGATCCTGCATCACGTTGAAGACAAACGTAAAGACCAGCATCATCAGGAGTGGATTCAACCAGGACCAAAGGATGCCCAGTAGAGAATTCTTGTAGCGGACCTTGAGATCGCGCAGGACTAAATTGTAGACCAGTTCACGGGCGTCCCAGAGTTCCTTCAGAGAGTCAAGTAAATTCTTTTTTCTCATGGATGTCCAATTCTAGTTTGCGAAGGCGGTAGAGCGTCTCTTCCAGGATCTTGCGATTGAAACCAATGAGGTCAGCAAGCAGCCCGATCAACGTCGTCTGAAAGCCCATAATCAACAGGATGGCGGTGAGGATCAACGATTGTACGTGCCCCATACCACCCTCTGTAAAGTAAAAATAGAGAAAGCGAAGCCCCAGCCCCAGCCCGGCAGCGAAGAGCACACTTCCGAGAAGGAGAAAGAAACGCAGAGGCCGATACATAGTATAGGCGCGGATCACGGTAGCGCCGGAGTTGGCGAGGAAGTGCAGGAGGCTCTTCATCAGCCGTGAAGGCCGGGTCTGGGGATTGACGCGCACGGGCACGTATTGGACCGCCATGCGTCGCGTGCCGGCCTGAATCAAGGTCTCCAGGGTATAGGAGTAGTTGCTCAACACCAGGGTGTGTAATGCCGCGTCGCGGCTCAACGCCCGAAAACCACTGGTGGCATCGGGCACATCCACACCGGCGGCGATCCCCACGATCCAACTTCCCAGCTGCTGCAAAAAGCGCTTCCAGCGGGGGAAATAGGGATGGGATTGCATGCCCCGGTCCCCTACCACGATGTCCGCTTCCTGGCGGAGAATGGGGGCGACAAGCCGGAAAATGTCCGCGCCCTCATACTGGTTGTCGGCGTCGGTGTTGACAATGATGTCAGCACCGTGCTCCAGCGCCACCTGCAACCCGTCGATGAACGTGCTTGCCAATCCCTCGTTGTGAGCGTGGCGCTTGATGTAGTCCACGCCCAGCCTCTCGGCCACCTCCGCCGTCGCGTCGGTGCTCCCGTCATCGATGACCAACGTCTCAATCACGTCGACGCCGGGGATCTCCTGGGGCAACGCCGCCAGCGTAAGGGGCAACGTCTGCTCCTCATTGTAACAGGGTATCTGAATGATCAATTTGATCGGCTTCTTCACAAGCGGGATTATAGCAGCTTGGGAATAGATGACAATGTCTTTCCGCAAAAGACCGTGGACTCCACCCTCATTGGCCCGACAACCGCCTGAGGTATAATGATGCGGTGTTAGCGTCCCGGTTATCTATCCCTTTTATGAGGACGGTTAATGAAACCAACTCACCCCCTACTCACGTCATTCCAAGTGAGCGAGCGGCGTCGTTGTCGGGAGCGAATCGAGGAATCTCCCCTCCGCGACGTAGGATAGCCATCGAGGGAGGAAGACACCTCGCCAAAAATCGGCCCTCCGCCGGGAATAACGGGGAAGAGGACGGTTTTAGCCATCAAAGGGATAGGCAATCAGGGCCGAAAAATAGAGAGTCAAAAACGATGATGGGGGAGTTTGAGACATGATAGCAAAACGGCGAACGAAATACGGCTTGCGCCTGCTGCTCATGGTGGGCCTGCTGGTCGCCTTTGGCCTACGTCTGCACAAACTGGGGGATCAGAACGTCTGGTGGGACGAAGGTTACTCCCTTTGGGTAGCGCGCAAGGGCGTGGTCGCGGCAACGCTGCACACGGCAACGGACACGCACCCGCCCCTTTATTACTGGCTGTTGGCCCCCTGGCTGCGGGCAGCCGGGGAGACGGAGTTCGCCTTGCGCTACTTGAGTGTTCTGCTGGCCCAGCTGACCGTGGCCCTGATGGTGCCGCTGGCCCAGCGTCTCTCCGGCTCCCAGAAGGTAGGCATCGGCGCGGCCTGGTTCCTGGCTCTCTCTCGCTTCCACATCTGGTGGTCTCAGGAGATCCGCATGTATGTGCCGGCCGCCTTCTGGGCGCTGCTCTCCCTCTACGCCACGGCTCGCCTGGCCTCGCACGACCAGGCCGCGAAGCGGCTATCCACCTGGGCCGGATGGGTGCTGGCTACGGCGGCGGCTTTCGCCACCTACTACGCCACGCTTGTCGTGGCCGTCATCGAGAACCTCTTTATGCTTATCGTAGGCTTGCAGCGCAAACAGCGTCTGCACTTCTGGGGACGCTGGATCGGTGCGCAGTTGGTGGTGGCGCTGTTCCTGCTCCCCTGGCTGGCCTTTGCCCTCCCCCGTATGCAGAGCTGGTCCGCGACGCAGACGCCCGCCACCCTCCCCTTCGTCTTCGAGCTTCACGTGGTACTGTTGGCTTTGGGGATCTCCACGGACGTGGGCCAACACCTCCTGCCGGCGCTCCTGATCACCGCCGTGGGGATCGCGGGCGTGGTCGGCGCGTTGAGGCGGGGCACACGAGGCCCTGAACGGTGGGGAGCACTGCTGCTATGCCTGGGGCTGACGCTGCCACCGCTCTTCATCTGGGGACTCACACAGCCCCGTTCCTTTCTCTACACGCCGCGTGTAGAGGCTCGATACCTTCTGCCCCTGGCGCCACTCTTCTCAATCCTACTGGCCTGGTCTATCAAGGGATGGCACCTGTGGAGTCGTCGTCTGGGCAACCTGGTTCTCCTCCTGCTGCTCCTGACCTCGGCCTGGACCCTGCCCCAGCACTATCGATCGCGCTACTTCCGGGACACCTACAGCACGCTGGTGCGGGTGATCTGGGCTTACGCCCGACCCGACGACGTGGTCCTGCTCGTCTCCGGCGACCGCTATCCCCTTTTTCACACCTACTACGACCGACGCCCGGCGCCCGAGGCGCGCCCCCCCGTCACCTGGATGCCCAACCCACCGGGCGAGGCCCCCTTCGACGCCGCCTTCGTGGAGAAGGAGCTGGCCGAACTGAGCGGGGCCTATCGACGGATTTGGCTGGCGCAGGTCGAAAGCGCCCTCCAGGATCCGGAGGGCCTCACGGAGACCTGGTTGATGCAGCACTACGCCCGTCCTCTGCACTTCACCTTCGATTACAACTCGCTGAGCCTCTTCGCACCCACCGCCGAGGAACCGACAGTGCCGCAGTGGAACCTGCCGCCGCAACACCCCATCTCACAAACCGTGACACCTGGCCTCACAGTGAGGGGCTACGATTTGCTCACCGAGGAGTTCCGCCCAGGGGACACCATCCGACTGGGACTCTACCTGGAGGTGGAAGAGGCGACGCAGGTGGAGATCACCCAGGTGGGAGCGGACGGGAGAACCGTGGCGCGCCATGCGCTCACGCTGGATCCACACCCCGGCGTCGTCTACCGGCAAGCGAGGTTCCGCGTCTGGCCCTACACGCCCGCACAGCGTTATCACTTCCGTTTAACTGAAAGGCTCAGCGTGGGCGAGGTACAGGTGACCCATACGCGCCGCCCGCCCAGGCTGACCACGGTCGCGCACCCCTTAGAAGCGCGGCTGGGAGCGCACATTTGGCTGCTGGGTTACGATCTCACCGGAGTCGGACGCGGCTCACCCCCCACGGTACGCCCCGGGGAGACGCTGCATCTCGATCTCTACTGGAAGGCCGAGGCCCCTGTGGAAGAGCGGTACAAAGTCTTCACCCACCTCATCGGCACAGCCCACAACCCGGAGACCGGCGGCCCCCTCTGGGCCCAAGACGACCAGATTCCCTTAGAGGGCGCCTATCCAACGGAGGCATGGCTCCCCAACTTACCCCTCCAAGACCACTATCGGCTCTCGCTGCCGCCCCACACGCCGCCCGGCGACTACCAGTTGGTCGTGGGCATGTATACCTTAGAGGACGGCATGCGCCTGCCGGTGAGCGGAGAGGGCGCCGTCGCCGAGCAGGGTTACATCCTGCTGACGCCGGTGCGCGTACTCCCGTAAGAACACCTCAACGCCTCCCCTCTAGTAGAGGGGCTACTTCTTGCGCGGCACCACCTCAACCTCGTCTACTTTGAAGCGATGGCGTTTGCGCTCACGGCGTGGCCCGGTAGGCGGAATCTCGACGATGATATCCCCCTTAAGGACATCCCAATCGATGACCCGCCCCAGCCCCAAGTCCGTCTGCACGCGGGCTCTGCGGCGGGGAAAGTTGTCGCTGGCCTCTTTGTACACCTGGTGTTCGTAATCCAGGCAGCAGCGCAGACGTCCACACATCCCCGTGATATCGGTGGGCGCCAGGGAGATGGCTTGATCCTTCGCCATATGGATGGAGATAGGCTTGAAATCCGTCAGGAAACGCGCACAACAGCGCGGCTCCCCACAGACCCCGTACCCCCCCAGCAGCTTGGCCTCATCCCGCGGCCCGACGGAGTGCAGCTCCACCCGACATCCAAAGGTCGAGGAAACCTGCTCCTGGATGCGGGACTGCAGCCCTGACGAGAGTTTCCCCCGGTAGAAAAGCATGGCTTTCTCGCCATCCAGCGTATACTCGGTGGTGATAATTTTCGCTTCACGCTGCGCGTGCTCTTGGACACTCTCCTGCGCCATCCGGGTGACGCGCTTCGCCCGCTCCGCAAGAATCTGCCGCCGCACCATATCCAGCCCACTGGCCCGGCGCAGCACCCGCCGCAGCTCGGAGACCTGAACGTTGGAAGGTAGATCGCATCCCACCTCCACAATCCGCCCCGTCTTCGGCCCGTGCACAGTCTCGACCACTACCCAATCGCCGCTTCTCAACTCCAGATCAGACTCGACCAAGAAGTTATACAGGGAGCCGGCTGGGTAAAACCGTACACTGGCGATAAGGAAATAGGCGCCGCCCTCTTCTACGGTAAAATCTGCGCTTGTATCAGGCATAAGTTTCCGATCTTTTCTCCAAACGTGATTTTTATCTCAACGGAGCCCAAAGCAAAGCTCCGCCCGTCATCTTAACGCTGCCTCCCTGTTATACTCCGAGGGCGCTATTTTTGCAACCTCACCCTCTTGACGTCCTCCGACACCCCATGCAGACTTGACGCTGCTGAAAAGACCTGGGGCTACGCAGAATAGGAGGGAGAAAACTGAGCCGCCGGTTTGACAGCACGCCGGCTGACGCCTGTGTGCTTGACGACAAACCTTTTATAGTAAGCGACGCAGCGTTAGCAGAGTCGCGTTTGGGAAGTACGAGATCCCTCGTCACTGCGTTCCTTGGGATAACACCGGTGCCTTGTCAAGTCGTAACTGATGGATGAACGTGCCGCATGACCGGTGCCCCCCAGCAATTTCATTGCTTGCCAGGGACCGTGCCACCGCCCCGCTCGATGGTAACTCTACGTCGCAGAGGAGAGATTCCTCGATTCGCTCGGAATGACGTGACCAGGAGGGTGATTGAATTTACGGTATAAGGTGCAACGCACCTGCGATGACCCGATCATGTTGGCTAAAAACCCATCCTGGTGTGCACGAAATGGCTATGTTCAAACCTTCGAAGGTGCGTCGCACCTGGCGCCGGCCAGCACCGAACGGGTATCCCTGAACTTGATGCTCCAAAACGATCACCCATCTATCCACCAGATCACGCCCGACAGAACACCAGACCCAAAGACCCTTTCAGCAGCATCGAAGGTACTATAGGAGTTGGATGGAATCCCATCCCTATCCCTACCCCATGTTTTCCTTTGGCTGCACCTGTTTCAGTGCAGCCGGACTTGACTTTGAGGGAAGTATGGTAGACTACCGACGTTTATGTACCCATACAGGGAAAGGAGGAGACAATGCTCAAACGGAAAGGGTTTCGGGGTAAGGATAAGATCAAGGTCACCTTTATCTTACCGGACGGTTCGCCCAAAGCTTCGGTCGTCGGGGATTTCAACGCTTGGGATCCTGAGGCAAACCCCTTTATTCGTCGCAGCAATCACACCTACAGCACCGCCGTGGAGCTGGATAAGGGTGGGCGCTACGAGTTCCGCTACCGCCTGGAAAACGGAGAGTGGTGGAACGAAGAGGACGCCGACGAACAGGTACCCAACGAATTCGGCGAGATCAACAGCGTCATCCTGACCTGACGGTCAAAAGAAGCTTACATTCCGAGGCAGAGGACAAAGATCCTCTGCCTCCATTGCAATAACTTGGGACGCACGTTATGTCCCAAGAAACACGAACTAACCCTTCCATGACCCACTTTCCTTTGCTCCGCTCGGAGGTACAATCGAAGCATTGAAAACAAAACCTGCCCATGTGAACTTCGAACGAGGTTAGCATGATCGAATTTGGACGAGAGCTGTGCGGAGACGTACGACAGGCGGCAAAACGCGAGTGGTTGGTGACTAACGGCATCGGCGGCTATGCCTTGGGCACGGTCGCCGGCATCTTGACCCGACGCTATCACGGGCTGTTGATTGCGGCCCTCGATCCTCCCCTGGGACGAACGTTGTTGTTGGCCAAACTTGAGCCCACCGCTTTTTACGATGGGAACGAATATCGTCTCTATGCCAATGAATGGGTCGGTGATGTCATCGAGGCGGAAGGCACCCGGCACCTGGAGCGCTTTCACCTCGAAGGAACTACGCCTGTCTGGACTTTTGCTTGCGCCGACGCGCTGCTGGAAAAGCGAGTGTGGATGCAGCCGGGCAGCAACACCACCTACATCCACTACCGGCTGACCCGCGCGACCCGTCCGCTCACCTTGCAGTTACGCGCCCTGGTCAATTACCGTCCACACCATGCTCTAACGCGCTCTCTGGGTCACTGGATGCGCGTGGAACCCGTGGGACGGGGAGTACGCGTGGTCGCCGACGACTCGGCCAGCCCCTTCTACCTTCTGAGCGCCCGGGCCTCCGTCCAGGCACAACATCAGTGGTATCGGGATTTTTACCTGCGAGAGGAGGCTGATCGGGGGCTCGACAAAGTGGAAGATCACCTTTGCGCGGCAGAGTTCAACGTCGCGCTGGCACCCGGCGAAAGCGTCACCATCGTCGCCAGCACGGAGGCCACGCCAAACCTCGACGGCAAGGCGGCCTATCAAGAGCGCACCGCCTACGAAGCGGATCTGCTGGCGGTCGCCGAGGTGGAACACGCCCCTGAAGCCATCCGCCAGCTGACCCTGGCAGCAGATCAGTTTGTCGTGCGTCGGCGTCTATCCCAAGGCGGGGAAGGGTACAGCGTCATCGCCGGCTATCCCTGGTTCGCCGATTGGGGACGGGATACCATGATCGCCCTACCTGGCCTGACGCTGAACAGCGGTCAGCACCACGTGGCCTGTCAGATCCTGCGCACCTTTGCCGGCTACATAGATCGAGGCATGCTGCCCAACACCTTCCCCGAAGCCGGAGAGGGCCCGCAATACAATACCGCCGACGCGACCCTCTGGTTCATCGAGGCGGTGCGGGCCTACGTCGCCGCATCCCACGACACCCGACTGTTGCGGGAGATCTTCCCCGTCTTACAAGAGATCCTCGCCTGGCATCAACGCGGCACGCGCTACGGCATCCAGGTCGATTTCGACGACGGCCTTCTGCGCGCCGGTGAGCCCGGCGTGCAGCTGACCTGGATGGACGCAAAGGTAGGAGACTGGGTGGTCACCCCTCGGGTGGGCAAGCCCGTGGAGATCAACGCGCTCTGGTACAATGCCTTGCGCAGTATGACCGCCTTCGCGCAGACCCTGGACGAACCGGCGGAGACCTACGCCCGTGCAGCGCGGCAGGTTAAAGCGGGGTTCGCTCGCTTCTGGAACGCTGAGCACGGCTACTGCTACGACGTGATTGACGGGCCGGAGGGCGCCGATCCAACGTTGCGTCCCAACCAGCTCTTCGCCGTCTCCCTACGCCATAGCCCTCTGACGCCCCCCCAACAGCGGGCCGTCGTCGACGTCTGCGCCCGACGGCTGCTGACCGCCCACGGCCTGCGCAGCCTGACGCCTGAACACCCCGACTACGTGGGACACTACGGTGGCGGGCAGCGCGAGCGCGACGGGGCTTACCATCAGGGCACCGTCTGGGCGTGGCTGATCGGCCCCTTTGTCAGCGCCCACCTGCGCGTCTACCGGGCGCCCGCCGTGGCCCGCTCGTACCTGGTACCGCTGCTCCGGCACCTGCGCGCCCACGGCGTGGGCACCCTCAGCGAAATCTTCGACGGCGACGCCCCCTTCCTTCCTCGCGGCTGCATCGCCCAGGCGTGGAGCGTCGCCGAGGTGTTGCGCGTGTGGCACGCCCTTGAAGAGACACCGCAGTCGTCCACCGCCTCGCTGGGGGAAAACGCGCCCACCTTGTGAGGCACGAACCCTCAGAACAGCGAAAGCTGTTCTACCTCCGGCGGGGGTTCGTAATCCTCAACCTCTACTTCACCGTCCAACAGCGCCCGCAGTCGGACGAAGTCGTTTTTCACGGTAGGCGTCAGGCTGGGCTGATGCAAAGCCGCCGCCGGATGATACATAGGGAAATAAACCCGTCCGTCGACGCGACGCGCACGCCCGTGCACCTGCGAGATCTTCTCGTTGGGGAAAGCCCGCGCCATGGAATGACGACCCAGGGTGACGATGACCTGGGGGTTAAGCACCTCAATCTGGCGATCCAGGTAAGGTTTGCACGCTTCAACCTCCTCCGGACGCGGATCGCGGTTGCCCGGCGGACGACATTTGATCACGTTGGTGATGAAAACGCTCTGGCGGTCGATCCCTACGTCGGCCAACAGCTCGTCGAGAAACTGCCCGGCGCGTCCCACAAAGGGGAGACCCTGTTGATCCTCGTGAAAGCCGGGGGCTTCACCAATAAACATGATGTCGGCCTGGATAGGGCCGGCACCCGGAACAGCGTGGGTTCTGCCCGCGTGCAAAGGACAACGTCGGCACGCCCGAATTTCCTTGTGAATGGCTTCCAATGTAGATTCGGCTGAAGTCATAGGTCCTCCCTTACATCTTGTTCGGGTAACTGCTCAGGCGAGGAAAGCAGTCAAGGGATCAAAACGGGCTGAATGCGCCCTCCTTACCCCTTCACCAGCGTCGTCCTCCCCTCTCCCACAGACGGCGTTCTACGGCCTGACGACGTTCACGCAGCCGCCGTTCATACCCCTCGGCGGCGGGATCACTTTCCAACAACGCCGCGTCTTCGCCGTCCTTGTAGTAGGCAGGGAGATGAGCGACCTTGTGAAAAGTGTACTTACGATAAAGTGCTTGCGCCACGGCGTTGGAGACACGGACTTCCAACGTGACGCGCTCCGCGCCTTCTCTGAGCGCCTTTTCCAACAGCGTGATAAGCAATAATTCCCCAAAGCCCTGTCCCCGCCAGTGTGGATGAACCGCCAGCGTGCTGATGTGAGCCCGTTTTGACTCCAGCCGCACGCCGGCAAAGCCATGAATCTCCTGCACAGGGGAACGCTTCTGTTTCCAGCGTCGCCAGAGTCCACCACCTTCCTCTTTCAGCGCCTGAACCTGGAGCACGAAATAGTAGGCGGTGGGATTAAAATACAGCTCCTGGATATAAGCCCGCTCCGGCCAGGGGTCACGGAAAACGCGCTTTTCCAGCGCGGCGACTCTTCGAATATCCTGGGATCTCATGCGTCGAATGCGATAACGCCAAGCCGTCCACACATTCATCTTTATCGTGCGTAGATAGGCGTCAGTCGGGCCGGATCTCCGTGGTAGCCAGCACGCAGTCGCTTCCAACCCAACTCGGCCAAAAAGCCGGCCCGCCGCAGACGGTGTGCCGGAGAGGGGACGTAGACCCTGTCCCCCAAAGGCGCCAACGCCTGCTCACCCTCCGCCGGGATCTCACCGACGAGAATGGCCGGGGGCTCCACGTGCTTCGCTATCTCGGCCCAGGGCACGATCCGCACCTTATCTTCCGCCTGCCACGCCGACGTCACGTAACGATAACGGGCGAAACCGACCCGACGCCGTCCCGCTTCGAAGAGGACGTAAAGCGCCCGCGGATCGGGCGGCTGAGCAGCGACCAGGATCTCCAACGTGGTCACGCCGACAAGGGGCAGGTGCCGGGTAATAGCCAGTCCCTGCGCCACGGCGAGGCCGATACGCACGCCCGTGTACGAGCCGGGTCCGCGACAGACGGCGATGGCGCTCAAATGTTCCGGCGTGATACCCGTTTCCTGTAGCAGCTCGTAGATATGCGGCAGCAGGGTGACCGTGTGCTGTCGGTTGGCTTCCCAGGTACACTCCCCACGAAGCGTGTGTTCGTCGTGTAGCGCGATGCTGGCGTAACGTGTCGCGGTGTCAATGGCTAGCAGCATATCTCAACGTCCCACGATCTCCTGACGATAGCGACGCAACAGCGCTCGATGGCGTTCTCCGCCGGGACGAAAGGTGAGCGCCCGTCGGTACTCGTCAAGCCAGCGCAAAGTGACCCACAGAGATTCCTCCGGCATGATCTCCGCCGCGCGATCCGCCCACTCAATGACACAGACGGAGGTTTGATCCCCTAACATCTCCTCCAGGCCCAGGTCGATGGCCTCCTCCACCGAGTTGAGGCGGTAGAGATCGATGTGATAGAGACGCGTTTTGTCTTGAGAGCGCTCGTGACGGCGGATGAGCACGTAGGTAGGACTGAGGAGATGAGAAAGCGCGCCCCACCCCCGACCGATCCCCTGAGCGAAGACCGTCTTGCCGCTGCCGAGATCCCCTTCCAGCGCCACCACATCACCGCCCCGCAACAAAAAACCCAGGCGAGCGCCCAGGCGACGGGTTTGGGCCATGCTGCGGCTAATGAACTCCAGGGTATCGGCTTCGAGAATGGGCATAGGTTTCTTTTAGGTCCGTCCAACGCGCATCATTATACTACAAAGCAGGATCACTTCCAGTGTCCTCTTGGGGAGCGTATCATGTTAGGGACAACTCCTGGAAAGCTGAGGCGGGCCACTGC
>JBNGCW010000012.1:0-108948 GCA_049975525.1 Anaerolineae bacterium
CCGCGCGGCGCGCCCTAGTGGAGCAGGAGCGCTACTTTCGTTCGCTCCTGCACAATATCCACGAGGACATTCTGGTCATCGACGCCGATTACCACATCGTGGACGTCAACCACGAACGCCTGATCACCACGGGTCAACGCCGTGACGAGGTCATCGGGCGGCGCTGTTATGAGGTTTTGCATCAGCACGACGCGCCCTGCGATCAACACGGCCAACCGTGTCATCTGCAACAGGTCTTCGCCACCGGGGAGCCGCGGAACTACTCTCACCGACACGTGCACGCCGACGATAGTGTGATATGGACCGACGTTTTGCTCTCGCCGCTGTGCGACGAGCGCGGAAGGGTCACCCACGTGTTGGAGGCCCTGCGCGACGTGACGGATCTGATGCAGATGCAGGAGGAGCTGCGCGAGAGCGAGCGCCGCTACCGGCTGCTGGCGGAGACGGCCCAGGATGTGATTCTTATTCACGATTTGGAGGGGAAGATCCTTTATCTCAACCGCGCGGGCCTGGACGCTCTGGGATGTGAGTGGGAGGACGTGCAGGGTGCTCCGATCGCCCGCTTCGTCCCCGCGTCGGACCTGCCGGCGCTGGAGGCGCGGCGCGCGCGTCGCCAGAAGAGAGAGACGGCCCGCTGGCGCTACGAGACCACTTTCGTCAACCTGCAGGGAGAGCGGACGCCGGTGGAGGTGGTCTCTTCGCCCATCATCCAGGATGAGAAGATGCAGAGCGTACTGCTCGTGGCGCGAGACCTCACCGAGCGCAAGCGCATGGAGGAAGCCCTGCGCCGCAAAAGTGAAAACCTGGCGATGCTGCTGGAGATCGGCAAGATGCTGGCCTCCTTTCACCAAACGGAGACCCTGTTCCAGAAGATTGTCGAGAGCGTCATCCGTTTGACGGACGTGGATTCGGCGGCCCTCTACCTCTTCGATCAGGAGCGGGAGGAGCCGGAGGCGGAAGCGTTTCTACATCTGGAGGCGACGGTGCCGCCTCTGCCGCCGGATTTCCTTGCACGACATCGCAAGAGCCCACTTTCCGAACACCCCCACATCCGTCAGGCCATCACCTCCCGCTCGCCGGTGATCCTCTCCGATGCCCACAGCGTGGAGCTCTCCCCGGCGGAAAAAAACATCTGTGAGCTGCGCAGCTTACGCTCTTTGCTCTATCTGCCCCTGGTGTACGCGGATCGCGCTATCGGGGTGCTGATTGTGGGCAGCGTGGACGTCGTCTATGCTTTCTCCGAGGAGGACGTGGACGTTTACTGTGCCCTGGCCAATCAGGCGGCTCTGGAGATCGGGGAGACGTGGTTATTCGAGGAGAAACAGCGGTACGTCGCCGAACTTGAACGCCAGATCCGGGAGCGCCGCAAGGCCGAGGAAGAGCTCCAGGCCTATCGGGAGCGGCTGGAGGATCTTATTGCTGAACGGACCGAGGAGCTGCAAGCGCGCGTCGCCGAGGTGGAGCGCTTGAACAAAGCCATGACCAATCTGTTGGAGGACCTTCAGGCTTCGAACCGCCGCCTGGAGCGGGCGCGGGTGCGGTTGCAGGCGGCCAACGAGGAGCTCAACGATTTCGCTTACGTGGTCTCCCACGACCTCAAGGCGCCGCTGCGGGGCATCACCCAGCTCTCCAACTGGCTGATGGAGGATTACGCCGAGGTGCTGGATGCCGAGGGGCACCGGCTGCTGGAGCTGCTGGTGAGTCGCGCCCGCCGGATGCACAAGCTCATCGAGGGCATCCTCCAGTACTCGCGGGTGGGGCGCGTGCAGGAGCGAAAAAAGGAGATTGATCTCCACGTGCTGGTGTTGGATATTTTGGATCTGCTGGCGCTTCCTGAGCACGTCCACGTTGAGATCACCTCTCCCTTGCCCACGGTGTACGGCGAGGAGACCCGTTTCCGCCAGGTCTTCCAGAACCTGTTGAGCAACGCCATCAAGTTCTTGGACAAACCGCAAGGTCGGGTTACAATAGGGGGTGAGGATCAGGGGGGACACTGGCAGTTCAGTGTCGCGGACAACGGCCCTGGCATCGCGGCCAAGTATCACGACAAAATCTTCCAGATGTTCCAGACGCTGGCGCCCCGCGACGAATACGAAAGTACCGGCGTCGGGTTGGCGCTGGTTAAGAAGATCGTTGAGTCGTGAGGGGGACGAGTCTGGCTCGATTCTACCGTGGGCGAAGGCAGCACCTTCTACTTTACCTACCCTAAAGCCGCAAGTGACGCGGAACGCTAGCGCCCGTCCTGTTGTGGGGGTCTCGGGTTGTGGTCCCCACGGGCCACGTCAGGGACGGGTGAGACGTGTATAGGTCCAAGATCGGGGATCGGCCTGCACGGTTATGCTATGTCAGGGGCCGGGCGTAGAGGTCCGATGAGGAGAGGAGCACCCATGAGATCGAGACGACCGATATTGCTGTTGGAAGACGACGCGGTTGACGCTATGACCGTCAAACGCGCTCTGCGCGACATCAAAGTCACCAATCGGCTGGTGATCCGCGCCAACGGTGAGCAAGGGCTGGCGTATTTGAAGGACTCAACGTCGGAGAAGCCCTGCCTCATCCTGCTGGACCTGAACATGCCGCGCATGAACGGCCTGGAGTTCCTGAACGTTGTCAAGCAACATACCGTGCTGCGACTCATTCCCGTGGTGGTGTTGACATCTTCTCGGGAGGAGCAGGACAGGCTGGAGAGCTTCGACCTGGGTGTCGCCGGCTACATGCTCAAACCGGTGGACTACCAACAGTTCGTCGAGGTCGTGCGGGCCATTGATCTCTATTGGACGTTGAGCGAGCTTCCTCCGGTAGATGAGCTATGAGCGCCGAGATCCACCTCTTGCTCGTCGAAGATGATCGTATCGACCAGATGGCTTTTAAGCGTGCCGTCGAACGCCAGGAGCTGCCCTATGCCTACACCATCGCCGGCTCCGTCGCCGCAGCGCAGATGGCCCTGAAGGAAAACAACTACGACGTCATCCTCGTCGACTATCTTCTCGGTGACGGCACGGCCTTCGAACTCTTCGACGCGATGCAGGCGGCGCCCTTTATCGTGATGACCGGTAGCGGAGATGAGGACATCGCCGTCCGTGCCATGAAGGCGGGCGCCTACGATTACCTCACCAAGGATCCTCAGGGCAACTATCTCACCACCCTGCCCCTGGTCATTGAGCACGCCATTGAGCGCTGGCGAACCGCGCAGGAGCTTGAGCAGCACCGCGCGCATCTTGAAGCCCTGGTGGCGGAGCGCACCCACGCGCTCCGCGAGAGCGAACGCCGTTACCGTACCATCTTTGAGACGGTGCCGGTCTCGGTGTGGGAGGAGGATTTCTCGGGCGCCGTGAAGATGTTGGAGGATCTTCGGACGCAGGGCGTCAACGACATTGCTGCCTACCTCAACGCTCACCCGGAGTTTGTGGAGGAGGCGGCGCGCCACATCTACGTCCGCGACGTCAACGAGGCCACCGTGCACCTCTTCGGCGCGGAGAGCAAAGCGCAGATGCTGGGGCCGGTGGGGAACTTTATCACTGCCGAGACGTTGGATATCCTGCGCGAGGAGCTCACCGCCATTGCCGAGGGCCGGGCTTACTTCAAGGGCGAGACCGTCAACCGGACCCTCCAAGGCGAACCCCTCGACGTGCTCGTCACCATGCGTTTTCCTCCCAGGAAAAGCGACTTTGACCGCGTGTTGGTCAGCGTCGTCGACATCACCGAGCGCAAACGGATGGAAGCGACCTTGCGCGAAAGCGAGCGGCGCTATCGCGCTATCTTCGAGACCACGGGCGCGGCGACCATCCTCATCGAAGAGGACATGACCATCTCCCTGGCCAACCGACAGTGTGAGGCGCTCAGTGGGTACACGCGGCAGGAGATCGAAGGGAAGATGTCCTGGACGGCCTTCGTGGCCCCGGAGGACCTGGCCCGGATGAGGGAGTACCACGTGTTACGCCGCCGTCGCCCGGGCGCCGCCCCCCAGAGCTACGAATTCCGGCTTATCACTAAGAGCGGCGAGCGGCGTAACGTCCACGCTTCCATCTCCATGATCCCCAGCACCACCCAAAGCATCGCCTCTATCCTGGACATCACCGACCGCGTGCGCACCGAGCAGGCGCTGGAGCGGCGTATCGCCCAGCTGGGGCTGATCAACAAGATCGGCGCGCAGATCGCTGCCGTGTTGGATTTGGATCGTCTCCTCGACCGCGCCGCGCAGCTGATTCAAGAGACCTTCGGCTATCACCACGTGGGCCTCTTCCTGCTGGATCAGGAGCAGCGCTCTCTTCATCTCCATAGCAAAGCCGGGGGGATTCAGGAATTCTTCGCTGCCGATCACCGCCTGCAGGTGGGCCAGGGCATCGTCGGCTGGGTGGCAGAACGTCAACAGCGGCTGCTGGTCAACGACGTCGCCGCCGACGAGCGTTACCTCAATCTTTACCCTGACGCCGTGCCGACCCGGGCGGAACTCAGTGTCCCCGTGCGGGTGGGAGAGGATCTGGTCGGCGTCTTGGACGTCCAGAGCCCGCAGCGCGACGCCTTCGATGCCGACGATATCCTCGTCCTGGAGACGTTGGCCGACCAGATCGCCGTCGCTATTGAAAACGCCCGTTTGCACGAAGCCGCGCAGCAGGAGTTGGAGGAGCGACGCCGTGCGGAGGCGGCGCTGCGGGAGAGCCGTCGCATGTTGACCACCCTGTTGAGCAACCTGCCCGGCATGGCCTATCGCTGCCACCGTGACGCCCATTGGACCATGGAATTTGTGAGCGAAGGCTGCGTTGCCCTGACGGGCTACACACCGTCGGAGCTGGTCGATAACCGCGTTGTCGCCTACAACGACCTGATCCATCCCGAAGACCGCGCCGAGGTGCGGGCGCGCGTCGAGGCCGCCCTGGAGGAGGGACGACCTTTCCGCTTGACCTACCGCCTCATCCGCGCCGACGGCGAACAGCGTTGGGCCTGGGAACAGGGGCGGGGCGTTCCCGATGAGGCCACGGGGGAGGTCCACTTTCTTGAGGGGTTCATCATCGACGTGACAGAGCGCATGCGGGCGGAGGCCGAGCGCGAGGTGATGTTCCGCCAGCTGCAGGAGCAGACGCAGCGGTTACAACAGATCCTCAACACCGTTTCCGAAGGCATGTTGCTGCTCGACGCCGACAAAAACGTCCTTCTGGCCAACCCGGTGGCGCGGGAATACCTGGAGATTCTGAACGGTGCCGCGCCGGACGGTGTCCTGCGCGCCCTGGGCCCCCATTCGCTTGAAGGCGTGCTGACGCAGCCGGATCGAGGACTGTGGCACGAGATCCAGGCGGCTAACCGCATCTTCGAGGTCGCAGCCCGCCCGCTGGCGGGGCAAGAGACACCCGCTGGTTGGACACTGGTGTTGCGTGACGTGACGCGCGAGCGCGAGATGCAAGAGCGCCTTCAACAACAGGCGCGCCTGGCCGCTATCGGGCAGCTGGCCGCCGGCATCGCCCACGACTTCAACAACATCATGGCCGTCATCGTGCTTTACGCCGATATATTGCTCCGCTCCGATCTCCCCTCGCAGGCCGCAGAGCGGCTCAGTACCATTATCCAGCAGGCCAATCACGCTTCTGATCTCATCGATCAGCTGCTGGACTTCAGCCGTCGGGCTGTTTTTGAGCGGCGGCCCATGGATCTGCTGCCTTTCCTGAAGGAGCAAGTGAAGCTCTATCGCCGCACCTTGCCCGAGAACATCGACCTGCATCTGCAATATGACGCCGGTGAACACCTCGTCAACGCCGACCCCACGCGTATCCAACAGGTGATCATGAATCTGGTGGTCAACGCGCGAGATGCCATGCCCAAGGGGGGGCAGTTGCTGCTCAACCTGGAGCGCTTCTCTTTCTCCGAGGACGAGCTTCCTGTGCCGACCATGGGCGCCGGCGAGTGGATACGGCTTGATGTGCGCGACACCGGCATGGGGATGTCGGAGGAGGTGCGCTCGCACCTCTTCGAACCTTTCTTCACCACTAAGCAGCCGGGCGCGGGCAGCGGCCTGGGGCTGGCGCAGGTCTACGGCATCGTCAAGCAGCACGAAGGAGAGATCACCGTCACCACCGAGGAGGGGAAGGGGACGACTTTCCACATCTATTTGCCCGCACTGGAAACCCGCATTCCCGAGCTGGAGTCCGGGGAACGGGAGGAGGCCCTTTCCCGGGGGCGCCGGGAGCTGCTGCTGGTCGTGGAGGACAACGCCTCTACCCGCGAGGCTCTGGTCAGCAGTCTGGAGATGCTTAACTATCGCACGCTCGAGGCGGCGGACGGCGCGGAGGCGTTGGATCTGCTCGCGCAACACCCCGACATCGATCTGGTGCTCACCGACGTGGTCATGCGCAATCTGGACGGCGTGGAGCTGCTGCGCGCTCTGGAAGAAAAGCGGGCGGAGTTCCCCGTGATCCTGCTCAGCGGGCACCCGGCCGATCAGAGTGCGGAGGCGCTGCGGGCGGTGAAGCGGCCCTATAGATGGTTGACCAAGCCCATTGACCTGCACGAGTTGGCCGACGCGCTGGCGGAAGCGCTGGGCGAAGGCGGATAGCGGGGATGTTTTGGGCGCCGGCGCGTGGCTCGTCGTGGTGCTTATCGCTCGGCTGCTCTGCGGGCCGGAGACGCTGCGCAAAGGGGCGCGCGCTGCCGACGTCTTGCTTATAGATGGTTAGCCCAAGCCAGAAGTGAACCATTGACACCACTGTAAAAAGCGGATTTTTCCGAAACTCGCCACTACATGCGTGAAGATTCGCGGTCAAAACCACTAGATATAGGGGGTGTTTTGCTAAAAATCCGATTTTTAGGACCTTTTTCAGGTGAGTGAACCATTAAAAAGCGGATTTCTCTGGGGTATCTGTTTAGTCTTCTGAGGTGCGATGCACTTTCACCGAAGTTTATGACCTGGGATTCCTAAGCCATGCTCTGAGAATTTTGTAGCGCGATTTGCTTCAATCCATAAATGCGTTGCACCTGGACGCTCACAAACCTAAACGGTTGCGGAATCCGATTTTCCCCACCTTTTTCAGGTGAGTGGACCATGAAACGTGAACTGCGCTGGTACGATTACGTCACTACCAATATCTACTTTCTGGGGCTGAGCGTTAGCAACCAGACGCTCCTGCCGCTGGTGCTGCCTCTGCTGGTGCAGCAATTTGTGGGAGAGGAGCAACAGGGGACGTATTTCGGCGTCTTGCGGTTGTGGGGCCTGATGGTCGCCCTGCTGGCTCAGGCGCTGTGGGGCATGCTTTCGGACCGCACGCGCCTGCGCTGGGGTCGGCGGCGTCCCTACATCTTCTTCGGTACGTTGGGCGACCTGGTCTTTGTCGCCGGCATCGTGGCCTCCCTCACCATGGTGGGTATGGCGGGCTTCTGGTTTCTTTTTGTGGTCTACCTGGGTTTGCAAATTGCTTCCAATGCCGCGCAGGCTGCCGCGCAGGCCCTGATCCCCGATCTGATCCCCGAGGCGAAGCGCGGACGTTTCTCCGGCGTCAAAGCGCTCTTTGAGGTGCCCCTGCCGGTATTACTGGTCTCCTTTGCCATCGCCCCGCTCCTTGGCCAGGGCAACACGCTCGGCGGGCTGTTGGTGATGTCCGGCGTCCTCGTCACCAGCATGCTGGTGACCCTGGGGGTGCCGGAGGAACCATTGAAGAGAGAGCCACCGCCGCTGAACTGGGAGCCTTTCGTGCGGCTGTTGCTGATGACGGCGATCTTCACCGCCATCATTCTGGGGATGCGCGAAGGGGTGGTCACCGTGGGACACTGGTTGGAGCGGCGGGAGGCCGCGCGGTGGCTGCTCGTCGGCGGGATGGGGGCGGTGGGCCTCGCCGCCATGGGCGTCTGCATCGGCCTGGGTGTCTGGGCCAGCGTGCGCGTCTCTATCGGCAAGACGCACACCGGCGACCGGCGTTCCTTCATCTGGTGGGTGATCAACCGACTCGCCTTTCTGGTCAGTGCCACCAACCTCTCTGGCTTCGTGCTCTACTTTATCCAGACGCGTCTGGGGCTCACGCGGGAGACCGCCGCCGAGCCGGCGGGACGGGTGATGCTGGTGGTAGGGGTGGCGTTGTTGCTCTCGGCGCTGCCCAGCGGCTGGCTCTGTGATAAATGGGGGCGCAAGCGCGTCACCGGTGCGACCGGGCTTGTCGCTGCGCTGGGCACCTTGATTTTGTTGCTCAGCCCTTCGCTGGGCGCGATCTACGTCGGCGGGGCCGTGGTGGGGTTGGCGACGGGTGCCTTCTACGCTTCCAGCTGGGCCTTGGGCACCCAACTCGTGCCGGAGGAAGAAGCGGCTCGCTACCTGGGTATCGCCAACCTGTCGGGCGCCGGCGCGGGCGCCATCGGCGCTTACCTCTGCGGCCCCATCGCCGACTACTTCACCCGCTTGCTGCCGGAGGCGCGAGGCCTGGGATATACATTGATTTTCGCGCTCTTTGGGCTGCTTTTTCTCGGCTCGACGATAAGTCTGTTGCCGGTGCGGGTGACCTGGAGCGGAGAGGCCTCCTCTGACAGCGTGGATTTGACCTCCTCCACCACGCTTTGAGGGGGGGGCGGCTGCGCTACGCAGCCTGTGCCTGGATGTATTTCACGAGCGCCCCCGGGGTGAGGGCCTCGACAGAGAGCACCCTCAGACCGGCGCGGCGTACGTTCTCCTCGGTAGCGCGGTTGATGTGCGCGCCCATCACTCGCACCACCAGCGGATCGAGCAGGTCCATCACCGTTCCCACCACCGGTGCGTTGACCCGGACGTGCTCCAATAACAAGATCGGTCCGCCGGGTTTCACCACCCGCTGGACCTCACGCAATCCTTGGACCGGATCGGGGACCGAGCAGAAGACGAAGGTCGCCACGGCTGCATCGAAGACGTCGTCGGCAAAGGCCAGGCGCCGGGCATCCAGTTGCACCAGGGGCACGTTTTCTCCCCGGGTTTGCCGTTTTCGCCGGGCTTGGGCCAGCATCCGTTCGCTCAAATCCACACCGACCACGTCAATGTCGGCAGGATGATAGGGGAAGTTCTTCCCGGTCCCCACTCCCACTTCGAGGACCCGTTGACCGGCGCCCCAGAGAGGACCACAATCTATCGCGCCACATCTTGAACGCGATGCGTTCGACCCCCCACTCCATGGTGTTGTAGATGGGCGCGATGCGATTGTAGCGTTTGCGCGTGCGGTCCGCCTCGCGTGACGCGGTCATGCTTCACTGCCCGGCGATTCGCGGCGCAGCAATTGCGCGTTGAACGCTACGATGACCGTGCTCAACGACATCAACAGCGCGCCTACGGCTGGAGAGAGCAGGATGCCCACCGGCGCCAGCACGCCCGCCGCCAGGGGCAGCGCTATGATGTTATAGCCGGCCGCCCACCAGAGGTTCTGGATCATCTTACGGTAACTGGCTTTGCTCAATTCAATCACGTCGACCACGTCCAGAGGATTGCTCTTGACCAGGATGATGCCCGCGGATTCCACGGCCACGTCGGTCCCGCTGCCGATGGCGATGCCCACGTCGGCCCGCGTGAGCGCGGGGGCGTCGTTCACGCCGTCGCCAACCATGGCAACCCGCTTGCCCGCGTCCTGCAACTGCCGCACCTTCTGATCCTTGTGCTCGGGTAACACCTCCGCGAAGACCTGATCGATGCCGAGTTCCTCGGCCACGGCCCGGGCCACGGCTTCGCTGTCGCCGGTCAGCATGGCGACCTCGATGCCCATCTCGTGCAGGCGGTCGACGACCGCCCGGCTCTCGGGGCGAATGACGTCGGCCAGCGCGAAGGCTGCGGTGATGTGCTCCTCCTGAATCAGGTAGATCACGCTCTGTCCTTTGGCCTGGGCCTTCTCGCGGAAGGTCGCTATAGCCGCCGGCACGTCCAGGTCCAGCATCTCCAGCAGGCGCGGGCCGCCCACGTAGACCGACTCTCCGCGGTACGTGGCGCGCACGCCGCGCCCCTTGATGGCCTCGAAGTCGGAGACGTTCGGGCGCGAAAGTCCACGCTCGTCGGCTGCCCGGCGGATGCCCTGGGCGATGGTATGTTCCGAATCTCCCTCGATGGCTGCGGTCAGTGCTAACGCTGCTTCCTCATCCACGCCGTCCGCCGTGGCGATGTCCACGACGCCGAACTGCCCCTCGGTCAGCGTGCCTGTTTTGTCGAAGATGATGGTGTCGATCTCACGGGCCTCCTCAAGCGCCAGTCGATCCCGGACCAGCACGCCGTTACTGGCCGCCATCGACGTGGTGATCGCCACGACCAGCGGCACCGCCAGGCCCAGGGCGTGCGGACAGGCGATGACCAGGACGGTGGCGACGCGGGCGATGACGTCTACGTCGAAGCCCACGGCCACGATCCAGGCGACGGCGGTCACGACCGCCACGCCCAGGGCCACGTAGAAGAGCCAGCCGGCGGCCCGATCCGCCAGGATCTGCGTCTCTGATTTGCTCTGTTGCGCTTCCTCCACCAGCCGCATGATGCCGGCCAGGGCGGTGTCCTCACCCGTTGCAGTCACGCGCACGCGCAGACTGCCGTCGCCGTTGATCGTCCCGGCGATGACCTTATCGCCGGGCTGCTTGTGAACCGGCTTCGATTCGCCGGTGATCATCGCTTCGTTGAGTTGCGACTCGCCCTCCACCACCTCGCCGTCCGCCGGCACGCCGGCGCCCGGCCGCACCAGCAACAGGTCGCCGGTCTCCAGCTCGGTGACCGATACCTCTTCGGTCTCCCCGTTGGGCAGGATACGCTCGGCGGTATCGGGCATCAGCTTGGCTAACTCGTTCAAGGCGCCCGAAGCCTGTCGCACGCTGCGTATCTCGATCCAGTGGCCCAGGAGCATGATGTCGATGAGAGTCACCAGCTCCCAGAAAAAGCCCATTTGACCGGGCAGGAAGAGCGCCGCCAGGCTGTAGACCAGGGCGACGGTAATCGCCAGGGAGATCAGCGTCATCATCCCCGGCTTGCGCTTGCGCACTTCCGGCGCCGCCATCTTCAAGAAGGGCACCCCGCCGTAGAGGAAGACGATGATGGCAAAGACGGGTGTGATCCAGTCGCTGCCCGGAAACGCCGGCGCCGTATAGCCTAACCAGTTTTGGAACGTTGGGCTGTAGAACAAGACCGGGATGGAGATGACGAGCGAAACCCAGAACCGACGGCGGAACATCTGTTCGTGCCCGGTGTGATCTACGCCATGGCCCTCGTGAGATGCATGCGCGTCTTTTTCATGGTGCTCATGTTGCATCTGTCGTTTTGACATGTTGAACGTCTCCTTATGTCGTCCTCCCGTTTATACTTCGAGCTGCTTCACCATGCGCCGGTATTCCTCTTCGGTGATCTCGCCGTGCGCATAGCGCTGATCCAGGATCTCTCGCGCCTTTGGGGAAGCCGGTCTCGATAGGGATAACCCCTTTCCACCGCGTTGTGATAACAGCCCCGCGCCAACGACGAACAAGACGACGAGCAAACCGCCTATGACCAACAACACAAATACGCCTCCAATCATCATCATGGTACTTGTCTCCTTTTCTATCTAAATAGTTTTTGCGACGCGCTGTGCCAACCAGAAACTCGGCAGGCTCAGCAAGGGCATCTGCAGCACCGGCGTCAGTCCCACCTTCAGGATGGGGATGAGGGGCATGGCGCTGTTGTACGCCCAGGTTCCGTTTTGCAGGGCGACGATCTCCGCCAGACTCTGAATGCCCGCACTGACGATCCAGGTGAACGCCACGCCGCGCCAAGGCCAAGGCCAATCCCAGCGCCAATCTCCGGCGCGAAAGAGGGTCACCGCGAACAGATTGATCCAGACGATGAAGCCGTCCGCAATCGCCGAGGCGAAGAGCATCAGCACCAGTTCGTCGTAGGTGTACCCCGGCGCGGTGAAATGCGTGTAGAAGACAGAGTGGAGCAGCTCGTAGGCGATGTTGAGCAAGAAGCCGAAGAAGAACACCCAGGCCGTGAAGCGGTGAAAAGCACGCAGTTCGGCGGCAGGAATCTTGCGCACGTTGCCCACAAAGAGCGCCAGGGTGAGGATGAGGGCGATGACGTTGAAAGTGCTGGTAGCCTCCATAAAGAGGGCGGCGACGGGCGCGCTCAGGTAGAAGAGCAAGAAACCCCACGTGGGCCAGCGCGTCAACTTGGCGAGCCACGTACTCGTGCCATGGCGCTCAACGTCCATCTGTGGCGTTCCTTGCGGGCCCGTCAGCAGATCAGTCAACATGCTCAGCGTCCGCTTCGACCATCCCGATGAAGTCGCCGTGCCAGGTGTGGTACCAGACCTGACCGGTGTTTCCGTGGACGCTGAGCATGCCGTCGATCTCCCCGTCCTTGAGGGTGTGGAGGGTGTAGTAGCCGTGGAAGACGTCGGCGTGTTCGTCCGCCCGCGCGCCGGGCCGGTTGCTGTCCAACCAGTGTTGGGCGATCTCCAATACTTCGTCCTCCGTCAGGGTGTTTTCAAGGTCGGTGCGACGCCAATCCATCATGCCGCGGCCGTGCATACCGTATTTCGCGTTCCACATCATGTTGGGGCCCGGCTCAGGGCCGACGGCGCCGGTGTTTCGGTCGACCAGGAGTTCCATAGCGCCCACGCCGGTATCGGATTCCTTCACGATGACGTAGAAGTTTCGCTCGAACTCCATCACTTCCGCGATCTCCAGGTCCTCGTAGCCGACCTCGTCCAGGTATGTGTGCACCGCTTCTTTGGCGGCTTCGAGGTCCAACTCGAGCGCCGGGGATGCTGAGCGCTCGTCGTCGAAAGGAGCGCAGAAGGGCTCCTCCGATTGAAAGTCGGATCCTCCCATCATTCCTCCCCACCCCCGGCCTCCCCAGCGGCCCGTGTCGCACTTGTCATCGAAGTTGCTACCGCCCATCATGCCCGGCCCGTCGAACATGGACATACCCCAGACGCTGCGTCCCCAGAGCAGCCAGCCGCCTGCCATCACCACCAATACTACAACAAGGGTCGCTACCACGCCTATGCCAAACCATAGTCCTGCTTTCATCTTGGCTCCTCCTCTGATGATCCGATAGCCTGATATTGTTTTAACCTACAAATCAATCATAGACGCTTTCGAGAGAGCGGACGAGGGCTATTTGGCGGGGCTGACGTCCTGATAAACGGCGGTGTGCTGACCGCGCCAAAAGCAAACGCGCCTTCTTGCACAGAAGGCGCGTGGTGTGGATCTGGGGAGCTGCTACGACGTACTCAATTGGGCCACTTGAGCCGCTTCAGGTCGCCGGCGTTGCGTCAACAGTCCCACAATCAGCAGGTAGATGCCATAGACGACGCTCTCCAGCAAGGATGGGTTCCCGTTGTAGCCAAAGAGTGCCGCAAGTAAAGAGCCCAATGTGCCGCTCTCATCCAAGATCGGATTCAGATCCCACATGTGCTCCACAAAGGTAGGAAGCAGTGCGGCTTCCTGAAATTCGTGGATGCCGTGAGCAGCCAGACTGGCTGCAAAGAACAAGAGGAGCACGCTGGTCACGCGGAAGAATGCCTTCACGTTTAGATGGCTTCCCGCCACAAAGATCATCCACCCGAGGATGATAGCGATGCTCAGGCCGAGGGCGCCCCCCACAAGCGTCTGCGCAGCGGTGGTGTTCATGGCTGCAGCGGTGAGGAACAGGGTCGTCTCAATGCCCTCTCGGACCACGGCGACAAAGGCCAGGCTGAAGAGCGCCCAGCGGCTGCCGGTGGCGCTGGCCGCGCGCACGTCCGCTTTCAATCGAGCCTGGGTTTGGGATCCCTGCCGCTGCATCCAGATGATCATCCAGGTCAGCACGCCGGCGGCCACCAGCATGGCAACGCCTTCGAATATCTCCTCACCGCGACCTTCAAAAGTGAGGCCCAACGTGGTGAGGGCTGCAGCGCCGACCATGCTGGTGACGATGGCCGCCAGTACGCCCCACCAGACCCGGCGTTTTGCTTTATCTTTGCCCAGGTGCCGGAGCGCACTCAGGATGATGCCCACAATCAGGGCCGCTTCCAGGCCCTCGCGCCATGTGATCAATAAGGCGGCAAACACATTAGCTTTCCATGCCCTGTTTGGAAGTGAGCGCCGCGACACGCGCAGACCACCAGTGGCCTAAGCCCCAGGTCTCCCCGGCCTCTGCGGCCGAGAGCGTGACCAACGTGAGGGCGTAAATGATGTGATCGTCCAGGATGGGATTGTTCTCGGGCGGCAGGTGCGCCGACCACATCAGCAACATCATCAGCGGTCCGCCGATGCCGGCGATGTTCATGCCGATGCCGGTGAGCAGCGCCACGCCCAGCCCGAAGAGCCCAAACATGAACAGACCGTCCACGATGGGGTGACCGGCGATGCTCTGATAGAAACCCGCGAGCGGGCCTGCTGTGGCGAATTGGAGAAAACCGGCCGTCGGCGAGCCTCCGGCCAACCAGGCGTTTTCGGGCGCGGTCGCAAAGCCCAGCCCAAAGAGTTTGTCAATAAAAGCCCAGAAAAAAATCCATCCTAACCCAATGCGAATTGCAGCTAACAGGCGGCGTACATTCTCATTCATCGTTCCTCCTCAGGTAACGTTGACTTGTGAGCACGGCTGCAGCTTACCTGAGAGGTCCCGCTGAAGATAGCGTCAAATGACGGTAAGACGACCCCGCCATTTGGCGGGTATGGGAGCGTTACGTTGGGCAGGCGCCGGCTTCGCGGCAATCGGGAAGCCGAGCTGTGACGGTCGTCCCCTCTCCGGGGGCGGTCTCTATGTGCAGTGTCCCCTTCAATTGCCGCACGCGCTCCTGGAGTCCGACCAGTCCGAAGTGTCCCTGCTGAGTGTAGGTGTTCAGGCGCTCTGCCAGCTCAAAGCCAATGCCGTCGTCGGAGATGGTCAGCGTGACGCCGGCGTCATTCCATGTGACGCTGACGACGATCTGTTGGGCCTGCGCGTGGCGCTGGGCGTTATTAAGCGCTTCCTGGGTGATCCGGTAAATCGCCAGCTCCGCGGTAGGACAGAGCCGCCGGGGCGCCTCGCCCACCTTCAGCCGGATCTCAGCCGCGCTCCGGGCGTTGGCGCGGCGCACCAGCATCTCCAGGGCCGGCAAAAACCCCAGATCCTCCAGGTAAATAGGCCGCAACGCGCCGACAATGCGGCGCAGCTCCTCGATGATGGAGAGCTCGGTCGCCCGCAGTTCATCCAGGAGCGTGCGTGCTGCTGCTGTTTCCCCTTTTTCTACCCGTTGGCGCGCCATCTCACAGCGTTGGCTCATGGCGATCAAGCTTTGAACCGGACCGTCGTGGATTTCGCGGGCCAGCCGCGCCCGTTCCGCCTCCTGGCCTTGAGTGACCGCTTCCAGGTAATCGCGTACGCCGGCTTCGTAGCTCTCGATACGTTCGACCATCTCGTGCAGCGTCTTGTGCAGCTCGCGAATCTCCACCACGCCGCCGATCTCCCGCTCAATGGCCTGATGGTCACCCCAGGAGACGTGGGCCGCTGCCTGAGAGAGCTGTTGTAAGGGGCGCATGATGGTCCGCCAGCCGAAGGTGAGGATCAGGAGGGAGAGCGCGGTGGCGATGACGGCGACGATGGGGCCCAGGCTGGCGAAGCGCAGAATCGGCCCGACTACCTGCTGCACCGGTTCATGGAGCACAACGCTCCAACCCAGTTCCTGCACCGGCGTGACCGTCACCAGTACGGGGCCGTCGGGCGTGTTGTTCACGACAAACGACGTCACGCCGTTCTCTGACGGCGGAGGGGTGCGGAGTTTCTCAAGAGGGAGGATGGCGTCGAGGCGCGCTTCCCGGGTCGCGGGCACCGAGGCGAGCACATCTCCGTTGGCGTCCAGGAGGGTCACCGTTCCGGGCAGGGTAAGCGCTTGTTGCTCCAGCCACGGCGTGAGATTGCGACCGTCGGGCGTCACGTAGCCATGGGCCACGGCGTCCACCAGGTTGCGGGCCAGCAGGGGTGCGACGACGCGGTTGCGCTCCACCACGAAGTCGCGCATAGCGCGTTCGTGGCTGTAGACGCCGGTGAGCGCCAGGGCGACGAGCACCAGCGTCATGGGCAGGATGGCCCAAAGGATGAGTTGGGCCTGGAGGGAACCCAGCCACCGGCTCAGCGATTTGAAAACGCGCATCATTCAATAACGATCCAGCCGCGTTTGAGCGCTTCGGTCACGGCTTCGGTACGGCTGTTGACCTGTAACTTGCCGTAAACGTTGGCCAGATGGCCCTGGACCGTGCGATGGCTGATGTGAAGCTTCTGTCCGATCTCACGGTTCGTCATGCCATGGGCTGCCAGCCGCAGGACCTCGATCTCTCGTTCGGTCAGGGGTTCGACTTGATCGGCTGCGCCGTCTGGTCGCTGTTGGCTTATCTGCCGCACGACCTTGGTGGCAATGGTGGGGCTGAGCGCCGCCGTGCCCTCGTAGACATCGCGCACGGCCTGGACGAGGGCCTTGGCGGGTGCGGTCTTGAGCACGTAGCCATCGGCGCCCGCTTGCAACAGCGCGAAGACGTAGGGATCGTCGTCGTAGGCGGTGAGAATCAAGACGCGGACGTCCGGATGATGTTGCTTGATGCGCCGCGTCGCCTCCACGCCGGTGACGTTGGGCATGCGAATATCGAGGACCGCCACGTCCGGCGCGTGTTCCTCAATGAGACGGAGGGCCTCGGCGCCGTCGTCGGCCTCTGCGATGACCTCGATGCCGGCGGCCTCTTCCAAAAACTGCCGGATCCCCTGGCGCACCAGCACGTGGTCATCCGCCAGCAATACCCTGATCAGGTCAGCCACGCTTCCTCCCTACAGCCTTGTCGGCTAATGATGGTCCCTTAAATATGGCATTAGAACGTAGCCGGGCACGACGCACCTTAAAATGTCATTTCGTGCACGCTGACATGGGTTTTTAACTCACGTGATCCGCTCATCGCAGGTGCGTTGCACCTTATACCGTAATTTCCGGATGGTCCGCCCCCCTTGTGGGCTTCGACGAATCTGACCATGCGCTCTTCATAAAAGTTTCGAGGGTTTCAAGACGCCGCCAGGACGTCAACGCGGTGCGAGCGCTCATCTGTGGATACGGCGCAAGAATCACGTATTTATCGTAGCAGCTCATCACCTTCTCCAGTTGCGCCACCGGCGTTTCACATCCGGCGGGACCCTTATATTGTACCATGAATCCGCCATCTTCGAGGTTGTGAACCTGCAGCTCCTTGGCCATGGGTTCCTCATGAATCCCCCAGCGTGCCGGCTGCGGAGAGGGTGGCCTCGAGGTGGGTGGGTAAGTGGCATAGGTCGCCGTTTCTGGATACGAGATGTGCGGTTGGCTCTCAAAGGCTATCGCTGCGCCCGGTTGAGGGCGCAGGATTTCATAACTCGGGACGCCGAAGGCGAACGCGATGCGCAGCCCAACGCCGGCGGTGATCTTCCCCTCGATACGATGGCGTCGTTTTCGACGCCTGCTCTGTTTTGCCCTGGACATACCTCCTTATGTGATCCATCTGTGCAGAGGGCGCCCTGCCACTAACAGAACGCCCTTTTTGATTTTGCTTTCTCTGAAGTGCGCCGCCGACTACTGCTGCCGGCCCTCTTCATCACGTTGGAGATATTTCTCCGGATCTTTTTCAAAGGCGACTTTGCACCCCGGCGCACAGAAATAGTAGGTCTTGCCCTGATACTCGCTCTTCGCCGGCGCCGTTTCCGGCTCCACCATCATCTTGCAGACTACGTCCACAACCTTCTCTGTCATCTTAACCTCCTCGTATCGATTTTGGATTTACGATTGACTCCGCGCTGAAAAAACGGATTTCCCTTGTCCCGCCTTCCTGGGAACGGTTGGTCGGAAGCGCATGTCCTACTCTGCACAACACGAGAGTTTCGCGGGATCTTTGAAGTACGAAATTGCCGCAATCTTGAGCGCCTCCGCCATCGTCGGATAGACGTGGACCATGTCAATGAAATCTTCCAGTTTGGCGCGGAAGCGCATGGCCATCGCCGCTTCGTGGATGACCTCGCCCGCGTTGGGCATGACCAGCGAAACGCCTTTGATCTCCTGTGTGTCACGGTCAATGACGATTTTGGCGATGCCATGGGGTTGATGCGTCGCCCCGGCGCGCGGGACGTACTCCAGCGGGATCGTCCCGCACCAGCAACGAATGCCCGATCCAACGGCCTCTTCATCTGTCTGTCCCACCGTGGCGACCTGCGGGTCGGTGAAGATGACGCGCGGGATGACCCGGTGATCCACTCTGCGGCGCGCCCCGCTCAGGGCGTTCATCGCGGCGATAACACCGTCATGCGCGCCAACGGGCGTGGCCATTTGGCTTCCCGTATGATCTCCGATCACATCGCCTGCCGCCCAGATATTCGGGACGCGGGTCTGCAATTCGTCATTGACCATGACATAGCCGCGCTGATCCAACACCACGCCGACACGCTCCAGGCCAATGCCGTCGGTGTTTGGCTCCCTGCCGGTGGCGATGAGCAGTTTCTGCGCGCCGAAGGTCTGTTCCTTGCCGCTGACCATAGCGGTCACTTCGACTTCACCGTTCGGCTTCTGCGCGGCGCGGACGACTTGCGCCTCGGTGACCAGATTCACGCCTTCCTGGCGCAGAATGTAGTTCAGCACTTGCGAGACTTCGGGTTCATAGCGCGGCAGGATGACCCGGCTGCGCTCTAAAATCGTGACACGCGACCCGAAGCGGTGGAACATCTGCCCCAGTTCGAGGGCGATGTAGCCTCCGCCGACGATGATCAGCGAGTCGGGCAGTGCGGTCAATTCCAGCGCTTCGCCCGTCGTCAGCAGGTCGGAGGTCAGGTACGGCAGACGGTCGAGCCCTTCGATGGGCGGAATGAAGGGGCGCGCCCCGGTCGCAACGAGAAGCTGATCGCCGCTTAGCGTTTCGTTTCCCACGCGGACGGTGTGTGCGTCCACCACTTCTGCTTTGCCCTCAAAGACTTTGATGTTGTCGTCATCGGTCAAAATGGCTTGATATTTCTTACCGCGATACATTTCGACGACGTCTTGCTTTTGGGCGATGAGTTCGGCGAAGTCCACCTCCATTTTGACGGGCTTGAGACCGGGGTAGCGCGGGTGCCCCGCCTCCCAGACAATGCGCGCCGCCTCGATGAGATTTTTGCTCGGCAGGCAGCCGCGATTCACGCACGTCCCGCCCAGCGTGCGCATTTCGGTCATCGCGGCGGTCTTGCCCAACTCCGCGGCGCGGATGGCGGCGGCGAAAGCGGTGGAGCCAGAGCCTAAAATGACGATATCGAAAGCGTTGTCCATAGTGGCACTCCTAACATTGCCGAGAAGATAGATGACCAGGCGTGAGAGTGGCGGCCTCAAACCAAAAACAGGTGCGTTTCACCTCAACCGATCAAAGACTGACTGAGCCCTCTACCCTTTCCGAACTCTCTTGCATTGTACCATAGATTGCGTTGTAAGGCATGGGCTAAATGCAGGCACCCGAGATGGGCTATTTGGCGTGTCGTCCTTGGGGAAAGCCCAGGAGGCCTTCGTAGGGCGGAACATTTGTCGTCAAGCACGCAGGCGTCAGCCGGCGTGCTGTAAAGCGGCGGCTCAATAATCGTTTTCGAGCATCGAGTTTAAGTATAGCGGTTCGTAGTCAGGCAGGGAACGCAGGGGAGTGCCGTTCTGTGCCGGCCGACGCCACTCCGCCTAACGGTTGATGAAACCAACTCAGCCCCCCGGTCATGTCATTCCGAGTGAGCGAGCGGCGTCGTCTACCGGCAGCGAATCGAGGCATCTCCCCTCTGCGACGTAGGGTCGCCATGGAGTGGGGAAGATACCGCGCCCAAAAATCGGCACTCCGCTCGGAATGAGGGAGAAGACGGTTGTGGAAGACTTGACAACTCGCCAAACACCTTTTATAATCTAATTAGTTTACCCACTTGGTTAATTAATCCTGGCAGCGTTGGTGTAGCCTGAAATCCTCCGGTTTCGGTCTGCCTGCGGTCGGAGAGAGCGTCAAGCCCTTAGCTTCACACAGAGCAGTGGATTCAAAGCCTTGAATTTCCAAAGAACGCTAGCAGGCAACAGCGGCAGCAACATCAAATCCCACAACATGCATGCCATTCTCCTGGCGTTGCTGCAACATGGGACGCTTTCCCGTGTGCGGCTGGCGCAGATGACAGGTCTCTCCTCGACCACTATCACCAACCTGGTGGCCGAGCTTTTGGAGGAGGGGCTGGTGACCGAAGAAGGGCCGCTGCGACGCCGCCGGGTAGGACGTCCGCGCACAGCTCTGCAGCTGGTGCCCGATGCCCGCTATGCCTTGGGCATCCACATCGGCGTGGGCAGTATTCGCGTCACGCTGACAGACCTGTTGGCCATCCCCCTGTTGGTACGTTCCTTTGAGCACCCCCTGGAGGAACCGGCGGAAGCCGTACTTGGACGCAGCCTCGAGGTCATCCACCAAGTCCTGGAGCAGAGCGGCGTGGACCTCGAAGATGTCGTCGGCCTGGGTGTCGGCGCTTCAGGTCTCGTTGACACCAAAAGAGGCATCAATGTTTTCGCCCCCAATTTGGATTGGCACGACGTGCCGATGCAGGAGTGGTTTGCCACCCGCATGCCTATTCCTATCTGTGTGGATAACAACGTGCGCGCCATGGCACTGGCCGAAGCGCTCTTTGGAAAGGGGCGAGATAGCCAGGTCATGGCCTTTGTGTACGTGCGTATCGGGGTTGGCGCCGGTATCGTCGTCGGGCATCAACTCTACCACGGCAGCGTCGCCGGCGCCGGGGAGATCGGACACACGATCATTGTGGCCGACGGCGGGGATCCTTGTCGCTGCGGCAACACCGGCTGCCTGGAAACCCTGATCTCGGAGCCGGTCATGGTGCGGCAGGCAGAGAAACTGGCGGCGCAGAACCCCAACGGCATCCTGGCCACGTGTCTTGCAAAAGATGAGGCCCCCCGTATTGCGCGCGTCTTTGAAGCGGCAGAACGCGGCGACACGGCGACCCGTGACATGCTTGAAGAGCGTGCGTGTTATATGGGGCTCGCCCTGGCTAACCTCGTCAACGTTCTCAATCCAGACCGCATCATCTTGGGTGGACTTTACGCTCAGGGCACGAAGTGGTTGCTCCCCGCGACCCAGGCCACTTTACGGCAGCGGGCCTTTGCCGACCTGGGGAAGCGCGTGCAAGTGGAAATCACGGGATTTGGTGATGAAGTCGGTGCCATCGGCGCCGCTGCGTTGGCGCTGAACGCGTTCTTTTACCAGAACACCGAAACTTTGTAGATGAAGGGAGCCCCTATGATAGACCCCACCACGACAACCATTGGATTTGTCCCTTTGGCGCGAACCACCTTCGACGTCGAGCTGGCGACGCAGATGATGGAGACGGCGCGGGCTACGCTGGAAGAGGCCGGCTTCACGCTGATCGGTCCCGACGCCCTGGTTACCTCGGTAGAAGCGGCGCAGGAGGCCGCGGTCATGCTCCAGGCCACGCCGCCGGACTTACTCCTCATCTTTCAGGCCACCTTTGCCGACAGTACCATGGTGCTGTCGCTGGCAGAGGCCGTCGACGCGCCGCTGCTCATGTGGGCGGTGCCGGAAGCGCGCACCGGCGGACGCCTGCGGTTGAACTCGCTCTGCGGCATCAACCTCGGCGCGCATGCCCTCAAACGGCGGGGCTTGCGCTATGCCTACGTCTACACCGCTCCCGACGATCCCGGCGCCCTGGACAAGGTGCGCCCTCTGGCCGACGCAGGCCGCGTGCGTCGCTTGCTGCGCCAGGCGCGCATCGGTCGGGTGGGTGAGCATCCCGAGGGTTTTGACTCCTGTAAGCCGGATCCCCAGGCCCTCAAGGCGCGTTTTGGCCTGGACATTGTGCAGCTTCAGGTAACGGAAATCTTCAACGCTGTGAAAACCGTACCTCCCGCTTCGATTGACGCCGTGCTCGACAATCTCAAAGAGAGCCTGGTCGGCCTGGAAGCGCTCGATCCGGTTGCCTTGCGCCGCACCCTGGGTACCTATCTCGCCCTGCGCCGCTACGCCGAGCAGCAGGAGCTCCACGGCCTGGCCGTGCGCTGCTGGCCGGAGTTCTTCACGGAACTGGGCTGCGCGGCCTGCGGGGCCATGTCCATGCTCAGCAACGAACAGATTCCCACCGGCTGTGAGGCGGACATCAACGGCACCATCACCCAGCTCATCCTGCAATGGCTAAGTGGTGAGCCTGCCTTTGGTACTGACATGGTCTCTTTTGAGATCGAGAACGATCTTGCCGTCATCTGGCACTGTGGACTGGCGCCTTTGGCCATGGCAGATCCGGAGTTCAAAGCGCGGGGCACCATCCATTCCAACCGTCAGCTGCCCCTGTTGATGGAATTCCCCCTCAAGCCGGGGCGCGTCACGATCGCTCGTCTCAGCGAAGCGCCCGGTGAGGGTCATTACCAGCTTGTCGTTGGCAGCGGTGAGATGGTGCGGGCGCCCCTGAGCTTCTCCGGCACCTCGGGTGTTCTGCGTTTCGATGGTGGTGCCCAAGCTGCCCTGGATACGATTATGGAAGAAGGGCTGGAACATCACATCTCTTTGACCTATGGAGATCACGTGCCGGCCCTGTTGGCGTTGGCAGAGATGTTGGATTTACCCGTCGTACGGCTGTAGCGAAAAGGAGGTGTCTACTGAAATAGCGGTGACAATCTTTGCGGATAGCTCACGAGTCTCTTATTCAGAATCTCAAACACATGGAGAAGGAGAAGGAAAATGGCAGAAGAGAAGAAGCACCCGATGAAACTTACCCGCCGGCAGTTTCTCGTCGTTGGTGGTCAGAGCGCGGCTGCGTTGGCCCTGCTGGCCAGCTGTGGCGGTGCCAAACCGGCGCCCGGCGAAGGTGGCGGTGAGGGGGAGCCCGAAGCTGCACCCCTTACGCTGGAGTTCCTGGCCTGGGGCGACAACGCCGATATTCCGGCCTGGGAGGAGTTCAAGGCCACCTACGAAGAGATGAACCCCAATGTCACGATCAAACTGACCATCGTCTCCGACCCTGGCAACAACTTCTACCCTAAATTGCAGACTATGGTCGCCGGCGGTACTCCACCCGATGTCTCCTCGTTCCAGGGCTGGGAGTGGCAGACCTACGCCGATAAAGGGCTCCTGGCACCTGTCGACGATTACATTGCCCGCGATAACTTCACCGACCCCTATCCCGAGGGCGTCACCTCTATCGAGCAGAGCACTGTGCGCAACGGCAAGACCTACCTCATCCCTCTGCAGATCGGCACGATGGTCATGTTCTACGCCAAGAAGCCCTTCGACGAGGCCGGGATCGACTATCCTACCGACGATTGGACCATGGAGGAGTTCATCGAGATCGCGAAACAGCTGACCGACACCAGTGGTGACTTCAAGAAGTTCGGTCTGCAGGCCAACGGCTCCTGGTTCCGCGACATCGCCTACATTCGGGGCACCGGCAAGCAGGAGTTCGACACGCTCATCGACCCCAAGAAAGTCCAGTTCGCCCAACCCGAGATCGTAGACATGCTGCAGCTGGTGGCCTATGATGTCTACCACACGCTGAAAGTCTCCCCCACACCGGCGGATCTGGAAGGCGGTGCCAACACCATCGAGACCGGCAACTCCGCCATGAAATATGAAGGGCCCTGGTACTTCCCCCGGCTCGACAGCCCTGAACTGCGCGAAGAGGGCAAAGCCGTTGACTTCGACGTCGTCATGATGCCTGAGGCGGCCGATCCTGAACGCCCGCACCGCGGTTGGGCCGAGGGTGTCATGCTCATGAAAGGCGATAACGAAGACGCTGCCTGGGAGTTCGTCCGCTACATCGCCGGCGAAGAGGGCGACAAGCGCTACTCCGAAATCACCGGGCGTATCCCCAACAGCTTCAAGCTGTTGGAAAACTACTGGCTCCCCATGATCAAGGAGCGCTTTGGCGTCGAGAACGGTCAGGCCTTTGTGGAGGCCATCAAACGCTCCGAGGTCGACGTCATCAGCGGCGTTCCGCGCAGCCGGATGTGGAGTGAGGTCGTCAAGCCCTACGGCTATGACCCGATGATGAACGCCAGCCAGACGGCTGCGGAGGCGTTGCCTAAGGTCGACGAGGAGCTGCAAAAGCTGCTCGATGAGTATTGGGCTTCTCAGAGTTAGTGCACGCGACAAGGATAGAGAGGGCGCAATCCCTCTCTATCTTTCAGCATCTTGAGGAGGCATACTGTGGCTGTGAACACTCGCCGACGAAACACAGGATTTGGCGGTAGCCGTCTGAAACTTTGGGAGGCCTTTAACGGCTACCTTTTTGCATCGCCCTTTATCATCGGTTTTTTGGGATTTGTCGCCTACCCCATGCTTTATTCCGTATGGCTGGCATTTCACAAGTGGGACCTCCTCTCGCCGCCCCGCTTTGTAGGCTTTGAGAACTTTATCCGCCTTTTTCAAGATCCCATCGCCAACAAAAGCCTCTATAACAGCGCCTACTACACGATTTTTGCTGTTCCCATTCAGCTGGTGATCTCGTTTGCACTGGCAATGGCGCTGCGCACTAAGATCAAGTTCCGCGACGTTTACCGCGCAGGCTTCTACATGCCCATCATCGTACCGTTGGTCGCTACCGCTGTGGTCTGGCAGCGCGTCTTTCATCCGGAATTTGGTATCATGAACGAGATACTGGGCTGGTTTGGTATTGCGCCTAAAAAATGGCTCTTCGATCCGGCCCTGGCCAAACCGGCGTTTGTCTTCATGTCGTTCTGGATGATCGGGCGCCAGATGGTGATCTTTATCGCCGGTCTGGGCAATATCCCGCCGTCTCTGTTGGAGGCCGCCAGTATTGACGGTGCCGGTCCGCTGGCTAAGTTGCGCTTTGTGATCATCCCCCTGATGACGCCGCTTATCTTCTACAATATGGTCATGGCCATTATCAACTCCTTTCAAACGTTTATTCCCTCGTTGATTATGACGGACGGCGGGCCGGAAAACGCTACCCTCTTTGTGGTTTTGAACATCTATCGGCAGGGGTTCAACTACTTCAACATGGGCTATGCAGCGGCGTTGGCCTGGGAAGCGTTCGTGATTATCGTGGGGTTCACAATCGCCCAGTTCTACATCTCCAACCGCTGGGTTTACTACGAGGAATAATAGGAGGGACCATATGGTTGCAGCTGAAAAAGAAAGACAAAACGAGGGCCTCCAAGCCGTCCGACGTCGGGTTCGGTTTTGGCTCTATCAGCATCGCAAGCTCCTGTCCAAGATAGGCCTGGTTCTTCTGCAGCTCTTTCTGACGGTGCTCCTGGTCTCTTTCCTGATTCCTACGATCTGGATGGTCGTCTCCTCCCTTAAAGCTTCGACGGAGATTTTCGCCCATCCCATCGTCTGGATTCCCAAGGATCCTCAGTGGAATAACTACGTGCGCGCGTTTCAGCAGACCGATCTTTTCAAGTTTGCGCAGAACAGTTTCTTCGTCGTCACCCTGGCCGTACTGGGCACCGTGCTCTCCTCTGCGTTGGTAGGATACAGCTTTGCGCGACTGCGCTGGCCCGGTCGAGACTTCTTCTTCGCTCTGGTGATCGGTACGCTTATGTTACCCCAGGTGATCATGCTGGTGCCCCGCTTCGTCATCTTCCGCAATCTCAAGTGGATTGACACCTTCCTCCCACTCATCGTCCCCTACTGGCTGGGCGGCTCACCCTTCTACATCTTCCTGATGCGGCAGTTCATGCGTGGTTTGCCCAAGGACCTGGATGACGCCGCGCTTATTGACGGCGCCAACCATTTTCAGATCTTCTTCCGCATTATCCTGCCGCTTTCCAAGCCCGTCATCGCCACCGTCGCCGTCTTTTCCCTGCTCCAGCACTATAACTCTTTCCTGGAGCCGCTGATCTACGTGAACAGCATGGAGCTCTGGACATTGCCGCTCGGCATCCGCAGCTTGAACGACGCCTATGCTGCTAACTGGGAGCTCGTCTTCGCGGCCAGCACTGTGATGATGGCGCCCATGGTCCTGCTCTTCATCTTCGCCCAGCGCTACTTCGTGCGCGGTATCGCCACTACTGGTCTCAAGGGCTGATCTGTCTTGAACGGTCCACGTTCTTACTCATTAACATGACCCATCCTGTTCATTCTGTATATCCTATCCAAACCGAGGAGGTTACTCCGTGAAAATCGCTGTCCAAACACGCCCCTGGGGGCCGGAACGCAACCGCAACGACCTTTCCGGCATCCTGGCCGAGATTGCCGGGGCCGGCTACGATGGCTTCGAAATCGGCGCCCAACACCTTGATCTCGCTCATCCCTCGGCTTTCCGGCAGCTGCTGGATGCGTACGGTCTCGACGTCGTCGGCGTCCACGTCGGCGGCGAGATCTACGATCCGAAATCGGTGGCTGATGCGCTGGAGAACCTGGGCCTTGCTGTCGAGTTTGCCGTTGCGGTGGGGGCATCCTTTCTGCCCTTCAGCGGTAAGTTGAAAGAGAACAAGTCCGAGACGGAGATGCGCAACCAGGCCGAATCTCTCAACAAAATCGGCGCGCTGGCGAAAGACGCCGGCTTGACGCTGGCCTATCACAACCACTTCTGGGAGATCCAGGACGACGCGGCGGAACTGCACTACCTGATGGACCATACCGATCCGGCGGTCGTCTCTTTCTGCCTGGACGTCGCCTGGGTCTATCGTGGCGGCGGCGACCCGGCGGCAGTTGTCGAGGAGCTGTTGGCCAAAGAGCGCATCGCCTATTTCCACCTCAAGGACACCACAGAGGATGAGTGGAAAGAGCTGGGGCGCGGCGTCGTCGATCTGCCCGCTATCATGCGCGTGATCGAAGCGCACGGCTACGATGGCTGGCTGGTGGTCGAGCAGGACGAGACGCAGCGCGAGCCGGTGGAAAGCGCCCGCATCAGCCGGAACTACCTGCACGAGATATTGAACGTTTGAACGTTCAAACGTTAGACACTCATACGCGAATAGAATCTTGATGAAAGCTTGTTCCTATCATCACAAGAAGAAGGCAAATAACTCATGAGAAACGCTAAACTTGGTGTCTGTGTCGTCGGCAGCGGTGCATTGGGCACCGTCCACGCTAACTGTTGGCAGAATCTGGCCGAAGCCGAAGTCGTCAGCGTCGTCGATATCGACGATGTGCGCGCACAACTCCTGGCGACGAAATGCGGCCTGGAGAGCTGGTTTTCAGACTACCGCGATTCTATCGTCCGCGACGACGTCGACGTTGTCTCCATCTGCATCCCCACGTGCACACATGCCGAGGTGGCGGTCTTCGCGGCGGAGCACGGCAAGCACGTCATCAGCGAGAAGCCCATCGCCCTCACCCTTGAGCAGGCCGAAGCCATGGTCAAGGCCGCCGACGAGAACGGTGTCAAGCTGGCGTTGGGCTTCATGCGCCGCCACTCGCCCGTGCTCTCGGCGCTCCGCTCCTGGCTGGACGCCGGTCAGCTGGGCCGACCGCTGCTCTACCAGGCCCTCGACTACCGCCAGATCCGGCCCAAGCGCGAGATGCACGACGCTAATGCCAACGGCGGTCCCATCATCGACATGGGCGTCCATCTCTACGACCTTTGGGCCTATATCTTCGACGCCCAACCCGTCGAGGTCTACGCGCAGGGGTTCAAATTCGCGGAGGGCCGCGAAGAGCTCGCCCACATCCGGGAGATCGCTTACGATACCGCCGCCATCACCGTGCGCTACGACTCCGGTGACGTGGGCGTCTTCACCGTCTCCTGGGGGCTGCCGCCCAAGGTCGTGCCGGAGAGTGTGCCCGATCAGATCCTCGGCCCGCGCGGTATGGTCCACGTCGTCTACGGACGCGACCATCAGTGGGCCAGCGTGCTGCGCGAGCCGCCCGCCGATGCTGAGGAGGATGCGGAGAACGCGTGGAAGGTGCTCTCGGAATCGCGGGAGGATATGTACCAGCTGGAGATTGCCAACTTCGCCTACAGTATTCTCAACGACCGCCGCCCGGCTGCCGGCGGTGAAGAGGGCCTGACGGCGCTGCGGGTCGCCCTGGGCGCGTTGGAATCCATCGAGACCGGTCAACCGGTCCGACTGTAGCCACAGCGGGAAGGACACTGCATGCCAAAACCAGAGGTGCTGTTGAGCCCAGAGGCTGGCGCGCGCCTCAAGCGCGGCTTTGATCAGCTCGCCGACCTGCTGGCGCTCACCTTGGGGCCCACCCAGGGCGAAATCGTCTCTCACGATCCCGCCGGCGTCGAATTGGAGCGCCTCAGCGATGCGGCGACCATCGCCCGGCGCGTGATGCAGCTCCCCGATCGAGGCGAGGATGTCGGTGCCATGCTGCTGCGCAACCTCGTCTGGCGCGTGTACCGGCGCGTCGGCGACGGCTGTGCCACCACCGCCTTGTTGGCCCAGGCCATTTTTCACGAGGCGCACCGCGCCGTGGTCGCCGGCGCCAATCCCATGACGCTGCGCCGCGGCCTGCGAGAGGCGACGACCGCCGCGCTGAACGCGCTTGCTGCGCAGGCTCACCCCGTCGAGGGGGAGGGCGATCTCATCCGCGTGGCGTACGCCGTCACCGCCGAGCCCGACCTCAGCCTGGTGCTGGGCGAGATGCTGGCGCTCTTGGGCCCAGACGCCCACGTCACCGTTGAGGATTACATGGCGCCCTATCTGGAGCGCGAATACCTGGAGGGCGGACGGTGGAAGGGCCGCCTGGCCTCGCGTCTGCTCATCAGCGACCCCAAACGAAAGCGCGCCGTGCTTTCCAACGCGCCCCTCTTCCTCTTCGACGGTGAGATCGAGACGCTGGAGACGCTGCGCCCCGTGGTGGAACTGCTGGCGCGCGCGGAGCACGATAAACTGGCCCTCGTCGCGCGCAAAATCAAGGGCGAGGCACTGCAGGCCTTGGTCGCCAGCCATCAGCAGGAAAACCTGGCGGTTCTGGCCGCCGAACTGATCCGTCCCGGTGACAAGGGCCTCGCTGATCTGGAGGATCTGGCGGCGCTGACCGGCGCGCACGTGCTAGGCGGGATCTCGGGCCCATCGCTGCGCCGCCTCAGTCTGGACGCTCTGGGCACAGCGCAGCGCGTCGAAGCGGACGCCGAGACGTTGACCGTCGTCGGCGACGCCGGCCAGAATGTCGCCTTGCGTGAGCAGATTGCCACCTTGCGGGCGCGGCTGGAGGCCCTCCCGCTCTCCGAGACCGAGGCCCAGGAGGCGTTGCGCCGGCGCCTGGCCCGCCTGACGGGCAGCAGCGGTGTGCTCAAAATCGGCGCGTACACCAAACATGAGCGCAGTGTGCGCCGCCAGAAAGCGGAGAAGGCGCTGCGGGCGCTGCCCTTTGCGCTGCGCGAGGGGGTGGTGCCCGGCGGCGGAGTAGGGTACCTCAACTGCATCCCGGCGGTGGAAGCGCTGCCGGCGACGGATGTCGAGGCGCGCTGGAGCCGTCGGATTATCGCTTGCGCGCTGGAAGCGCCCTTCCGCCGCATCGCGCGCAACGCGGGGCGCGCGGAGCCGGGCGCGCTGCTCGCCGAGGCCCGGCGGCACGGTCCCGGCTTCGGCTACGACGCCATCGCCGATGAGATCGTTGATATGCGGACCGCCGGCATTCTCGACGCGGCGGGCGTCTTGCGTGTCGCACTGGAGACCGCCGTCAGCGGCGCGGTGATGGCGCTCACCACTGACGTCACCGTCCTGCGTCGTCGGCCGCCCCAGAGCTACGAACCATGAGCCTTCGATTTTGGATTGACGATTGAAAAGAGAGGATCGGGTTTGCAGTTACGCGCTTTAGCGCTGCACAGCGGCGACGAAGCGTGGGGCTATCTCTCGAGGGCGAGAACGGCGCGCGTTCGTGGGACATCTGCTAAATCTGCTGAGTAGAAAGGATGGACATCAAATCTATGGCTGCTGATTGGCAACGTCTTGACCCCATCGAAGCCGGGGGAACGGTGTTTCAGATTCAAACCTCTGCAACGCGCGTCTGGCTGGGCACGCGAGCAGGTCTGCTCAGGAGTGATCTCTACGCCTGGCAACCAGAACCCGTTGCCCAACCGCTGCCCTATTTGAGCGCGCTCTATGCCGCCGGAGGCAGGTTGCTCGCCGGGGGGCCGCGGGGCCAGCTGCTCTACTCCACTGACGACGGCGCGACCTGGTATCAGGGGCGCGCGCCGCAGATCCAGCAGGCCCTGATCAGCGCGCTGGCGGTCTCCCCGGCTTTCCGTCGTGACGGCGTAGTGCTGGCGGGCACCGACGGCGCGGGTGTGCTGCGCTCCACCAACGGCGGGACCGATTGGCAGCTCACCAACTTCGGCCTGCAGGATCTGCACGTTGTCGCCCTGGCGACGGCCCCCGGCGAAGCGCAGCTGGGGATACCCTATCACCGTGTGGGACGCTGGCCCGCCTTCGCCGCGACGACCAGCGGGCTTTACCGCTCGCCCAACGGCGGTCGCGCCTGGCAACCGGTCGCTCTCGGCCCCGCTGACGTCACCGTGCAGGCGCTCGCGGTGAGTCCCACCTTCGCGCAGGACGGCGTTGTCTTCGCAGGCACCGAGGCCCACGGCCTCTTCCGCTCGGCGGATCGGGGCCAGACGTGGTCAGCGCTGGATCTGGGACTCGAGCGTCCCCCGGCCATCAACGCCCTCTGGCTGCACCCGGCCTTCGCGGAGACGGCCATCTGTCTCATCGGCACGGCGGATGGGCGCGTGCTCCATTCCGACGACGGCGGCGCGCACTGGAACGTCGTGCATACGGGCGACGCTGCCGTGCTCACGCTGGGCGGCGCGTCCATGCTCTACGCCGGCCTTTACGACGCCGGCGTGTTGCGCTCCGACGATCTCGGCGCGAGCTGGGCGCCCGCGCCGCTGCACGCGCGGCCTTTCGTCCGCCTCGAAGCGGTCGACGACACGCTGTTGGCGTGGGGGCCGCAGGTGGGCGCACGTCAATCTGAGGACGGCGGGCGGAGCTGGACGCCGTTGCCGCTGCCGGAAGGGCGCATACCCCTTGTGGTGTCCGAAGACGACGACGGTTGGAGTATCGGCACCGACGCGGGCCTGTTCCGGCAAAAAGGCGCCGGACAGTGGGCGTGCACCTTGCCCGATCATAGTATCATGGCTTTGTCCGGGACGTCTGCCGGTTGGTTAGCCGGAAGTCAGCGGGGTGAGGTTTTTCAGTCTGAGGATGACGGGGAGCATTGGACATCCCTGGGAGCGCCGCGCGCATCCCGCCCCATCCTGGCCCTGGGCGCGGAGGGTCCGTTGACCGCAGCCGTCACAGCCGGCCCCCATTCCTCGCTCCTCGTCTGGTTGTGGGACGCGGCGGGCTGCACCTGGAAAGTGTGGCATCGCGCCCAGAGCCTCGCCACGTCGGCCCAACTTCTCATCTCCCATGGCAGCATCTGGGCCGCTTTGGGTCGCACGCTCTGGCAGGCTACCCCGCAAGGTTGGGAGAAGATGTTGGAAACGGCGCACCCCATCGTGCGACTCCGGCACGACCCGCTCACGCACACACGCTACGTGCTCACCCGCCAGCGCATCTTCTTCACCACCGGGGAGGCTACGTTTGAGACGCTGCCGTCGCCGGTCGAGACCGGCACCCTGGTCGACCTCGCCATTGATTCCCTTTCCCGTCGCCTCTACGCGCTCACCGTGGGCGGTAGACTTTGGGTCCGTCGACTTTAGTTTTGGTAGCCGGAATCTCGTTTTGGCGGCCATCAATGAAGAGAGTCATCCATGATATTTGACTCTACTGAAAAAAGGTCCTAAAAATCGGATTTTTAACAAGACATCCCCTATATCTAGTGGTTTTGACCGCGAATTTTCCCACACGTAGTGGCAAGTTCCGGAAAATCCGATTTTTTCAGTAGTGTCATATTTAATTTCTAAAATTGCTTAATAAATTATCGGTTGTAGAATGGACACCACAGGTAACATGCACAGTAGTAGAACGTGGGAGGACGGGCATGAGTCATGCATACGCAGGAAAGTATCTGAGAATTGATCTGGATGCCGGCGCCGTAGACGTCAAAGAGATCGACGACGCGGACGCCCGGAAGTACTTCTTGGGCAGCGGCTACGCGGCTAAACTCTACGCCGAGGAGATGGACCCGGACATCGACCCGCTGGACCCGCGCAACCCCATCTACGTCTTCAACGGCGTCTTTACCGGCACCTTCGCGCCGACGGGGTGCCGCTCCTCGTGGTGCGGGCGCAGTCCGCTGACGGGCATCTGGAACGAGGCCAACGTCGGCGGGCACATCGGCGCCGAGTTGCGCAAGGCCGGGGTCGATGGCGTCGTCATCGTGGGGCAGGCCGAAAAACCGGTCTACGTCTACGTCCACGATGCCACAGCCGAGATCCGCAACGCCGAGGGCATCTGGGGTCTGGACACCTTTGAGGCTTACGACAAGCTGCTGGAGGCCACCGATCCCAAGGCGCGCGCGGGCGTCATCGGACCGGCGGGCGAGAATCTGGTGCGCATTGCTGCGGTGATCCAGGGTGGACGCGAGCACAGCCGCGCTGCCGCGCGCGGCGGCATGGGCGCGTTGCTGGGCAGCAAACGGGTGAAGGCCATCGTCGCCCGCGGCAAGGACCGCCCCCAGTACGCGGACCAGAAAGCGTTCCTGCAGATGGTCAAGGAGCTCAACCCCATCATCAAGGAGAAATCCGAGGGCGCGCACATGTACGGCACCGCGGGCGGCATGACCGGCACCGAGCACGTCGGCGACCTGCCCATTCTCAACTGGAAGGGCGGTTCCTGGGTGGAAGGCGCGCATGCCGTCTCCGGTCAGGAGATCCACGAGAAATACTGGATCAAGCACACCTTCTGCCACGCCTGCCCCATCGGCTGCGGCAAGCGCATCGAGATCAAAGACGGCCCCTACGCGGGCGTCTACGGCGAAGGGCCGGAGTACGAGACCATCGCAGGGTTCGCGTCCATGCTGGACATCGACGACCTGGCGGCTGTGGCGCGCTCCAATGACCTCTGCAACCGTCTGGGGCTGGACACCATCAGCGCTTCGTCGGTCCTTGCCTTTGCCACCGAGGCCTTTGAGAACGGCTTGATCTCCGAGGAGGACCTCGACGGCATCACGCTGGCCTGGGGCGAGCCCGAGGGCGTCCACATCATGTTGCGGAAAATCGCCTACCGCGAGGGATTCGGAGACCTGCTGGCCGAGGGTGTACGTCGTGCTGCGAAAGCCGTGGGCGGTGACGCCGCCGAATACGCCATCGAAGTCAAGGGCCTGGAAGTCGCCTACCACGATCCGCGCGCCTTCTTCTCCATGGCGGTCAGCTACGCCACCTCGAACCGGGGCGGCTGCCACCTGGAGGGCCTCACCTACTGGCCCCTCTACGGCATTGAGCCCGACGCCTGGTACGAGACGCCCTACGGCCGCTTTGACGACGTGGGCGCAGGCAAGCAGGCCAAGGCGTTCCAGGATTATCTATCGCTCTACAATCCGCTGGGGCTGTGCAAATTCGCGGGCAAGATTGGGACGTTCTACGAGCGTCTGCCCGATCTGATCAACGCAGCGGCGGGCTGGGATCTGACCCTGGAGGACGTCCGGTTGACGGGCGAGCGCATCTTCAACCTCAAGCGCATCATCAACAACCGCCTGGGCATCACCCGCGCCGACGACACGCTCCCTAAGCGTCTGTTGACCCATGCGCGCCCCTCCGGTCAGGCCGCGGGTAAACTGCCCGACCTGGAAATCCAACTGAAGGAGTATTATGAGGCTCGCGGCTGGCTGAAAGATGGACGTCCAGGGCCGGAGAAACTGGCCGAGTTGGATTTGGAAGACATCGCCGCGCAGGAGGTCTAGCCTGGCCATGCTGACCTTGCCGGAATGGCTGATCGCCTCGCTGGTCCTGGCGGCCGGCTCGACGCTGCAGGGCGCCGTCGGGACGGGCATTGGCTTGGTCAGCGTGCCGCTGCTGGCGCTCATCGAGCCGGGGCTGGTGCCCGGGTCGGCGCTCTTTTCCAGCCTGGCGCTTACCGTTCTGATGTTGGTGCGCGAGCGCCGCGCCGTCGATCTCTTTGGCGTCAAGTGGGGCATCGCGGGCCGCATCGGCGGAACGCTGCTCGCGTCTTACCTGCTGGTCAACCTGCCCGTCGAGGAGACCAGCCTGATCATCGGCGCGCTGGTGCTGCTGGGCGTACTGCTCAGCGTCTCCGGGCTTAGGGTAGCGCGTACAACAGGCACGCTGATCGGCGCCGGCATCCTCTCCGGGATGATGGGCACGCTCTCGTCGGTGGGTGGGCCGCCCATGGCGTTGCTCTATCAAGACGCCAAAGGCCCCAAGATCCGGGCGACGTTGGCCGGCTTCTTCATCCTGGGCACCAACATCTCCCTCGCCGCCCTGATTCTCGTGGGCAACTTCGGGTGGATGGAGTTGCTTGCGTCGCTGACGTTGGTGCCCGGCGTGCTGCTTGGCTATCTGCTTTCGGGCAAGGTCAAGGGGTGGCTGGACAAGGGCTACATGCGCCCGGCGATCCTCGCCGTCTGCGCGGCCTCGGCCATCGCCGTGATTGCGAAACAACTCTAATAAGGTTTGTGATAGGGGGCGTGGTGAGGACACCCGCCCCAGCATCCAGTATCCAGTAACCAATATTAGGAGGAGTCAGATGAAGAAAGTCTTTGTGGTTGAGAAGGAAGACAACGTCGGGACTGCCGCCGTTGAGGCCATCGAGGCCGGTGAAACCGTCGGCACCGAGGGCCGGGTCACCGACGTGACCGTCACCGCTAACGCCGACATACCCTACGGTCACAAAATCGCCCTTTATGACATTTCCAAGGGCGAACAGGTGATCAAGTATGGGCTGAGCATTGGCACGGCATCGCAGGACATTCATCCCGGCGATTACGTCCACATCCACAATGTGGAAAGCAATCGTGGCCGTGGTGATAAATACATCAAAGCAGAAAAAGGAGCGTGAATCATGAATGAGTTCCTGGGATATGTGCGCCCCGATGGTTCTGTGGGCGTTCGAAACTATGTGATGCTGATGGCAGGCACCCTCTACGCCAACAAAATGTGCGATCATCTCTCTGCTCACGTGCCGAATACCGTCGCCATCACCCACCCATTGATCCGTTGTCAGGTGCGTCCTGATTTGCGGATGAGCTGCAAGATCCTTTCCAACACGGCCATGAACCCCAACGTGGCGGCGGTGGTGGTCATTGATCATTTTCGTGAGGAAGGCTGTACGGCCGAGGACATTGCGCATCGCATCCAGAGCGAGACCGGCAAGCCCGTCGCCACTGTCAACATCCGAGGTGAGGGCGGCTACGTCAACGCCTACGCGCAGGCGCTGCGCTATGCCTCGAGCTACGCCCGCATGGTCAGCGACTATCGCCGCGAGCCGGTTCCCCTCTCCAAGCTGCTGATGGGCGTTGAGTGTGGCACGTCGGACACGACGTCGGGCCTGGCCAGCAATCCCGCCACCGGCTACTGCGCCGACAAGATCATCGACGCGGGCGGGCGGGCGATTCTGGCCGAGACCACCGAGTGGATGGGCTGCGAGCACTGGCTGACCAGCCGCGCCGCCAGCGACGAAATCGCGCAGCAGATCCTGGACGCCGTCGCGGACATTGAGCGCCGGGCCATGGAAAGCGGCGAGGACATCCGTGGCTCTCAGCCCACGGGCGACAACATCGCCGGCGGCCTGACCACCATCGAGGAGAAGTCCATGGGCGCCGTCAAGAAGGGCGGCACCAAGGAGATCGTCGGCTACCTGGATCTGGCCGACCGTCCCGGCGATACCCCCGGCCTCTACCTGATGTACGGCCCAGGTCACGGCGGCGAGTCCATCAGCAGCATGGCAGCGGCGGGTTGCCAGGTGCTGGTCTTCAGCACCGGCGGCGGTCACACCTCGGCGCATCCTCTCATGCCCACCATCAAGGTCACCGGCAACGTCCACTCCGCCCAGTTGATGAAGGACACCGTGGAGCTGGACATCAGCGACATCCTGCAGGGTGACCTGACCATCGAGGAGGCCGGTGAGATGATCTTCGATGAGGTCATCGCCACCGCCAACGGGCGGCTCACCAAATCGGAGACCTTCAAAGATGGGAACAGCTTTGCCATGCACCGGGTGGGGATAAGCATTTAGTTAGCCATTGCCCATCATGAGTCACGAGTCAGAAGTCCTGTACCTCCGTAAAGGTTGACTTGTGACTTCTGACTCGTGATTTATCAGAGCCAAAGGAGCATATCACTCATGAAATTTTTCCTGGACAGCGCCCACGTCAACGAGATCGAATACGCTTTAGAGATGTGGAACATCGACGGGGTGACGACGAACCCCAAGCACGTGCAGCGATCCGGTAAATCGTTTATGGATGCTGTGCACGCTATGGCCGAGCTCTTCAAGGGCACCGACAAGCCCGTCTCCGTGGAAGTGAATCCGCACTTCGACACCTGGGAGGAGATGGTCAAGCAGGCCAAGGAGATCGCCGCCATCAGCCCCAACTTCGTCATCAAGCTGCCCGCCACGCAGGCCGGATTCAAGAGCATCGTGGAATTGAAGAAAGAGGGCATCCGCGCCAACCTCACGCTCTGCTTTTCGCCGGCGCAGGCGCTTCAGGCCATGCGCATGGGCGCGTACTTTGTCTCGCCCTTCATTGGCTGGAAAGAGGCCAACGGCGAGGAGATCTGGGGCATGATCTCGGACATCATCGCCATCCGCGATAACTACGGCTTTGAGACGCAAGTGCTCGTCTCCGCCGTGCGCAACGGCTACCAGATCGCCACCGCTGCCGCCATGGGCGCCGACATCGTCACCGCCGGCTTCTCCGTCTACGAAGATGCCTTCGATCATCCCTATACGCACAAAGGGTTGGGCATCTTCCAGTCGTTCTGGGATAAGACGCCCTTTGAGTAGAAAGGGGGCGGGACACAGGGAACGCGGGGACCGCACCGAGCGCATCCTGCGTTCCCTACCGCTCCCTGACCTCGGAAGACGTCGCTTGAAAAACGTATAACCCGAAGTACACTTATCCAAGCGTGGACGTATATGGATCGGTAAGGGCAGAAAACGCAGTATCGAAGGGGATGATCTGCTAAAAATCCGAGTTTTGGCTCTTGCTCGTTTTTAGGTGAAGTATCCTGGACGGCTTGAAATTGCTCACGGATTTGCGCGGATAAATACGGATAAAAGCGATATAATCTGTGAACATCTGCGTTAATCTGGGGATTTTCCGTAGCTCGTAGAAGCAGATTCAGGGCTTCACCTGATTTCCAACAAGAGATTTGGAGTTTTTCAAGTGAATCAAATCTTTAAAGGAGCTGAAAATGCCATTCAGAGTAGGACCCTGGGAGTTGGTTCTGGTTTTGTTGTTGGCCTTGCTCATTTTCGGCCCCGGTCGCATCGGCAAGATCGGCGGGGAGTTGGGCAAAGGCATCAGCGCGTTCAAGAAAGGCCTGCAGGACGATCAGGAAGAGAGCAACGCCGAGTCTGAGACTTCTTAACGGGTAGCTTTTTATGGACTTCTTGAACATCGGGGCCGGTGAGCTGTTGGTCATTGGGCTCATTGGCCTGCTGCTCTTTGGGCCGGAAGACTTGCTCCGGGTGGCACGCGTGGTGGGCGGCTATGTCCAGAAGGCGCGCCAAATGTGGGCGGATATCTCTACCTCATTGGAGACAGACCTGCTGTTGGCGGAGCAGGAGGCCGAGGAGCAAGCGCTGGCGTCCTCGCAAGACGTAGCTGCACGGGCGGAACCGGAGCCGCCGTCCGACGATGCTCCCCTGCTCTCCGACGTCCCCGATCTTCCCTGACGAGTCATGAGCGAAGAAAAGCTCACCCTTCTCGAGCATATCCAGGAACTCCGACATCGTCTTTTCCGGGCCATCATCGCCTTGATCGTCGGCGCCCTTTTCGGCGCCCTGATCACCAATCCCGCCATCCGGGTTTTGGTCAGACCTCTGCAGCAAGCCGAGGTCATCGTCCTCAGCCCGACCGAGGCGCCCATCATTTACTTCAAGGTGGCCCTCTTCTTGGGGTTCCTTATCGCGTTGCCTTACATCACCTATCAGATCTACGCTTTTGTCAGGCCGGGCCTCTATCCCAAGGAACAGAAGGTCTTTCTGCTGGCGGTCCCCTCAGTTTTCATCCTCTTTCTTCTGGGCGCGACTTTCACCCTCACCATTTTGATTCCCTTCAGCATCCCGGTGCTCATGGGATTCCTGCGGGACGTTGTGACGCCAACTTATTCCCTGGAGCAGTACCTCTCCTTCGTGACGACGCTGCTTTTCTGGATGGGGCTGCTTTTCCAGACGCCGCTGGTCATCTACATCTTGGCCCGTGTCGGCATCGTCGAGCCCAAGACGTTGAAGAGGGTGCGCAAGGTTGTCATCTTCTTGGCGGCACTGCTGGCGGCGGTAATCACGCCGACGACCGACCCGGTGACGATGCTGCTGGTGATGGGGCCCTTTGTGGTGCTCTACGAGGTGGGAATCGTCCTGGCCCGTGTCGCCATACGCCAGAAGCGAGTGTGATGAGTTGACTTTGTCAACGTTTCAACTTCCCTACGATCATGGGACGTTGACGCTCCACGTCCCGAATGGCTACCCCACGACGCTCATCGCGCCCCGGCAGATCGCGCCGGCGCCCGACGATCCGGGGGGGGCGGTGCGGCGCGCGCTGGATGCGCCCATCGGCGACGTGGCGCTATCCGATTTCGCAGGCGCGCGCTCGGCTGCCATCGCCATCAACGATAAGACGCGCCCCGTGCCGCACGAGCACCTCTTGCCGCCGCTGCTGGCGCGCCTGGATGCGCTGGGTCTGGGGCCGGACGCCGTCACGCTGATCATCGCCACCGGCGCCCATGCGCCCATGCCGCCGTCGGAGTTCGCGCGTGTGGTCCCGCCTGAGATTTTGGCCCGCTATCCCGTCATCTCCCACGATTGCGACGCCGAGGCCGATCTCGTCTATCTGGGCCAGACGGCGCGTGGTACGCCGGCATGGATCCACCGTGCCTTTGCCGAGGCCGATCTGCGCATCGTCGTGGGCAACATCGAGCCGCACCAGTTCGAGGGCTTCTCCGGTGGCGTCAAAAGTGCCGTCATCGGCCTGGGCGGACGGGCGACTATCAATGCTAATCACGCCATGCTGACCCATCCGAAATCCGCGCTGGCGCGCTACGCCGACAATCCGGCGCGCCGGGATCTGGAAGAGCTGGGGCGGTTGGCGGAGGTGCATCTCGCGCTCAACGTCGTGCTGACGCCGCACAAGGAGATCGTCCGGGTGCTCTTCGGCGCGCCCGTTGCGGTGATGGAGGCGGGGATTCCGTGGGTGCGCGAGATCTACGAGGTGCCCGTCGCTCAGCCCTGTGATCTGGTCGTCGTCGCGCCGGGCGGCGCGCCCAAGGACCTCAACCTCTACCAGGCTCAGAAAGCGCTGGCCCACGCCTCACGTGTGACGAAAGAGGGCGGCGCCATCATCTTGGTGGCGGCCTGCCCGGAGGGCATCGGCAGTCGGGGCTACGAGCGCTGGATGCTGGAAGGCGACGTGCAGAGCTATGACGACGTCTTCGCCAAGTTTGAGCGCGAGGGCTTCCGCGTGGGGCCGCACAAAGCCGTGCTCATCGCGCGTGACGCCAGCCGTCTGCAGGGCCTCTGGCTCGTCTCGGCTCTGCCGCCCGACCTCGTCCGTCGCTTGCTGTTGACCCCGGCGACGCTCGAGGCGGCGCTGGCGGAGGCGCTGGTAAGGCTGCCGCCCGGTGCCCGCGTCGGCGTGATGCCGCTGGGCAACGCCACTGTGCCTTTCCTTGCCTGATCTGCCGACCCTCGGACCCGTTCGCAGTCAGACGCGGAACGCAGTGGAGTGCCGTTCTGTGTTGACCGACGCCAGGTGTGACCTTATACCGTAAATTCAGTCCCCCTCCTGGTCGCGTCATTCCGAGTGAATCGAGGCATCTCTCCTCTGCGAGGTAAAGTTGCCATCGGGGGCGAAAGTGCGTCGCACCTCAGAAGACTAAACAGATACCTTTAGAGCTGAGGGGGAGAGGTTGGCACAGCACAGCAGCGACAGCTGCTGGGGGGGCGGGTAACTTGATGAGAGGATGACGCTCTGGGCTGCGCGCCCGGCTGCGCTAAAGCGTCTTTAGTGCCCCCAACGGGATTCGAACCCATGTACCAGGCTTGAAAGGCCTGTGTCCTAGACCTGGCTAGACGATGGGGGCTCATTCCATAGCGACATTGTAGCATAAAGGGGGAATCTGTCAAGAAAACCGCAGGTCGTGTTTGAACCAATCGCCTTCTACAATGCGCGGAGCATCGGCGACAAGATCCCTCGGTGCCCAGTAGATCCAGGCGACAACGGCCCCGGCTTCTGTTTGCACGGTGAGACGGCGACGTCGAAAGAGGCGCGGATGTCCTTCGATCTGGTCGGTGAGGTCGAGGGCCTCGGGGCGCACCTTTAACAGATCCCCATGGACGGTGCCGTCACCAGGGCGGGCGCCAGGGAAGACGCCCAGGTCGTAGAGCGCAGCGTCTTCGATGCGGGCCGGCGTGGCACTCAGGACGTAAGGCGCGAGCGCCGGATAAAAGCGGCTGTGTTCCGCACGTGCCCCGGGGCGCGGCGGTCGCAACGTTCCATAGACGAAAAGCTGCTCTGTCTCGCTCATGATGGCGGCTCCCGGCGCGCAGTTTTTGACAAGGGGTCTTTGAACCTACTGAAGAAATCTGATTTCCAGTTGGTCATTCCCTATGTCTGGTGGTTTTGACCGCGAATTTTCCCGCATGCCGGGGCGAGTTTTGGACATTACCCCCGATTTTTATGCGTTATTTCAATAGAGGGATCCTTACGCTTCCCAGAAACGTTGTGATATTTTCGTTTCCAGGCTCTCTCGCATGCAGGCCAGAGGCACCCGCTCGATAATAGGGCGTAGGAAGCCCCGCACGATCAGGTGCTCGGCCTGAGGGCGAGGGATGGCGCGAGCCCGCAGGTAGAAGAGTTGTTCGTCGTCCAGGCGGGAGACCGTCGCTCCGTGGCTGCAGAGCACGTCGTTGGCGATGATCTCCAGGCCCGGGATGGCATGAGCGCGGGCGTCGTCCAGCAGCAGGTTGTTGTTGGCCTGAAAACCTTCCGCTCCCTGGGCGTTGGGTTCGACGCGGATCATGCCGTAGAAGACGGTGCGCGCCTGATCGCGGAGCACGTTGCGGTAGAGCAGGTCGCTGTACGTCTCCGGCGCCTGGTGATGCTGATAGGTGCTCTGGTCCACGTACTGTTTTCCGACGGCGAAAGTGAGGCCGTACATCTCGGCGTGCGCGCCGGGGGCCGTCAGATCGGTGCGCAGGAACTCCTTCGTCGCCCGTCCACCCAGGGAAGCGCCGGCCCAGAGAAGGTGGGCGTCCCGCGCCAGCCGGGCGTTTTGCATGCTGACGGTGTAGCGTTGCTCGCCCCAGTGCTGCAGGCTGGCATATCGCACCCAGGCGCCCTCCTCGGCGTAGATTTCAACCACTTCAGCGTTGAGCCGGGGCTCTCGTTCGTAGGAACGCCGATCCTGCAGCAGGGTGACGCGTGAGCCGCGTTCCGCGATCACCAGGGTGTGATGGAGGCCGATGCCGCTCTGCTCGTCGTAGCCCACCAGCGATTGCAGCGGCTGGACCAGGCGCACCCCTTCCGGCACGTACACGAAGGTCCCGCCGTGCCATAGGGCCCCGTGCAACGCGGTAAACTTGTTGAAGTCGGGACGGGTGGTGTGGCCCTGCATCCAGTAGCGGCGGATCAGCGTTCCGTGGGTGTGCAAGGCCTGGTGCAGATCCCCAAACACCACGCCTTGTCCGGTCGTCGAGGCCTTCACCGCCGTGTGGGCGACGACGCCGTTGCGATGTACCAGCACGCCCGCGACGTGGGAGTCTGGCACCAGCGGATCGAGCCAGCAGGGCGGCAGCTCGTCGAGCCGTTGGACCGGTTGTGGGGTGATCTGGAGGTGCTGCCCGGTCAAGGGGTAGGCGCGCAGTGGCACCCGGCGCCACGCTTCGGCCTTGGGGGGAGGCCAATCCAGCTCTTGATACTGCGCCCAGGCCTCGCGTCGGGCTTCGCGCATCCACTGCGGTTCGGCGTAGTAATCGACCAGCCTCTCCAAGGTCTCGGTCTTCACCTCCAGGGTGAGGGCCGTATTCAGTTGGGAGTGTGCGATGTGGGGGTCCGCCATCGGTTATCCCACCGATCCTTCCATCTGCAGCTCCACCAGGCGGTTGAGCTCGACTGCGTATTCCATGGGCAACTCCTTGATAAAAGGTTCCAGAAAGCCGTTGACGATCATGATGGCGGCCTCTTTCTCGCTCAGCCCACGACTCGTCAAATAAAAGAGCTGATCCTCGTTGATTTTGCTGACGGAGGCCTCGTGTTCAATCTGTACGTCGTCTTCGTGCACGTCGATGTAGGGATAGGTGTCGGAGCGTGAGTAGGGGTCTAGCAGCAGCGCGTTGCACTCCACCTTTGACTTGACGCCCGTCGCCCCGCGCACCACCTTGACCAGCCCGCGGTAGCCGGCGCGTCCGTCGCCCTTGCTGATGGATTTCGAGGTGATCACCGAGGTGGTGTTGGGGGCCAGGTGGATGGCTTTGCCGCCGGCGTCGTAGTGCTGTCCGTCCCCGGCGAAAGCGATGGAGAGGATCTCGCCCCGCGCCCCGGGCCCGCGCAACACGACGGCGGGGTATTTCATAGTGATCCCACTGCCCAGATTGCCGTCGACCCACTCCATGGAGCCTTCGGCTTCAACCACGGCACGCTGGGTCACCAGATTGTAGACGTTGCGCGACCAGTTTTGGATCGTCGTGTAGCGGGCGTGCGCGCCCCCTTTGACGAAAATCTCAATGACGCCGGTGTGGAGTGCTGCTTCGGTGTACTGCGGCGCCGTGCAGCCTTCGATGTAGTGCACGTCGCTGCCCTCGTCGGCGATGATGATGGTGCGCTCGAACTGCCCCAGGCTCCGGGCGTTGATGCGGAAGTAGGCCTGCAGCGGGATCTCCACGTGCACGCCAGGAGGGACGTAGACGAAACTTCCCCCGGACCAGAAGGCACTGTTGAGCGCGGCGAATTTGTTGTCGGCGATGGGGACGGCGGTGCTGATGTGCTCGCGTACCAGCTCGGGGTACTCCTGCACAGCGGTATCCATGTCCACAAAGATGATGCCCTTGCTTTCCCACTCTCTTTTGAGCGATCCGTAGACCGCCTCGGAGTCCATCTGTGTCTCGACGCCGGCCAGGAACTTACGTTCGGCCTCGGGAATGCCGAGCCGTTCGAAGGTCTCCTTGATCGCTTCGGGCACATCTTCCCAGCTGCGCGCTTTGAGGGACATAGGGCGCAGGTAGTAATAGAACTCTTCGAAGTCCAACACCCCCAGGTCGGCGCCCCAGGTGGGCATAGGTATCTTGAGGAACGTCTTTAGCGCCTTCAGGCGGAAGTCCAGCATCCATGGAGGCTCCCCCTTGACGGCGGAGATCTCGTGGACGATGTCTTCTCCGATGCCCTTGCGCGTGCGATGCGCGTAGTCCATGGTGGTGGTGAAATTGTAGCGGGACTGGTCCTTGAGTTGGCGCAGGTCCTCGTGTTCAGCGTTTCTCATGCCCTTCTCTCCCGGCATAGCTGTACCCACCTTATGCGGCCTGGAGCTCCGCTTTCACCCAATCGTAGCCTCGCGCTTCCAGTATGTCCACCAGCGTCGCGTCCCCAGACTTGACGATGCGCCCCTCGTAGAAGACATGGACGAACTGCGGACGGATGTAGTCGAGGATGCGCTGGTAGTGGGTGATGATCAGCAGGCCCATGTTGTGTTCCTGTTGCAGGCGGTTGATGTTCTCGGAGACGATGCGCAGGGCGTCGATATCCAGACCGGAATCCGTTTCGTCTAAAACGGCGAAACTGGGACGGAGCAGAGCCATTTGCAGAATCTCGGTGCGTTTCTTCTCACCGCCGGAAAAGCCCTCGTTGAGGTAGCGGCGCAGAAAACTGCGTTCGATCTGCAGCTTCTCCATCTCTTCGTAGAGCTCCTGGCGGAACTCGCGGGCCGGGATCAAGTGCGCCTGGCGGCGACCGTCCCCTGCCTGCCGGGCCTGCTCACCGTACCCACGCACGGCGCTGACGGCGGAACGCAGGAAGGCGTACACCGTCACCCCCGGTACGGCGACCGGGTACTGCATCGCCAGAAAAAGTCCCTGGCGGGCCCGCTCGTCCGGTGACATACCCAACAACGCTTCCCCGTTGAGCCGGACTTCGCCTTCCGTCACCTCGTAGTGAGGATGGCCCATCAGGGCGAAGGCGAGGGTACTCTTCCCCGACCCGTTGGGACCCATCAGCGCATGGATCTCACCGCGCTTAACCGTGAGGTCCACGCCTTTTAGAATCTCTTCTCCCTCGACCCGCACGTGCAGGTTGCGAATGTTCAGTGTAGTTTCACTCATCTCTTTTCTCCTGCTGATTGTGAGGCCAGTATAATCCAGACGGCAATTTTGTCAAGGATTATCTTGTAAATTGTTGACAGCACTGAGGAAAGGTGAGGAAAATCGGAGTTCTAGTCGGCCATCCCCTATATCTCGTGGTTTTGACCGCAAATTCTCCTCCATGTAAGGATGAGTTTTGGGGAACTCCGATTTTTATGAGTTATTTCAGTGGAGTCATGGTTGGGATGTTTGACAAAGCGCTCGATCTGTGATATAGTTTTTTCGATTGAGGAATTTGACCGTTATGAAAGACTATCTCTGGACGAACCCTAAGAATCAGCAGCCTCAGCCGACCTCCGGATGGAGGGCCGGGTAAGCGAGGCTTGGGTTCGCCAAGCAGATAGCGCATAACTCGCAGCCTACCGGCCCACTGGGGGCCGGTTTTTTTGTTGGGAGATAGCGTCGAGGTGACGATGATCTATCCGTTCCCTACGTGGCAGAAGCAGCAGCCGAATCCCCAGGGGGAGGACGGCTAGCGCTGCACAGCTGTTCAGCGTGCAACCGGCCTCTCCGGGCAAGGAGGGCCGGTTTTTTCTAGCGCGGTCAAAGGAGGTGAGCAGAGAGTACATTGGTGACGGATCGAGGTTGTTTTCATCCACTTTCATACAAAAAGGAGTCAAATTATGTGTAAGCGGTTGGATACGGAGATCACAGAACGAAAGATGCAATGGTCCCCTGGTCTGCAGACGCCGGACTCCGGCATCCAGGAAGGCCTCAAAGGCGTCGTCATCACCCAGAGCAAGATCAGCCAGGTGGACGGGGAACGCGGTCAGCTCAGCTATCGGGGCATCGATGTGGTCGAACTGGCGAAACACTCGACTTTCGAGGAGACGGTCTACCTGCTCTGGATCGGCGATTTGCCCAAGCGGGCGCAGTTGGAGAAGTTTAAGGCGGAGCTGGTCGAACAGCGGCCTATCGATGAGCATATCTGGGGCCTGCTCACCCATCTGCCCACCCGCGCGACGCCCATGGACGCGCTGCGTACCGCTGTCTCGGCGCTGGCCTGCAGCGATACCGACGACGGCGAGCGCACGCAGGCGGCTAACGTCCACACCGCCATCGATCTGACGGCCAAACTACCCACCATCGTGACGACGTACTACCGGCACCTCAACTGGCAGACGCCCGTCGACCCGGACCCGGCGCTGGACCACGCCGCCAACTTCCTCTACATGCTCCACGGCAAGCGTCCCACGGAGATGAAAGCCCGCATCATGGACGTGGTGATGTTGCTCATGGCCGAGCATGGCCTCAACGCCTCGACCTTCGCCGCGCGGGTCACCGCATCTACGCTTTCCGACATGTACGCGGCCATCACCTCCGCCGTCGGCACGCTGAAGGGCCGGCTGCACGGCGGCGCCAACCGTCGCGCCATGGAGATGCTGCTGGAGATCGGGGACGCGGCCAACGCCGAGAGCTACATCGACGCCGCCCTGGCCGAAGGACGGCGTATCATGGGCTTCGGCCACCGCGTCTATCGGCATATCGCCGACCCTCGTTCGCACATTCTGAGGCCCATGTTGCACGAGCTCTGCGCCGAGACAGACAACATGGCGCTCTACGAGCTGGCGGTCACCGTCGCCGATCTGATGGAAGCCAAGAAGGGTCTCTATCCCAATGTTGATTTCTACACCGCGCCGTTGCTCTACTTGCTGGAGATCCCCCTGGAGCTCTTCACCCCGATCTTCGCCATCAGCCGCGTGCCCGGGTGGACGGCGCAGGTCATGGCGCAGTACGAGAATAACCGCCTGCTGCGGCCTCTGGCGCAGTATGTCGGCCCCATCAACCGTCCCTACGTGCCCATGGATCAACGGATGTGACAGATTGACGACCCGACTACCCGACTACCTGACTATCCGACCATCACAGACTGAACAAGGAAGGCTACACGCATGCCATACAATCTCACGCAGAAGATCATCGCTGAACATCTTGTCGCGGGGGAGATGATCCCCGGTGAGGAGATCGCGCTGCGCATCGACCGGACGCTGACGCAGGACGCCACGGGCACCATGGCCTGGCTGGAGTTCGAAGCGCTGAGGGTGCCGCAGGTGCAGACGGACTGTTCCGTCAGTTTCGTCGACCACAACATGCTCCAGACCGACTTCCGCAACGCCGACGACCACCGCTATCTCCAAAGCGTCGCGGCTAAGCACGGCGCCTATTTCTCGCGTCCGGGCAACGGCATCTGTCACCAGGTCAACCTGGAGCGCTTCGCCGTGCCCGGGACCACCTTGTTGGGCTCCGACAGCCACACGCCCAACGCGGGGGGCCTCGGCGCGCTGGGCATCGGCGCGGGCGGCCTCGACGTCGCCGTCGCCATGGCGGGGCAACCCTTCTACCTCGCTATGCCCCGCGTCGTCGGTGTCGAGCTGAAAGGTCGGCTGCCACCGTGGGTCACCGCCAAGGACGTGATTCTGGCGCTCCTGCAGCGGCTCTCCGTCAAGGGCGGCGTCGGCAAGGTGATGGAGTACTACGGCCCGGGCGTTGCCACGCTCACCGTCGATGAGCGAGCTACCATCTGCAACATGGGTGCCGAGCTGGGCGCCACGTCATCCATCTTCCCCAGCGACGAGCGGACCCGCGCCTATCTGGCGGCTCAGGGACGCGCCGATGCCTGGCGTCCGCGGGCGGCGGATCCCGGCGCGAGCTACGACGAGACGCTGACCCTGGACTTGAGTGCGCTAAAGCCGCTGGTGGCGCGGCCTTCCAGTCCCGACAACGTCGTCTCCGTGGCGGAGATCGCCGGGTTGCCCGTGGCCCAGGTCTGTGTCGGATCTTGTGTCAACTCCTCCTATGAGGATCTGCTCCACGTGGCCGACGTGCTCAAGGGGAAGCGCATTCACCCGGACGTCAGCTTCACCGTGACGCCGGGCAGCCGCCAGGTGTTGACCATGCTGGCGGACTCCGGCGCGCTGGCCGATCTGGTGGCGGCGGGGGCGCGGATCCTGGAGGCGGCCTGCGGTCCCTGCCTGGGGATGGGCCAGGCGCCGCCGACGGGCAGTGTCAGCCTGCGCTCGTTCAACCGCAATTTCAAAGGCCGCAGCGGTACCGCCGACGATCAGGTTTATCTGGCCAGCCCGGAGACCTGCGCTGCCAGCGCGTTGCGCGGTGTGCTCACCGATCCGCGCACGTTGGGCGATGTGCCCTCTGTCCTTCCGCCCACGCGCTATCCCCTCTCCGACAACATGATCCTGCCGCCGGCCGAGGTCCCCGAGGCGGTGGAGATCATTCGTGGGCCCAACATCAAGCCCGTGCCATTGGCCGATCCGCTGGCGGAGACGCTTGGGGGCCGTGTACTGTTGAAAGTCGGCGATAATGTCACGACCGACCACATCATGCCTGCCGGCGCGACCATCTTGCCGCTGCGTTCCAACGTCCCCGCCATCGCCGAGTACGTCTTCTGGCGCGTGGACCCGAACTTTGTCGAACGGGCCAAAGCGTGGGGCGGTGGCGTGGTCGTCGGCGGCGAGAACTACGGGCAGGGCTCCAGCCGGGAGCACGCGGCGCTGGCCCCTATGTACCTGGGCGTGCGGATGGTGCTGGCGAAGTCCTTCGCGCGCATCCATCAGGACAACCTGGTCAACTTTGGCATCGTGCCGCTCACGTTTACCGATCCGACGGATTACGAGCGTCTGGAACAGGGTGACGAGCTACTCATCCCCGACGCGCGGGTGGCCCTGAGCGACGGGCGGCTACTCGCCGTCCGCAACCGCACGCGGGGTCAGACGTACACCGTGGCGCACCATCTGTCATCTCGTCAGGTCGATATTCTGCTGGCGGGTGGGTTGTTGAACCACGTTCGAGAGAAAATCTAGAATCCCAGACATCGGATTTCTCAAATCCGATGTCTGTCAGTATTCAGGAGAGGAAGTCATGATGGCTTACACTATAACTCTGATCCCCGGGGACGGCATCGGCCCTGAGGTCACCGCAGCGGCACGGTGTGTTCTAGACGCTACCGGTATCTCCATCGAGTGGGATGTGCAGACGGCGGGCGCCGCCGTGATGGACGCAGAGGGCACGCCGCTGCCGGCGCGTGTGCTGGACTCGATTCGCGCGACGGGCGTTGCGCTCAAAGGCCCCATCACCACGCCGGTGGGCAGCGGCTTCCGCAGCGTCAACGTCGCTTTGCGCAAGGCGCTGGGCCTCTATGCCAACGTGCGCCCGGCGCGGACGTTGCCCGGCATCCCCAACACGCGATCGGACGTCGATCTCGTCGTGGTGCGGGAGAACACCGAGGGGCTCTACGCGGGCATCGAGCACGACGTCATCCCCGACGTCGCCGCCGAGTCCATCCGCATCATTACGCGGGCCGCCAGCGAGCGCGTGGTGCGCTTTGCCTTCGAGTACGCGCGGGCCAACGATCGGCGCAGCGTTACCGTCGTGCACAAGGCCAACATTCTCAAGCGCACCGATGGGCTTTTCCTGCGCGTGGCGCGCGAGGTGGCGGCGGAACATCCGGAGGTGGCGTTCCGGGATCTGATCGTGGATAACGCCTGCATGCAGCTGGTGCAGCGCCCCCAGGCCTTCGACGTGTTGGTGCTGCCCAACCTCTACGGCGACATTGTCAGCGATCTGTGCGCCGGGCTGGTGGGCGGACTGGGCGTGACGCCGGGCGCCAATCTAGGCGACGAGCTGGCGGTCTTCGAGCCGGTGCACGGCTCCGCACCGGACATCGCAGGCCAGGGCGTGGCGAATCCCACGGCGGCGGTGCTCAGCGGCGCACTGCTCCTGCGCCACCTGGGTGAGACCGACGCGGCGGCCCGCGTCGAGGCGGCGGTGCGCGCGGTGATTGCTGAGGGCAAGTACGTCACCGCCGACCTGCGGCCCGCCTCCGCCGTAGGCACCCAGACCATGACGGATGCCATCATCCGCCGTCTGTAGTCAGGCCCGCCGATCTGGCCGGCGCGCCATATGAAGCGGCAATCGCAAATCGCAAATCCAAAATCGTCAATCTCCAATCGATTGGCAATCCCGGCCACTTTTGGTATCATGCTTCCCACGGAGGCATGATCTATGAATCAACTCACCGCTTTACTCAAAACCATGCGCCCCAAGCAATGGGTCAAGAACGGCTTTGTCTTCGCCGCGCTGGTTTTCGACGTTAAATTCTTTGAACTGACCTATCTCTGGCCCTCGATCCTGGGCTTTATCCTCTTCTCGCTGGTCTCCGGCGTCGTCTACACGATGAACGACCTGGTCGATATCGAGAAGGACCGCGCCCATCCCAAGAAGCGCCACCGTCCGCTGCCCGCCGGGGATCTCTCTCCGCGCGTGGCACAGGTCGCCGTGGTCGTCATTGCCGTCGGCGCGCTGCTGCTGGGGCTATGGCTTTCGCCCGGCTTTGCGCTGCTGTTGGGTGGCTACCTCGCGCTGCAGATCGCCTATTCTTTCGTGCTCAAGAACGTGGTGCTGCTGGATGTGATGGCGATTGCCGCAGGCTTCGTGCTGCGCGTGGCGGCGGGCGTGCCGCTGGTCGACGCGGAGCGCTTCTCGCCCTGGCTCTACATCTGCACGACGTTGTTGGCGCTCTTCCTGGCGCTGGGCAAGCGTCGGGGCGAGCTGGTGCTGCTGGGCGAGGAGGCGGGCAATCACCGCGAGAGCCTCAATCACTACACCATCCCGCTCCTCGACCAGCTCATCAGTCTGGTGACCTCATCCACCATCGTGGCCTACGCGCTCTACACCTTCTCGGCGCCCAATCTGCCCAAGAACCACGCCATGATGCTGACTATTCCCTTTGTGATTTACGGGCTTTTTCGCTATCTCTACCTCGTGCATGCGGAAGGCGTCGTCTTAGCGCCGGACGAGGTGCTGCTGACCGATCACCCGCTGCAGCTGGATATTGTGCTCTGGGGCGTGACGGCGGCGGGCATTCTCTACCTGGGAACATAGCCGTGGTTGCTCATTACGCCGAGGGCAGCGCGCCGGGCAAGGTCATCGTCTGCGGCGAGCACAGCGTGGTCTACGGGCGGCCCGCCATCGCCGTGCCGGTGAGCGACCTGCGGGCGCGAGCGCGCGTCGAGGCCGCGCCGCCCGGCAGTGGCTTTCACATCGTCGCCGTGGATCTGGACGAGGCGCTGGCGCTGGATGCAGCGCCTCCCGACCACCCGCTGGCGGTCATCGTCCGATTGACGTTGACGCAACTGCAGCTGGACGCGCCGGACGCCGTGCTCACCGTGCGCTCTGACCTGCCCATCGGCGCGGGGTTGGGCAGTGGGGCCGCCGTTTCCGTCGCCGTCGTGCGGGCGCTGACGGTTTTTCTGGAGCGCGAGCTCGATGTGGACGTCATCAGCGCGCTCACCTACGAGGTCGAGAAGATCCACCACGGGACGCCCAGCGGCATTGACAACACCGTGGTCGCCTGGGAGCGCCCGGTTTATTTCGTCAGGGGGACGGCGCCGGAGGTCTTCACCATCGGCGCGCCGCTGCACCTGCTCATCGCCGACAGCGGCATCGGCGGCTCGACGCGGGAGGCCGTCGCGGGCGTGCGTCGCCGCCGGGAGCAGGCGCGTGAGGTCTACGAGGCGCGCTTCGACCGCATGGGCGCCGTCGCCGAGGCGGCGCGGCAGGCCATTGAGCGCGGTGAGCGGGGCCGACTGGGCGCGTTGCTCGACGAGAACCACGCACTGTTGCAGGAGATCGGCGTCTCGATCCCGGCGTTAGATCGGTTGGTGGCGGCGGCGCGCGGGGCCGGCGCGCTGGGTGCAAAGCTGACCGGGGCCGGTGTGGGCGGCAACGTCATCGCGCTGGCGCCGAGGGCGCGGGTCGAATCCATCCGGCGGGCGCTCGATAAGGCCGGCGCGGTGCGCGTCTGGCAGACGACCGTAGGAGGCTGAGGATGAGCGAGTACGTGCAAGTGATCACCACCACGGCATCGGAGGAGGAGGCCCGACGGATGGCCCGCGCATTGGTGGAGCGCGCACTGGCCGCCTGTGTGCAGGTGATCGGGCCGATCAGCAGTGTCTACCGTTGGCAGGGCGCCGTCGAGGAGGACGAGGAGTGGCTATGTCTCATCAAGTCCACGCGAGCGCGCTACGAGCGGATCGAGGCGGCGATTCTGGCGCTGCACAGCTACGAGACGCCGGAGATCCTTGCTGTGCCCGTTGTGGAGGGCTGCGCCGACTATCTGCGTTGGCTGGATGCCGCTGTGGAGGAGAGAGGCGATGTGTGACGCGCTGGTCTTCGTCAAGTTCGGCGGCTCGCTGATCACGGACAAACAGCGGCGTGAGACGCCGCACCGGGACGTGCTGCAGCGTCTGGCGAAGGAGCTGCAGGCGGCGCGAGAGACCGATCCAGCCCTGCGCATCGTGCTGGGGCACGGCTCCGGCTCCTTTGGGCACTGGGAAGCCAGCCGACATAACACCCAAGACGGCGTCCACACGGCGGAAGAATGGCGCGGCTTCGCCCGCGTGAGCGCGGCCGCCTCGCGGCTGAACCGCATCGTGACCGACACGCTGTTGGACGCGGGCGTCCCGGTGCTGAGTCTGCAGCCCTCGGCGTCGGCGCTGGCGGAAAGCGGTGAGATCGTCGCCTGGGCGCTGGATCCTATCCGCCGGGCGATAGCGCACGACCTGGTGCCGCTGATCTTCGGCGATGTGGCCTTCGACCGCGCCCAGGGCGGGACCATCCTTTCCACAGAAATGCTGCTGGCCCATCTGGCGACTCAACTGCAGCCGCGGCGCGTGCTCCTGCTGGGCAACGCGCCCGGCGTGCTCGACGACCGGCAGCAGCTCATCCCCCGAATCACGCCGGAAAGCTACCCTGCGATTGCGCGTTTTCTACGCGGCTCCGACCACGTCGACGTCACCGGCGGCATGGCGGATAAAGTCGAACAGATGCTGGCGCTCGTCCAGCACATTGACGGCCTGCGCGTCTGGATTCTGACCGGGCGCGAGCCGGGGAATCTCTATCGGGCGCTTCTGGCACCCCAAACCGTCACCGGCACCTGCATCGAAATCTCCTGAAGCTTCTTCTCTAACCGCGCACGTCCACATCATCCGAGGTTGAGCATCCGATCAGCCTTGATGGCGTACCTATGGCACTGGATGACGACTCGATTTTCTGAGTTTTTTATTTCGGGAGGAGAAGATGAAAAAGATCAGTTTTCATCGCCAACCCCGTGCTTGGACTGCTTTGGCGTGCGCTGTGTTGTTGCTTCTGGGGGGGACGTTTTTGTATCCTGCCCCCCGCCTCTCTGCTGCGCCGGCCGAGCGTCGATATGAGGCTTCTAAAGTTGAGCAAGCTGCGGATGATCAGGACAAGCTGTCTTCCGCCTTGGTGCACAAGATAGCGCGGGCTGCACCGGCGGACACGTTCCAGGTCCTCATCTGGCTTGACGATGGGGGGCAGATCCCTGTCAGGCCCCGTCCCCTGCCTGAAACGGCTCTCCAGTCCGTAACTGAAACGGAAGTCCGTCTTGCACAACACCGTCGCCGGATACAGCAAGCTCTTTCGGACGTTCAGGGGCCGGTCCGCGCGCAGGTCGTTGCGCTGGACGGACGGGTGCGTTTTGTCAGCCGCTACGCTCCGCTGATCGTCGCCGAACTGACGCCGGACGCCCTCAGGACGTTGGCGGCGCGCCCCGACGTGTTGTACGTCGATCTCGACTCGCCCTTGGGCTGCAGTTGAACGTCGTCGCGCCCGCCATCCGAGTTGATGGGGTGTGGGATCAGGGCCTCACGGGCACGGCAGATGTCACAGTCGCTGTCGTTGAGCGCGGCACGGTGGATCCGGGCTCCAGTCACGTGAACGTCTCGGCCTATTACAACATCGGCTACTGCGACTACGGTCAGGGTGGTGCGTGCGCCGCTTCGCACGATCATGCGACCGGCGTCGCCGGGATCGTCGTCGCACTCTCCTCGCCCGACGGCGCGGCAGCCTGGCAGGGCATGGCTCCGGGTGTGCGTCTACTCTCCGGCAATACCGACGCCGAGAGCTTCGGCGAGACGATGGACGCCACCGAGTGGGCGTTGGATCGGGGCGCGCATGTCATCAACCTCAGCCAGGCGCGTCACGACGAGGCGCCGCCTTACGCTGTCGGCAGCATCGACGCGTACTACGATTACCTGGTGCGCCACCATTACGTCACCGTCGTCGTTGCGGCCGGAAACGCCGGCCCAGGCTGCGACGACACCCAGGATGGACAGATCTACTCTCCGGGGCGCGGCTTCAATGTCCTCACCGTCGGCGGGTTTGACGACGGTGGAACGGTCACCTGGTCTGATGACCTCATCGATACCTGCTCATCGTATCGGGACCCGGAGTCCGTCCACGGGGATCGGGAGGAGCCTGATGTGGTGGCGCCCGGCGTGGACATCGAGACGCTGGCCTGGAACGACGTCTGGCAGAACGCGGACGGGACCAGTTTCGCCGCGCCTATCGTCAGCGGCGGCGCGGCCTTGCTGATGCAGCGTGATCCCCTGCTCAAGCGCTGGCCCGAGGCTGTGCGCGCGGTGCTGATGGCCTCGGCCATCCACAACGTCGAGGGGGACAGCCGGCTCAGCGAGAAAAACGGCGCCGGCGGCGTGGACCTCTACCTGGCCGATACAGTGGTCAAAAACGGCTGGTGGATGGCCGAGTATCTGTCGGCGGCGAGTTTCGACGCGGGATATTACGAGATCCCGGCTTACGTTGAGGCCGGGGAGCGCGTGCGTGTGGCTATCGCCTGGAACTCCAATCCTACAGGTGACTATGCCGACGATCCGCTTCAGGCCGATCTGGATCTGGTCGTTCACGATCCTAACGGCTTGGCCATCCCCGGCGCCATCTCAGGCAGTTGGGACAACAGCTATGAGATCGTCGAGTTCGAGGCGACGCAGACGGGGGAGCACGCCATCCGCGTCTACGGCGTCCGCTTCGATGGTGATGCGGAGCCCGTGGGGGTGGCTTGGGCGCGTGTCGCTCCGCCGGAGATCACGGCGCTCTCCGTCACGTCGGATCATCCCGGCGCTCTCCACGACCCCGGTCTGGGCAGCAGCGGCGGCACGGTCTACTTCAACGGAGGCATTGAGCAGACCGTGACCGTGGAGGCCGCGTGGTCAGAAGGAACGGCGCCCGGAGACGGTTTTGACGGCGGCGTGGCCTTCGGCGATGATCCGGCAGCGGACGTCGATGGTGCCGACGGGTGGACGCAGGCGTATAGTCTTGAGGCCGGCGCAACCACGGAGGGCAGCGTGTCCTTCGTGGTCAGCAATCATCTCAGCCCGACGCAGGCGGCTGCGGCCTATGTCACCTTCCGCGCCGATACCGTCGTGGGCGCGCCGCCTCTCTCCTCAGCGAGCCACCCGGATCAGACTGGCTGGTATAGCGATAACGATGTTTCGCTGGATTGGAACGGGCTTTCCGACGGGAGCGGCATCGCCGGGTACGCTACCGCGCTGGATCACACGGCCTCCACCGTACCCGACGCCACCGTGGACACTGCCGACGCCAGCGCCGTGTACGACAATCTGGCGGACGGCGAATGGTTCTTTCACGTCCGGGCCGTGGATCGCGTGGGCAATTGGAGCTCGGCCGCGCACCATCGCCTGGGCATCGATACCGTCGCGCCCGATGCACCCAGCATCACCTCGGATACCCATCCCGATCCGAATACGTGGTACGCTGAGAACAACGTTACGTTTAGCTGGACGACGCCGGACGATGCAACTTGTTTTTCAGGTGAAGGGGGGCCTTCCCAACGGGCAGGTCGCTCGTCTCCAGATTGAGACCAGAGCAGAGGGTGGTTTGTCCCATTACGACACCCTCGACTTCCCCATCTCCTGTCCCTGCAAGGCGCGTTTGGAAGGGACGGAGTATGCCACTGTGCAGTCCGCTATCGACGCCAGCAGCGATGGGAGTGACGTGGTGAAGGTCACCGGTCGGTGCTACGCGCACGACGTTGTCGTCGACAATACGCTGACACTACAAGGCGGCTGGAACAGTGACTTCACCCTCCAGGATCTGACGGCCTACGCATCGACGCTGGACGCGCAGGGAGAGGGACGGGCGCTGATCGTTTCCGGCGGTTCTCCTGTCGTGGAGGCGTTGCATCTTATCAACGGACACACGGGCGAGAAGGGAGGCGGCGTGTACGTGGGGGATGGCACGCCGACGTTGCGGAACAACGTGATCCACAATAATATCAGCGTCTCAGATGGGGGCGGTGTCTATTTGGGGGGCGATGCGGCCACTCTGATTGGTAATCGAATCTTCAACAACGCTGCGACCGGCTACGACGGCGGCGGGATAGCCATAGGCGGCTTCTCGACCGCCACCCTTGAGGGCAATATTGTGATCGGGAACTCTGCCTATCGCAACGCCGGGGGGATTTTCGCAGATTATCAGACTGACGTGACGTTGATCAACAAAGTCATCGCTGACAACACATGTTGTGCATCGATCTGGTCGGTCGGTGGATCCGGCATCTGGCTGAGCAGGGGGATCACGTGCTCGTGCATAACACCCTCGTCAACAACCAGGGAGGCGATGGCGCGGCGATCTGGCTCTCCGGCGACGCGGCGTTGACCAACACCATCATTGCCGTCATACCATGGGGCTGAATGTAGTTGCCGGGGTCACGGCAACGCTGGAAGGCACGCTCTGGCATAACAATGACCAGGATACCGGCGGCTCAGGCGCCGTCGTCATTGGAACGGTGGATTGGCACGGCGATCCGGCTTTCGTCGGTCCCGCTGCCGGCGACTACCATCTGCAAGCCGGCTCTCCGGCGATAGACGCGGGTGTGCGCAGCGCTGTGGACGAGGACATCGACGGCGATAGCCGTCCGCGCGGCCGGACCTACGACATCGGCGCAGACGAGTATCCGGATCCTGTGGCAGCGCCGGAGAGCGTGGTCATCGCGGGACCGGATATCGGATTGATCGCAAGCGCGTATGTGTTCACTGCTACTGTGAGCCCCACCAACACGACGCTGCCTGATTATGTCTGGGCGCCCGCGCCTGAAAGCGGGCAGGGAACCAGGTATGCCACGTATGCCTGGTCGACCGGCGGCGCTAAGCCGCTCTCTGTGACCGTCAGCAACGACGTGGGTTCGGTTGAAGCGTCGACCACGGTCACTATCATGCCGGAGATCACGTTTACCCCCCCCCCTGCTTACAGCGTGCCCGAAGAGGGAACGGCGGTCATCACTGTGAGCCTCACCGCACCTTCGGATTTGCCCATCCGCGTGGACTACGCCACCGCCGACGGCACGGTGACCGCCGGCGAGGACTATGCCGCAAGCAGCGGGACACTTTCCTTTGCGCCGGACATGACGCTGCGCGCTTTCGACGTGCCTATCGCCTCCGATGCGATCGTGGAGGATGACGAAACGGTGCGCCTGACACTTAGCAGCGTGCACAATGCTGTGCTGGGCACAACTGGGCAGGCGACGTTGACTATCCGGGACAGGGGTGAAACGTACATCTACCTGCCCCTGGTGCTCAGACGGTAAACGCAAACGCCCTTCGGAGCAACAACGCCCGAAGGGCGTTTCTACTCAATGCCGGCACGAGCGTGAGTGAGCCGGTTACTCCTGCAACAGGTTGGTCAGGCCGCGCACCACCGATCCTTCGCCCTGGCTCTTGCCGCCTTCCGAGGGCGCGAACTTCAGGATGCGGTCGGCTAAACGCGAGAAGGGCAGGGACTGCAGCCAGACGCGGCCCGTGCCTTGCAGCGTCGCCAGGAAGATCCCTTCGCCGCCGAAGACCATGGACTTGAGGTTTCCGGCCCGCTGGATGTTGTAGTCGATGGTAGTCTCGAAGGCCACGATACAGCCCGTATCGACCAGCAGGCGGTCGTTTTCCAGGCGCTTCTCCACGATGGTGCCGCCCGCGTGCAGGAAGGCCATGCCGTCGCCGCGCAGGCGCTGCAGGATAAAACCCTCGCCGCCGAAGAGGCCGGAGCCCAGCCGCTTGTTGAAGGTGATGCTGATCTCCGTGCCCAGCGCCGCCGCCAGGAACGAGTCCTTTTGGCAGATCAGCTCTTGCCCGGTCTGGTCGAGGTCCAGCGCGAGTATGCTGCCGGGATAGGGCGCGCCGAAGGCGACGTGGCGCTTCTGCTGACGTCTGTTGGTGAAGTGGGTGATGAAGAGCGATTCGCGCGTCAGCACGCGCTTGCCGATGTCCAGCGCCGCGTCCAGGAAACCGCGCTTGGGCTTCGAGCCGTCGCCCAGCTTGGCCTCGTAGGTGATGCCGTCCTCCATGTACATCATCATCCCGGCTTCTGCGATCACGGTCTCGCCCGGGTCCAGCTCCACTTCCACGAACTGCAGATCGTCGCCGACGATTTCGTAATCAATCACGTGACTCTTCATGGTGTCTCCGCTCCTTTGCTTGCCTGTGGTTTGTATCAGCTGCTTCTATTATGCTATACGAGACTTCAAAAGCAAAGGTTGTAAGCGGCGTATGCCCGTGATGTTGGGCGATGATTGACAACTACGATCGGGGACGAATGACCGGGGATCGGGTCCCATTGGCAGACAGATCCGAGGTAAGAGCACCGGATGTAGAGTCAAAAGATGGGTGCCTATTTGCCGGAGGCCGCATAGGCGCCGGAGCGCCGCTCCACAGCGGCGACGCCTCGCGAGACCACCAGGGTCAGCACCAGGTAGAGCAACGCCACCATGGTCCAACCTTCCAAAGGGATGAAGGTGGTGGAGATAAACTCGCGCCCGCGTCGGGTCAGATCGGCCACGGCGACGACGGAGACCAGCGAGGAGTCCTTAAGTAAGGCGATGAAGTCGTTGCCGATGGGCGGCAGCGCCACGCGGATGGCCTGCGGCAAGATGATGGTCCCCATCGCTTGACGCCGGTTCATGCCCAACGCTAACGCTGCCTCCAGTTGACCGTGGGGTACGGATTCGATGCCCGCACGGAAAACCTCGGTCATATAAGCGCCGTAGCAGATGGTCAGGCCCGCCACGGCGGCCCAGAAGGGCGAAAGTTGCGCCCGTACCAGGGTCTCCCCGAGGTCGGACCATGCTGGTATCGTCTCGATGATAAACTCGCCGGCAATATCTAGCACCTGCGGGAAGGCGTAGTAGATGAAAAGAAGCTGCACCAGCAGCGGTATGCCCCGGACGACCTCCACGTAGAACGCGGTGATGTTTCTCAGGAGGGGGCGCGGTGAGACACGGCCCAGGCCGCCCAATAAGCCCACGCCCAAGATCAGGACGAAGGAGATCCCGGTGATAGAGACGGTGACCCAAAGCCCATCGACCAGGAACTGTAGCATGCGCCAGAAGGGATCGGGCCAGCCCACAACCAGCGCAGCGATGACACTTCCGACGCCCAGCACCAGGATCCACCAGCGATCCACTGCCAGACCGGGACGGCGCACCGCGTGTTCCCTCACGGCCAGCGGGTCCCTTTGGGGCAGGGTTCTTTTCTCCGCGTTAAGCATAGGATGCTCCTTTCGTTCTGCCTAGGGAGGCATGCAGTCCTGGGTTGCGTACAGGATCGCCTCTTGACGGCGCTGTGGCCAAAGCCTGCATGCCTCCTACGAACGTCATCATTACAAGTGGGGAGCTAGGGCGTCTCCCCACTCAACCATCGGGCTTCCAGTTCCTCAATGATGCCCTGCTCCAACACGGCGGCGAGCCCTTCGTTGATTTGGGCGATCAGTTCTTCGCTGCCCGGCGGCGCGGCGATGCCGTACTGTTCGTCGGTGAAGGGCTCGGTGACGATCTCCAGCTCGCCTGCATACTGATTCACGTAGCCCACGGCCAGCGGATTGTCGCAGACGACGGCGTCGATCTGACCGTTGAGCAGGTCGAGGAACGCCAGATCGATGGTGTCGTAGGTTTTGAGCGTCGTGTCCTCGATCTCTTCGATGGCCATGGCGCCCGTGGTGCCGATTTGGGCGCCCGCCGTCCGCCCTGCCAGATCTGCCTCGCTGCTGAAGTCCGCCGCGTCCGCCGTCCGCACCACGACCACCTGTCCGGCGTCGTAGTAGGGATCGGAGAAGAGCATGCGCTCGCGGCGCTCGTCGGTGATGGTGATGACGGAGATGGCGGCGTCGTACTCACCCTGGGCCACGCCCGCCAGCAGGGCGTCCCAGCTGACGTTGACAAACTCAACGTCGAGGTCGGCTTCTTCGGCGATGGTCCGCATCAGGTCGATATCGAAGCCGACGATCTCTTTGCTCTCCTCATCGATGTATTCAAAGGGCGGCCAAGTGGCGTCCGTCGCCACGGTGATGGTCTCGCTTTGAGTTTGACAGCCGCTTATCAACACGCCTATGACCAGTATGCCCACCGCCAACGTCCCTTGCCAGATTTGTCGCGTATTCATTTCTCAATCTCCTTTTATGATTTGATTATCTATGACAGATACACCGGATGTCGTTTCCTTTTATCTCTTGAGTGCGCTTCGCGGGATCGTCCACAGTCCTCACCTCCTTTCCCATAAACACAAAAAGCGCCGGTTGCCGTATCCACCCTGGATTTGGCAACCGGCGCTTTCGCCGCCCGGAGGCACGCGCCGCTAACCAGACCCAGGGTCCGGCTTCTTGGCGCGCTTCTTCGTGCGAAGATCGGTTAACGGCATCATCGACTCCTTAAACGTCTTTTGGTCGCTCAGAGAGAGTGGCAACAAAAAAGCCCCCGGATCGGGTCCGGGGGCTCTGTGATCGTACCAGATCAGGCAAAGCAAACCGCACCCAACCCCTTGGGTGTGTGCTTGGCCTTCTGCTTGTGATTCGCGCTGAGCTCTCTCATCATTTCCTCTGGGGATAAAGTCTACCAGAGACGGGATTTTTGTCAAGGATGTAGCGGTGAGGAGGGGATCTTTCCGGGCTTTGACGCAGCTGCGTCGGCAGGGAAAGGCGCGTCTAGTGTAGCTCTGTGCTGGGCGTAGGGCCTGAGATTCCGTTTTATGGCAGGGCTTGCCTCTTCGGTCATCCGTGATAGACTATTTCAGCACAGAGAAGGGGATGTATGAACCAAGCATTGTATCTCAAATGGAGACCGCAGACGTTCGACGATGTAGTGGCCCAGGCGCACATCGTGCGGACGCTGCGCAACGCTCTGCGTTCGGGACACGTTCACCACGCGTACCTCTTTGCAGGTCCCCGAGGCACCGGTAAAACCACCACGGCGCGTTTGATCGCCAAAGCCGTGAACTGCCTGGCCCCTGTGGAAGAGCGTCCCTGTAACCGGTGTGAGATCTGTAACGCCGTCAACGAAGGGCGGCTCATGGACCTCATCGAAATTGATGCGGCCTCTCACACCGGCGTCGACAATGTGCGCGATATCCTGGAAAAGGTGAACTTCCGTCCTACGCAGGCCCGCACCAAGGTCTACGTCATCGATGAGGTCCATATGCTCTCCACTGCCGCCTTTAACGCCCTATTGAAGACACTGGAGGAGCCGCCGGTCCACGTGATCTTCGTCCTGGCGACGACGGAGGTTCACAAGATCCCTCCCACCGTGCTCTCCCGTTGCCAACGCTTTGAGTTCCGCCGCATCCCTCTGGACGACATCGTGACCCGCCTCAAGCGCATCTGTGAGGCCGAGGAGATCGAGGCCGAGGCCGAGGCGCTGGATCTGATCGCGCGGGCGGCCACGGGCAGCTTGCGGGACGCGATCAGTCTTCTTGATCAGCTGGCAAGCGACGGGACGGTGACGGCGGAGTATGTGCGCCAGATGCTGGGCTCTGAGCGGCGTGAGACGGTGCTGGCGCTGGCCCGCGCCTGGCTCGACGAGGACCTCGGCGCGGGAATTCGCCTTGTCAATCAGGCCGTGGACGGGGGTGCCGATCCTCGACAGCTGGCGCGGCAGGTCGCCGATTTCCTGCGCGGCCTGCTGCTGATGCGCCTGGGCGCCGGTGGCGTGTGGACCGAGCCGATGGCCGAGGAACGCCCTCGCTTCCAGGCGTTGGCCCGGCGCGCGGAGCCGGAGCGGTTGGTGCGGGCGGTGCACCTTTTCAGTGAGGTCGCTGCCGAAAGCCAGACCGGTTGGCAGCCGCAATTGCCCCTGGAGTTGGCCTTCGTTGAAGCGACGCTTTCCCCGCCCGAGCCCGAGGTCGTCGAATCCCCGGTGGCGCGGCCGAAGCAGCGTGTCTCAGAAGCCCGTTCCGCCTCCTCCCGGCGCGCCTCGACCGCCACTGCACCGGAACAGGCGGAGCCTGCGCCGACGGAAGAAGGCGCGACCGCTCTCCCCGTCGAGGAGATCGAGCAACGTTGGAAAGAGCTGTTGCGTCAGCTCAGCCCCCCCATGGCTGCGCCACTCTGGTCGGCTCGGCCCTTGGGTGTGGCCGACGACGGGGCGCTCGTGCTGGGATTTCGGCACACTTTCCACCGCAACAAGGCTCAGGAAGAGGCTTACAAGCATCTGGAAGATCTGCTTTCGCAGGTCTTTCACCAGGCCATCCGCGTGCGCTGTGTTCTGGAGGAGGAGTGGGAGCCGCCTTCCCGTTCCCCGCGTCGCAAGGCTGCGTCTGCTGCCGGGCCGGAGGCCGCGCAGACGTCGTCGGCGGATGAGGACCCGCCCCTTGAAGAGAAAGACGAGGTGGTGCGGCGCGCCGTCGAGGAGCTGGGTGCTGTCCCCAAGGCGGTCGAGAGCGGTTCGTCTGGGCGTATCCGGTGACCGGTGAGCCGCGGGCCGCGAGGTCCTATGTTGACGTGGTCGCCCCCTCACGCGCGAGGATATTTCAGTCGTCGGAATTCTAAGTTACGTCATGGTATCTATCAGCAGCAGAGAGGTATAGAAAGGACAGGATATGAGTCGCAGACGTGGAGCGAGAGGCATGGATCCCAATGCCCTGATGCGTCAGGTGCAGAAGATGCAGCAGGAAGTGGAGCAGGCCCAGGCTCGGGCCGAGGAAGAGGTCATCGAAGTTAGCGCCGGTGGCGGCGTGATCGAGGTGCAGATCACCGGCGGTCTGCAGATCCAATCTGTCAAGATCCGACCGGAGGTGGTCGATCCCGAGGATGTGGAGATGCTTGAAGACCTGGTGATGGCGGCGATGAACGAGGCGATTCAGAAAGCCCAGGCGCGGGTCTCCGAACGCATGGCAGAGGTGACCGGCGGGCTCAACTCGATGCTGGGCGGGCTGGGCATCCCCGGCATGTAGCGGGCGGTCATGGCGACTACCGCTGTTCCTCCCTCGGTCACCCGGCTGATTGAGCTCTTTTCGGAACTGCCGGGCGTGGGGCCGAAGACGGCCTCGCGGTTGACTTTCTACCTTTTGCGCGGCAAATCGGAGCTGGCGTTGCGTCTGGCGGAGGGGTTGCAGAATCTCGTCGAGCAGACGCGCTTTTGCTCCATCTGCTACAATGTGACAGAGCAGGATCCCTGTCCCGTTTGTGCCGACGAGACGCGGGATCGCGGGGTGATCTGTGTGGTGGAGGAGCCGCTGGACCTCCTGGCCCTGGAGCGCACCGAGCAGTATCATGGGCTCTACCACGTGCTGCACGGCGCGCTTTCGCCGCTGGAGGGCGTCTTCGCTGAAGATCTGCGCATCAAAGAGCTGGAGGAACGCCTTCACCAAAGCGAGGTGCGCGAGGTCATTCTGGCGACAAATCCCACCAGCGAGGGCGATTACACGGCCTCCTACCTGCTCACACGTCTCAAGCCGCTGCAGGTGCGCGTCACCCGTCTGGGCCGGGGGTTGCCCATGGGAGGAGATCTGGAGTACGCCGACGCCGTCACCCTCACCCGCGCTCTGGAGGCGCGCCAGGACGTGACGGCATGACAATCTGGGATCTGGACATCCGCAAGGGCTGGCGCCTGGGGTTGGCAGGCATCGTTGTGCTGGTGCTGTTGGCCGTGGGACTGGGCGTGCTTATCGCCCTCACGCCGATCTCTCTTCTGACTTTTTTCTTGACACTAGGAGCGCTGGGGGCGCTGGTCGCGGCTGTTCTCGTTGGCTACTGGCTCTGGGGGCTGCTGCACGCTGAATATGCCATGGATCGTAACGTGCTCGTCATCCGCTGGGGAGGATATACGCACGAGCTGCCCATGGCGGAGATTCAGGAGGTGTTGAGGGGGGCGGATCTGGAGAAGGTGTCCTTACGTCGCGTCCTGCATTGGCCCGGCTACTTCGTCGGGCAAGGCGAGGCTCAGGAGATTGGCCCCATTTTCTTTTACGCCACCGCCCCCCTGCAGGAACAGCTCGTGCTCCGACTGCCCGGCGTGGCTTACGCTATCTCACCCGCCAACCCCGAGCTCTTCCTGGAGGCACTGGAAGAGCGTTTGGAGATGGGGGCGACTCAGGATGTCGTCTACATCGTCAGGCATCCCGCTTTCCTGGATTGGGCGATCTGGAAGGACCCCTTGTTGTTGAGTTTGTTGGGCAGTGCTCTGGCGTTGCTCCTTCTGTTGGGCGGCCTGTTGAGCTGGCGGTATCCTACGCTTCCCGAAAGTATCGTGCTTAAGATCGATGCGAAGGGTGCACCCTTATTGGTCGGACCGCCCTCACGTCTGGCCTACCTGGGCCTGCTGGCCTTGCTCTTCACCCTTTTCAACGGCGGACTGGGTTTGGTTTTTTACCGTCGGCGGCCCGTCGTGACCTATTTCTTGTGCGGGGGGCTTCTCCTGTTGCTGACCAGTCTCTGGATTGCCATCCTTTCCATTCTGTTCAGGGCCTGACCCCAGCCATGCACTTACAAAGCGGGTGGACCGTGGCTTTCAGCTGTGCGGCCTCTCCTCGAGCGGGTGGGTGAGACCTTCGAGCGCCGGCGTGAGTTGCTTTTCCCGATCCCCGAGCTATACTGCAGGCCATGATTCGATTGGTAGCTTTTGATTTAGACGGGACCCTCATGGGAGATGAGCGCGTCATTCGTCCCTCCGTTCGGCAGGCTATTGCCGAAGCTCAGGCACAGGGCGTGATCGTGACCCTGGCGACGGGTCGGATGTTCAGCGCGCTGTTGCCCTTTGCCCGCCAACTCCAGATTCGGGTGCCGACCTTGGCTTATCAAGGGGGATGGATTCAGGCCCCGGACGCCTCTGAGCCTCTGTACCGCGTTCCATTACCCCGGGAGCCGGCTGCACACACGCTTACGCTGGCCCAGGAGCGCGGGTGGCACACGGTGCTCTACGCCGACGGCCGGATCTATCTTCAGGAGCTGCGGGAGTCGCCGGAGTTTTATCGGGCGCTATTGGGCTCGGATTTTCAACTGGTCCCTGACTGGGAGACAGTGCTGGACGCCCACCAGATCGATAAGGTGCTTTTCGTGGCGGAGCCGGAGGATATTCCGGCGATGGGTGTCCGGCTGCGAGAGTGCCTGGATGGGCGCGCCCACGTCTTCCGCTCCCACGCTCGTTTCATCGAGGTGGTGCCTCTGGGAGTTGACAAGGGGCGCGGGCTGGCCTGGCTGGCCGATTACCTGGGTGTAGAGCAGGACGAAACGCTGGCGGTGGGGGATCAGGAGAACGACGTCCCGATGCTTGCCTGGGCCGGGGTGGGCGTTGCCATGGGGAACGCCGTCCCTGCCGTGCAGGCCGTCGCCGATTGGGTCGCGCCGCCCCTGCGAGAGGACGGCGCCGTCCGGGCGCTGGAGCGTTTTGTGTTGAACGCTACCTTGCTATGAGTGCACCTATTCTTTCCATCCACCGCCCGGAGAGTATCCAACGCGCGGCCGAGGCTCTCCGGAGGGGGGCCTTGGTCGTCATTCCCACCGACACGGTCTACGGCCTGGCCGTCGCTCCGGAGTTCCACGAGGTGTTGCTGGACTCGCTCTACGGCCCGCAGGAGCGCAAAACCTGGCCTGCGCTCCCGCTGCTGTTGGACGCCGAGCAATCGTTAGAGCAGCTGGCGCGTGTCAATCACGTCGCGGAGCGGCTGGCCAGACATTTTTGGCCGGGCGCGTTGACCTTGCTGCTGCCCGCGGCGCCCGAGTTTCCCCTCCTCACCCGAAATCCTCGCGTCGCCGTGCGGGTGCCCAACACACCGCCGCTTTGGCCCCTGTTGCGCCTTATGGGCGGCTACCTCGTCGTGGGCCGCGCGGCCCCCTCCGGCTATCCTTCCGCCATCACCGCTCAGGAGGCTGCCGATCAGTTGGGTGAGGACGTGGCGTTGATTCTGGACGGCGGTGCAGCTACCTTTGGCATCACCTCGACCATCGTGGATTGTATTGCGCAACCGCCGCGTGTGGTGCAACGTGGTGCCGTCTCCGAAGAAAAGGTCCACGCATGGTTGGACACGATCGAAAAGCACTCTAATGCGCCATGAGTTCGGCTACCAGGTTGCGCTGGAGGCACCTTCTCTTGCTGGCGGCGCTGCTACTCGCCGCCGCGCTGCGTTTCTATCGTCTGGATGCGCAGTCCTTCTGGAACGACGAGGGTAATAGCGCGCGGTTGGTGGAGCGCTCACCGGCTCTGATTATCAAAGGCGCCTCGGCCGACGTGCATCCTCCCGGCTACTACCTGCTGCTGCATGGGTGGCGGATCTTTACCGGTGACTCCGAATTCGCGCTGCGCAGTTTTTCCGTCTTCTGTGGGCTGCTCAGTGTGGCCTTGACGGCTGCGCTGGGGCAGCGCCTCGGGGGGCCGTGGACGGCCCTCGGCGCGGCGTACGCGCTCGCCGTGCACCCTCTGGCTCTCTACTACAGCCAGGAGGCGCGGATGTATGGGTTGCTGGGCCTGGTCTCTGCCGCCACGTTGCGGTTGGCTGCCTCTTTCTGGCGAGAAGAGGGGCTTTCCCTGCGCTTGGGAGGAGGGCTGCTCCTCGTTTTGATCCTGGGGCTTTATACCCACTACGCCTACGTCTTTGTAGTGTTGGGCGTCAACCTCGCCTTCGTCGGGCTCTGGTTTCTGTCTCGTCCCCTGCGCTGGCGACGGCTGTGGGGGTGGGTGGGATGTCAGGGATTGGCGGCGCTGGCGTTTCTCCCCTGGTTGCCCTACGCTTTGCGGGCGACCGGCTGGACGCCCCCCGATCTGAACAGCGGTCCGGCGCTGACGGCGATGAGTCGTGCGCTGTTGGTGGGGATTACGTTTCCGGCGGAGGCGGGGGCGCATCTGTTGCCGCTTGCCGGCCTGCTGCTGCTCCTGACTTTTGTCACCGCCGCTCGTTCCCCCTTCATGAAGGGAGCCGCCTGGGCCGTGGCGGTGCTGCCCGTCGCGCTTATCGCGGCCCTCAACATGTATCGGGGCGCTTACCTCAAGTTTCTGATGGCGGCGGTCACGCCGCTGACGCTCCTTCTCGCCCTGCCTTTAGCCTCGCTCGGCCGGAACGAAGCGCGTTACCGCGCCGTTGGGATGCTGGCGGGTGCTATACTCCTCTTGGGGCTCTTCCCGGCGCAAGTCACGGCGCTGCGCCACCTTTACTTCGACCCCGCTTACGGCCGCGACGACTATCGGGGCCTGGCGGCGTTCGTCGAGGCGGAAGCACGGCCGGAGGACGCGGTCATCTTGAGCGCTCCCAATCAGTGGGAAGTGTTTACGTACTATTACAAGGGGCCGGTCACCGTCTATCCGGCTCCCTATCATCCCGAGATGGAGAAGGCCTCCACGTGGGTTCAAGAGGTGCTGGCGGCGGGACATCCGCAGCTCTTTGTGCTCTATTGGGGTGACCGGGAATCCGACCCTCACGGACGCCTGGAGCGTGAGCTGGCTCAACAGGCGTACAAGGCCACGGAGAGGTGGGTTACCGATGTGCGGCTGGCGCGTTACGGCGTCGCTTCCTTGCCCACCGCGCCTCAGGTGCGGCTGGATGCACGGCTGGGCGATACCATTCGGCTGGAGGGGTACGCGCTCGTGGGTGAAACCTTTCGACGGCAAGAGATCGTCCCCCTGACACTCTTCTGGCGCGCGGAGACGGCGCCCGGGGAGCGCTTCAAGGTCTTTGTCCATCTGTGGGATGAGAACGGCGCTCTGGTTGCACAGACGGACGCCGAACCCGTGGGCGGTTTTCATCCTACGTCCCGCTGGGAGGCAGATGAGTCTGTTTTGGATCGCTACGGCGTCTTGCTGCCGGCGGACCTGGCTTCGGGGCACTATACGCTCGTCACAGGCATGTACCGTCCGGGCGACGGAACGCGGCTGACGGTGCAGGGGCCCGTGGAGGCGGTGGACGACGCGGTGGTGTTGGAGACGCTCAACGTCGAGCGGTGAGCGCCGGGTCTTCAGGGCAGGGGATCGAGGGTGATGACCGCCGGCACGCCGATCAGCGAGTTGATCTGAGCGGCCGGCGTTTCAGCAAGCCACAGCCCCGCCGACGTGCCTCCATCCAGGTTCAGCGCCACATCGATCTTCAGATCGGAGGCGACCAGCCATGTGGCCAGGGCGTGCAGGCTGAAGTAGCCCCGTGGCGCGATAAGGAAGAGCACCCGTCCGGCGCTGTCTTGCGCAACGACCGTCCGGCGGGCGATGCGACCGTCGTCGGCGTCCTCGGGAAAGCCCATGACGCCGCCGGGCTTAACCAGCACCGGAAAGCTTTGCACCGCCTGGCGCAGGCCCTCGTTGGGGTGATAGGGTTGCTCCCGAAGCCAGCGCACCTCCATCTCCCCGGCGGCGGTGACGGCGAACATCCCGGCGAAGTCGGCGTAGGAGGTGCCGTGGGGCACGCCGTCGGCGATGACTAGCCCTAGCGGCTCGTAGGCCTGGGTAAAGTAGCCTGCGTTGACGGTGAGGAGCGCATCTGTCGCCGCGCTCCACGCCTGGACGGTGTGAGGGTCACCTGGCGAGAGGCGTACGCGGGTGGTGAATCCCTTTGGCGCGAGGCGCACCACCGTCACCTGTTCCGTGCCGTAGTCGGTGGGGACGAGCAGGTGACGCCGCTCCATGCCTGCCGCGCTGGGGAGCCAGCCTGTGTCGGTGATTTCCGGCGTCAAGGTGGGTGATGTGGACGTCGGCCACGGAGTGGATGTGGAGGTAGGGGTAGGTGTGGGGAGCGGTGTCGGCGTCCACAGCACCGTCATCGCCGCGCAGAACAGCAACAGCGTGCTTCCACCGAGTCCCCATCCCCAGGCTTTTGAGATCATATCCGCTGACTCCCATAAAATAATCGGTAAATCCCCGAGTTTTAGGCTCTTTTTTCAGGTGGGGTATCGTTATCATAGCGAAAAGCGCCGGAAGTGCAAAGGGATTGCTGATGGATGAGAGCGTCGTCAATGCGGTGGGCGCTCACATGACTAGTACCTTGTCAAGTCTTAACTGATGGACGAAAGTGGCTACCGGTACAGACGGAACACTAGGTTTGTAGTTACGCGCTTTAGCGCGGCAAACGGCGCGGTAAACGGCGCTGAAGCGCCTTACTGCGAACTGTGCTAGGCTTGTAGTCACCCATCAGATCACGCCTGATGAAACACTAGACGGGGCTACGCAGAAGAGGGGGGAGAAAACTGAGCCACCGGTTTGACAGCACTCCACCTGACATCTGCGTGCTTGACGACAAACCTTCCGCTTGTAGTCAGCGACGCAGCGTTAGCGGAGTCGCGTTTGGGAAAGCATTAACCTCATCGACATTTCCCCACAAATGTGTGTAGACCCGAACAAACAACACACCCTCCGAGAAAGATCGGAGGGTGTGAGACGTGCAGCCCGCGTGAGGTGGGTCTTCCATTCCAATATGAAAGAAGAACGTTCTGAAGGGGTAATGATCCGGGTTCAGCGGTTACGATGAGTCAAGAAGACCTTGGAGGCCTCAAGCCTCGGTTACGGCGTGCACCCGAGTCGTTACTGTCCTTTTTTGGCCACCTAGTAGGGGTTGTAACGGTTGCGATGCTGTCGCTTACGCATCTTGCGTTCGGCCTTGCGACGCTGAATGCGTTCCTCTTCGCCTTTGGTGATGAAATAGCGGCGTTTCTTGAGTTCGCTTTTGATGCGATCTTTAGTCACGCGCTTGCGAAAACGTTTGATCAGCTGCTCGACGGATTCGCCGGATCGTCGCTTCACATAGGTCACCGTTTGTCACCTCCTTTCCTTCCACTGATGATAAAGGATTGCTTTGAAAAAGGTACGATCATAGGAAAGCGTAGGCTATCTTTTCCTCTGCATGAACCCGAACCAGGCACAAAAAAACCTGGTCGCCGGGAACACCACCAGCAAGCCAGGTCTACGTACGAAATTAGCAGTTAACGCTTGGTTGTGGCGAAAACGCCACATACGCTTTTCTCAAGAGGTCAGAAGTGAAGCCCTTTTACTGTCTTGGACGTTCTGTCGGGCTTTGTAGCAGGTGAAACGCACTTTGCTGTTGAAACTACGAAAAAGCTACCTCGCGAATTCCGATCAAGTGGAGCCTGCTCTATCTGACTTTCACATCCTCCTGTTATCCTAAGCGCGCTTGCAGTGTATAATACAGTTAAATTCGTCCGTTCACTGAGAATTACTTGTACTCGTTCCCGATCTTGATCATATTCTAACCTATCCTCTTCCATTGTCAACCTTGGGGACCTCGACCTCTGATGAGAGTTCGCGTGGCAAGGAGCGAAGGGATGGATCAGATTCATGTGGAAGGGCTTTATCTGCGAACTATCTTGGGGGTCACTGAGGAACAGCGCCGCGCCTATCAAGACGTTCGCATAGACCTCCACCTGTACACGGATACCCGCTGGCCAAGCCGTTCGGACAGGATCGAGGACGCCGTTGACTATCATACCATCACCAAGCGAGTGATTCGGTTGGTGGAGCATTCGCGTTTCTACCTGATGGAGAAGTTGGAGGCGGAGATCGCCGCCATCTGTCTGGAGGATTCGCGCGTGGAGCGGGTTCGCGTGCGCCTGGAGAAGCCGGGCGCTCTGCATCTGGCTCGCTGCGTTGCCGTGGAGATTGAGCGCACCCGGGCGGATCTGGCGCCGACGATGCATCGGGTGTTTGTGACCTTGCGCACGTCCGACGAGACTCGGACACTTTTGCGGGAAGCTGTGGAGCGCTTGCACCGCAACCTGACGGTATTGGCTTTGTCCCCTATTTACCGCACCGCCTCCGGCGGGTCCGGGGAGCACCGGAGGTCTTTCACCGCCGCGGCCCTGATGGAGACGTCTATGACGCCGGCGCAGCTAAGAGAGCGGCTGACCGAGATTGAAGAAGCGGTGAGCCGTGAAGCTCGCGACGACGCTTCTCTTGCGGTCGTCGATCTGACCATCGCCCTCTATGACGACGCCGTTCTCGATCTGGGGACGCAACGCATCCCTCATCCCGACATATTGACGCAAGCCCCCGTTGCCGTCCCCCTGGCGGATCTTGCACCCGCCTATCACCACCCTCAGACCGGGCTGTCGTTGGAAGAGATCGCCGACGCGCTGGCGGAGGCAGCCCTTGAGAAAACGAAGTTCACATTGTGAAAGACGCCTGACGACGGCCATGTCTCGCGGAGCAGAAGGCACGGCCTTACCCGATCCGTGACTATCCATATCGCGCCTTCCATTTTCGGCCCGGGATTCCATGCCTTGTTGCTTGATCATGTTACAGGGCTCGCAGGTAGTCACGCAGCCCTGTCCTTCATGGAGGATAAACCTTTAGGTGGAGTGGCGTCGGGCGGCCCCGATAGCCAGTGGTTTTGACCGCGCATTTTGCTACTGTAGTGGCGAGTTTTGGAGAAAGCCGATTTTTCTGAGTTATTTCAGGGGCGTCGAATTTGATGCTCAAAAACGATCACCGTGATGAGGAGGTTTTATGCACTACGCTATCGAGATCGCTCCGCTGGGGAGCCACGCCGACCCACACAACGTAATACCGTTGGCGCGGGCGGCGGAGGCCGCAGGGTGGCAAGGACTCTTCGTCTGGGATCACCTCAACTGGGGCGATTGGTCTGTGCCCGCCGGTGATCCCTGGGTCATCCTGAGCGCTGTCGCTGCGAGAACGGAGAGTTTACGTTTGGGGACGGATGTCTCTCCGCTGCCGCGCTACAAGTTGCATGTGCTGGGCCGCACGCTGGCGACGCTGGATCGGCTGAGCCAGGGGCGTCTGATTTTGGGCGTGGGCCTGGGTGCTATCCACGAGGAGTACACGGCTTTTGGTGAGCCCGGAGACTACAGAACCCGCGCGGACATGGTGGACGAGGGCTTGCCGTTGTTGGATCGCCTGATGCGAGGGGAGACGGTCACTCATGAAGGCAGACACTACACGCTCAAGGAGGTGACCATGCGTCCGCGACCGGTGCAACGTCCCCGCCCTCCTTTCTGGATCGGTGGGGAGAGCAAGTCGGCGCTGCGGCGCGCGGCGCGCTGGGACGGCTGGGTGGTGGGCAGCATCGACGAGCACTGCGAGATCACCAAGACGCCGAAGGAGCTGGAGGCTCAGATCGCCTATCTCCGCGCACATCGCACCCTCGACGCGCCTTTCGACATCGCCATCGCCGGCGTCACCGCAGGCCCACAAGATGACCGTCCGCTGGCCTACGCCGAGGCGGGAGCGACCTGGTGGCTGGAGAGCATCTTCGGGCTTCGGGGCTCAGAGGCAGAGCTACTGGCGCGCATCGAGGCGGGGCCGCTCTCTCAAGGACGTTCGTGAAGATCACCGTTCAACCCGCGTCGCGGGCCGACAAGAGCTTGCTCCGACGCCTGATGGAGCTCTATCTCTATGATTTTTCCGCGTTCACCGGAGAGGACGTCGACGAGAAGGGTCTGTACGGCTATGAGTACTTCGATCACTACTGGGTTGAGTCCACGCGATATCCTTTCCTGATCTACGTCGATGGGCACCCGGCGGGTTTTGCGCTGGTGCGCGTGCTTCGTCTGAATGATGACCAGGTGGTCCACTCCATGGCGGAGTTCTTCGTCATGCGCAAATATCGGGGGCGTGGGGTGGGGCGAGAGGCCGCTTATTGGCTCTTCGATCGCTTCCCCGGACGGTGGCGGGTCGGTGAGCGGCCGGAGAATCGCGGCGCGCAGATCTTCTGGCGCAAGGTCATCGGCGCCTATACGGGTGGGCGCTTCGAGGAGATCGTCGTCCCTAACTGGGATGGTCCGATGCAGGCCTTCGAGACGCCGCCGGGCGGTTAGTTGGCTCCAACTTCGGGCACGCAAGGTCGGGGAAGCGTGGTACGGGTGAGGTGTTGCAGCGCCACGCGCATCAAGCCTACGCCGACTACCGTCACCCCGATGGCTCCCCACCAGACGGTGCGCAGGTCGTAGGCTTCGTAGACCATGCCGGCGAGGAACTGCCCGATGCTCGGCCCCAGCCCCAGGACCGCCGTGGTCAGCAGCCCCTGCCCTGTGGCGCGCCAGCGAGGCGGCAGTTGCTGGTCGATGAAGGTTGCTGCCACCACCATCAAGGTGACAATCGCCACGCTGTGTAAGACTTGAACGGGGAGAATGAGCAGCGGCTCGCGGATGAGGGCGAAGAGCAGCCAGCGCAGGGGCAGCAATAAGACGCCGATCATCAACAGACGTGAGGCCTTGTACCGCTCCAACAACGCCGGCGACCAGCGCATAAAGGGGATTTCCAGGATCGCCATGATGGAGATCGAGAGGCCGATGAGCCAGCCGGCGGCGCCGAGCTCCTGCATGAAGACGGAGAGGTATTGTACGGCGGTGATCAGGGGGCCGCCGATGAGCAGGGCGCCCAACAGAAAGAGCGCCAGCGAGGGATGTTGGGGCAGAAGGCGCAGACCCTCCAGCCAGCTCCCCGATTCGTCGGGCTCCGAGCCGGGCAAGAAGAACGCCAGGATCGCCACCAGGGCCATGAAGAGCGCGTGGAGTATCGGCAGTAGCTCTCCCTGAGAGTCCACGAGGAACGTCCCGGCCAGGAACGAGATGATGGCGAACCCTACCGAGCCCCACACCCGCAGCAAGCCGAATTTTTCTTGCTCGTTGTGGGCCTCCAGGTAGTCGAAGACCAGAGCGTTGCCCAGGGGCAGGATGGGCGCCCGCATGACGGAGAAGAGCGCAAAGACGATCAGCAGCCAGAGGAAGTGGTCGCTTATACCGAAGCCCAGGGAGACCACGACCAAACCCAGGGAGGCAAGACTCAACACACCCCTGCGGATGCGATAGACGTCGCTGATCATGGCCCAGAGCGGCTGCGCGAAGATGCCGATGAAGGAGTTCAGACCCAGCAGGAGCCCCACCTGGGTCCCCGAAAGATGGCGTTGCTCCAGGTACGCGGCCATATAGGGGAAAAAGACGCCGGTCGCCATGTAGAAGAGCAGGTAGAAGAGGGCGAAGCGACGACGCGTCGACAGCATGCGTGACACTTTAACAGTTCCTTGTTCTCTCGTGTGTATGGTGCCGCTATGACCAACCCCCCGCGCCGGTGGCGTGGGGGGTCGTTCGATGCGGTGGGTGGCTTTTCCTACGTCCCCTCGGTCCAGGAGGCGAGGTACTTCTTCTGTTCCTCGGTCAAAACGTCGATTTCGACGCCCATAGCCGCCAGCTTGAGTTTGGCGATGTTGCGGTCGATCTCCTCGGGCACGGCATAGACGGTCTTCTTCAGTTCGTCGGCGTGGGCGAGCAGGTACTCGGCGCTCAGTGCCTGGTTGGCGAAGGACATATCCATCACCGCGCTGGGATGGCCCTCGGCGGCCGCCAGGTTGACCAGACGTCCTTCGGCCAGCACGTGGATGCGCCGTCCGTCGGGCAGCGTGTACTCGTCCACGAAGGGGCGCACGCGGCGCGGCGCACCCTCGGCCATCGCCGCCAGCGCGGGGATGTTGAGCTCCACGTTGAAGTGTCCGGAGTTGGCCACAATGGCGCCGTTCTTCATGACCTCGAAGTGCCGCCGGTCGATGACGTTGATATCGCCGGTGGAGGTGACGAAAATGTCGCCGATGGGCGCGGCTTCGATCATGGGCATGACGCGGAAGCCGTCCATCACCGCCTCCAATGCCTTAAGCGGATCGACCTCGGTGACGATGACGTTGGCGCCCATGCCCTTGGCCCGCATGGCGATGCCCCGGCTGCACCAGCCGTACCCACCCACTACCACGTTCTTGCCCGCCACGAGCACGTTGGTGGCGCGGATGATGCCGTCCATGGTCGATTGCCCGGTGCCGTAGCGGTTGTCGAAGAGGTGCTTGGTCAGCGCGTCGTTGACGGCGACGATGGGGTAGTTGAGCGCCCCGTCCTTCGCCATGGCCCGCAGGCGGATGACGCCCGTGGTCGTCTCCTCGGTCCCGCCGATGACGTTACCCAGGGCCTCACGGCGATCCTTGTGCAACGTGCTCACCAGATCCGCGCCGTCGTCCATGGTCAGCTGCGGCTTGTGGTCGATGGCGGCGTGGATGTGCTCGTAGTACGTCTCGTTGTCCTCGCCCTTGATGGCGTAGACGGGGATCTCGTGGTAGGAGACCAGCGCGGCGGCCACGTCATCCTGCGTGCTGAGCGGGTTGCTGGCGACCAACACCAGATCCGCCCCGCCGGCCGCCAGCGTCCACGCCAGGTTCGCCGTCTCCGTGGTCACGTGCAGGCAGGCGGACATGCGTACGCCCTTGAGTGGCTTTTCCTTCGCAAAACGCTGGCGAATTTGCCGCAACACGGGCATCTCGCGCTCCGCCCACTCCATGCGCAACCGGCCCGCCGGGGCCAGATCCATATCCTTGACGTGATAATCCATGGTTTGCTCCTTAGTTGTTTATAGGTTATAAATTGACGGGTCTATACACATTTGTGGAGACATGTCGATGAGGTTTATACGTTCCCAAACGCGACGCAGCGTCAGCGGCGTCGCTTACTACGAGCGGAAGGTTTGTAGTTAAGTCAGCCGGAATGCTGTTAAATCGGCGAATTAGTTTTCTCCCCACTATTGTGCGTAGACTCAAAGGGTCAGCCAAAGCTACTCTCCGCTCATGAGAGCACAGCTTGCGTGAATTCGTCCTCGCCGAAAGTATCCACGTAGCGCGCGGCGAATTCGGCGAGGGTGTAGTGATGCGCCTGCGGTCCGTCCGTCTCCAGGACGTAGGTGGCGGCCAGACTGCCGATGCGTCCCGCCGTTCCCCAGGGAAGCCCCAAGGCCAGGCCTTTGATCAGGCCGGCGCGGAAAGCGTCGCCCACGCCGGTGGGATCCAGGATGCGTCTTTCCGGGGCGGCGGGCACGCGAATCTCCTCGTCACCGACCCAGATGGTAGCGCCCTCCTTGCCCCGGGTGACGATCACAGCCGTGATGACGGCCTGCCGCACCTGGGCGTCCGTCATGCCCACGCGCTCTTTGAGTAGCTCGTACTCGTAATCATTGACCACGAGCATATCCGCGCCCACGAGTCCGTTGTGCAGCGATTCGGGCGTGGAGCGCACCACCTGCTGGCTGGGATCGTAGATGTAGGGGATACCCAGCTCGCGGCACTCCTCCGGATAAAGGTCCATCGCCACGGGGTCGTTGGGGGAGATGATGGTCAGGTCCACAGGACGTTCCAGGTCGTGGAAGGAGAGCTCACGGGCGTAGGTCATGGCGCCGGTGTAGAAGCTGGCGATCTGGTTTTGACGGCGGTCCGTGGTGGCGAAGAAGGAAGCCGTGAAAGCCTCGGGGATGACGCGCACCGCCGATGTGTCCACACCCTGCGCCTCCAACCAGTTACGGTATGCGCCGAAATCTTTGCCCGCTGTGCCCATGAGGAGCGGACGCTCGCCCAGCAGCGCCAACGTGTAGGCGATGTTAGGAGCGCAGCCACCGCGCTGCTTGCGCATATCGTCCACGAGGAAGCTGAGGCTCAGTTTCTGCAGACGCTCTGGCTTGATGTGTTCCAAAAAGTCCCCCGGAAAGGACATCAGATAGTCATACGCGATTGACCCGGTGACTACGATGTTCATCTTGGTTCCTTTCTCTCCCTGCATAAGCTGACGGATTCCAACACACAAGGCTACCACAAAGAGAAAGAAAGTCCAACGCGCGGCGTGGCTTTGTTTCGTCCGCCCCTCGACGGCCCCTCCTTTGCATCACTACGGTCGGATATATAATGAGCAAGGCTTCTCGGCGGGAGGGGAGAAGCCGCGGTCGTTACCTGAATGAAGCTGAAATCACGGTATTAGCATTTAATCAGGTGCGACGCACCTTCGGAATCTTGAACATGACCCTTTCGTGCACGCTGGCAGGGATTTTTTAGTCCATCACGACCGGATCATCAGGTGCGTTGCACCTTGTACCGTAATCTCGATGAATGAAGCGTGTATCCCGGCGAGGCAAGTGTACGGGCTCACAGCTGCGTCGATCACAAACGAGGTTCCTTATGAAGTTAACGCATGAAGAGCAGGCCTGGTTGGACGGCAGGGAGGGGGCAGCGCTGCGGCGCGCTATGGAGATCCTCGTCGCCCTGGGTAAGATCTACGGCGCCAAGCGGTTGATCCCCGTGGTCAGCGTCCAAATCTCCGGCGTCTCCTATCGCAACCTGGGCGCGGCGGGCCTGGAATTCGTCCGCCGCTGGGTCGACGAGGGAGGCCGGGTGCGCGTCCCCACTACGCTCAATCCGGCCGCCATGGACTTGCGCGCTTGGCGCGAGCAGGGTTTCGACCCGACCTTCGCGGCCAACCAGCACGCCGTCATCGACGCTTTTCGTCGCATGGGGGTCGAGGGCGGCGAACCTTCGCCTACCTGCACCCCGTATCTCATCGGCAACGTGCCGGGGCCGGGCGAGCACATCGCTTGGGCCGAATCCTCCGCCGTCTCCTATGCCAACAGTGTTTTGGGCGCGCGCACCAACCGCGAGGGGGGGCCGGGCGCCATCGCCGCCGCGCTGACCGGGCGCACCGCCGCCTACGGTTTGCACCTGGATGAGCACCGGCGCGCCACGCTGCGCGTCCGGGTGGACGCTGAGCCGCGCACCGTCCCCGATTACAGCGCTCTGGGCGCCATGGTCGGCAACATTGCCCGCAACCGCGTCCCTTACTTCATCGGTCTTCCCCTGCAGCGGGGAACGCCGCGTTGGGAGGAGAAGCTCAAGGCGTTGGGGGCGGCCATGGCCGCCACGGGCGCGGTGGCTCTCTACCACGTCGCCGGCGTCACGCCGGAGGCCCGCCAGGGATCCATGCTGGCTCCCGAAGCCGAGACCGTCGCCATCACCGAGCTGGCGCCCGGTTACGCCATGCTCAACGATCCCGTCACCGAGATCGACCTGGTCTGGGTCGGCTGCCCCCACGCCTCGCTGGCGGAGATCGCCCAGATCGCCGGGCTGCTCAAGGCGCGGACGTTGAAGACGCCTCTCTGGATCACCTGCGCGCGGCCTGTCAAGGAGGCCGCCCACAGCCTGGAATTGGCGCCTGTTATCGAGGAGGCCGGCGGTCGTCTCATTGCCGACGCCTGTATGGCCATCGCTCCGGTGCGCGATCTGGGGTTTGAGACCGTGGCGACCTCCTCGGCCAAAGCTGCCTTCTACCTGCGCAACCTGGCGGGCGTCGCCGCGCGCTTCGGGACCCTGGAGCAGTGCGTCGAGGCGGCTGTGCGTGGAACGTGGAGGACGGCATGAGTGAGGACAAAGCACGATGCAACGACGCGGCGCTCATCTTGAAGGGTCGGGTGATCAAGGATGGTGCCGCCGAGGGCGTGGCGCTGGTCACCGACGCACCCCTCGGCTTTTTGGGTGGTGTCGATGCGGAGACCGGCGTCGTCACTGAACGCGGACATCCCCTGGAGGGTCAGTGCGTCGCGGGGCGGGTGCTCGTCTTCCCCACCGGTAAGGGCAGCACGGTGGGGTCCTATGTTCTCTACCAGCTGGCGGTCAACGGCCTGGCCCCGGTCGCCATCCTCAACGCGGAAAGTGAACCTATCGTCGCGGTGGGAGCCATCATCGGTGAGATCCCCATGGTGGATCGGCTGCCCATTGTGCAGATCGAGACCGGGGACCGCGTCCGTGTGCAAGGCGGGCGGGTGTGGGTGTGGAAAGGGGGCGCGCAGAAGGGGTCATGAGAATTTGCGTCCCCGGTCGTGATGGGCAGTAGTGACTTATTGACAGGGGCCTGCTTCTCTTTTATAATGGAAGTACAGTTTCACACTCTCAGAGTGACCGTAAAAAGGCGTCATAGGGGACGCAAGTCTGGCGGAGTAACCGCCCACGGAAGCTCTGAGAGTTTTTGTTGGGAGGGCACTCCGTGACGTCGCGTGCCTGACTACGGGCGGTGTCTCTCGAATCAGGCTCTTTTGGTATCGTCTCAATAAACTGCGGCAACTCGCTCGGGCTCTTGCGTGGGTTGGGAAGTCCAAAGCCGGGGAGCGTGCCCGCTGGCTGTGGCTCGGTCGGGAGCATGTCCTGAGTGCAAGCGAAGGGACCGGTCACAGTTCCCCAACTTAGCATCCGATTAGAAGTCTTTCTGGCTGATCAAGTAGAGCGGCAGGTACAGGCGCCAGGGCCATGGCGTCAGTGCAAAGTCCTGGATCAGCGTCTGGCCCGCCCTCAGGGTCGCCGGGGCGGCGCTCAGCGGGTAGTATCCGGTGTGCGAGGCGGTGACGGTGTACGTATCCGGGGGCACGGTGAAAGTGTAGGTGCCCGGCGCGTCCGTCGTCGTGGTGTAGAGCCTCTGGGGCGATTGCGCCGTCACCAGGGTGTCCGCCAGCGCAGCGCCGCTTCTCACGTCGAACACCGTCCCCCGAAGCGTGCCGTCGGTCGAGAGAATCTCGACGAAGGCCGCCGAGACCGGCCCCCAGATCCCATCGGCGTCCCGCCCCCGAACGAAGATCAGCTCCCGGACACCGGGGGTGCCGGTGACGACCACCGATCCGCGCACGGTCTCCGTCACCGTGTCGAAAGTCCCATCCGCGGCCGTGAGTGCCACCGGCGTCCCCCCGTCCCACGGCGGTGTACCCACGTAGACCTCCGCTGCAGTGATGACCTGCCCACCGTTCTCCCGGTCGTCCACCGTCGCCGTGATCTGCCACGCCCCGGTCTCTTGGGTGACCCCAATGGAGGCGACGTCCGGGCCGAAGGTGGTGGTGTAGGGCGTCCGGGCCACTTTTGCCGCGTAAACGAAAGCGTCCAGGTTGGGCTCGACCAGCGCGTCGTAGCGCGAGCAGGGCGGATAGAAGCCGTCGGCGTAGGCGCCGATCTCGAAGGTATAGGCGGGGACGCCCAGCTCGCCGTAGAGCCAGTCGTCGGCGGTGCCACTGACGCGATAGAGATCGCTGGCCTGTTGGGGCTGATAGCCGTTGAAGGTCGCCAGCTTCTCGCCCAGCATCGTCAACGCCGGAGCTTCGGGGGCGTCGGCGTCGGTGTAGCCCCAGGGCCAGAGCACCAGGTCACCGTAGCTGTGCAGCGAGATGGCCAGTCCGCCCGGCGCCGTCTCCGTGAAAACCGCGCGGGCGAAGGCCTGCACCGCTTGCGTCTCCGGCTCCGAATGCGCCGCCGGGCCGCGATAGGTCTCATAACACGGAGAGCTGCTGGCGCTCACACCGCCCCACGCGACGTCGAAGTTGCGGTTGAGATCAACGCCGTAGCCCGATTCCCCGCAGCTGCCGTAGGGCTGGGTGTTCTTGCGCCAGTAGGCCCAGTCGGGCGTGGCGCCAGGTTCGTTTTTGAGGTGCCCGTCGGGATTGACGCTGACCAGGACGTAGATCTCGTGCTCGTCTAGCAACCAGGTGAGATCGGCGTCGGTGCCGTAGCCCGTCAGCAGACGCTCGATGAAGGCCATGGCGGCCTCGTTGGTGATCAACTCGCGCCCATGGATATTGGCGATGAGAAGAAACGGTGGCTTCGGTCCCGCCGTCGCCTGCTGCGTGAGGCGCACCGCGCGGAGCAGGCGCCCCTCGTAGCTCCTTCCGATCTCCTGCAGCGTCACCAAATCCGGATACGTGGCGGCCCAGGCATCCAGCTGGGCGTCGATCTCGTCGATAGTCCGGTAGCAGGGATAGTCCGGTATCGTCGTCGGCGCGAACTGATAGGCCGGCTCCGGCTCGAAGGCGTAGCCTTCCGCCAGCAGCCAGCGCTGGGTCCAGAAGCGCGCGTAGGCGATGACGTAGCCTTCATCTGGGTGTACCTCCCAGATATCGAGTTTCGAAGCCAGCGCCTCCAGCTCCGCCTGCGAGGCGAAGGCCACGCGCACCACGCGATCTCTCACCACCGTCAGGGTGAGCGGCGTCGTGGCCCACGTCGCCGAGGTTTCGGTATGGATGAGGCGGAGCGCTGCCGTGTAGACGCCGGTGGGCACGATGGAGGCGTCGAAACGCACGTTTATGTCGACGGTCGCGCTGGCGGGCACGGTCACCGTGACGGGGTCCGTCGCCAGCCATGTCACGTCGGCCCAGACGCGCGCCGCCTCCACCGCCTGCAGCGCGTTGACGCGGCCCCAGCCGAAGGCGTTGTTGGGCACATTGCCCGGCCCTTCGTTGCCGCAGTCGGTGGCGTAGGCCTTGGGGTCCGCCGAGGTCTCCAGCAGCGCCTCCAGCGCGTCGTTCTGCCCGATGAGGCCGGGATTGGCCGAGAGCATCAGCGCCGCGACGCCGGCGACGTGGGGCGTCGCCATGCTGGTGCCACTCATCCAGGTGTAGTAAGTGTCGCTGCTGCGGTAAGCGGAACGGATGCTCTGCCCCGGCGCGGAGACATCGGGCTTGATGGCGGCGAACTCCGGGATGCGCGGGTCGGGATCGACGTCGTCGGTGGGGCCCCAGAGGCTGAAGGAGGCAATGGCGTCGGCGCTGGTTGTTGCGCCGACGCTTACGACTTGATAGTGACGTGCTGGATTGCCCATGCTGTCACAAGAGCCGGAACTGTCGCCACAGTTTCCTGCGTTGCCGTTAGCGAAGGCGGTGAAGATGCCCGCCGCGCGCCAGGCGTCGATGACGTCCTCGAAGAAGGGCGTGGTCTCCTCCTCGCAATCACCCCAGGAGTTGTTGACGATGTGCGGACGCAGATCCGGCTCGCACTCAGGGCTGCCGGGCGCCACGCCCAGCGGGCAGGGGGCCAGCAGCCACTCGCCGCTGCTGATAATGTCCTCGTCGGGGCAGTTGTAGCCGTCGCAGCCGTCGGCGGCGATCCACTGCGCGCCCGGCGCCACGCCGATCTGATGGGTGCCGCCGTCGTCGCCGACGATGATGCCCATGGTGTGCGTGCCGTGCCCGTGGTCGTCCGTCGGGGCGAGGTAGATGTTCTGCGGATCGTACCAGTTGTAGTCGTGGTCGAAGGTGCCGCCGCCCTGATTGCCCCGGTACTGCGCCACCAGCGCCTCGTGGGTGTAGCGCACGCCGGTATCGATGTTTGCCACGACGATGCCCTCACCGCGCACGCCCTCGGCCCAGACCGCCGGAGCCTGGATGATCTCCAGGTTCCAATCCGTCGCCGTCGGTGTGATGGAGAGCGGGGAGGCGGCGCGCTTCGGTTCCGGGATCGACAAAGTGCGTGGTGCCCGGATCCGGGTGACGCCCTCTATCTGTTGCAGGGCTTCGAGGGCCATGAGATCCCCACCGCGCACGTAGACGGCGTTGACGATCCAGTGGGATGTGTAGTCAATGCCGGCGCGGTCGAGATAGGCCCGCACAGGTGCCTGGCTGCGCGCTGCCGTGGCGCGCAGTGCAGCGACGACGAAACGTCCGCGCGTCTCCCAGTCCATGCTGTAGGCGGGACTGAGGTCGGCCTGGGGCGCCAGGTGGATCCAGAAATCGGTCTCACCCTGCGAGCGCGCTGCTTCCAACACCTGCGCTTCGATCTGAGGTGGGCCTGTGTCCGTCGGCTCCGACATAGGAGTGCGTGCCGCCGTTGTTGAGGTGTTCATCGCCGAACCCGGTACCTCTTCCAGGCGCAAGGTCAGCGCCTGGTCTCCCGGGTTGTGCACTGTCAGCGTCTGGGTCACCACCTCCAGCAGCATTTGCACCGAGGTCATCGCGGTGGGGGTGAGGATGACGGCGTCCGCCTGCGCCTCTGTGGGGACGTGCGAGGTTTTCGACGCCGCCAGATCGTCGGCGATGCTCAGACCTACGAAAGTCAGCAGTATGGAACCACATAACAGAACGCGACGCCATCTCATCGTCAATCCCCCTTGGATTTGGTTTCGGCACAGGTGCGTCGCCGGATTTTGGCATTGCAGAGACTTTCCGGGGCGTCATGCACATCCCGGCATCCTTCTCATCGCCGATGAAGGCATCGCACCTTTCACGGAAACTAAACGGACACTCGCATTATAGCGGAAAACCCGCGATTTGCCCCTCCGCCGCAAGTCCGCCAGTGAAAACGCCCTCCGTACTGTAAGACCTGCGTGAACGAAAGCAAGGCAAACGCAGCCGGGGGTGAGGCGGGAGGGAAACACGATGGGAAGCCGCCTGGGGCGTTTGAGCTACCCTGGCACTGCTTCGTTGACCTGCCGTTAGCAGCGATTTGCTTGAGCAAGCGACTCTGGTAAGATTATAAGCGCACTGATCACTTCATCAAAGGGAGCGAACGCTATGCAAGCTAACTGGCTCTGGGGTTATTTGATCCCGGTAGGCATCATCCTGTTGACGTGGGGCGGGCTCTCGCCGCGCAAGGCCCGGCGGGTCACGCCTCTGGTCGCGCTGGCGTTGGCGTTGGCCATCCTCGGATATTGGCTGACGGGATACGCCTTTCATCTGGGGGGCGCTTATGCGCTTAACCCGGAGGATACGGCGTTAGCGGGTCTGGATCGTATCTGGTCGCCGCTGGATCGCATCCAGGGCCTGGGGTGGGGGGTCATTGGCCTGGCAGGCTTTGCGCTCTCCGGCGACGAGGTCACGCCCACGGCGCTTTCGCTCTTCTTGACCTATCTGCCCATGATGGCGACCGCCGTGCTGCTGACGGTGCTGGCGCTGGCGGAGACGCGCCGCTGGCTGATGGTAGTGGCCGGTGCGCTGACGGGCGCCGTGGTGGCTCCCATTGCCGCCTGCTGGGTCTGGGGGGGTGGGTGGCTTTCGCAGCTGGGCGCGACGTTGGATCTGGGCCATGGTTTCGTCGATGTCGGCGGCAGCGGCGTGGTGCTATGGCTGCCGGCGAGCATGACCGCGGGCGTCTTGCTTCTGCAGCCTCGCCGTCCGGTCGAAGAACAGCCGGCGCCACCGGCGGCCTACTTCCCCCTGTTGGCTAACCTGGGCGCGCTGTTGCTGGGCGTCGGCTGGAGCGGTTGGGTGCTCTCGGCGCCCTTTCATACTTTCGGCGCGACGCTGGACTGGAACCGGGCCGCCATCAGCCTCTTGGTGAGCACGGCGGGCGCTGTGTTGACCTCTCAGCTCTACGCCTGGCTGGTCACGGGTGAGATTGAGCCGTTGATGGCGGCGCGAGGTCTGGCGGCCGGGTGGGGCGCGGCGCTTGCCGGGGCTGCGTTTCTGCCGCCGTGGGCTGCGCTGGTCGTCGGTCTGATCGCCGGCCTGGCTTTTCCTCTGTTTCTCTATTTGGTCGAGGTGGTGCTGCGCTGGCGTGACGGTGCCGCGGCGGTGGCGTTGGGGTTGACGGGCGGGCTGTGGGGGCTGCTCAGCACGGCGCTGTTTGCCGACGGACGCTGGGGCATGGGCTGGAACGGCGTGGGCGCGGAAAGGGGGGTCGCTGGCTTGATAAGCGGAGATAGCGGGCAGCTTCTGGCGCAGCTCTTCGGCCTGGTGGCCCTGGGCCTCTGGGGGCTGCTGTGGGGGGTGATGTTAGGCGGCGTGAGTCGCTTGAGCTTGCAGCCACGGCGGCCACCGGAAGGGGGAGGGATGGGGGACGCAGAGGGCGACGCAGCCGGGCCTGTGCAGGAATCCGTACCCTCGGACACCGAAGAGGATGGTGGGTGATGCGGGTGATCGCCGGCAAAGCCAAAGGACGTCAACTGCAATCGGTGCCTGGGCCCGGTACGCGCCCGGTGACGGCGCGGGCGAAGACGGCTTTCTTCGACATTTTGCAGCAAAGCATCGTCAACGCGCATTTTCTAGACTTGTTCGCCGGCACCGGCCAGGTGGGCATCGAAGCGCTCAGCCGTGGGGCCGCGCGGGTTGTCTTCGTGGAGAAGATGGGGATTGCGCTGCGCACCATCCGCGCCAATCTGCGGCGCACCGGATTGGAGGAGCATGCGGAGATTGTGGCGGGTGATGTATTTGCTTACCTGCGCCGTGCTCCTGAGCCCTTTCACTACATCTACATAGCGCCTCCCCAGTATCGGGGGATGTGGAAGCGGACGCTATTCCTCATTGATCGGCGGCCGGGCTGGCTCACCGCCGACGGTTGGGCCGTGGCGCAGATTCACCCCACGGAGTTCGAGGAGCTGGAGTTGGAGCACCTGGCTCTCTTTGATCGGCGTACCTATGGCAGTGTGATGTATGCTTTTTATTGCTTGCGCTCGGCGGACGACGAAGAGCAGGATGTCTGAAAAGTGCGCGTCTTTTGGTGCGTTATATCTGCTTACTCGCAAGGCTAAACGGTGACGAAGAGCAAAAGAGGGAGCGAGAGCTCCCCCTTTTGCGTTTTCGGCTTAGGAGATTGAGAGTGTCTCCCTCGTCAGCGCGCTTCGGTTATCTCCGGAATGCGGGTGACCTTTTCCACCCAATCCAGCAGCCGATTGACGCTGAAGGTCAACAGGAAGTAGATCAGGGCGGTCACTGTGAAGACCAGCAACGGAGCGCGGAGTCGGGCCGCCACCTGCTGTGACCGGCGCAGCAGTTCGGCCAGTCCCACGGCGTAGACCAGCGAGGAGTCCTTGACGACCACCGCGGCCTCGTTGGACCAGGCGGGGATAGCGTTTCGCAGCGCCTGGGGCATGATAATGTGGATAATGGCTTGCGTGCGTGTCATCCCCAACGCGCGGGCTGCCATCATCTGGCCTGGGGCGACGCCCTGGATCGCGCCTCTGAAGATCTCTGCCTGATAGGCACTGCTGCAGACGCCTAAAGCTACACAGCCGGCCAGGAATGGGGGGAGGTTGATAAACCTGGCCAACATAAAGTAGATGATAAACAACACCACCAGGGAGGGGAAGCCGCGCAAAACGACCACGTAGGTGGCGGAGAAAATCTGCGCGGCTTTTCCCCCGTAGACACGCATGAGGGCCAACACCATCCCGATAACCAGGCCCACGCCTAGCGCGATGGCCGTGATCCCCAGGGTGTAGAAGACGCCCTGGAGCATGTAGGGCAGGGCCTGCAGGATTTCGTGACCCATGGTTTAGCTTACTCCTCGACCAGGTACTTCATCACCAGGTCTTCGACGAACCCTTCTTCCTGCAATTCCAGGATGACCTTGTCGAGCTGCTCTTTTAACTCCGTTGCGCCTTGGGGAATGGCAATGGCCATGTGTTCTTCGGCGAAGTTAGTTTCCAGAGCGAGCTGGACATCGCCCTGCTCCACGAAGGCGCTAGCGGCGAAGAAGTCCATCGCTACGGCGTCCACACGACCGCTCTTGAGATCCTGCACGGCCTGTTCGGCGCGTTCATAGCGGGAGATTTCCGCGTTTTCCAGATTCTCGGTCACCCAATCGTCCTGGATGGTGCCGGTCTGTACCGCGACCCGCAAGCCGTCCAGATCTTCTTTGGTGTTGATGGTGAGGTCGGAATCGGCGGCGACCAGGACGGCGTCCTTGCCGACGTAGTAGTTGATGGAGAAATCCACCTGTTCGTCGCGCTCGGGTGTGGCGCTCATGGCGGCGATGGCGGCGTCGATTTTACCGGTCTGGAGCGAGCCGATGAGGCCGTCGAAAGCGATATCCTGCCACTCGATTTCCACGCCGAGACGCTTGCCGATCTCCTCCATCAGCTCGATGTCGAAGCCGGCGAATTGATCGTTCTCGTCGATGTACTCGAAGGGGGGGTAGTCGGCGGAGGTGCCCACCACCATCTTCCCCTTTTGTTGGATGGCTTCCCACTCGTTGGCCGGCTCCTTCTGACAGGCTACCATAGCCGTCATGAGCAGGGCCAGCATTAACAGCACAGAGACCAGATGTGACCGATTCATGATTTCCTCCTTCTTCATGGTGAGATTAACGGGGCGTTGCTGGACGTCCGGCAACGTGTACAAGGTTCCTCCCCCCGATACGAGCGCCTTCTCAGGAGAGCGTTGCGCCCGAGAAGGTTTCTTCTGGCTGCGTCTTTGCCTATCGCAGCCAACAACCCTATTATATGGAAAAGGGGGGAATAAGTCAATTTGAAAAGCGAGTGATTCGCGGCCACATCTGCTAAATCCGCCTGGGGGGATTGCGATCTCGGCACGGTGTCCTCGCCGCGCCGGGCAAGCTGTGGCCGGTGTCCCTACCGTGCCATCGCCCCGCTCGATGGCAACCCTACGTCGCAGCGGGGAGATTCCTCGATTTGCGCCCGGCAAACGACGCCGCTCGCTCACTCGGAATGACGTGAGAAGGTGCGTCGCACCTGGCGTCGGCCACCACAGAACGGCACTCCACTGCATTCCGTGCCTGACTACGAACCGGTAAATCTACTTGTCAAGTCTTAACTGATGGATGAAAGTGGCTACCGGCACACCTATCTGTCCATCAGATCACGCTTAACGGAACACTGGCCTGGCTATTCAATCTTGACTCCGCTGAAAAAAGGTCCTAAAAATCGGATTTTTAGCAAAACACCCCCTATATCTAGTGGTTTTGACCGCGAATTTTCCCGCATGTAGTGGCGAGTTCCGGAAAAATCCGATTTTTTCAGTAGAGTCAATCTTCGGAGAGTTGACAAAACCGTTCCCCCCATTAAAATAGTCCTATGCTAGGCTACTCGCGTGAGGATCAACCTTCCGTGGAGCGAGATCGACTCAGTATCTTGCTTGCGGTGGTACTTACGGGCGCGACGTTGTTGCGCTTCGTAGAACTCCCTACTTTCTCCTGGAGTGTGCGACGTATCCTCGGATCCCCTCTGGGTTTTACGCTGGACGGTAACTGGTTGCTTCCTCTGTTGGTGATGGGGGTGGTGGGAACAGGGACCTATGCCCTGCTTCAGACGCTCCCGCGCAGAGAGGGCCAGGAACGCCCCCTGTTTTTTTCGCTGATCACGCCGGTGTTGGGAGCGCTTTTTGTATCCTTGTTGCTTCTCAAAGCCCCTTCCTGGTCGATTTGGTTAGGGACGTTGCTGCTAAGCGGGCTGTTGATCGGCCTGCTGGTACATCTCACGTATCACGTTTTCTATCTCGATCACCCCAGTTACCCTGGGCTGCGCACGCTGCTGAACCTCGTGGATTATGTGTTGGGGTTTGCGCTTTTCGGCATTGTACTGAGCGCTCAGGGACGTTCGCTGATCACCGCCCCGGTGATTTTAGCGCTCAGTGGGTTGTTGAGTTTGGATCTATTGAGTGCGAGCGGCGCGCCCCCACCGGTGGTGTTGACCTACGGTGGGTTGATCGCGTTGCTCGAAGCCGAGCTCTCATGGGTGTTGAGCTACTGGCCCCTCTCTCCATGGGGCGCGGCGATGGTGTTGACCCTGGGTTTGTATGTTGAAAGCGGGCTTGCCTATCAACATCTGACGGGGACATTGAACCGTCGTATTGTTGTGGAGTTTATGATCCTGACTGCTCTGGTGTTCGCGTTGGTTCTCGTTATCAACCCCTGACAGGGGTTCGAACTCAGGTACTCGGAAGAGATCCGAGAGAGCTTGTCTTGTAGCTGTGGGCATGAAGGAGGAGATTTTGGATGAAGATAACGGCGAATCATGTGATCAGGGAGAAGCTACCCCAGCGCATCTCGCGCCTGGAGGAGCTGGCTTACAATTTTTGGTGGACGTGGCATAGACCTGCGCGGGATCTGTTCAAGGCCGTCGACCACACGTTATGGATTACCACCCGCCACAATGCGGTGAGAATTCTGCGGGAGGTGCCGGAAGAACGACTGGCGCGCCTGGCGAAGGACCCGGCCTTTCTGCGGCAATACGACAGCGTGATGATGATGTTGGATAAGGATCTGCAAAACGGCCATCTCTGGTTTTCACAGACGTATCCGGAGTTGTATCCACACCCCGTAGTCTACTTTTCGGCTGAATTCGGCGTGCACACTTCGTTGCCCATCTATTCCGGCGGCTTGGGTGTCCTTTCCGGCGATCACACCAAGGAGGCCAGCGATCTGGGTATCCCCTTTATCGGCATTGGCTTTCTCTACGAGCAGGGGTATTTCCGTCAGCGCATGGATCCTAACGGTTGGCAGGAGGCGATCTATCCCTCCCTGCGGGCCGAAGAGGTGGCGCTGCAGCCCGTGCTGTGTGAAGACGAGACGTGTTGCAACGTGGTGGTAGACGTCGGCACGCGCCAGATTCGTCTGCAGGTGTGGGAAGTCAGAGTGGGACGCGCCAAACTCTATCTGATGGACGCCAACGTAGAGCAGAACGCGCCCTGGGATCGAGAGCTGACGGCGCGTCTTTACGGCGGCGATCAAGAGATGCGCATTCAGCAGGAAATCCTTCTGGGCGTCGGCGGCGTGCACATCGTACGGGCGCTGGATATTGAACCCGGCGTCTGGCATCTCAACGAGGGACACTCCGCTTTTTTGGTGCTGGAGCGTCTGCGCGAATATTTGAAGGCGGGCTTCTCCTTTGACGAGGCCGTGGAGCGCATTCGCGCGACGACCGTCTTCACCACCCATACGCCCGTGCCTGCAGGACACGATACCTTTTCCTTTGGGATGATGGAGAAATATTTCCAGCATTTCTGGCAGGAGATGCATATCGGCCGCGATCAGTTCCTGGCCTTGGGCAGTCACGACAGCGGCTTCGGGCCGGCTTTTAATATGACGGCGTTGGCCCTGCGACTTTCCGGTGAATCCAACGGCGTGAGTGAGCTGCATGGCGAGGTCTCCCGCCAGATGTGGCATTCGCTGTGGCCGGAAAAGGAGACGCCCGGGGAGGTGCCCATTGGACACGTCACCAACGGGGTTCATCTTCCCTCGTGGGCCGGCTCGGCCATTCACCATCTCTACCGGAAGCACATCAGTCCGGATTGGATCGAGCGCCAGGACGAATCCACGTTGTGGACGCGTGTCGAGGAGATCCCCGATGCCGTGTTGTGGGAGGCACACCAGCACCTCAAGCAGAAGCTTTTCGCCATCCTACGCGAGCGGGCTCGGGATTCCCGCATCGCCCGGACCGCTTCGCCGGAGCAGCTGTTGGCTTCGGGCATCTTCCTGGATCCCGATGCGCTGGTCATCGGCTTTGCCCGTCGTTTCGCCACCTATAAGCGCGCTGCGCTGATCTTCCGGGACATGGACCGTCTCAAGCGTCTCATCCACCATCGCTATCGCCCCATCCAGATCATTTTCGCCGGCAAGGCTCATCCGGCCGACGACCCGGGCAAGCGGCTGTTACAGGAGATCTATAACTGGGCCCGCGACCCGGAGATGGGGGGACGCATCGCTTTTGTGGAGGATTACGACATGCACATCGCGCGCTATCTTGTCCAGGGGGTGGATGTGTGGTTGAACACACCGCGCAAGCCTATGGAGGCCAGCGGCACCAGCGGGATGAAGGCGGCTTTCAACGGCGTGCTCAACCTCAGCGTGCTCGACGGTTGGTGGGCAGAGGCCTACAACGGTCGCAATGGCTGGGCCATCCAGCCGGAAGAGGCGGTTTACTCCAGCGAATGGGAGCAGGATCAGGCGGACGCTGAAGCGCTGTATAAAGTGTTGGAAGAAGAGGTGGTGCCTCTTTACTACCAGCAGGACCGGGACGGGGTGCCCCGCGGGTGGGTGGAAATGATGAAAGAGTCGATCCGCACCGTCGGCCCCCGGTTTTCCACGCGTCGCATGGTGAAGGAGTACACCGAGCGGTATTACATTCCCGCCATCGAAGAGACGCTGGAAAGGGAGAAAGAGGAAGAGAAGGTGTCTTTGGAGTAAGAGGCGGGAAGGCTTCTGGCTTTAATGCACAAAGCCACCGTCCGGTAACGAGACGGTGGCTTTGTGCGTAAGGGGCCTCTCAGTAAGCGCCCAGCTCCTTCAGCCGCAGGTCGTCAATGCCGAAGTAATGAGCGATTTCGTGTCGAAGCACGTGGGCAATGAGAGCCGGGACCTCCTCCGCGCGCCTCGCCCGCATGAGGATCGGGCGGCGGTAGAGGCTGATCTTATCCGGCAGCTGCAAATTGTAGCGCGCACCGCGTCTGGAGAGGGGGACGCCCTGATAGAGCCCCAACAGCTGCGCCGGATGGTGCATGCCGGCCCGGCGCAGCGCAGCGGGCGAAGGCCATTCTTCGATCACCACGTCGACGTTTTCCAGGCGTTCTTGAAACTGGGGTGGCAGCGCCCGCCAGGCTTCTTCGACCCACTGCTCAAAACGTTTCCGAGAGATCTCTTCTGGATGCACCGTTGATCAGGGTTCTCCTCTAAAGTCCAATGACGTCACTTGGCGTATTCGACGGCGCGGGTCTCTCGGATGACGGTGACCTTGATCTGACCGGGATATTGCATGGTCTCCTCGATTTTGCGAGCCACGTCGCGCGAGAGGTTCAGCGCTGCCAGGTCGTCGACCGCACCGGGCTTGACGATGATGCGAATCTCGCGTCCGGCCTGAATGGCGTAGGCTTTTTTCACCCCGTTGAAAGAGCGGGCCATTTCCTCCAGCGTGCGGATGCGCTTGATGTAGTGTTCCAGGCTTTCGCGGCGCGCGCCGGGTCGGGCGCTGGAAATGGCGTCCGCAGCTTCGACGATGATGGCTTCCAGGGTCTGCTGTTCCACCTCGTGGTGGTGTCCCTCAATGCAGTTGACCACCGCCTCGGGGACGTTGTAGCGTCGGGCCAGATCGGCGCCGATGGTCGCGTGGGTGCCCTCGATCTCGAAATCGACGGCTTTGCCGATGTCGTGGAGCAGTCCGCCGGCGCGAGCGACCTCCTCATCTGCCCCCAGCTCCGCCGCCAACAGGCTGGCGAGTTTGGCGACCTCGATGGTGTGAGCCAGCTGGTTCTGTCCGAAGCTGGTGCGGAAGTGCAACTTGCCCAGCAGCTTGCGCAGCTCGGGGTGCAGCCCGGTGACCTCGGCCTCGTAGACGGCCCGCTCGCCCTCCTCGCGGATGATCTCTTCCACTTCCTGGCGCGCTTTCTCCAGCATCTTCTCGATGCGGGCGGGATGGATGCGTCCATCTGCGACCAGGCGGTGCATGGTCCGCGCCGCTATCTCACGGCGGATGGGGTCAAAGGAGGAGATCATGACGATCTCCGGCGTGTCGTCGACGATGACGTCGACGCCTGCTTTTTGCTCGAAAACCCGGATGTTGCGCCCTCCGCGTCCGATAATCCGGCCCTTGAGGTCGTCGGAGGGGATATCGATACTGGTGGTGGTTAGCTCGGCGACTTGCTCACTGGCGAGCCGCTGGACGGCGGTGGTGATAATCTCACGTGCCCGTCGGTCAGCTTCTTCTTTGGCCCGCGCTTCTTCTTCTCGGATCACCCGCGCCAACTCCTGGCGTGACTCTTGGGCCACTTGTTCCAGTAGAATCTCCCGTGCCTCTTCTTCGGAAAGGTTGGCGATGCGCTCCAGGTCTTCCTTGCGCCGCGCTTCCATATCCCGCAGCTCGTTCCAGCGTTTGTCCAGCGAGCTCTGGCGTTTGTTAAGGAGTTGGGTGCGCTGTTCCAGCTGCTCGAAGCGTTGATCCATCTGTTCGCGCTGACGTTGGAGCCGTTTCTCTTCGTCTCGCAACCGGTTGCGGCGCTCTTCCAGATCCAGCTCGATCTCCTCGCGCAGCTCGTGGGCCTGCTCGCGGGCCACGAGGACGACTTCGTGGGCTTGCTTTTCGGCGGCCTCCAGCAAGCGCTTCTTCATCGCCTCCAGGTTGCCCACCGTTTGCTGGTAGCGCCATTGTCGCACCAGATAGCCAATGATCGCACCGATGATCAATCCTGCTAATCCTATGCCGATTTCTAGCATCTCATTTTCCTCACTTTCTCCTGCGTCATGTCAGGTTAGGGAGGGAGTGGGGCGCCATTCCCTGGGGCCATTCCTTCTATCTATTGTCCAGGCTATGGCAGGTTCCCTCATCACTGCTTAGATGGGTCGCATGTTTGTGCAGATAAAGCGCAGATAGCATACGTGCGCCCCACCTTCTGGCTGCGTGGTTTATATATACCTCCTGTGTCAGAGATGAACGTAACTTCTATGGTTTATGCGTCGTCTTCTGTGGTGATCTCGCCCGGAGCGTTGTCGTTGGAGGCGAGGTAAGTGTCGAGTGCTTCCCGAATTGCCTCGTAGGAAAAGCCGCGACGCGCCAGGCGCTGGGTCAGACGTTGGCGGAACTTCTCCGATGAAAGGTGCTGCAAGCGTCGCGCGTGTCGCTGCAGTGCCTTCTGGAGGGCGCGTTCCTCGTCAAATTCAGAAAGCACTTGTTCGATAATCTTGTTAGCGATGCCCTTCTGACGCAGCTCTTGTCTCAACGCTCGACGTCCTCGGGGGCGGAAGCGCAAGCGGTTGTTGATCCAATAGTGGGCAAATTCCAGGTCGTCCACCAGGCCCACGCGGCGCAGGCGTTCGAGCGTTTCTTCAATAGTTTCTTCGGAGAATTCTTTTTCCCGCAGATAACGTTGGATCTCCGCTTCACTGCGGGGCCGGTAGGAGAGGTAGTTGAGAGCGCGGTCATGGGCCTTCTCCACAGCGTCGAGTGCTTGCAACTCTGCGATCTGACGGTCGGAAAGACGTGCGCCCACCTGGAGTTTTGCGGCTTGCGTCGCCGCCAGCCCAAAGGCGAACTCCCCATCCAGGTAGACGTTCACGCGCTGCTTGTTCCGCTTTTGCCACTTCAGAGCGGTGATCTTGCCGGCCAACGGATCGTTCCTTTCCTTATAACGCAAAACGTGGCTATGGCGCGCTTAACCATAGCCACGTCAGGCCGACGCGATAGTTCTCCTGTTGGGCCGTGGCCGGGAAAGAGTGTGTTGCCGGAAGATTTTCCCGGCGCAGGAAATATCACCCCGGTTACGCCTCCGCCGATTTGCAACGGAGAACGTTTTACGTACCCACGGCGCTTTGCAGTACTACCTCCGGCCTTTTGAAAACCTCAAAACAGGTGAATATCTAAGCCCCTGAGCTTCGCAGGCGGTGTATTCCATCGACTTGCTGCGAAGTCGGACTGTAGATGATCAGCGTTGAGCTCATCCCCATCCTCTCGGACGGTGGATCAGATAAATCGGGCTATAGTCTTGCGTCGCCTTCTCGTTCCTGCTTTTTTCGGCACTACTGAGACGTCTTTTCAGTAGTGCCTGGAGGGATATGGTTGTGTCGTGCGCAACTCCACGTGCCCCCCCGTTTTTGTGATAACGGCGACCATATCATTACGACTTCTCAAACGGGCGCGTGCAGCGCCTCGCAAGATAGCGTCGGTTCTGCCACACAGCCGCTCGGCAGAGAAGGGCGCCCTTGATCGACGTTGAAGCTCTGTCAGATTGTTCGAAAGGTGAACAGAAAGGGTCGCCCGTGTCCACAACCCCAATTATAGCGTAACCTTTCTTTCACTGCAAATGGGCGCCGGTTGCGCTCTCTCCGTTGGGGGAGTCCGGTGTACGTGGGCTTTCACAGCGAAGGGCCTGCCAGATCGGCAGGCCCTTGAGGCACAGGCACTGAGGCGGCGCTTCGCCCGTCACCGACGGGAGAGCACGAAGAGTACCCCGACTGCAATCGCCAGCAGCAAGGCGAGGATACCGCTGACACGCACAATGGTCGAAAGAAACGTGCTTACATCGCCGGGTGCGGTCCCCTTTTTTTGAGGTTGTTCTGTTGTGGAGGTGGTGGCTTCTCCCTGGGGGGCTGTATCTCCGTCGCTGCGAACGTACCCGACGTGAACCATATACGTCTGCCCGGCGTTCAGCAAGATACCCTGTTCCCCCGGCCCGGAGGGCTGATAGCCCGCCGGAGGGGTCTGGCGCAAAACGTAGTTGCCGGGTTGCAGGTTCTGGAAGCAGTACGGTTCGTTGAGGCCGTCGGTGGTGTGCGTCCCGACGGGGCCGTTCGTGCCCAGCAAGGAGAGCATGGCGTTGGGCACCAGCGCTTCACTCGCGGCCTGGTACACCATATCCCCGTTTTGGTCGTTGAACGCGAGGACGCAGATGGCGTTTCCTCCCGGCGTACCTTCCGTCGTCGTAGGGGGCTGCTCCGTCTCCACCGTTAGGGTTGGAGTCACAGGTTGGGGTTCGGTGGGTACCGTCGTCGGCGTCGCGGCTACGATGGGCTCACCCGAGATCACGACCTCTTGTCCAATGGAGAGCAGGTCGTTGGGGCCGAGGGTGCCGGCGTTCAGGCGCCGGAGCTCATCGAGGTCCACCCCATACTGAAGGGCGATGCCAAAGAGCGTGTCGCCGGGCTGGACGATGTGCACGACCGCGCCGTCTGGGCGCGGCGTGGGGGTGTTGACCGGCGTGGGCGGAACCGCAGAGGTGGGGGGTGGAGGGGGCGCCGTCGGCGTGACCTCGCCCACCACGACCAGCGAGGCATCGTCGAGGTAGACATCGTTGTTCACGCGCGGCCAACTTTCCGGCCAGTCAACACGAGAGTAGAAGAAGACGGTGACGCTGTTCGCTTCGGCCGTCGCTTCTACTGAGAAGAGGGTCCACGTGTCGTGCGCCTCTTGCTCAGGCGACCAGACGACCGTGGGCGCCCAGGGATTCGTGCCGCCGGTGGGATCAATGCCCACTTTGGTGTGAAAAGGCGCCGGATTGTTGGAGAGGTGGCCTGTGGGACAGTTGAGGGGGTTGCCCTCCTCGCCCAGGCAGGACCAGGTCTGAGCGTAGATCTGGAAGCGCAGGCGGGTGCCGGGTTCGATGCCGTCGACCTTTTGATACAAGCCCGCCTCGTGTTGGCGGTTGTATGTGAAGTACTTTTGTGAGAGATTGCCGCCATGGACCCGATAAGCGAATTCGGCCGTGCTCATACCTCGGAACTCTGGACGCGCCCAATAGCATCCCTGGTCCTCGGGTTTGCAATAGTTGGGGACTTTCGTTCCCGGCGGCGGGGTTTCATTCCAAAACGCCCGCCATCCCGGCGCCACCTGTACCTCCGGAATGCCGTCCTGGAAAGGCCAGGCTTCGCCAAAGCCCTGCTCAAAATCGCCGTTGGTCAATAGATTTGGGCCGGTTGCCTGCGCCCGCGTGAGCCGGGTCGCGCCGAAGAGCGCTCCCCACAGCAGCAGGGCCAGAGCGACCAGAAGCCCGCCTTTCACGCTGTATCTGTTTTCATCCATACCTTTTATCTTCCTTATGCTTGTACATCCCCAGATCAACGACGACGCGAGACGACAAAAAGCCCGGCGACCAACAGCGCCAGCACCAGAACGACGATACCGCTAATCCGCAGAATGAGGTTGATAACGCGATTAGCAGAGCTGCCATCCGAGGATTCTTCCGCTTGTGGGGATTGAGCCACGGGCGTTTCGGTCGCCTGGGGCGATGTCGTTTCACTCCGAAGGTATCCCAGCTCCAACGTGGCCTCCTGCCCGGCGCCCAAGGGCACGCCCCACTGATCTGGGCCGGTGGGGCTGTAGCCGGTCGGTGGGGTCTGGCGGAGGACGTAGTTGCCGGGTTTCAAGTTTTCAAAACAGAAAGGCTCACTGATACCGTCGGAGGTGTAGTTACCGGCGGGGCCCTCCGTCCCCACCAGGGTGAAGACGGCGTTGGGCAAGAGCTCTTCCTCAGCGGGCTGCCGCATCATGTCCTGGTTGCGATCGTGATAGGCGCTCACGCAGATCCTGCCCGTCTCACCGGCGGGCACTTCCCCGCCCTCTGCGGGTGCCTGGGTAGGTTCGGGCGTTGCCTCTGCGGTGGGGGTCGGGGTGGCCGTAGGCGTCACCTTCGGCGCAGAGATGATCAGTTCCTGTCCTACGGAAAGCAAATCGTTGGGGCCGAGGGTGCCGGCGTTCAGGCGGCGGAGCTCGTCGACATCCACGCCGTACTGGAGGGCGATCCCGTAGAGCGTGTCACCGGATTGAACGATGTGGACGGTAGCGCCGTCGGGGCGCGGCGTGGGGGTGTTGACGGGCGTGGGGGGCACCGCGGGTGTGGGCTGCGGCGTGAAGGTCGGTGTGGCCGGTGGCGCGACGGCCTCCAGGGTGGCGTTGTCCCATTTTGTATCCATGTGAAGCAGAGGCGTGTACCCTCGATAATTCGTAGACACGAAAACGGTCACCTTCCCGCTCTGCCCGGCTGTTGCCTCCACAGATAGCTGCTGCCAGCTGTCTAAAGAGTTATTTTCTGCAGACCAGACGACGCCGTTAGCGTACCACTGACCGCGTCCTTCTGGATCGATCCCGACTTGCATACGCGGTATCCGATCCTGAATAGACGGCGCAGGGGGGTCATCATTGGAGGCAAAGGAATACCCAAAAGCCGTAAATCGAAGACGCGTCCCCGGTGCAACTTCGACTGTTTGGTAAACGCCGGCATGCCAGGTGATGTATTGGGCTCCTATGTGTTGGGCCGATCCTCCCCGTGTAAAGCCAAGTCCATTGGGGTCAACCTCCTGCCCCCATCCGGGTTTACAAGCAAAATCCCACCCCTCAGGTTTAGAGGCACACAACTCCCCACTATCTTCGTGCCATGGATGCCAATAGCTGGCGACGCCTCCTTCGTAGGGCGGCTCAAATCCGGGATTCGCCAGAAGATTCCCTTCCTGCGCCTGGGTCGGCGCCGAAGGGATGGCGATGAACGCGCCTAACAACAGGATGGTCAACAGTCCGGTTATAGCCTTGCGCTCTTTTGACATCGGCGTTCACTCCCTTTTGGTGTGTTCAGGTCGCTTCCTCTTCTCCTGCATGGTGGAGAGCCTGAGGCGACAGTCCGATTGTCCTGTGCATATTTTCACGTGAGACCGATTGTAACATAACCCATCGGACCGTCAACGTCTGGTTGGAGCGTTGAGGGTCTGCCTTCAACACGACGACCGGTTGGCGTCTTTAGCGTCAACCGGTCGCCTGTTTCTCCGTGTTCGCTCAGGGATAGACACGGTTGAGGGTGCGAGGGAAGGGGATGGTCTCCCGGATGTGGTTGATGCCGCAGATCCAGGCCACGGTGCGCTCGACGCCCAGGCCGAAACCACTGTGGGGCACGCTGCCGAAGCGGCGCAGGGCGATGTACCACTCAAAGGCCTCTCGCGGCAGGTTGTGCTCACGGATGCGCTGCAGGAGCAGATCCGGATCGGAGATGCGCTCGCTGCCGCCGATGATCTCGCCGTAGCCCTCGGGAGCCAACAGATCCACGCTTTTGGAGACCTCCGGGCGCCCAGGCCAGGGCTCCATGTAAAAGGCTTTGGCTTCTGTGGGATATCCGTAGACGAAGACGGGTTTCTCGAAGTGCTTGGTCAGCTCCGTCTCATGAGGCGAGCCGAAGTCGGCGCCCCATGGGATCTCCAGGAGCTGTTTGAGCTGCGGGTCGTCGGTCGCGGCGCGGATTTCCGCCAGCATCTCCAACGCTTCGTCGTAGGAGATGCGCGGGAAGGGCGGCGTGATCTTTTCCAGCGCCGTGGTGTCGCGCTCCAGGGACGCTAACTCGGCGGCACGCTCTCGTAGGGTGCGTTGTACCACGTAGGAGACGAATTGCTCTTCGATTTCCATCAGCTCATCCAGGTCGCAGAAGGCCATCTCCGGTTCCACCATCCAGAACTCGGTAAGGTGGCGGCGTGTCTTCGACTTCTCGGCGCGGAAGGTGGGCCCAAAGCAGTAGACTTTTTGGAAGGCGAAGATATTTGCCTCGTTGTAGAGTTGACCGGTCTGCGCCAGATAGGTGGGTTCGCCGAAGTAATCGACCTCAAAGAGGGTGGTGGTCCCTTCGCCGGCCGCCGGCGTCAGGATCGGGGTGTCCATGTTGAGAAAGCCGTGGTCATCCAGCCAGTCGCGGATGGCGCGGATGACGGTGGCGCGTACCCGCAGGATGGCCCACTGGCTCGGTGTGCGCACCCAGAGGTGGCGGTGATCCAACAGGAAATCGACACCGTGTTCTTTCAAAGCGATGGGGTACTCGTCTTCCACGGCCTGTACGATCTCCAAATTCTGGAGACCGATCTCGTAGCCGCCGGGGATGCCCGGGGCCCGCTCGTCGGCGCGCACCGTCCCGGTCACCCGCACCGAGGATTCCTGGGGGATGTGGGCGATAGTGTCGAAAAGCTCGGCGTCGAGGTCACCGGCAAAGGCCACACACTGGACGAAGCCATAGCCGTCGCGGATCAGCAGGAAGACCAGTTTTCCGGTGTGTGTGCGATTGTACACCCAGCCCTGTAACGTCACCTCTTCACCGACGTAATCAGCAATGTGCTCGGATCGAATCACGGATGCCATACGATGCTCCTTGATAGTCAGGTAGTCATATAGTCTGGTCGTCGAGTCGTCGGGTAGTTCCGCTGAGGGAGGGTCAGACCACGCCGGATGCGCTGCGGCGTTGTTGCAATCTTCGCGCAACGAAGACGATGACGGCCAGCCCGGCCAGGGCCAACACGACTTTTTCGTAACGACTCATCCACTCCATCACCAACGGCCAATTCTGCCCCAGCAGATAGCCGGCAAATCCCAAGAGGAAGCTCCACAACCCCGTGCCCATGCCTGTATAAAGGCCAAAGCGACCCAGGTTCATGCCGGCGATGCCGGCCGGAATGGAGATCAGGCTGCGCACAATGGGCACCATGCGTCCGAAAAAGATGACATATTCGCCGTAGCGGTCGAACCAGGCCAGCGCCGTGTCGAAATCGTTCTCGGAGAGGAGCAGCCACTTGCCGTACCTTCGCAACAGAACCCGCACCCGCTGCTCGCCGAACCCATACCCCAGCCCATAGAAGACCAGTGCTCCGGCCACGGAGCCCAGGGCGCCGACCAGGGTGACGCCCCATAAGGTAAATCCCCCTTCTTGCTCGTAGGCCAGCCATCCGGCCATGGGCAATACGGCTTCCGAGGGGATCGGCGGGAAGATGTTTTCTAAGAACATCACCATGCCCAATCCAACGTATCCCATGGCGCGTATAATCCCCTGTACCCACATGGCTACGCTGTCAATCCACTGACTCAGTCCCATTATACTTTATACTTTCCTTTAACTGATGGGGTAAATGTGCGCCGGGTTGCCCTTGAAAAACTCCTTTCGGTCGCCTCGCGTTTCCCTTGCGAAACGTGAGGGCAGCTGCCCGGGCTGAGATCTGAAGGGAGATTATACCATATTTGTCTGCTCTGAACAGGGAACACGTTGCTTTCACTCTTGAGTACATTTGGTGGTCAACAGCGTTCGGGAGAGCATCTCGATCCGCGCCACCATCTCCCGGACGTCGAACTCACGGATGGCGAAGGCGCGTCCGCGTTCGCCCATGGCGCGGAGCAGGGTGAGGCACGATGGCGCCCGGGTCGGCCGAGAAGCCCATCTCGCCGTGGGCGATGGCCTCGACGGTGCCGTCGGCGCGGCGGTGGACGGCGGCGGAGAGATCGAGGGTGATCACGGCTGCGGCGCGCAGTGATGATCAGATGTCAAGATGTACCACAGACAAGGCTCCTGATTCTGCATGAGCTGAATGTGATCAATCAAATTGACGCTTTGGGAATCAGCAAGGGTGGAAGTGGTGGAAGTCAAATACTTCCCTCGCCTTCTTCCGGGAGTGACGCCCGCGCATCCAGAAAGGCAAGAAAACGCCTCAGGTCATCCTGGTAGAGTGGTTGTAGAGTCCGTGCCTTTTCGATCACGATATCCAACCGGCGAGGGTCAAACTGGAATAGATAAGCATTGCGAAATAGATGGCGGAATTTTCGGAGTTCATCCAAACATTCATAGGTCTGCCGACTTATCACCGGGGGGCGAATTTCTTTTATCTCCAGCGTCATTCGGTGTAGTAGGCATGATGCCACCGCGCCCCATCGCCGATCTCATTCTCAAAAAGAACGGCAACCCGTTGCAGCAAATTTTCAAAGAGACCATAGAGGACGTGCAGGTAATAACCAACGACGATGCCACGCTCGGGCTCATGTTCCAGTTGCGTTGTGGCCTTGTCAAACAGACGATAGACCTCAGCGATAGCCTCCAGATCAGATTGAATCTCTGCCTGCAGCCGTCGAATCTGGGTTTTCATAGATGATAACTCCTATCTTGCGAACCAAGTCGGCAAAAGGCGACTCCGATGAGATATCCCGCAGATCAATAACCCAATGAGGCAGCGCGCGTTCTAAATCACGCCATACGTCGAAGTAGCGTTGGGGATCCAATCCTTCAACGGCAATATCGATATCAGAATGGGCGTGGAATGCTTCTGGATACGTGATGGAGCCGAAGAGATAGGCCCAGTGTAACGAGGGATAGCGACAGAAGACCGTAGCAGCTGCTGCTTGCACAGCCCGGTAGGCGGCCTTGCGTCTCTGCTCCTGCGCTTCTCTGCGCGTCTCCCAACGGGTTTGAAGCGATTGCCAGTATGCATGCAACTTCTCAGTGTCTATGGACATGGTTTTCCCTCTTCCATCATAGCACAATTTGGTATAGAGATCGAATGCGTTACGGATGTGGTAGACAAACAAATCCCTGTTCTGCAAAGTGTTTATCAAAGGTGAAGACATGCTGCAGTCCCAGCTCGCGCATAAGCACGAAACTGCTGCAATCGACCAGGCTGAGCTGGCGACGTTGGGCCGCCAGAAGTACGTCCATGGCTTGTTGATGTAAGGTCTCGTCTATCCATATCACTTGCACTGAAGGAAGCAGATCTTGATGGATCGCAGAGGCAGCAGAGAAGCCCAGGTGTCTCTGTCCCACGGCTGTCGCTTCCACAACAACATAATTACTGGTCAGTAGCGGCACCTCTTCATGGATCCACTGTCTCCAGAGAGGTTCGGCCTGAGCATGAAAACTGTCGGATGCGTCCAGCACAGCGATGATGCCGGACGTGTCAAGGAAGATCGTCGCGGGGCTCATAATCACCATAGGCTTCTGCCAAATAAGTATCGTGGTTTGCCGATATATCGCCCAAGCCGCTGCTGAAACGTCCAACCACAGACAAAGCCCGTCGTCGACGTTCTTCGGGGGAGAGATCACCCCACGTGGCAATCCAGTGTTCCACGGCCCGCCGAATGACTTCGGCCATGGAGATATTCTCCCGTTCTGCGATCTCCTTCACGCGCCGGGATTGCTCCTCCGTCAGTTGAATCTGGGTGCGGATCATCTTTGCCCTCCTGAAGTGTTATCACTTTTATAAAAATGATAACATAAATCGGGGGCAGCGTCAATCTTGAGAGCGGTGTTGCGCCAGCAGTGTCCGGTAGAGGCGGTCGATCCGCGCCACCATCTCCCGGACGTCGAACTCACGGGTGGCGAAGGCACGTCCGCGTTCACCCATGGCGCGCCGCCGTTCCGGGGCGCGGAGCAGGGTGAGGCAGTGTTGGGCCAGCGCGTCGAGGTCGCCGGGGTCGGCCAAGAAGCCCGTCTCGCCGTGAGCGATGGCCTCGACGGTGCCGTCGGCGCGGTTGGCGACCACGGGGACGCGCATGCTCATGGCCTGGGGGATGACGCGCGGTAGCCCCTCCCAGAGGGAGGTGAGGAGGAAGACGTCCATGGCGGCCAGCATGCGGGGCACGTCGCGGCGCAGGCCGGTGAGCACGAAGCGGTCGCTAAGCCTTTCGGCGGCGATGAGCGCTTCCACCTCGGCGCGCAACGGGCCGTCGCCCACCAGGAGAAAGCGGCAGTCGGGCAGGGCGCGGGCGACACGCGCGGCGACGCGCACCCAGTCGAGGGGGTTCTTCTGGGCGGAGAAACGTCCCACGTTGCCCAGCACCGGCGCGTCGGGCGGCAGATCCAGCTCGCGGCGCACGGCGACGCCGTCCACGGCAGTGGGATCGAAGCGCTCCAGGGAGATGGCGCTGCGGATGAGGTGGTACTGTTCGGGACGCCCGATGCCCTCGCGCAGCCCCTTCGCGATGTCGGGCGCGGCGACGACGATCATGGCATCGGTGAACGAGGCCGCCAGCTTCTCCAATGTCACGAAGAGGCGGCGGCGCAGCGGCGACATGTGCTCGTGGAAGCTCCAGCCGTGGACGGTGTGGACGATGACGGGGACGCCGGCGAGTTTCGCGGCGAGGCGGCCCAGGACGCCGGCTTTGCTGGAGTGGGTATGGACGATGGTGTAACGCTCCCGCCGCATCCGCCGGGTGAGCTGTAGCAGCGCTTTCAGATCGCGCCAGGGGGCGATCTCGCGTCGCAGATCGGGGTAGATATCGAGGGGGACGCCGCGCGCGCGGATCTCCTCGATGAGACTGCCCTCGGGACCGGTCTGGGGGCCGGAGATGACGTCGACGGCGTAGCGCCGGGGGTCGAGGAGCGCAGCGGTGAGCATGGTGTTCTCCTGCGCGCCACCGACGATGAGGCGCGTGATGACGTGGAGGAGGGGAGTTGGGGTCATCGTAGGTGGTTTGCCCGGCGGTGTTTTGGTGTCCTCATGGTCTCATCAGCGTTTCGACACGCCCGATAGGGGTCACTACGCCTTCCCAATTCTACGGAGAAACCGGCTGACATCCTGTTCCAGGAGCGGACGTAGTCTTTGGGCTTTATCGAGATTGAGTTTAAGTTGTTCATAATCAATAGGAGCAGCGTAGGCCTGTCGACGACCGGTCACCAGTATACCGCGATTCTCCCTGCGCCTCAAATCTCGCCAGGCGGCCATCGAGGTCGGTCAGGGGGACAGGAGGTCTCTGCTCTGCGCGCCGTCGATGATGAAGCGCGTGATGACATGCAGAAGGGGGAAGGGAAGCCCCGCGATAAGCCTTCATCTGTCCGTTTGTCGATGTACCTCTGTACCGCCGCCCTGGCACTTCAAGAAGTTCGATAGACCCAACAGATAGGCTGCTGGACGATACGGGCATGACGTTGACACAATGCCCGCCACTCAGCAGCTGTGTAGACGAGCACGTCGGTAGGGACCGGTAAACTCAGCGTATCCCACATCCTTGCGCGCCGGATCACAGGTTGTTCTGTATCGGTTAGAAGGATGATCAGATCCAGGTCACTGCCCACGCCCCAATCGCCACGGGCGTAGGAGCCGCAGTAACCCACACGCAACACCTCAGGGTGATGCAAAACGTGAGTATGAACCCACTTTTGCAAGGCGCGCTCAATCTCCTGACGATCCGGCCAGGTGAGCACGGACGAATTCAAGGATCTCGTGGGCATAGGTGATGGCCTCCTCACTTTGCAGCGGGCCGTAGTGTTCAAAAGGGGCGCCCTCTGGATGCCCGTTGGGATAGCGCGCAGGAATGTAGAAGTTGTCCAAGACCTTCCCTTTTTCAATCAAGCCGGGAGGAATCGAAACGGATGCCGGCAGTTCTCGGAGGAGACGTGCCACGACGTGTCCCCACGCTTCTTGTCGATGATAGAGGTGCAACGCTTTGACGGCTTTTTCTGCCGCTTGTTGCGCTGCGAAACACGCCCACTCATGGCGGGCGGCTTTTTGGGAGTCCTCGGCTTGCGCCAGATCCCGCTCCGCTTGTCTGAACCAATCATCGGCCCGATTTGGCATCGCTTTTTCTCCTATGTACTCCGGTCGTTGTTCAATGTAGTTACATTTTCATTGTATGTCGGATGTGGTGCTCCGGCAAGGGAGGGAAGAAGGGTGTCATGAGAGCCCCTTCTGCGCAAGCAGCTGCTCGTAGAGGGCCTCGATTTTGCGCACCATCTGCTCGACGGAGAAGTGCGCGGCGACGCGGGCACGTCCGGCTTCTCCCATGCGCCGGCGCAGCGCGGGATCGCGCAGCAGGCGGAGGATGGCGTCGGCCAGAGCGTGGGGATCGCGCGGGGGGACAAGGAGACCGGTCACGCCGTCGACGACCACCTCCGGCACGCCGCCGACGCGCGTGGCGACGACGGGCAGGCCGGCGGCCATGGCCTCCAGGAGAGCGAGGGGCAGCCCCTCCCACAGCGAGGGCAGGACGAAGACGTCGAGCAGGGCCAGGATCTCCGGCACATCGCGGCGGATGCCGGTGAAGATCACGCTGTCGGAGAGGCCGAGAGCGTGGGCCTTCTCCTCCATCGCCGGGCGCAGCACTCCATCGCCGACCAGCAACGCTTTGACATCAGGAAGATGAGCTTGTATTCGCACCATAGCGTCAAGCAGATGAGGGTACCCTTTTGGCTCAACGAAGCGCCCCACAGTGCCAATGAGATAGGACTGAGGCTGAATTCCCCAGCCGTCTCGCAGTCGTTCCGGCGATGCTTGAACTATTTCATCGAAGTCCGAGAGTCTTACTCCCCCGGGGATCATCACCAATTTGCCGGGGTCGGTGCCAGAGCGACGGAGCTCGGCCTCGTAGACTTCCCGGGAAACGGTTACCACGGCATCATGCGAGGATCTAACCAGGCGATTGATCCATTCGCGGTGCCCTCCACCAATTTCAACGCTATGACGTGTGGCGATGATCACAGGAATCCGTGTCAGCCTCCCGATAGTCGCCGCCAGCAGATTGGCGTGGAAGAGGTGCGCGTGGAGGATGTGGATGTTCTGCTCTCGTAACAGGCGGAAGAGACGATACGGAGCGCGCAGGTCGAGTTTGCTGCGCATATCCAGGTGTATGACCGCAATGCCAGCCGCGCGGATGTCGGCGCCGACGGCTTCAGGATCGTAGAGACAGGCAACCTTTACGTTGTAGCGATCTCGCGGCAGGCGGGAGGCCAGTTGCGCTACGATTCTCTCGGCACCGCCGACGTTGAGCTCTGTGATCAGGAGTAGGACGTTGATGCGTTCTTTCACGCCCAGTACCCCAGCGCCCGCAGACGATCCTTGACCAACTGTTCGTCTTCCTGGGATTGTTTCTCATCGTCCAGTAACTCGGTTCCGGTGCCTGCGCAAAAGCGAACGGCCCGCTCGGCCGCCTCGCTGCCCGGCTCAAGCATCTGATGTAACACCTCCCCATCCATATCCTCAGGAATGGGAAAGCCCATCATATGCAGAATCGTGGGCGCGAGGTCTGTGATCTCGGCAGCGCTCACGACTGTACTACCGTTCACATCGGGTCCCCAGGCGAGAAAGATGCCGTCGCGATTGTGGTAGTTCACCGCTGTGTGCTCGAAAGGCTCGGCCGAGCGGAGCAGGAAGCTGATGAAGACGTTGGACTCCAGGATGACGTCCGGGGCGCGGTCGAGGTAGGGACCGTGATAGAGCTCCTCCTTGCGCCAGACCCGGCTGAAGACGGGTTGCCTTGCGAAAGGGTCGACCAGGGCCTCCAGCTTGGCGATGATCTCCTCGCGCAGGGGGCTCACGTCGGAGGGGGCGACGATGCCATCGGCGAAGCGTTGCCGGTCGTTGATGTAGATCCCCTTGCACTCGTTGGTCGCCGCGTAGGCCACACTCTGCGAGAGATCGATGCCCCGACTTACGAGATCGAGGTCCAGGGGAAGAAAAGAACGGAGCCTGTGGTAAATGCGCTTGCCCAGACGGTAGAGCCGGGGATGGTTGAAGAGGGCCTGGCTCAAGCGGCGAAGGCCAGGACGGCGTTCCTGGCGCGGGGTGTCCTCCATCTTGGAGAGGAAGTCCTCGCCCTCGGGACGGACGTCGCCACCGAGGGTGAGATAGCCCCCCTGGGCCAGCCAACTGTTGACGTAGAAGATGGCCGGGTAGGAACGGAATCCGTGATCGGATATAACCAGCAGATTTGTATCGGATGGCAGGTGGTCCATAAACCAGCCCAGGTAGCGGTCGATGTCAAGGAAGACCTGTCCTCCGCCAGCGGTTGGTGACTCCTGGGTCATCTGATCGTACATCTCGTGGGAGATGTGGTCGCTGCCGCTGAAGAGGAGGAAAAAGAAGTCCCATTCCCTTTCGAACAACTGTTGGGCGATTTCGAAACGCTCTTTCTCGACAGCGCGGATCGCGTCCGGGGTGCGGGACTCGGCTATGATGCGATAAGAGGCGAGGCCCGGCACTTCGTCGATCAGAGTGAGTGGGAAAACGCATTGAGAGCCCTGGGTCATAAGGCTGGTGATAACTGTTCCCGTGATGCGTGGGGGATAGGAGACAGGCAGGTTGATCAGGGTAACTCGTTTGTCGGCCTCCGTCAGGAGCTCATAGAAAGTCTTGCCGGGGATGTTGCGGGAGGTGATGAGGCGACTGTGTCCCAGGCTGTCAGAGGGCAGGCGGAAGTCGTAACAGCCGTGCTTGCCGGGACCCTTGCCTGTGGCGAGGGAGGTCCAGGCCGGGAGAGTAGTGAAGGGGATAGTGCCCTTTAGGATCCCGTGGGCGCCTTCTTCGAGGAGCCGACGGAGGTTGGGCAGGTGTCCCGCCTTGCTCCAGGGTTTGGGCAGGTCGAAAGTGGCACCGTCCAGACCGATTACAACCAGTCTCTTTTCCATATGTTGATCTCTCGCAATGTGTTCTCAGTGGAGAGAGCGATTCATCAGGCATCTTCTTTTAGAATTACTGAATCCCCCTCAATTAGCGTGGCTGAAGAAAAGAGTGATAGACAAGTCGGAGGCCTCTAATACATTGAGGGAACTCAAACAGTAACATTAGAATACTGTAAATAGCAGCTGCTAAGCCACCTTTTAAAATAAAAGATAGCCAATCACTGGCAAGCGACACATTTCCTTCAACGAACAAGGTGATGCCAACAGATAAGAGTAAACTTACAAAAGGATAACAAAACATCTTACGCAAAGAAAAATCTACAAATTGTCGTATTTGAGTAAATACCAATGCTAACCCAATTATTGCCATCAGATCTACCGCTATGGCGACGCCTTCGACTCCAAAACTATAGGAAAGAATGATGACTGCTGGGATAAAAACTAATAATTGAACACCTTTGATCTTAGTCAAAATCTGCGGTCTACCAATAGCAGTTAACAGATGGCCTGAAGTAAGAATTAGCGGATCCAAGAGAGTATAGAGAATCATAAACCGAAAAACTGGAACCATGGGCAGCCATTTAGCTCCAATAAAAATGTGAGTAAATTCAGGGGCAACTAACACAAAAACTAACGATAAAAGAAAACCAACCCTGATCATCAGACTGCTCGCACGATAGAAAGCTTTGGATAGGCGAAGTCGATCATGCTGAAGCTTAGCATATGCGGGAAAGAAAACCCGAGTGATTGGATTGGCAATTGCCCGACGTGGGTAACGGGCAAATTCATAAGCACGCGAATAAAAGCCTAGCGGCACTGCTCCCAGTACTGTACCAGTCCAAAAGTCATCGAACTGATCCAAGAGAAAAGTTAAACTTGAAGAGAGAAAGACAAAATAACCAAAACGAAAATACCATCGGGCGATACCCTTATCGAACTTGAGCGACAGGCGCCAGGGACGTCGAATACCCCAGAGTCCAATAGTCCTGACCAGCGCCGCTATTGCTTGTTCTCCCACCAGGCTCCAGAAGCCTAATCCGGCCAAAGCCATAGCGGGAGCGAAGATTGTCATTGCTAAAGAACTAACCACATCAAGGATAGCCAAGTACTTGAACTCCATCTTCTTGCGCAAAGTAAAATTAGGAGTGGAATTGACCGCATTCAGAAATTCTATGAGTGAAAGCACCAGAAGAGCGCTAATCATTCGAGGCTGAAGAGGATACAAGTGATTCAACACAGGTGCTGCAGCGAGGGTTAATAACATCATCACAAACGTCATACCCACTCTCAGAACAAAGTGCGTAGAGGTAGCTACGGATACATCTGTATCTCGGTGAACTAAAGCCCAGTTAAACCCGAAATCCCTAAACTGATTTGTGATGGAGAGAAAGAATAACGCCAACGCGACTATCCCGAAGTCCCTTGGTGTCAACAATCTTGCCAAAATGACAGAACGAGCAAATCCAGAAACGATGGTGATCGCAGATGACCCCAAACTAAAAAAGGAGCCCTTAACAGTTTTGGTTGCTATCGAATCACCGATGATGTCGCCTTTCATAACTGTGGCATGGTTTTGGCTTTCAGAAAGCTGGGTAATCTAAGGAGACTCTCGGATTTCCACAGCATAGATAATGAATTCATCACCCGTGTAGACACGTCCCTGGGGCATAATCTGATCGAGTGGGGCTTCTAAATAGGCTGTATTGGGAGTGACCAAAATATAATCAATCTCGGACTGATTAGCTGTTAATACGTCCTGTATCTCTTCTACACTAGCATCAGGATCCAGAACGGCGCAGGCAACCTCAAGCCGGTGATGAACTTCAGGTTGCTTTACGTTAGGGAACGCGGCATTTGCCCCTTTCTCTCGCACACGTGGGCAGATGTTGCCCCATTCCGGCCAACCTTTGCGTCCTAGATAGGTGAGCTGATCCGCGTAAGCGGGGAGATTGTATTCTGTTAAACGCTCTGCCAAGAACACGGAGTCCTCTGGGATGTTTTCGCGAATATAGTTCAAGGTGGGAGCGTTTAAGTAGCTGGTCAAACGCGCCGGGGGATTCAGAATAGGATAAGGAGGGGAAGCGATCTCCCTCTCAACGATACGCCGCAGTAAACGATCTGTAATATTGGAGCTGACCTCGGCGGGAGCGTAGATTATGCCTCTGATTTTTTCGTTAAGAGAGGAGATTGTCGCCTGTCCCACGCGGTATCCCAGCAGAAGAATGCAGGCAATCAGAAAAACCCCCATCATTTTCTTCATTGGGTGAGTACGTAGCCACAATCCCTGAACTTGTGAGATCGCTTCCACGATGCCATATGCAAGGATAGGATAAATGATGATTGCTTCTCTTAATCGAAAGGCCGCATGAGGGGCAATCGTGCGTGATAAAAGAGGTGTCAACAGAGGATTGAGGGCGATAAACAAGGCTATCCCCCAACTTGCGATGATTAGCCGTCGCCTCTCATCGCGCCAGAGATAGCCGATATATTGAATGACAACCACTACCCCCAGGATAGCCGCAGGACTCAAAAGCCTCTTGGGTCGAACGATAAAGAAATTCTCGCTTCCCAGGGGCAAAAACCGCTCCGGTCGTTGCACTCTATCCATACCTAAGTTAAGTGTTGTCGCTTTTCCAGCATCAAAGCCGTAAGCGGTAGCCAAATTCCAGGTATGCCAAAGGAAAGGCGCCGAGAGCAACAATACCGTGACAATCAAAATCGTACTGCGCCAAAATA
>JBNGCW010000013.1:0-103187 GCA_049975525.1 Anaerolineae bacterium
GCGAGTGACACGACTTTGTCGGACTTTGGGTGGTACGACTTAATTGGAATCGTCACGAATTAAAACCTTGGCTGCCCTGAAAAAAGGGTCAGCCAAAGAAAAATATGGGCTATATGTTGTGGTTGGGCTGCGCCCAACCACAACATATAGTATCCTTTTCTCTACTGAAAAACCTTTTTTCAGTAGAGTCAACCTTGACTTCCTAGCTGGGGCCGGTCTCCCGACCGTGCCCCCGACCATTTTCGTGCTGGATGGTGTGCGCCAGCACTGGTGTCTCCTCGAAAATCTACAAATCGGCAAATATCAAAATATTTTGTGTAATATTAGTAGGTGCGGAATCCCTTCCGCGTCTCCATCCCTGAAAAATCTTCGCGCCTCAGTGTCGAAGTGATGATTGAAACGCCATCGCGTCGGTTCACTTCTTCACCGGCACGGCAACGCAGATGCGGGTTCCGGCGCCCGGTGCGGAGTCGAGGCTGACGCTGCCGCCCAACTCTGCGGCGCGTTCATGCAAACTTTGTAACCCCAGCCCCGGCGAAATCTGCCCCACGTCGAAGCCGCAGCCGTTGTCGGTGATGCACAACCGCACGTTGTCCTCTTCCTCATGCAGCATCACCCAAATCTCGCTTGCGTTGGCATGTTTCAGGGCATTGTTCAGGCTTTCCTCGGCGATGTGATAGAGCGCCGCTTCCAGGGCTGCCGGCAGCGCCGCTGCCGGCTCGGCGCTGAGATGCACGCGGATACCGGCGCGCTGCTCCACCATCTCCAGCCGCCGCCGCAACGCGCCGACCAGCCCCACCTGCGCCAGCTCCGCCGGCCGCAGTCCGTAGATCAGCAGGCGCATTTCGCGGAGCGCGCGCCGGACGGTTTCGCTGAGACGGCCCAGGTAGTAAGTGGTCTTTTCGGATTGGCCGCCTTGCAAGGATTGCGTCGCTGCCGTGGCGAAAAGGGTCTGGGAATAGAGCAGCTGCGTCACCGAGTCGTGCAGGTCGCGGGCGAGGCGTTGGCGCTCTTCCAGCACCAGGGCCGCGGCGGCCTGCTCGCGCAGCCGGGCGTTTTCCACCGCGATGCCTAACTGTTCGGCGACCGCTTCTAACACCTCAAGGTTTTCGACATTGAACAACAAGGGCCGTGCTCCGAAAATCACCAACACGCCTAGCGCGGCTTTCTGGCCGCGCAATGGCGCACCGACGAAGGTTGCATAGGGGAATTCGGTGGGGAAAAGCGTCCCGGCGTCCGTGTCGCGCGCGAGATCGTGGACTAGCAACAGTTCGCCGCGCGTATACACTGTTTCCCAAACTGACAGGCGCATTATCTCGGTCTCCAGCGCCGGCGCCAAGCCCTGCTGTGCCGCCAATGAGAAGTCGCCGTTGTCCTCACTGCGCAATCCTATGACGCCGGCCTCACCGCCCACCGCCGGGACGATCTGCGCCAGCCCCACCGCCAGCAGCGTCTCTAGCGGTTGCGTCTGGTTGACCAGCGCGGCGATTTCATAGAGCGTCGCCAGATCACGGGTGCGGTCGGCCACGCGCTGTTCCAACGTGAGGTTGAGAGTGCGGAGCTGAGTTTCCGAGCGCCGCAAAGAGCCCACCATGCGGTTGAAGGCGTAGGTGAGCTGCCCGAGCTCATCTTCCACGAACACGGGCACGGCGCCATCCAGCGCGCCCTGATTCACCCGCTCCACGCCGGCCAGCAGACGGGTCAGCGGCGCGACCAGGCCCACGCGGAAAAAGCGCGGGAAGATGAGGAGGATGCCCAGTGTCGTGCCCACGAAGAGCGCCAGCAGCGGCAGCGCCTTCTGGTGCAGATAGGCGCGGTAGGCGCCATAGTCGTAGCCCACCTCGTACAGCGTCTCCTGCTGACCGAAGGTGTAGCGCAGGAGGTGGGCGGCGGGCGGAGCCGAGGCCCCCCGGTAGGCGAAGGCCGCTTCGGGGATGCGCGCGGCGGCGAGCGCGGCGGCGTTTTGCTCTAGAGCAAGGACGCCTTCCCGGCCCAGCCACGGGTGCTCGTGCAAGACAGCGTAGCGTGTGGGAAAGTGGCCTTGCAGCAAGCCCGCGCGGTACAACGCATCGTGTGCGACGAGCGCGGCGGCGGTGGGCGCGCCAGGCTGCGCGACGAGCAACCGGTACTCGGCAGCGAATAGCCCCTCCACCGGGCGTGAAGCCACGTAGCGCGCGTCGGCGGGGAGCGCGTCGAAGCGCCCGGTTTGTAGGAGCGTCTGAATGTGCCGGAGCTCGGCGCGGCGCATTTGCCGGTAGGCTTCTTGATAAGCTGTCATCCCGTAGTTCGCCACCATGCCCAAAATGACCAGTAGCGTCACCAACGAGATGCCCACCAGTTTGACCATGAAGCTCGTCGGTTCCGGCGCATAGTTAACGTAGGTGAGCATCATGGCAAAGAGAACGAGGAGATGCACGATAGCGAAGGTGCCGGGCGGGGCCATGTCCGTCCCGTCGAGACTGGAAGCGATCACAGGCAGCGGCGCGAGGAGCATCAGCAGCACCCACGCGCGGGCGCGTTGCGCCTCGCGGCCCTGGGGCCGCCAAAGGGCACCCCACGCCCGTTGCCAGAAAGGAGCTTCGGCGGCGTCGGTGGAAAACTGGATGGTCTTCCGCAGCCAGATACCGAGCACCCAAACGTTGCCCACCAGCTGCCAGAGATCGAACGCCTTGAATGAGACCAGCGCGCCCGCATCCCGCGAACTCACCAGGCCATACGTGAAGCGCTCGAAGTCGTAACTGAGCCAGCCCGTGGGGGAAGCCAGCGCCGCGAGCGGGTCTGCCGGGGCCCTGGCGTAGAGGTGATGGGGCAACGCCGTGAGGGTTTCCCAGAGCATCCAGGCAAAAAGGCCGCCCGTCAGCAGACCGGAGATGACGAGCACAGTCCGAGCCTCCCGGTCATAGCGCAGGCGGGGGGAGTGGTAGGCGAATTGGAGCAGCGCGATCATGGCGAGTGTGACGCCGCTCACGCCGCCCCACCAGCCGAGGTAAGCGCTGAGCCAGGGCACGTAGAGGGTGGCCGCCGCGCATTGCGTGGCGGTCATCAGCGTCATGCCACCCAGCCAGCCGCAGAAGAGCCAGGTCTGCCGGGATTTGTGGCGCTTGTGCAGGAGATAGCCCAGGCTCACGGCATGGAGCAGGAATATTGGGACATAGCCCATGGCGGTAGGAGATATGAGAATCATACCACCCTTTCAAATCTCAGTAAGAACAATTATAACCTAAGCGATGAGAAAGGCAACTTAGCTTGCTCTGGATAACGTGACGTCTAAACCGCCCACCGCTACTGCAAAACCACACGATACACAACACAACGCACTTCTTCAACCTTGCTTAGGAGAAGCACGCACCACGCCGGGTTTTCGAAGCGAGTCCGCTGGTGAAAACGCCCTCCGTACCGTAGAAACTGCGTAGACGAAAGCAAGGCAAACGAAGCTGGGGTTGATGCGGGAGGGGAACGTGATGGGAAGCCACCTAGGGCGTTTGAGCCACCCTGGAACTACTTCGTTTGCCCACGCCCCAAACCCTTGCCCTCTTCTCCCTTCAAGGTACAATACGGGCCATGGAACCTCAGCAGCTATCCGCAGAACAGCAAAGCGTGGTCAACGCCCCATTGGAGTGCAAACTCTTCCTCGTCGGGCCGGCCGGTACAGGCAAGACCACCGCCGGCGTGGCGCGGCTCCGTCACTGGCTGGCGGAAGGCGTCCCCGGCGAAACCGTCCTGGTCATCACGCCGCAGCGCACCCTGGCCGGCCCCTACGACGCGGTGCGCCGCGATCCCAACGTCGGCCCTGGCGGCGTCATCGAAATCGCCACCGTGGGCGGCATCGCCCGCCGCATGATCGATCTCTTCTGGCCCCTGGTCGTCGAGGAGGCGGGCTTCGCTCAGCCCGACGCCCGGCCCGCCTTCCTCACGCTGGAGACCGCGCAGTACTTTATGGCCCGCATCGTCGACCCGCTCATCGAAGAGAGGGGCTACTTCGCCTCCATCACCATCGACCGAAACCGGCTCTACAGCCAGATCCTCGATAACCTGAACAAGGCCGCCGTCGTCGGCTTCCCCCTCACGGAGATCGCACCGCGCCTCAAGGCCGCCTGGGTGGGCGACGAGGTCCAGTTGCGCGTCTACGACGAGGCCCAGGCCTGCGCGCAGCGCTTCCGCCGCTATTGCCTGGCGCACAACCTGCTCGACTTCTCCCTGCAGATGGACATCTTCACCCACTACCTCTGGCCCGAGCCGCTCTGCCGCGACTACCTGCTCTCGCAGTACACGCACCTGCTCGTCGACAACGTCGAAGAGGACACGCCCGTAGCCCACGACCTGCTGGCGGACTGGCTGCCCCACGCTACCTCGGCGTTGATCATCTACGACGAGGGCGGTGGACACCGCGTCTTCCTGGGCGCCGACCCCCGGAGCGGCCTGGCGCTCCGAGAGGCGTGCGACGAGAGGGTGCGCTTCACCGAGACCTTCGTCATGTCACCGCCGGTGTCCACCTTCGGCTCAGCCCTGAACTGGGCCATCGCCCGGGAGCACGGCGATCTGCAACGTCCAAAGGTTGGAAACCGGGAAGCAGCGTCGCCGGAGAACGCCACCCCCCTCCCGCACCCCCCTTCCCCGGTCGAGGCACGAGAGGCACGCAAGGCCCTGACGTACACCGTCCACCGCTTCTATCCCCAGATGCTGGATTGGGTCACGGAGAGCGTCGCCGGACTGATCCACGACGAAGGCGTGCCGCCGGGCGAGATCGTCGTGCTGGCGCCCTTTCTGCCCGACGTGTTGCGCTTCTCGTTGGCCCACCGGCTGGAGCAGCTGAAGGTGCCCGCGCGCTCCCACCGGCCCTCGCGCGCGCTGCGCGACGAGCCCGCCACGCGGACGCTGCTCACCTTCGCGGCGCTGGCACACCCGGACTGGGGCCTTTGTCCGCCGCGCTACGACGTGGCCTACGCGCTGATGCAGGCCATCGACGCGCTGGACCTCGTGCGCGCGCAGCTGCTGGCGGAGATCCTCTACCGCACCCGCGACGGCAAGCCTGCGCTGGCGCCCTTCGCCGACGTGAAGCCGGAGATGCAACAGCGCATCACCTACGTGCTCGGCGGACGCTATGAGGCGCTGCGCCTCTGGCTGGCGGGCTACGCCGCCGATCCCGTGAAGGAGCTGGATCACTTCCTGGCAGGGCTCTTCGGTGAGATACTCTCGCAGCCCGGCTTCGGCTTCCACGACGACTTCGACGCCGCCCGCGTCGCCTCGAACCTCATCGAGTCGGTGCAGAAGTTTCGAAGGATCGCTCCACAGCGTGAGGATGGCGAGGAGCCGTTACCGTGGGGCGAGAAATCCATGGGCCAGGAGTACGTGGAGATGGTGGACGCCGGCGTCGTCGCCGCGCAGTACGTCCGCAACTGGGAGGTGGAAGTCGAGGACGCGGTGCTGCTGGCGCCCGCTTACACCTTCCTCATGGGCAACCGCCCCGTCGATTACCAGTTCTGGCTCAACGTCGGCGGGCGCGGCTGGTGGGAGCGGCTCTACCAGCCGCTGACCCAGCCCTACGTGCTCAGCCGCCGCTGGGATCGCACCGCGCAGTGGACCGATGCCGACGAGGTGGCGACCCGCCGCGAAACACTCGACCGACTGACCCAGGGCCTGATCCGCCGCTGTCGCAAGGGCATCTTCCTGAGCTTCAGCGAGCTGAGCGAGGGCGGCTTCGAGCAGCGCGGCCCGCTGCTGCAAGCGATACAGCGCGTTCTGAGAAACCTGAGTAAACAGAAAAGCAGTTGACTTATGACTGTGTTTCACACATTCTAATGAGGAGATCACCATGCCCAACATCCGATTCGACACGTTTTACCGTTACGAAGACCTCACCCGCATCCTGCACGCCTACGCGGAGGAGCACCCCGACCTCGTCCGGATCGAGAGCATCGGTCAGAGCTACGAGGGCCGCGACGTCTGGCTGCTGACCGTCACCAACGCGGAGACCGGCCCCGCCGAAGAAAAGCCCGCGCTCTGGGTGGATGGCAACATCCACGCCACCGAGCTCTCCGCCTCGACAGCGTGCCTCTATCTACTCGACCATCTGGTCACGGCCTACGGCGACGACGCCGAGGTCACCCGCTGCCTGGACACGCGCGCTTTTTACATCTGCCCGCGCGTCAACCCCGACGGCGCGGAGCTGGCGCTGGCCGACAAGCCCAAGTACATCCGTTCCAGCACGCGCCCCTATCCCTACGACGAGGAGCCTGTCGAAGGCCTGGTGGAGGAAGACATCGACGGGGACGGGCGCATTCTCACGCTGCGTATCCCCGACCCCAACGGCGCATGGAAGGTCTCACCGGAGGATCCCCGCCTGATGGTGCGCCGCGATCCCACGGAGAGCGGCGGCGAGTACTACCGCCTGCTGCCGGAGGGCAGCGTGAAGCACTACGACGGCGTGACGCTGGAGATCCAGCCTAAGAAGGAGCAGCTCGATCTCAACCGCAACTTCCCCGAGCACTGGCGCCAGGAGTACCAACAAAAGGGCGCAGGCCCCTACCCCACCTCGGAGCCAGAGGTGCACAACGTGGTACACTTCATCACCGAGCACCCCAACATCACCGGCGGCGTCGCCTTCCACACCTACAGCGGCGTGCTGCTGCGACCCTACGACGACCGCCCCGACGAGGAGTTCCTCGCCGAGGATCTCTGGACCTTTGAGAAGATCGGCGCCAGGGGCACCGAGGTCACCGGCTATCCTCATATCTCCGTCTACCACGATTTTCGCTACCACCCCAATAAAGTCATCACCGGCGGCTTCGACACCTGGCTCTACGAGCATCTGGGCATGTTCGCCTGGACGGTGGAGATCTGGAGCCCACAGCGGCAGGCCGGCATCGAGGACTACAAGTTCATCGACTGGTTTCGCGAGCACCCGGTGGAAGACGATCTGGCCCTGCTCAAGTGGAGCGACGAGGCGCTGGACGGCAAGGGCTACGTGGATTGGTACCCCTTTGAGCACCCACAGCTGGGGAAGGTGGAGCTGGGCGGCTGGGACACGAACTACGCCTTCCGCAACCCGCCACCGCCCTTCCTGGAGGAGGAGGTCGCCCGTTTCCCCAAATGGCTGATCTGGCACCTGCTCATCTCGCCGCGCCTGGAGCTCTACGAAGCCGATATCAAGCCGCTGGGTGACGACGTCTATCGCGTCCGCCTGGTGGTGCACAACACCGGTTGGTTGCCCACCTACGTGACCAAGAAGGCGTTGGAGAAGAAGGTCGTGCGCGGCGTCGTCTGCGAGATCGAACTTCCGGAGGGCGCCACGCTGGAAAGCGGCAAGCTGCGCGAAGAGTACGGTCAGCTGGAAGGTCGCGCCTACACCAAGGCCTTCCCCAACCGCACCGACGCCACCAAAGACCGGCTCAAAGTGACCTGGACGGTGCACGCGCCGAAAGGCGGCGCAATCAAACTCACCGCCCGCCATCCGCGCGCCGGTACCCTCTCCACAACTTTGACGTTGGAGACATCAGACCTCACGAGTCAGAAATCATGAGTCACGAACGGAGAAGTCTAATTCCATGACCATCACCTTTCGTCCGCGCCCCAAGCAAGCCAGCGTCCTCGCCTACCGGGGAGGAAAGATGGGCGTCTCCGCCGTGCCGGGCAGCGGCAAGACGTGGACGCTCTCGCTGCTGGCAGCGGAGCTCGTGGCGCGCGGCGAGATGGCCGACACGCAGGAGGTGCTGGTCGTCACGCTGGTCAACTCCGCCGTGGACAACTTCGCCGCGCGGGTAGGACGTTTCGTCGAAGAGCGCGGGCTGCTGCGCGGCGTCGGTTACCGCGTGCGCACGCTGCACGGCCTCTGCCATGACATCGTGCGGGAGCGCCCGGCGCTGGCGGGCCTCTCCGACGACTTCGACATCATCGACGAGCGGGCAGCCAATGAGATGCTGCGGGACGCCGCCGAGGCCTGGATGCGCGATCATCCCTACGCCCTGGACGACTACCTGGCGCCGGAGCTGGACGAACGCAAAGCGGACTGGGTGCGGCGTGATCAGCTGCCCGATTGGGTGGGCAACGTGGCGCTGAGCTTTATCACGCTGGCCAAGGATCTGCAGCTGACGCCTCCGGAACTGCGCTACTTCCTCGATCAGTTCCCGGAACCGCTGCCGCTGCTGGAGATGGGATACACTATCTACGCCGACTACCAGCGCGCGCTGGCCTATCGCGGCGCCGTGGACTTCAACGACCTGATCCGCCTGGCGCTGCAAGCGCTGCAGCTGGACCCCGAGTTCCTGGCGCGGCTGCGCCACCGCTGGCCTTACATTCTGGAGGACGAGGCCCAGGACAGCAGCCGTCTGCAGGAGGAGCTCCTGCGGCTGCTTTCTGGGCCGGAGGGCAACTGGGTGCGCGTCGGCGACCCCAATCAGGCCATCTACGAGACCTTCACCACCGCCAGCCCCAAGCACCTGCGCGACTTCCGCCGTCAGCCCGACGTGGTGGCGCTGGATCTGCCCAACTCCGGGCGCTCCATGCAGAGCATCATAGATCTGGCAAACTATCTCATCGATTGGACGCGGGAGGCGCACCCCGTCCCCGAGGTGCGCGATGCGCTGGCGCCGCCCTACATCGTGCCGACCCCGTCCGGCGACCCGCAGCCCAATCCGCCGGATCAGCCGGAGAACCTGCAGATCATCGGGCGCCGCTTCTCGCCGCAGGCCGAGCTCAAGGCCGTCGCCGATTCGCTGGAAGCCTGGCTGCCCGAGCACCCTGAGTCGACGGTGGCGGTGTTGGTGCCGCGCAATGTGCGCGGTTTTGAGCTGGCAACCCTCCTCAAGCAGCGGGAGATCCCCCACGTGGAGCTGTTGCGCAGCACACGGACCACGCGGGAGACGGCGGGCGCGTTGGCCAACGTCGTCAACTACCTCGCCGATCCTACGTCGCCGCCCAAACTCTCCACCGTCTACCGCGTCTGGCGGCGCGCCGACCGCGACGACGAGGAGCGCAGCAAGCAGCTGCAGTGGGTCGCCAAACGACTGCGCAAGCTGCGGCGTGTGGAGGACTTCCTCTGGCCCCGCGCCGACCGCGACTGGCTCGACGAGACGGGCTGGGAGATCGAGGCGCCCGCACTACACGCCCAACTGGTCGAGTTCCGGCAGCTGGTGCGCCGCTGGCAGGCCGCCACATCCCTGCCCATCGATCAGCTGCTGCTCACGCTGGCCCAGGACCTTTTCACGAAACCCGCCGATCTGGCGGTGGCGCACAAACTCGCCGGCGTCCTGCGCCACTACGCCGACCTGCACCCGGAGGCACGGCTGCCCCAGTTAACCCAGGAGTTAGCCGTGGTGGCACGCAACGAGCGCAAGTTCCTGGGCCTCAGCGAGGACGACACCGGCTTCGACCCGGAGTCCTACAAAGGTCAGGTCGTCATCTCCACGGTGCACAAAGCCAAGGGGCTGGAGTGGGACAAGGTCTACCTGATCTCCGTCAACGACTACAACTTCCCCTCGGCGCTGCCCGGAGACCGATACATTTCAGAGAAGTGGTTCCTGCGCGACAATCTCAATCTGGAGGCAGAGATGCTGGCGCAGCTGCGCGCGCTCCACGAGAACCCGGAGCTCTTCCCCTACGCCGAGGGCCGCCCGACGCAGAAAGCGCGTTGGGACTACGCCGCCGAGCGGCTGCGGCTGCTCTACGTCGGCATCACCCGCGCCAAACGGGCACTGGTCGTCACCTGGAACACGGGCCGGCGCGGCGAGGCCCAGCCGGCGGCGCCCTTCATCGCGTTGCAGACGTGGTGGGAGGAGGGGCAAAACGTGATGCGTGAGGAACGACCTATAACTTCCAACTCATGACTGATGAGAGGTGAAGCATGAAGAAATCTCCATTGGTTGATTGGCTTGGCCCGGTTGTAGAGTTGCTCAAAGGCCTGCGGAACGAGTTCCTGATTCTCACCGTGGTACAATATGCGTGTTGCGCGAAACGCGACTTCTGACTTCTGACTTTTGACTCCTGACTCATGAAAAAAAGAGGCTTCTATGCTCCCCGATGACTTCCAATTCAGCCAGGCGTCGCTGCAGGATTACGCCGACTGTCCGCGACGCTTTTATCTGCGCTATCTGCGCCGGGTGATGTGGCCCGCCGTGGAGGCGGAGCCGGCGCTCACGCACGAGCGGCACATGCAGCGCGCGCTGGACTTCCACCGCATGGTGCACCAGCACCTGCTGGGCGTCTCCGAGGCGCGGCTCACGGCCCAGGCCGGCGAGGGGGATCTCCGCACGTGGTGGGATAATTATCTCGCTGCGCGTCCGGCCGACGTGGAAGGCGAGCACTTCCCCGAGCTGACGCTCTCCGCGCCGCTGGTAGGGTATCGCCTCATCGCCCAGTACGACCTCGTGGTGCTGGCGCCGGACGGGCGCGCCCTGATCTTCGACTGGAAGACGTCGCGCAAGCGCACCTCGCGCCGCTGGCTGGCGGAGCGGCTGCAGACGCGCGTCTACCGCTATCTGCTCCTCAAGGCGGGCGGACACTTGCGCGAAACGCCCATCGATCCGGCTGCGGTGACCATGATTTACTGGTTCGCCAACTTCCCCGACGAGCCGGAGCGGCTGCCCTACGACGCGACACAACTCGCCGCCGATGAGCGCTTCCTGCAGCAGATGGTCGCCGAGATCCGCGTGCGCCGCGACGAGGCCGAATTCCCCCTCACCGCCGACGAGCGGCGCTGCCGCTTCTGCCCCTACCGCTCCCTCTGCGACCGGGGGCAGAAGGCTGGCGACTTCGAGGCCATGGAAGAGACGGAGCCGGAGCCCGTCGGCGCCTTCGACCTCGACTTCGATCAGGTGGCGGAGGTGGAGTTCTAGTCAACGGAACATGATGTGTGTGCCCCTGGGATCAGCATCCAATTATATCAAACAGCACACCCGACCAAAGGAGCCGGACATGCAACCCTGGCACGACCCTGAATCCGTAAAGGTCCCCGACGCGCTGCGCGAGTACATCGGCGGACATCCTCTGGTGGCAGAGACGCTGGTCCGGCGGGGCATCACCACCGTCGAGGCAGCGCGGGCTTTCCTCGACCCCGACGCCTACGAGCCGACGCCGCCGGAGGCACTGCCCGATCTGACGCGGGCCGCCGAGCGCATTGAAGCGGCCATCCGCCGGGGGGAGCGCGTTCTGGTCTGGGGCGACTTCGACGTCGATGGGCAGACCTCGACATCGCTCCTGGTCGCCACGCTGCGCGACCTGGGCGCCGACGTCGCCTACCACATCCCCGTGCGGGCGACGGAGTCCCACGGCATCAAGGTGCCCTATCTGGCGACGGAGCTCGACGCGGGCATCGACGTGGTGCTCACCTGCGACACGGGCGTCGGCGAGCACGAGGCGGTGACCTACGCCAACGCCCACGGCGTCGACGTGGTCATCACCGACCACCACGAGCTGCCGGAAGGCCCGCTGCCGGAGGCCGTCGCCGTTGTCAACCCACACCGCCTGCCCGACAACCATCCCCTGGCGACGCTGCCGGGCGTCGGCGTGGCCTACAAGCTGGCCGAGGCGCTCTACGCGCGCGCCGGCCGGCCCGAGGCCGTGGAGGCGTACCTGGACCTGGTGGCGCTGGGCATCGTGGCCGACGTCGCCACGCAGACGGGCGAGACGCGCTACTTGCTCCAGCGGGGCATGGAGGCACTGCGCCGCACGGAGCGCGTGGGCTTGCGGGCACTGATGCAGACGGCGCGCGTCAACCCGAGTGCGTTGAACACCGAAGATATCGGCTTCAGGCTTGGGCCGCGCCTCAACGCCCTGGGGCGGTTGGACGACGCCAACGTGATCGTGGAGTTCCTCACCACCGACGATCTGAGTCGGGCACGCATGATCGCGACGCAGCTGGAGCGGCTCAACGCGCAGCGCCAGCGTCTCTGTGACGCGGTGGAAGCGGGCGCCGAAGCGCAGCTGGCCCGCGATCCCGCGCTGTTGGAGCACGCCGCGCTGGTGCTGGCGAACCCCAACTGGCACCCGGGCGTCATCGGCATCGTCGCCAGCCGCCTTACGGAGCGCTACAACCGCCCCACCGTGCTCTTCCACGCGCCGGAGGCGGGCGTGGCGCGCGGCTCCGCGCGCTCCATCGCGGGCTGTCACATCCGTGACGCCATCGCCACCCAGGCCGAGCTGCTGGAGGGCTTCGGCGGACACGCGGGCGCGGCGGGCCTGGCCCTGCCGACGGAGCGGATCGACGTCTTCCGCGTGGGCCTTTCACGGGCGGTACGGGCACAGATCGGGGAGCAGCCGCCGCGTCCCACGCTGCACATCGCAGGCTACGTGCCGCTGGCGGCGCTCTCGCCGGAGCTGGTGGACGATATCGAGCGCCTGGCACCCTTCGGCGAGGGCAACCCGCTGCCCGTGCTGGCGACGTCCGCTCTCACCGTCGCCCGCCACACGCAGATCGGACGCAAGCAGAACCACCTCAAAGTGTGGGTTCAGAACGCCAAAGGCGTGACGCAGGAGGTGCTCTGGTGGCGGGCCGCGCCGGAGGACCTGCCGGAGGGCCGCTTCGATCTGGCCTACACCGTGCGCACCAACACCTTCCACGGTGAGCGCCGCCTGCAGATCACCTGGCGGGACGCGCGCCCGGTGGTCCCCGAGATTGTCGCGCCGCCGCCCAGAAAGCCGAAAGTCATTGACTACCGCCGCGAGCCGCACCCCGAGACACTGCTGCAGCCGCTGCTGAACGCGCCGGATGTGGTGATCTGGGCCGAGGCCGGGCACCGCAAACTGGGCGTGACGCGCGAGGCGCTCTGTGCGGCCGATCACCTGGTCATCTGGACGACACCGCCCGGCCCCGAGGTGCTGGACACCGTGCGGGCGAAAGTGAATCCCCAGACGATCACCCTCTTCTGCGTCGATCCGGGGCTGGACGCGACCTCGGCCTTCGTGACCCGCTTCGTCGGCCTGATCAAATACGCGCTGCGGCACTATGACGGAGAGGTTGCAGTATCCAGGTTGACCGCGGCCATGGCCCATCGGGAGGCCACCGTGCGCAAAGCACTGGCCTGGCTCGTCGCGCGGGGCGACGTGGCGGTGGAGCGCCGAGACGCGGAAACGTGGACCCTGCGCCGCGCCGAGGGAGACGGCGATCTGGCCCGCGCGGCCAACCTCGCCGCCGAACTCACCGCCCTGCTGATGGAGACGGCGGCGTATCGCAAACACCTGCGCCGCGTGGACATGAAGGCGTTGTGGACGGCGGCGGATTGAACGGAGGGAGCGATGGAGGGGGAAAACGGGGTATGAAAGCACGGCAGCGCGCCCGGCGCTATAGTTTCTCTGTCCGACTGCAGTTCGGCTTTCTGGCCCTGGCTCTGTTGATCACGGTGGTCGCGGTGGTTTTCGTCCTGAGCCTGATCCGCAGGCAGTTAGACCGGCAAGCCTGGGCACAGTTGGAACAGGGTGCGCTGGTGACGGAGGCGTTGTATGAGGCACAGCAACGCGCGTTAGCCAGATGGGCCCAGCTGCTTGCCGAGCGCCCTACCTTGCAGACATTGCTGGAGCAAGGCGACGGCCGAGCGCTTACGGACTACCTGATGACCTTTCGGGCAGATACACCGCTTGACTGCGTTCTCGTCTGCGACGACGCAGGGGGGGTCGTGGCCCGGGCGGGGGATGGGTGTCCGCGCTCGCCGACGAGCGCTTGTGTCCCCTCCTTCGATTCCAAGATGTTGTTTCAAAGCGCCCAGGTCGTCAAAAGACAGGAAGCCACGGTGGTGGTCGGCGTGACGCTGGACGAAGCCTTCGTCGAGACGTGGGCGGCGCAGACGGGGCTTGACCACACCCTTTTCCGGCAGAATCGTCCCTTGGCGACGACGTTGTCTGTGGCTCAAGCGCCGGACGCCGCGCATTTTGACGTCGCCGATGTCCCTTATTACGCACGCACGCTCACGCTGGACAGCGCTCTGGTAGATCAGATCGCTCTGCCCATCGACGATCTCCAGGCAACGTGGTGGCGGCTGGTCCGGGTGGTGATAGGCAGTGGGATGGGGCTCATCCTGGTCGGCGCACTCGTTGGCGTGATTTTCGCTCAACAGGCGGTGCGTCCTCTGGCAGCGTTGATGCGGGCGGCGGAGGCCCTCCCGGCGGAGCCCGATCAACCTGCTGACGCGGTGAAGGCTGTGGGCGAGCGCTGGCGCGTACAGGAGGTGATCCGGGTGGCGCTTGCATTGGAGGCGACTCGCAACGATCTGACGCGCACCTGGAAAGAGCTTCAACATGAGAAAGCATGGATCGAAAATCTGTTAGACGCTATTGTCGAGGGCATTGTCACGCTTGACGCGCACGGACGGATCACCTTTTTCAGCCGCGGGGCGGAAGCCATTACCGGTTGGCGGGCAGAAGAGGTGCGCAACCGTCTCTGCGATGAGGTTTTCACGCTGGTGGAAACGGATACGCCTTTCTCTGCTGCGCTACCTCAACCCGGTGGGCGGCGCAAGCTCACCGTGCGTTTAGGAGATCAGCAAGAAGCCGTGCTCGCCGTCACGCGGGCGGAACTGGCGCCACCGTCAGAAGAGGCGCACATGGCCCTGGTTTTCCGCGACGTCAGCGAAGAGGAAATCGTTCATCGGCTGCTGGGTTACTTTGTAGCCAACGTTGCACACGAGTTCCGCACGCCGCTTGCGGCTCTGGCTGCGTCCGTGGAGCTGTTGCTGGATCAAGCGCCCTATCTGAGTCCGGCGGAGATCCAAGAGCTGCTCAATGCTCTACATCTAAGTGTGCTTGACTTGCAAACTCTGATCAATAATCTATTGGAGAGTGCCAGCATCGAAACCGGACAATTTCACGTGCGCTGCCGTGACCTTGCCATCAGCGAGGTCATCGCCGAGGCTCTGCACACGATGCAGCCATTGTTGGAGAAACACGATCAGCAGTTGAACCTTCAGATCCCGGAATCGCTGCCCTCGGTGAAGATCGATCCACGCCGTACGCAGCAGGTACTCATTAATCTGTTGGACAACGCCAGCAAATACGGGCCAGATGGCGGCGAGATCTGTTTGCGCGTGCTCCACTCTGGCCCCTGGGTGCGGGTGGAGATCAGCGATCAAGGGCCCGGCGTCCCAGACGAGCAGCGCACCCTCCTGTTCCGGCATTTCAGCCGCACGCCGGCAGCCGCGCACGGTGAACATATCGGTATGGGCCTGGGCCTCTCGGTTGTGAAGGCCATCGTCGAGGCTCAGGGAGGAGAGGTGGGGGTTGACAGTCCCCCTGGCGGTGGGGCGCTCTTCTGGTTCACCATGCCTACTGCCGTCGATAAGGAGAGTGCTTGATGAAAGCGTTGGTTGTCGATGATGATCGTGTGTTGACGGACGTTGTCGCTTTCACGTTACGCCGCGAGGGCTTTGAGGTGTTGCAGGCCTATGATGGCGCCGCTGCGCTGCGTCGTCTGGATGCTGAGACGCCGGATCTTATCATACTGGATGTCAATCTGCCAGATATGGATGGGTTTACGGTCTGCCAGAAGATTCGAGAGCGCGGTGACGTGCCCGTTATCATGCTCACCGTCCGCGAGGAGGAGGATGACATCGTCCAAGGGCTGGAACTGGGCGCCGACGACTACATCACCAAACCGTTCAGCCCCCGTCAACTGGTGGCTCGAGTCCAGGCGGTGTTACGGCGCTCGGGCAGACATCCGATTCGCCCCGTGCGGCGCGTCGGTCCGCTGACGCTTGAGCCGACGCGCCGGGAGCTGCAGTATGCGGATCGCCCCCCGGTGACACTGACGCGGCTGGAGAATCGTTTGCTGGACTATCTGATGCTCAACGCAGGGCGTATCCTCAGCGTGGAAGCGATCATCGATCTGGTCTGGGGGCCCGAGAGCGGTGACCGGGATATGGTACGCCAGTTGATCTATCGTCTGCGCGGCAAGCTGGCGGAAGCGCGCGGCCTGCCTGCAGACAGTGACGTACCTTCGTACATTGAAACTGTGCCGGGGCTGGGCTATGGCTTGATGGTGCCCACGGACGATTGAGAGGGGAAAACAGGTACGGGGGGAGACCGAGCCGAGCGGAAAGAAGGGAGGTGAACCGGCATTCTCATCGAGCTCATATTTGTCACAGATTTATAACGCCGTTATCATGATCCTTGTGAGCCTCATCTTCTATCATGGCTATAGTGTGAAAGCATAGGTCATCGTGACCTGTGGTGTTGATCTCTTACAGCCATGAGGAGGATGAAAATGCAGATAGAATTACTGCCACTGGTTATCGCGGCGGCGTTTTTCTGTGAACTGGTCGACTCGACGTTGGGGATGGGGTACGGCACAACACTGACGCCTATTCTATTGTTGGCGGGGTACGCGCCGGCGGACGTCGTTCCGGCGATCCTGTTATCCGAGTTTGTCACAGGGGTATTAGCCGGTATCTTCCATCACGAGTTTGGAAATGTCGACTTTCGCCCAGGGAGCCGGGATTTCAAAGTCATGCTTGTGATGGCGGTGTTGAGTGTCATCGGCGTGCTGGTTGCGGTGGTCGTCGCTTTAAATGTGCCGGCCTGGGTGCTGAAGCTCTACGTGGGACTGTTGGTGCTGAGCATTGGCCTGACCATTCTGCGCAATCACAACCACGAGACTACGTTCTCGTGGAAGCGGATTGGTGGCTTAGGATTATTGGCGGCCTTTAACAAGGGCATGAGCGGCGGCGGTTACGGCCCTGTGGTCACCGGTGGACAAGTGCTATCCGGTATCAACGGTCGCAGCGCCATCGGCATCGCTTCGCTGGCGGAAGGGTTGACCAGCGCTGTGGGATTTGGCGCGTTCATGTTGGGTGGTGAAATGTTCCCCTGGACGCTGGCACCCTCTCTGCTTCTCGGAGCCGTACTTTCTACGCCCCTGGCTGCCTACGTCGTCTCGCGGGTGGAAACCAAGCGACTGGCGTTAGCCATCGGTAGTTTTTCAACTGTGTTGGGCAGCTATACGTTGATCAAGTTAGTACTGTGAACCAACAAGAACTCACTACCGGGCCAATGGTTCCAGTCATTGGCCCGGTTTTTTGTGTTGATTTTAACTCGGCTATCGTGGTAAGGATGCATCACCCACCACACGCCCGAAGGAGGCATAGGTGATGAGTATGAAAGATCGTGTTCTGGCAACCCTACATTTCGAAGAGGTACGCCCCTTGCCCTACACGCTGCCCATCGAGGAGGAGGTCGCCGCGCGGTTGGACGCGCACTACGGCGGCCCCGCGTGGCGCGAGCGGGTGCAGGATCACATCGCCTGGGTGGGAATTCCCGAGCTGGGTGTGCTGGAAGGGGCATCGACGTACTACACCGATCCCTTCGGTACCGTCTGGCGCTCGGACCGGCGACCGCATCATCTGGAAAAGCCCGCGCTGGCCGAGCCCTCGCTCGACGGCTTCACCTGGCCCGCTGTCGACGAACTCTGGAACGAGGAGCTGGTGCTGGAGCAGATCGAGGTGGAGCAGGCGGCGGGCAAGTTCATCATCGCCTCGACGGGCTTCGGTATCTTCGAGCGCTCATGGACGCTGCGCGGCTTCGAGAACGCCATGATGGATATGCTGCTCCACCCGGCGTTCTACGAGGCGCTGCTGGACGGCATCTTGAACGTCCATCTGCAGCTGGTGGAGCGACTGGGCGCGCTGCCGGTGGACGGTATCCTACTCTCCGACGACTGGGGCGACCAGCGCGGCGTGATCATGGGGCCGAAGATCTGGCGGAAGTTCATCAAGCCTCGGGCGCGGCAGTTCTTCGCGGCGGTGCACGCGCACGGTAAGTGGACCTTCCAACACTGCTGCGGCAGCATCTTCGAGATCATCCCCGAGGTCATCGAGATCGGGCTGGACGTGTTGGAGTCGCTGCAGCCGGAGGCCATGGACGTCTACGAGATCAAGCGGCGCTACGGGCGCGACCTGCGGCTCTGGGGCGGACTGGGGACGCAGCAGTTGCTGCCCTTCGGCACGCCGGCGGAGATCCGCGCCGAGGTGATGCGCCTGCGGAAAGAATTGGGCGCGGGCGGCGGCTACATCCTGGCGCCTGCCAAACCGCTGATGCCGGAGGTGCCCACGGAGAACGCCGTCGCGGCGGTGGAGGCCTTCACCGCTGCCGGTGATGACGAACCGTAAAATCGGATTTCTCTAAAACTCACCCTACACGTGGGAAAATTTGCGGTCAAAACCACTAGTGCCTTGTCAAGTCTTAACTGATGGATGAAAGTGGCTACCGGTACACCCATCTGTCCATCAGATCACGCCTGACGAAACACCAGCGCCTCTCACGTTAGAAATCGGATTTTTAGGTGACTATACTCTACATCTAGTGATTTTGGTCATGAGAAACCCACATATAGTATCAAGTCGTAGAAAAATCCGATTTCTGCTGGTTATTTCAGTGGTGTCAATGTTGACACTACTGAAAAAAAGGGTCAGCTTTTCAGGTGAGTCAGCAATTGCTTCCCCGCCGGAATCTCGTATAATGTCTGACATCATATACTCGTAACAGGAGGCACCATGCAGACCCTACGTGACATTGTGGATCAATCCCCACATCGCCTGGTCGTCCCGTTGATGGGCTTCCCCGGCACGCAGCTGACCCACTCGACGATCTGGCAGAATGAGTTCAACGCGGAGTTGCAGTACCGCACCATCGCGGCGCTGGTGGAGCGCTTCGAGCCCGACGCCGCCTTCTTCTTCATGGACCTGGCGGTGGAAGCAGGCGCCATCGGGTTGCCCGTGCTCTTCCCGGCCAGCGGCTCACCGTCGGTGAAGCAGCATCCCGTCAAGCGGATCGAGGATCTGGCCCAGTTCGAGGTCGTGGACGTGCGCTATGACGCGCGCGTGCGCACCTACGTCGATGTGATGCAACGCATGAAAGCGGGGCTCGAGGTACTGGCGGGCGCCTACGTCATCGGCCCTTTCACCCTGGCCGGGTTGATGATGGGCGCCACGCAGATTGCCCTGGCGACGATCCAGGATCCCGATCTGGTACACGCGGCGGCCCGGTTCGCCACCGACGTGATCATCCGCTACGGCGAGCAGCTGGCGGAGGCCGGGGCCGACATGCTCTGCGTGCTGGAACCGACGGCGACCTTTATCTCCCCCAAAGCGTTCCGGGCGTTCTCCGGGCGCTACGTCAAGGAGATTGTGGAGGCGCTGGACATCCGGACGATCTTACACATTTGCGGCGACACCAAGCACCTGGTCGAAGCCATGTGTGAGACCGGCGTCCAGGGGTTGAGCCTGGACGCGCCCCTGGACTTCCCGGCGACCATCGAGCGCATGCCGGAGAACGTGGTCTTGATCGGCAACGTCGATCCCGTGCGCGTCATGGTCAACGAGACGCCGGACAACGTGCGAGAAGCGGTTCGGGCGCTGGTGGAGAACATGGCACCGTATCCGAACTTTATCCTCAGCACCGGCTGTGATCTGCCGCCGGAGACGCCGCTGGCAAACATCCAGGCGTTCATGGAGGCCGGGAGAGCCCCATAGAGACCACCGTCGGCCCGACCGGAAGGGGATCGGGAAACATCCCAGGCGTCGGGTCGGGCACAAAGGCGAGGGATTGCTCTTCGGTCAGGATCCCGTATAATACATGCGTGGCCATCCAAACAACCATCCGTCCAAATGGCATAAGGTACAACGCATCTGCAATAGCCCGATCATGTTGACTAAGCATCCATGGCTGCATGCACGAAATGGACATGTTCAAAATCTGGGGCCGAGGTCCTCACCGTGCCCCCTACGTTCAAACATTCGAAGGTGCATTAAACCCTAATATCGTCATCCGAGAGATTTTCACAGATTATAATGACAATGAACCAAAAACAAGCCATTTAACAACAACCGACTCAGGAGGCCAATGTGGAAACAGTTTTAGCAGAGATCCGTGAAGGTGTGATGAAGGGCGACCTGTCCCAGGTCGAAGCCAAGGTGACTCAGGCGCTGGAGGCAGGTGTGGAGCCCGAGGAAATCCTGAAGCAGGGCATGATCGAAGCCATGGCCAAAGTCGGCCAGCTCTTCGAAGACGGAGAGTACTTTGTGCCGGAGATGCTCATCGCGGCGCGGGCCATGAAGGGCGGGCTGACGATCCTGAAGCCGCACCTGGTGGACACCGACGTGCAACCGGCGGGCAAAGTGATCGCCGGCACCGTCAAAGGCGATCTGCACGACATCGGTAAGAACCTGGTCTGCATGATGCTGGAAGGCGCCGGCTTCGAGATTCAGGATCTGGGCACCGACGTGGCACCGGAAGCGTTCGTCAGCGCCGTGCAGGAGGGTGATGCAGACATCGTCGCCATGTCGGCGCTGCTGACGACCACCATGCCCAACATGGAGGCGACCATCAAAGCGCTGGAAGAGGCCGGCGTCCGCGAGCAGGTCAAGGTCATCATCGGCGGCGCGCCGGTGACCGCAGCCTACGCCCAGAAGATCACCGCCGACGGTTACGCACCCGACGCCAGCCGCGCGGTTAAACTGGCGCAAAGTCTGGTCGGCTGAGAGGTCAGCATCCTCCCCGCTCTCGCACGTGGCGACCGTCTGTAAACATGCCTTGAAAGGAGTTTTTTAATGAAATCCAAACTGCGTCTGGCGCCTGAGAAGCTATATCGGCCTACAGATCCCGAGCGCTTCGAGTTTCAGACCACTGAGGAGTTGGAGCCGCTCTCCGACGCCGTGGGACAACCGCGTGCCGTGACGGCGATACGCTTCGGCATGGACATTCAGAGCGATGGCTACAACATCTTCGCGCTGGGGCCACCCGGCACCGGCAAGCGAGACGTCATCCAGCGCCTTGTCGAACGGCGCGCTGCCTCCATGCCCGTCCCCGACGACTGGTGTTACGTCAACAACTTCGAGGACCCCCACAAGCCGAAAGCGATTCGCCTGCCGGCCGGGGTAGGCGTAGACTTCCGCACTGACATGGAGGAGTTAATCGAGGACTTACAGACGGCGCTCTCCTCCGCCTTTGAAAGCGAGGAGTATCAAACCCGTCGGCAGACACTGATGGAGGAGTTCAAAGAAAAACAGTCGCAGGCCTTCGAAGAGCTCCAATCCCGCGCCCAGGATCAAGGTGTAGCCCTGATCCGCACGCCGGCGGGATTGGCCGTAGCGCCCATCCGGGAAGGTGAAGTGCTCTCCCCGGAGGAGATTCAGGAGCTGCCCAAAGAGGAACGCGCCCGACTCCAGGAAAATATCGCAGAAATTCAGGACGATCTACAGAAGATCCTGCAGCGCATTCCACGCTGGCAGCGTGAGATGCGCAAACGTCTCGACAAGTTAAACCACGAGATGGCCAATCTGGCCGTAGGCGGTCTGATCGACGAGCTGCGTGAGAAATACAGCGCTTTCCCCGAGGTCATCGAGCATCTGGACACCGTCCAGGAGGATGTGGTGGAGCACGCCAACGAATTCCTGCCCTCGCAGGAAGGCGAGGGGGCATCGGCCATGAAAATACTACAACGGCATGCCGGCCAGACGCCCGGTGGAGAGGCTTCCTCGTTGTACCGCTACGAGGTCAACGTGATCGTCGATCATAGTGGCTCTGAGGGAGCCCCGGTGATTTACGAGGGCAATCCCACTTACCAGAACCTCATCGGGCGGGTGGAACATCAAGCCCGCATGGGCGCCCTGTACACCGACTTTCGCCTGATCAAACCCGGCGCCCTCCACCGTGCCAACGGCGGCTATCTCATCCTGGATGCGCGGAAGGTGCTGAACCAGCCCTACGCCTGGGAGGGACTCAAACGCGCGCTGCAGTCCGGTGAGATGCGCATCGAATCGCTGGGACAAATGCTCAGCCTGATCAGCACCATCTCCCTGGAACCGGAGCCCATTCCTCTGAAGGCGAAAATCGTCCTCTTCGGAGACCCTCTGCTCTACTATCTGCTCTGGGAACTGGACCCCGAGTTCGCCCAGCTCTTCAAAGTCCAGGCGGATTTCGAGGATCAGATGGAACGCACCTCCGATCAGCTCCAGCTCTACGCCCGGCTGATCGCCACCCTCGCCAAACGGAAGGATCTGCGCCCGCTGGATCGTTCGGCAGTGGCCCGCGTCGTGGAGCACAGCGCCCGTCTGGTGGAAGACGCAGAGAAGCTCTCCACACGCACGCGGGATATCAGTGACTTGCTCTGCGAAGCCGATTACTGGGCAGACCAGAACGGCCACGAGGTCATCACGAGGGCGGACGTGCAACAGGCCATCGATGCGCAAATCTACCGTGGCGACCGCCTGCGGGAACGCATACAAGAGGCCATCTTGCGCGATACGCTGCTGATCGACACCGAGGGAGAGAAGGTCGCGCAGGTCAACGGGCTCTCGGTCATCCAGCTGGGCAACTTCGCCTTCGGGCGACCGACACGCATCACAGCCCGTACCCGGCTGGGGAAGGGCGAGGTCCTCGACATCGAGCGGGAGGTCGAACTGGGCGGCCCCATCCACTCCAAAGGGGTGCTCATCCTCTCCGGCTTCCTTGGCGCGCGCTATGCCGAAAATACACCGCTCTCCCTTTCGGCCAGCCTGGTCTTCGAGCAGTCCTACAGCGACGTGGAGGGGGACAGCGCCTCGACAGCCGAACTCTACGCCCTGCTCTCCTCCATCGCCAACGTGCCCTTGAAGCAATCACTGGCCGTCACCGGTTCCGTCAACCAGCACGGGCAGGTTCAAGCCATCGGCGGCGTCAACGAAAAGATCGAAGGCTTCTTCGATATCTGCAAAGCCCGAGGGCTGACCGGCGACCAGGGCGTTTTGATCCCCGCCGCCAACGTCAAGCATCTGATGCTGCGCCAGGACGTGGTGGAGGCCGTCCGCAACGGTGATTTCCACGTTTACGCCATCTCCACCGTCGACGAGGGGCTGGAGCTGCTGAGCGGCCTGCCGGCCGGCGAACGTGACGCGGAGGGCAACTACCCCGAAGGCACCTTCAACTATCGCGTCCAACGCCGTGTGCAGGAGCTGGCGGAACGGCGCGAAATCTCTGGCGAAGACGAAGGAGAGGAGGCATAAGATGAAAGCGCCCAAAATCCGACGCATTCTGGTGGCGGTCGATGCTTCACCTCACAGCCAGGCAGCCCTGGAAGCGGCGGGAGAATTGGCGGCGCGCTTTAACGCAGAACTGTTGGGGCTGTTTGTCGAAGACCTGAACTTGTTGCGCCTGGCAAGCTTGCCCTTCGGCAAGGAGGTGGGCCTCTTTTCCGCCCTGCCTCGCCAGCTGCGTCCCCCGGACGTGAAACGTCAGCTGCGCATTCAGGCCCGCCGGGCTCAGGAGACCTTTTCCGTCGTCGTCGAACGTCGGGAGATCTCCGGCACCTTCCACGTCGTACGCGGTTCCGTCTCCCAGAAAATTTTGGAGGCCTCGGCCGAGGTGGACATTGTCCTGTTGGGAAAGTCCGGGCTCTCCCAACTGCGGAAGGAGCGCCTGGGTTCCACCGCTCAGACGCTGTTGGCCGAAGCGCCGGGCATGATGATGATCTTGCAAAACGGAGCTCGCCTCGGATCGCCGGTGGTGTTGGTCTACGACGGATCGTTGATGGCGAAGAAAGCGCTGCACGCGGCCTTGACTTTGTTGGAGCAGGAGGACCAGCCGCGCAAGCTCACGGTCCTGACGGTGGGCGATGGACCAGAGGCATGTCGCCGCCTGCAGGCCGAGATCGAGGCGACGCTGTCCACGAAAAACGTGAGGGTGCAGTACCGCACCCTCTGCAGCTCAAGCGCCGAGAAGGTCACCTATCGCATCAAGTTAGAGGAACGCGGCACCCTGGTGCTGCCGGCCAAACAGGAGCTGGTGGAAAACGAGGTGCTCCACGAACTTCTCGCCAAAATCGACGTGCCGGTGCTGCTCGTGCGCTAAAGGAAACGAACCATGACTCATCCAACCACCGATCTACTCATCCACCTGCGCCCCCAGACGCCCGAAGGCAGCTATCCCGTCGAGGCCCGGCTGGAAGACGGCAGCCGTTTCAGCGGCGGTCGCTTCCAACCCGACATGGAGACGCTACGACGCGCGGCCCTTGACCCCCAAACCTACGGCCTCTCCCTCTTCTACGCCCTCTTCAACGGCCCCATCCGGCGCGCCTACGACCGCGCCTGGGGACGCGCCGGCGAAGGCGGGCTGCGGATCCGCCTCTGGATCGACCGCGAGGCCGCCGCGCTCCACGCCCTGAAATGGGAGCAACTGCACTACGTAGATCAAGGCATAACCGCGCCGCTGAGCGCCTCCGCCCGTACGCCCTTCGCCCGCTACCTGGACCTGGAAAAGGGCCATCCCCCCCCCCTCGACGAACGCCCCCTGCGCCTGGTGGCAGCCCTCGCCAATCCCACCGACCTGCAGGCGTACGGCCTGGCTCCCATCGACGTCTTCCGCGAAGTGGAGGTGCTGATCAAGGCCCTGCGCGGGCTGACCCGCACCGGACAGCTCGACGTGACGCTGCTGACCGGGCGCACGGCGCTGCCCGACAGCCTCCACGCTCACCTGAGCGACCTGGGCTGGCAGGTGCTCGACGTTCCCACTACCCTGGACAACGTGTTGCGGGCTCTGGAGGCTAACGGAGGCGCCCACGCCCTGCACCTGGTCGCCCACGGCGCGCTCCGCACCAGAGACGGCGTCGCCGTGCTCTTTCTGGAAGACGCAGAGGGCGCGGCCCAGATCACGCCCGACCGGGAGATAGCAAAACAACTGCACGAGCTGGCGTCCCGACCGCGTCTGGTCTTCCTGGCGCCTTGTGAGAGCGCCGCCCGCGATCCTGACAACGCCAATCCCTTCGTGGGCCTGGCACCCAAACTGGTGCGGGCAGGTGTGCCCGCCGTCGTCGCCATGCAAGATAGCGTGCCCATACGCGTCGTCCACGAGCTGACGCAGGATTTCTACCGTCATCTGCTGGATCACGGCCAAGTGGATCGAGCGCTCAACCAGGCGCGGTTGCTGCTCTATGAAGAAACCTCACCAGCGTGGGCCATCCCCGTGCTCTTCACCCATCTTCCCGACGGCCAGCTCCTGGTGGAAGACCCGGTACGGACGGCGCTGAGCGCCATGGTGGAAGCCCCCCAGTTCAATCCGCTGGCGAAAGATGAGGACTACATCCCCCTCAACGCGCTCTACCTCACCGGAGAGCCCAAAAACCTCAACCTGGAGCAACTGCGCCGCGAGCGCACCTCCGCCCAGGAGATCAACACGGCCTTCCAACATATCTTCTCCAGGAAGACACCGTGCTGCGTGGCCCTGATCGGCGACGCCGGCATGGGCAAGTCGCTCCAGATGAAACGTCTGGGCCGCCTCACGGCGGAAGCCTCCCTGGCACCGAACGCCGCGCGCGTCGTGATCCCCGTCTACATCGACCTGCAAGCGCTGCGCGCAGCGCCGCTCGTGGGGCCGGCCGACGTCGAGGCGTTGATCCTCAAAGCACTGACCCCCTTCTGGCCGACGGAGGGCAAGCCTCAACCCGCCGATCTGGTGACCGCCCGGGAGGGTCCCATCCTGCGCATACTCATCGACGGCAGTGACTCTCTCCCCGACCACGTGCGGCGGCGTCTCTGGGCAGCGGTGGATCGCTTTGCCCGCCGCCGCTCCCGGCATCAATACGTCGTAGCACACAAATCCACCCACTTTGCGCCGCAGCTCCTGCCTCTGACCGACGTCCTGGTTCTACAACCCCTCTCTCCCGGCGCGCTGACCCACTACCTCACCCAGAGGCTCGGCACACCCGTCGCCCTGCGGCTCTACGGCGCCATCGAGCGCCACCGTCTCCACGACCTGGCGGCCCTCCCCTGGCTGCTGGTGCAGATGCTGCGCCAGACCCAACGCGGCACGCTTCCCACGTCGCGGGCGGAGGTGCTGGAACACTATGTGACGGACATCGTCGCCGATCTCGCCCGCAATCCGGGCATGCGCGCGCTGATCAACCAGACGCTGGACGCCCTGGCCTGGCGCATGCAATCCACCTTCCGCAGCCGCCTGCCCCTCGACGAAGCCTTTGAGATTATGGCGCAGGTGCGGGGACACCGCGACTACGACCTGGAAGCTTTCTTCAGCGCTCTGGTGACCCACGATCTGTTGACCCCCGTGGGCACGGAAGCCCTGACCTTCGCCCGCGACGAGGTCCGAGCCTATGTCTGCGCACGCGCCCTGACACGGCAAAAGCAGACGACGCTGGACGAGGTGTTGGCTACATTGGGACGTCGCAGCCGCTATCGCTGGTGGCAGAAACCGCTCACGCTGTTGGCGGGGTTACCCCAGGCCCCATCCTCGCTGATGTACCGCCTGCTTCACGACGCCGCCCTTGACGAAGAGGTCACCCTCGACGAAGGCGAACTGGTCTTCTTGGCCGCGCACATGCTCCGAGAGGGCAGACGCGAGGGAGAGGAACGGCTGCGAGCCTACGTCGTGGGCGCCCTGCTCCTCCGCCTGGACAGCCGTCGTGAACCGCAGGTGGAACTGCGCGCGTGGGCAGCTGAGGCGTTGGGCGACCTGGAGGCCCGTGCCGCTGTCCCGCGTCTCATCTCCGTCGCGCTCGAAAAGGTACGCGGCTCTCCGGCAAGCCCCAAGTACGAATACAGCACCGTGCGCCTCGCGGCCCTGCGGGCGCTCCGGCGGATCCTCCCTCGGCCCTACACGGACGTGGCGACATACGATGAGCGCCTGGCCCAAATGATGACCCACTGGACGGAGCATGACGTGAAGGCCCTGGCGCATGACTTGCATCACACGCCCACCCGAGAGGGAGCCAACATCCAGGGTCTGACAGCCCTCACCCTGGGCGAGCTGGGCACCCAGGCAGCTGTGGACGTCTTGATCGAGGCTTTCCTGGCCCCTGATCAGGACGCCGCGCTGTACCGCAGCGTCTCCACAGCACTGACCTTGATCGATCCGGCCCAGGTCACCCGGCGCGTCGTGCTCCCCCTGCTGGAGGAGGCCGAAGAGGAACCTCGACGCCTGGGGCCCCGCCTGGCAAACTTGATCTACCTCATCGGGCGGGTGCGCGTCCCGGCGCAAAAGGCCCGGGATTTCCTGCGGCGGTGTCTGGAAACGTGCGCGCCGATCCACCTGAAAGGCCTGACCATCCAATCGCTGGGTTGGTTACACGCCGTCGAGTACAAAGAGACCTTTGAAGCCGTGGCTTTGGGTGCTTTTGAAGCGCTGCAACTGGTCGGCCCCCTCTCCGACGCCACCCAACGTTATCTGCAACGCAAGGCTCTGGAGGCACTGGCGTACCTCGGAGACATGGAGACGTTGAAACGTCTGAAACAAGAGGCCTTTACCTGGGATCCCGAGTTGGAGATGGCCTTTTACCGCACCCACGAGGAGATTTTGGTACACAGAAAGCAAACGACCTAGTTCACACAGGAGGTGTAAAATGACCACCATGGACGATCTGAAAGCCGCTTTTGCGGGTGAATCACAAGCCAATCGGCGTTATCTGGCCTTCGCCGAAAAGGCCGAGGAGGAAGGGCTCCCCAATATCGCCCGTCTTTTCCGCGCCGTCGCAGCGGCCGAGACGGTGCACGCACACAGTCACTTTCGCACGATGGGCGGGGTCAAGAGTACCGCCGAGAATCTCAAGACTGCCATCGCCGGGGAGAACTACGAAGTCAAGACCATGTACCCCGAATTCATGGAAAACGCCAAAGAAGCCGGTGAGCGCCGCGCCGAGATCACCTTCAAGCACGCCTGGGAGGTGGAAAAGATCCACGAACAGCTCTACCGCGCAGCCCTGGAGCAGGTCGAGAGAGGGGATATCGAAGCCGCTGAGTACTACGTCTGCTCCGTCTGCGGACACACGCACGTCGGCGCCGAGCCCCCGGAACGCTGTCCCATCTGCGGCGCCAAACGCGAACGCTACATGAAGATCGAATAAAGTTGGCATGGACGGCCGACCGAGATACAAAGAGGACGGGGGAGCGGCGTGAAAGCCCCCGTCCTCCCTCATTCTACCCATAGGCCCGCGCCAGCAACCCTCCGATCAAGCGGGGCTGCGACCAGCGGCGGAGGCGACGCACGTCGAGGGGCTCCCCTGTAGCGATGGTCTCGGCGACGAGCAGCCCGCTGCGCACGGCGGGCGCGATGCCTTCACCCATATCCTGCGTGGCCAGCCCGGCGGCGTCCCCGACCACAAAGGCGTTGCCCACCTGCAGTTGTGGCTGCCCCTGGCGCACGTAGTAGGCGTGGCCCTGCGGCGCAAAGTCATAGCCCCGCACCAGGCCCCACGCATCCAGCGTGGCGACCAGGTGCGCCCAGTGCTCACGGATGGTCATCCCCCGCGCTTTGAGCGTCGCCGCTTTACCGCCCACGCCCACGTTGACGACGCCCCCGGCTTTGGGTACGTACCAGGCGTAGCCGGGCAATCCGCGCTCCAGAAACCAGAGGTGGCAGGCATCCCCGCGTCCGTCGGAGGCGTGAGGATAACGAAATTCCTCCTCTTGGGTCACGATGAGCGCCTCGCGGGGACGGGGGTTCACCCCGGCGAAAAACGTCCGCGCCACAGGACAGTGCGTCCCCCCGGCGCCGACGAGATAGCGACCGAAGAACTTGCCGTCCACCACGTAACCGCCCTCCTGTCTCACGATCTCCCGCGCGTGATGGGTGACAACGCGGGCGCCCGAACGCGCCAGCAACCAGGCGTCAAACTCGACGCGGCGGATGGCGAGATGGCGCGTCGATAGAGGCAGGCGCAGGCCGCACACGGAGACGACAAGGCGTGTGACGGTGGTCAGCGCGTGAGGGTAGTCATCGGGCGCGACTTCCAGATCCACCAGCACCTCCGGCGTGATCCAGCCGGCGCAGAGCTTGAGCCGGGGGAAGGTCGCGCGATCCAGGACCAGCACGTCGAGGCCGTGGCGGCGCAGCGCCCAGGCGCAGCTCGCGCCCGCCGGCCCTCCACCGACGATCAGCACATCCGCCCGATGCATGGTCACCTGACCCAAAACCTGCGCGCCAACCCGAAATATCTACCGATCCACATCTCTGCACCCGCTCAGCTGATACGACAATCCGGCTGCGGGGTGCCGGGCCGCGTCATCACCACCTGCCAGAGCTGCTGACTGCGGGCGCGGAAGCCGCCGGCGCTGCTCAGCAGATAGAAACGCCACATACGGTAAAAGCGCTCATCGTATCGGGGGTTTTTCCGGAGTTCGGGCCAAGCCGCCTCGAAGTTCTCGTACCAGGCCATCAACGTGGGATCGTAGTACGGCCCGAAGTTGTGCCAGTCCTCCACCACGAAGAGCCCTTCCATGGCTTTACCCAGCTGGGCGATGGAGGGCAACATGCCGTTGGGGAAAATGTACTTGTGCGTCCAGGCGTTGCCCACTCCCGCGCTGACGTTGGCGCCGATGGTGTGGAAAAAAGCGATCCCGTCCTCTTTGAGCGTACGATCCACCACCTCCATGTAGGTGCGGTAGTTCTTATGGCCCACGTGCTCCATCACGCCGATGGAGATCACCCGGTCGTAAGTACCTTCCGCGTCGCGGTAATCCTGGAGCTTGAAGGTGACCGGCAGGCCCGCACAGCGCTCCCGCGCCAGTTTCACCTGTTCCTTTGAGATGTTGTACCCGGTGACCACCGCGCCGTACTCTTCCGCCGCGTACTGGGCGAAGCTGCCGAAGCCACTGCCCAACTCCAGCACCGTCATCCCCGGCTCCAGTCCGATCTTCCTGCAGACCAGCTCCAGCTTGGCCTCCTGGGCCTCGTCCAAGTTATCGGCCTCCTTCCAATAGCCGCAGGTGTAGTTCATGCGCTTGTCAAGCATGGCTTCGTAGAGATCATTGCCCAGATCGTAGTGGCGCTCGGCCACTTCGGTGGCTCGTCGCCGGGTCTGCAAGTTGAAGAGGCGCATTTTGAGGGCATGAAGAGCCAGTTTCCAGTTACCTTGCAGCTTGTCCGGCAGGTCGGCGAGGAAGATGCGATTGATAAGTTCGTCCAGCGCCTCACAATCCCACCAGCCGTCCATGTAAGCTTCGCCGAAGCCCAACTCCACCTCGCGGATGACACGGTCGTAGAAGCGTGGATCGTGAATCTGAATATCCCAGGGGCGGTTACCGTTGATCTCAACGTCGGCGTGCTCTAACAACTCACGGATGAAGTGTTCCGATTTTGAGATGGTCATGATGCCTCCTTTTGTAGATACAGTTCACAATGTGCACCGAGAGTGCCAGAACCAACTGGGAGCGTCCAACCTTGGGCTTAGTCAGAGAGGACCGGTTTCATCACCTGCGTCACCGTTTCTACGGAAAGAGGGCCTCCACGGCCCAAGGGATACCCTACTGGGTCGGACCTCTTCAGTACCTGGCTTTCCAGTATAACACTATCTTCATCGATATACAATCGCGCAGTATACCAAGCGTAACCGAGCGCAGCGAAGTGCGGCTTCCCATTCGTTCACCCGCCGGCGGAGCAGGTTGTCCTCGCTTCAGGTGATGCTATAATGAGCGGTCCATAAGAGAGAAATATCGGTTTAGTCTTCTGAGGTGCGACGCACTTTCGCCGAAGTTCACGAGCCGGGGACGCCTGAACCATGCGCGGTTTGTTTCGATCCGTTAAGTGCGTTGCACCTGGACACTCACCAACCTGAACGGTTGCAGAGAGAAGACCCACCCTGGGGAGACACGTATGAAACTTGCACTCGTGATGTTGGCCCATGATCCCGCGCCGCGCTTTCACGCCCATGCGCCCAAGGTGCTGCACCCGCTGGCGGGACGGCCCATGCTCCGCTACACGCTGGATCTGGCCCACCGGCTGAAGGCTCACCCCATCCTCGTGAGCGCACCTCAAAGCGAGGCGGCGCTCCGCGCGGTCGCCGGCGAGGATGTGCCCTGCGTGACCGTTCCGGCGGCAGAAGGGCTCGCCGGCGCGTTGCACCGCGCGCTGGTGCGGTTGGAAACACCTCCGGACGCGCTGATCGCGCTGCCCCCCGACATGCCTTTGCTGCGCGTCGAGACCCTGCAGGCCCTGCTGGAACAGCGCGCGTCCGACGCCGTCCCTGTCCTGCGCCTCGGCACCACACCCGTCTTCGCCCTGGGACGCGAAGCCGCGCTCAAGTGCCGGACGCAGGAGCTGCCGGCGCTCGAGGGCTGGTTGAAACCCTTTACCGAGGCACCCGGCGCAGCGCTCACCGACGACGCTCTGCAGCTGCTGCGCATCGAGACGCGCGTGGATTTAAGCCGCGCGCTGCAGGCCTTACGCATCCGCATCAACGAGCGCTGGATGCTGACAGGCGTGACGTTGATCGATCCGGCGACGACCTATATTGACGTGGACGTCACCATCGGCCCGGAGACGGTCATCGCGCCCAACACCCACCTGCGCGGAGCGACGACCATCGGCGAAGCGTGTCAGATCGGACCGAACACCCTGATCGAGAGCTGCACCATCGGCGATCGCTGTAAGGTATTGGCCTCCGTGCTGGAATACGCCATCATGGAGGATGACAGCGACATCGGTCCTTTCGGGCACCTGCGCAAGGGCGCACGCCTCTGCGAAGGCGCGCACATGGGCAATTTCGGCGAGATGAAGAACAGCACCCTGGGCCCCGGCGCGAAGATGGGACATTTCAGCTATTTGGGCGACGCCGAGGTAGGCGCAGGCGCCAACATCGGGGCCGGCACCATCACCTGCAACTACGACGGCAAACGCAAACACCGCACCACCATCGAAGAAGGCGCTTTCATCGGCTCAGACACGCTGCTGGTGGCTCCGGTGACGGTCGGCGCCCACGCCAAAACAGGCGCCGGTTCGGTGGTGACCCACGACCTGCCGTCGGGCAGCCTGGCATACGGCGTACCCGCCCGCGTCAAGAGAGAGGGGATGAACGACACCGAGGAGAAACACGATGACAACCCCGACGATCAAGCCTGAGATCTTGGTAGCGAAGGCCGCCGAGGCGCGCGAGCACGCTTACGCCCCCTACTCCCACTACAAAGTGGGCGCCGCCGTCCAGACGGAGGATGGACGGATCTTCACCGGCGCCAACGTGGAGAACGCCGTCTACCCGTTAACCCTTTGCGCGGAACGGGTCGCTATCACCAAAGCGATCTCCGAGGACGCCCGGCGGATCGTGGCCGTGGCTGTGGTCACCGCCAACGGCGGTACTCCCTGTGGCGCGTGTCGTCAGGTGATGCGCGAGTTCGGCGAGCCGGAGATGCCTGTGTTCGTCGGGACGTCCGAGGGACATTACCGCGAGTGGACGTTGGAACAGCTGCTGCCGGCCAGCTTCTCGGCGGAGGACCTGGGTTAAAGCAAAGTCGGCCCATCCTTGCCATGCCAGGCCGGCAGGTTATTGGGGTCTACACACCTTTGTGGGGACATGTCGATCGGGCTTACACTTTCCCTAACATGACTTCGTTCATTGCGTAGCCCCGATTGTTTTTGCCCCCATCCCGGCTATAATGACGGTCACGTCTCGTAGGCAGGCGGGCGGAAGAGCAAGGGCAGCGCCCACAACCTGGGATTTCTAGTCGGTCATCCCCTATATCTGGTGGTTTTGGCCGCGAATTTTCCCACATGTGGGGCAAGTTTTGGAGAAATCCGATTTTTATGCGTTGTTTCTGCTTTTGAAGGAAAGGATCAACATGGAAAACAACCGCACCTGGATCATTGTAGCCGTCGTGATAGGGGTTCTGTTCCTGCTGTGCACTTGCTGCACGGTCAGCGCAGGTCTCCTTCTTGTCTTGAACAACCAAAATCCGTCAAAGCCCCAGCCGACCCCGACCGAAGAGAATGTGGAGCTGCCCCTTACGCCGGCCCCCTCCCCACCGCCCAAGGCCTTGGAAACTCTGGACGCCATCCAGGAAACTGTCGTACCGCAGGCCGACATCCACGATCTGGGCATCCGTCTGCTGGGCATCGATCCCAACACCCCGCGCGTGGCCTCCACCGAGAACCCGGACTATCCCCTGGGCACCGTGCGGCGATTTCACGCCTCCAACGTGGACACGGAAGAACAATTCGAGGTCGATGCCGAGTTGCGCTACAAGACCCCCCACCTCTACATGTGGGTGGAAAAGGGCATCTCCGTCAACGAAGAAGCCCTGCGGGAAGCTGCCGACCTCTTCGAGGAACATACCTATCCAACCAACCGTAACTTTTTCGGCTCAGAATGGACGCCGGGCGTGGACGGCGATCCGCACCTCAGCGTACTGCACGCGACCAACCTGGGCGCTACCGTTGCCGGCTACTTTTCCAGCCCGGACGAGTACGTCCAGGAGGTGCGCAGCGACTCCAACGAGATGGAGATGTTCTACATCAACCTGGATAACATCACCATCGGCAGCGATTTCTACAACGGCGTGTTGGCCCACGAGTTCCAGCACATGATCCACTGGTACAACGACCGCAACGAAGAGACCTGGCTCAACGAAGGCTGTTCAGAGCTGGCCATGGCCCTCAACGACCGCGCCTACAAGCCCGGCTACTACGAGGTCGGCGGCAGCGACATCTCCTACGCCTACGCGCCGGACACCCAGTTGACCACCTGGCCCGAGGGCACGGCCGGGGACGCCTCCGCCAACTACGGTGCCGCCTATCTCTTCATGGAGTACTTCCTGGAGCGCTATGGAGAGACAGCGACCCAGGCGCTGGTGGCCCACGACACCAACGGCATGGAGAGCATCGACGCCACGCTGGCGAGTCTGGGGAAATCGGAGAACCACAAGGCCCTCCTCGCCGAGTGGATCGTGGCCAACCTCCTCGACGATCCCAGCCTGGCGGACGGGCGCTACGGCTACCGACGCATCGATCCTTACACCCCCTACGTGGACATCGCCTACGGTCGCCAGGATTACCCGGTTGCCCACAGCAGCGCCGTTCACCAGTACGGTGTGGATTACGTCGAGATTGAGGCGCAGACGCCCCTTTCCTTCACCTTCAGCGGCACATCGACGGTCAAGCTGATGAACACGGACGCTTACAGTGGCCAATACCTCTGGTGGTCCAACCGCAGTGACGAGTCTGACAGTATGCTGACACGGCGGGTGGACCTGAGCGCGGCAGAGCAGGCCGAACTCTCCTTCAAAGCCTGGTACCACATCGAAGAGGACTGGGACTACGCCTATCTCCTCGTCGGCACCACCGAGAGCGGTGTCCTCCCCGAGGATCTGCATAGTACGGAGATCCGGTGGACGATCTTGAATGACGCGCGACTGGACTGCACCACCACCGATCCCAACGGCAACAACTACGGCTGCGGCCTGACGGGGCAGAGCGGCGGCTGGCAAACCCTCCATGCCGATTTGACAGACTTCGTCGGACAGGAGATTGCGCTGCGCTTTGAGTACATCACCGACGCAGCCGTCAATCAACCCGGCCTGGCATTGGACGACATCGTCCTCACCGTCGATGGGGAAAACGTCTTTCAAGACGACGCCGAAGAGCCGGACCCGGCCTGGAGCGCAGAGGGATTCGTACGCCACGCCAACGTCCTGGCTCAGGAGTGGATAGTGCAGCTGGTGGTCTACGAACACGGCGGGCCGGTCGTCACGCCGCTCCTGCAACCCGCCGAAGGCCTCACCCACGGCAGTTGGGTGCTCCCCCTGGGAGACAACGCCGATCAAGCCGTGATCGCCATTTCGGCGCTGGCGCCCGTCACCACCGAAAACGCACCCTACACGTTCTCCCTCACGCCGGCGACAACCCCGTGACCTCCTCCGCCCCCATCGGCCTCTTCGACTCCGGCGTAGGCGGGCTTTCGGTCTGGCGCGAGGTGGTGCGTCAGCTGCCGGCAGAGAGCACGCTGTACTTCGCCGACCAGGCTCACGTGCCCTACGGCCCTCGGCCCGTGGCGGAGGTGCGTGACTACGCGAAGACCATCACGCGCTTCCTGCTCGCCCAGGGCGCTAAATTGATCGTCGTCGCCTGCAACACCGCCTCCGGCGCGGCCCTCCACGCCCTGCGGGCCACCTTCCCCACCGTTCCCTTCGTGGGCATGGAACCGGCGATCAAACCGGCGGTGGAACGCACCCACAGCGGTGTCGTCGGCGTCATCGCCACCCCGGCCACCTTCCAAGGTCGGCTCTTCCGGGACCTGGTGCGACGTTTCGCCACCCAGGCCCGGCTGGAGACCCAAATCTGCCCCGGCCTGGTCACGGCCGTTGAAGAGGGTGCACTGGACACGCCGGAGACCCGTGCCCTGCTGCACCGCTACCTCGATCCCATGACCGCCCGGGACATCGACCACCTGGTGCTGGGCTGCACGCATTATCCTTTTCTGACCAAGACCATCGCCGAGGTCGTGGGGCCGGACGTGACACTCGTCGATCCGGCGCCCGCCGTGGCCCGTCAGGTGGGCCGGCTGCTGCAACAAGGCGATTTGCAGGCCGGGGAGAACCAGGCGGCCCACCACCGCTTCTACACCTCAGGGGATCCCCGAAACCTGGCCCGCATGGCGAAGAGGCTGGTCCACTACACCGGCGTGGTCCAAGGAGTCCACTGGCGGACGGACGGCACGGGCATCGAAGCGGATCCTCAGGCGCTTTTCTACGCCGAGGAGACCTCCGCGCCGAAGTGACGAGCCAGGTCATAGGGAGAGAAAACGCCCTTCTCCGTCACCACCGCGCCGACGAGCGCCGGCGGGGTCACGTCAAAGGCGGGGTAGTAGCCTTGCACGCCTCCCTTCGCCGTCCGCACCCCCATGGCGTAGAGCACCTCGTCGGGGTCGCGCTCCTCGATCTCCACCGTGTCGAGGGTAGGATTCTGCGCCGAGGGCGTTCCCAAGACGTAGAAAGGCACGCCATGACGGTGTGCCACCGAGGCAATCTGATAGGTTCCGATCTTGTTGACCACGTGTCCGTCCAGGGTGATGACGTCGGCGGCACAGATAAAAGCGTCCACCATCCCCCGCGAGAGGACGTAGCCCGGCATGTTGTCGGTGATAAGCGTGACCGGCACGCCAATCTCGACGGCGACGCTGGCGGTGAGCCGCGCGCCCTGCAGATAGGGCCGCGTCTCCGGCGCGATGAGCCGGACGTCACACCCGCGCTCCCTGGCCACCAGCAGCACGAAACCGATGAGCGTCTCGGCAAAGCACTGGGTCAGAAGGGTGCACTGATCTTCCGGCAGCAGATCCACCGCGTAGGTGGCGATGGTGCGCGAGCGATTGTACCGCGCTTCGCGGCGCGCCTCGACGTAGGACAACGTCACACGCTCGGGATCGGCGCCGCGTGCCAGCGCCTCCTCAGCGACGGCGCGGATGCTCTCGACGTGGGCCACCATGCGTTGCGAGGTGGTGGGCCGCGCGTGGGAGAGCGCGTAGGCCGCTTCTCTCAACAGCGTGCGGGCCTCGTCCTCGGGCAAATCGCGGGCGGAGCGGGCGGCGCTTACCATGCCCATCGCCGCCGCCATCCACGGGCCGCCGCTCTGCGTCACCATATCGGTGATGGCCTGCGCCACCTCGATGTAATCCTCACAACGCACGTACTCGACTTTGCGCGGGTAGACACGGCGATCCAAAATATAGACCTCACCGTCCTCATAACGGGCGACGTTTTCGTATTTGAGTAAAAAACCTAATCCATCGTCTGCGCGCGACATGCATGCCTCCTTAGCCGTTGATCCTCGCACTCTCATGACTCATGTTGCCAAATTTCGCGGACGTAGTAAGGAGGCTTGTTCTGGGCCTCGTAGTACGTCCGCATGATCATCTCACCCAACAAGCCCATCATCAGGAACTGCACACTCAACAAGATCAGCAAGAACCCCAAAAAGAAAAGGGGACGGTTGCCGATCTGATAGGCGTTGAATGCTGCCGGGCCGCCGGTCAGCCCATGAAAGATTTTCATCAGCGCCAGCCCACCATCGATGAGCAGACCGGACAGGCCGCTGAGAAAAGCAATGCTTCCGAAAAGACGCATAGGGCTGGTGAAGAAGCCCAGCATAAAGGCCACCGTGATCAGATCCAGCAGCACCCTCGGCGTACGCGAGATGGCGCCGTACTTAGAGCGCCCGGAGCGACGACGGCGATCGTTGACGGGGATCTCCGCCACGCGCGCCCCCACCGTGCTGACGATCTCCGGCAGGAAGCGATGCAGCTCCCCGTAGAGCCGGATGTGCCCCACCAGATCCGCTTTGAAGAGCTTGAGGGAACAGCCGCGATCGTGGAGCTGCAGACCGGTCACACGGTTGATGATCGCATTGGCGCATCCGGAGAGTAAGCGGCGGAGCAGCGACTCCCGGCGGTCGACGCGCCAGCCCACGACGATGTCATACGCCCCCTTTTCAAGCTCCGCCACCAGCCGCGGAATGTCGGCGGGATCGTTCTGTCCATCGGCATCCAGCGTAACGATCAAGGCACCCTGCGCGTGATCGAAACCGGCGGTGAAAGCTGCGGTCTGCCCGAAGTTGCGGCGAAAGCGAACCACCCGCACGTGCGTGTCGCGCTCGTAGAGTCGGCGGAGCGCCTCGGCGCTGCCGTCGCTGCTGCCGTCATCCACGAAGAGAATCTCGTACCGCGACGTCAGCGTCTCCAGCACCGCGCGCAGTTCCTCGTGAAGAGGGGCGACGTTGGCCTCCTCGTTGTACACAGGAACGACGACGGAAAGATCGAGGGGCGGCGGCATTGTGGAACTCTCAGACATGAACGGCTAACTCCTTAGCGTTGGATACCGCGTACAACAGCCCGCCCAGCAAACCGACGATCACGTGGCTCAGCGTGTAGTTGAGCAGCGACATGGCGACCGCCGTCGTCTCCGGCACCCCCACCGCACCGAAGAGCAATACGTAGGTCTGCTCGCGCACACCCAACCCGCCCACCGAAATAGGCAGGGCCAGCGAGAAGGAGATCAAGGGGGTGAAGAGCAAAAAAACGCCCAGCGGCTGACGGACCCCCAAAGCAGCGGCGACGAGGACGTTAAAGGCGATGAGCAGAAGATCAAACACCAGGGAGACGAGAGAGGCACGGGCCAACGCCGGGTAGCCCAGCTCGGCGACGGCGTGGGCAAAGCGTTCCACCTTCTCCCGCCCCGGCCATTTCACCCTGCGTCCCAGCCACGGCAGCAGCGGCGACGTCACGACCACCCACCCTCCCACGACGCCGACCGCCGCAATCGCGCCGATCACCGGTGTCCATCCCGGCGGCAGCAGCCCCCCACTGAAGGGCAGCGCCACCAGCGCCAGGGCGAAGAGCACCCACAGGCCCATGGCGCGGTCCACCAGCGTCGTGCCCACCGCCTCGGGGCCGCGCTGCGTGCTCTGCGTCAACTCCGCCATCCGTACCGCGTCGCCACCCAGGCCGCTGGGCAGAAAGATGTTGAAGAAGGCGCCCACGAAGTAAAGATAAATCAGCCGCCGCAACAGCACCTCCATCTCCAGCGCCTGCAGCAGCGCCTGCCAGCGCACGGCCCGCAGCGCCGTGCCCAGCACGATCAGCAAGCCGGCGATCAGCAGATACTCCCACCGTGCCCCGCGCAGCGTCGCCCAGAGCTGCGCGAGATCAACCTGATAGCGCAGCAGATAGAACAACAGCCCCCCGCTGACCCCAACCTTCAACGCCGTCAGCCAACGGCGGTTGGCCCCCGGGGCAGTCAGTTCCGCCACGATCCCGCCTCACTCGCCGATGATCTTGACCAGGACGCGCTTGGGGCGGCGTCCATCGAATTCAGCGTAGAAGATCTGCTCCCACGGGCCGAAGTCCAGCTGCCCCCCGGTCACCGCCACGACGACCTCGCGCCCCATGACCTGTCGCTTGAGGTGCGCGTCGCCGTTGTCCTCGCCGGTGCGATTGTGCCGGTAGTGACTGATCGGCGCGTGCGGTGCCAGATCCTCCAACCAGTCCTCGTAATCCTGCAACAGCCCCTCCTCGTCGTCGTTGATGTAGACGGAGGCGGTGATGTGCATCGCGTTGACGAGACAGAGCCCCTCCTGAATCCCACTCTCCCCCAGGCACTCCTCGACTTGCGGCGTGATGTTGACAAACGCCCGGCGCGTCGGCGTCTCGAACCAGAGCTCTTTGCGGTAGCTTTTCATGAGCACGCTCCTTTACCCCCGTGACAGATTCTAGATTGCACGTTCACCTACTCCATGGCCTCGACTCTAAGTATAGAAGATTTGGGGATTTGAGCAACGGGAGGACGCAAAAAGAGCGGGGCCTGCGACCCTCTCGTCTTCTTCCCCGGCGGTAGTATAATGCCCCCAGATCCCGACAGCGCATCGCCAAGCGACAAAAGGAGAGTGGATGACCGGATTACACCGCCCCACCCTGGCCCACCTCTGGGCTTTGACCGTGCTTGTGGGCGTCTTCGTCTTCGTCAACACCCACCCCATCCGCCCCCACGACTTCTGGTGGCACCTCAAAGTCGGCGAGCAGCTGGTCACCACCGGCGAAATCCCCACCACCGACACCTTCTCTTACACCCGCAGCGGTGCCCCGTACACCTTTTGGGTTTTTTGGCTGACCCAAGCCTGGTTTTACCTCGTCTATCGGCTGGGCGGTCCCCCGCTTCTCGTCTTGGCACACAGTTTGATCATCACCTCGGCTTACGCGAGCGTCCTCTGGCTTGCCCGCGCCAAATCAGGCAGCTGGCGCGCGGCTGCGCTGGCAACCCTGGTCGCCGCCGCACTGGGGCTCAACGACTGGAATCTGCGCCCGCAGGCCATCGGCTTCCTCATGGCGTCCCTGATCCTGGTCGTCATCCATGGCTACGATCGCCGGGAGAGACCCTGGCTGCTGACGCTTATCCCGGCGAGCCTCTGGATCTGGGCCAACAGCCACGGCTCCTGGCCTATCGGCTTCGTGTTATTGGGACTCTGGCTGGCGCAGCGCGGTTGGTGCATTGTCCGCAGGCGTGTCGCCGGGGAGCAGTGGCAGCCGCAGCCGCTGATCGCCCCTGCGCTGACGCTGGGTGCCGGCGCGCTGGCACTGCTGCTTTCGCCCCACGGCTGGGCGCGGCTCGGCTACGTGACGCGCATGAGCACCGACCCCCGCATCCAGACGCTGATCCCGGAATGGGCCCCGCCCTCCCCCACGACGGGGATGGGCTTGCTCTTCTACGCTGCACTGCTGGGCAGCGCCGCCCTGCTGGCACTCTCACCGAGGCGCCCCTCCATCATGGAGCTGGGAGCGTTCCTCGCCTTCGGCGCGTTAGGTGTGCGCACCGCGCGGGGCGTGATCTGGTTCGGCCTGATCATGGCGCCGACGCTGGCGCGGCACCTGGACATGCTGGCAACCGAGGTCACCGCTCACTTCCACCTCACGTCTCCGCCGACGACGGAGCACCCGGCCTTCAACCGCGCCATCGCGGGCCTGCTGCTGCTCGCCGCCGCGCTGACGCTGCCGTGGTTCAAGACCGCGCTGCCGCTGCCGCCGGAAAAAGCGAGCGTCCTCTCTGTAGCCGAGACACCCGTCGCAGCGACAGCGTACCTGCTGGAAGCACAGCCCCCCGGTCCGCTGTTCCACGACCTGGGTTTCGGCAGTTACCTCATCTGGGCCACCACGCCCGACTATCGGGTCTTCGTCGACACACGTATCGAGCTCTATCCCTACGCGCTGTGGGAGGACTACATCGCCATCACCAACGCGGCTGAGGACTGGGAGGCACGGCTGGCGGACTATGGGGTGCAGACGCTACTGCTCAGCCGTCAGACGCAGGCGAAGCTCATCGAAGCGGCGGCGCGGTCACCGCGCTGGGAACAGCGCTACGCAGACGAGACAGCGGTGATCTTCGTGCGCCAAGGTCCGCAGTAAGCCACCAAGCCTGTCGGCGGCGTGACCTCAAAACGCGATTCCACCCGCCATACCCAAGCACCCCCCCAACGGGATGGATGGCTACATCGCGCCTCGAACATCAGCGCTTGCGCCAGATCTCCGCGAACTCGTCCCGGTACTCGCGCTCCCACGCCGGGGCCGAGGCCAGCACCCGCGCCAACTCCTCCTGGCTTTCCCGATCCAACAGCACGCGGTCGGCGCCGTAGGCCTCCAGCAGTTCCAGCGAGCGCACACCGTCGCCGATGCGGATGTAATCCTCCCACATCTCCAGCGGATAGAGTTCCACGCGGGGATCGATGAAGACACCCTGGTCCGGCAGCGCCCAGATCAGATAGCTGCCGTAGCCCATCTCATTGAAGAGTCGCCCGCCGGGGTTGGCCCACAGGTACGCCACCGCGCCCAACGGCGTGGAGGTGCGCAGCAGCGGGCCTTGAGGCACGTCGCGCCAGACGCCCTCCCAGTAGGTCTCCGGCAGGGGAAGACGCTCGACCCACCAGGGCTGCACCAGCAGCACCGGCACGAAGAGCAGCAGCGCCAACACCAGATTGAGCAGGTTGCGCTGCGCGGCGAAGATGGGCCGGGGCAGCGGTAACTCCTCCACCGCCCGGGCCAACAGCGGCATCACCGCCCAGCCATACCAGATGACGTAGCGTTGCCCGCTCCACGCCAGCCAGAGAAAGCCGGCGGTCAGCAGCACGTCGGTGGGTGTCAGCCGGTAGCGGGTGTACGCCAGGACGAAAAGCAGCAGCAACACACTGACGTAGAAGACGGTGTTGGGAATGCCGGTGGGCGCGGGCGACTGCCACTCAACGACCAGCTGTTGGCTGGGCGGATCGGTCATCAGGCCCCAGACGTAGGCGACGATGTCCACGCCGCGCGGGTTGATCAGGGTGGCGAGGCCAGTGAGCAGCCCCACACCCGCCAGCGCCCCGATCTCGGGCCAGGGTCGCGCCTCCGACAGGCGCAGCGCCGTGCGCAGCAGCTCGCCCACGCCGAAGATGCCCAGCAGCGCCAGCCCCAGCACGAAGGCGCCGTGGGCATTAACCCAGAAGATCATCAGCGGCGGGAGAAGCAGCAGCCACGTCCAGCGCAGGTCGCCCGCCGCGTAGCGCGTCAGCAGCAGCAGAAAGCACATAAAGGGCAGCCACGACCAGATCTGCGGGCGGACGATGAGGTTGTTGAGCGACATCCCGGCGGCGAGCGCCAGCGCCGGCGCCGCCAGCCGCCACGATCCACTGCGCAGACGGGCGAGATAGGTCATGAGCCAGAAGGCAATGAGCAGCAACACCGTGCGGGCGAAGAGCGTCAGCGCCACCCCACCCCAGCGGTAGAGCAGGTAGAGCAGATATTGACCCAGCCACGCCCCGTAGAAAAAAGGCGCGTCGGCGGGCAGCGTCCAGGCGAAGAGATTGGTCGCAGGAACGCGCCCCGTGGTGTAGATAAGCTCCCCGATCTTGAGGTGCCACCAGTAGTCGTTGGGCGGCAGGGGGACGAGGGAGACGTAGACGCCAAAGCCCGCCAGGATGACCAGGGGCCAGAGGAGGTCGAGATCAACACACAGGCGCTCACGAAAAGACATCTTCTGGCTACTCCTGCAGAACGATGTGCCCCACCACAAACTCTTCTCCCACGCGGGAGCGCTCGTCTGTGGCGTCCGCTTCGATGTGACTGCTGTCATACCAGCCTACAGAAAGCCGGTACGCGCCGGAAGCAAGTCCGTCGGGAGCCTTGATCTCAAAAACTTCATGCACCACTTCGCCCAGGGACCACTCGACGGTGGGATGCAGCGCCAGGGTCGGCAGATGCGGATAGCGCCCGTGCTCCACGCCTTCCAGGCGGGAGACAGCCAACAGCCTCGGCTCATCATCCAGAGGACGCAGCGGCATCCAGGTATACATCAATCGAAAACGCCTTTCCTCAACATCGACAGGCGTGACCTCCGCCGCCAACAATGCGATGGCGTCGCCGAAAACCGCCAGAGGCTCAGAACTCTCCGCTGAATCCAGCGGTTCTGCCGTGATCTCATAGTTCAAGGCTTGCTTCAAAGGATCGTCTTTACCAAAAAGCAACAGCCCATCTTGCGCAGCGAGCAGGTGAAAGTCGGGATGCGTCGCCACATCCACAATGGCCGGCAGATCGTGCAGCACGCCGCCCAACACCACCCCCTCCTCAAGGGGCATGGCGAAATCGTACAGGGCGTCATTGACGACGTAGTCCACCCTCTCCAGGTGCTCCAGGAAAGCCTCCTGCTGCAGATCCGCGTGTCCGGGATAGCGGTTCATAAAGACCGTCCGACGATTGATCAGGTGGGGGGCAAACAGACCCACCGTCGCCAGAGGAGCGTCAGGAGGCACATGCTCATCCAACCAGCGATCCTTGAAGCGGTCCCGGGGCTGCTGCCCGTACTTCAGATCGTTGATGCCCCAGTGGGGCCTGTCCAACCAGAACTGCGGGTTCAACGGTGTGTCCACAAGAATGATGTTGAACACCAGCGTCAGCGCCCCCAGAAAGAGCAGCTCGCTGCGCCAGGGCCGGCCCACGCGAGACGCCCCGGCGGCTCTCTGACGGCGTCGCAGTTCCACCGCGCCGTAGATCGCCGCCAACACAAAGAAGGGCACAGAAAGCGCGTAGTGGTGAAAGCGATAATCGTACGCGGCCACTTTTCCGACGCTGGCAATAGCAGGCAGTGCAATGGAGAGCGCAGGTAAAAGCCATGTCCACGCGTATCGTCCCAGAAAAAGGCCGGGCAAGAGCACGATAAACGCCGTCCCCAGCCGCTGCACCAGCGTCTGGAGCAGATAAGCGCTATCCAGGCCCCCAAAGTAGAACCAGAGATAGCTAAAAACGTTTTCGGAGGACGCTTCAACCTGACCGGAAGGGAAGGCGGGACGGATCACCAGCATCGCCACGGCCAGCCAGCCCACCGCCGCCAGCGTCGTCAGCACCCCGGCGCGCCGCTCGCCCTCCAGATAGAGCACCAGCCCCAGGGCCGCCACGGGCAGCGCCACGTAGATCTTGCAGAGCAACGCCAGCCCTACCCAGACGCCGTAACGCCGCCAGGCGCGCTGATCCAACGCGTCCAGCGCAAAAGCCAGGAGCGGCATCCCCAGCGTATCCCCGTGGAAATCGAAGAGCACCGCCGTCTGCGCCGTGGTGTAGAAAAGATAAATAAAGGTGCAGACGCGCACCAGGTTGCGGTCGGCAAAGTAACGCGAGGCGATGCGGTAGATGGGCCACGCCCCGGCGGCAAACAGCCCCGCCTGCAGGATCAACAACAGCCGCGGATCGGGGAAGAGCGCATAGAGCGGCGCGATCAGGAAAAAGATCACCTCCATGTGCCAGCCCAGCCGGCTGAAATTCCCGCCCTGGCGCGTGTACTCCAGCGGATACCCCTGCGTGGCGCTCCAGATCGCCTGGGACATATTGCCCAGGTCCAACATCCCGGCGTTGTAGCCGGTGTAGCGGAGGACGCTCAACGTCGCCAGCAGCACAGCGACGGTGACGACGACACCCAGGGTGAGCCCGTCGATTTTTCGTTTTCGATTCGAGCCAATCATTGTCTCAGCCCTTACCTCCATAGGGTTGATTGACCGCGTAAAGTTTTTCCTCCAACTCGTCCTGCAACACCCGACACGTCACCCAGGTTGGATCATACAAATCCCGCAGCTCTTCGGGATCCGCAACCAAATCATACAGTTCATACTCACTCTCATAGCCGGGATAGCCTCGATAATGGATCAGCTTATAGCGTCCTTTGATCATGGCCAGCGTCACCCTCTGCAGCGGCGCGTCATAAGGATTGGAGCGGGCTTCAACCGCAAAGACACTGCGGTCCTCATCGACGGGCGTCTCCCGAAATCCGGGTAACACTTCACCCTCACACCAGGTCGGTATAGGTTGATCTGCCGCCTCCAACAAGGTGGGCAACACGTCTACCGCGCTGGTTGGCATCTCTACGTCCACTCGCCGTTCCTGGCCAGGCCAGGAGATCAACAAAGGGACCCGAATGATGGATTCGTACAAGGTTGGAGTGGAATGAAAAATGATACCGCGCTCAAACATCTCTCCGTGATCCGAGGTGACGATAAGGCAGGTGTTTTCCAACATGCCGGATCGAGATAAATTGTCGTAAAGCCGCCCGAATTCTCGATCCACGTAGGCCACGTACTCATCGTACTCCCGGCACTTCTGTCGCATGACCGCTTCTGAATGCCCATCACTGAAAAAGTGTGGCGGCTTAGAAGGCAACACGCCCTCATCCTGAAACTTTCCCACGAATTCGGAGGGAGCATTGTAAGGGTAATGGGGAGGTGAAAAGTGAAAGTAGCCCAGGAAAGGTTGCGGCAAGGTTCGCAAATGCTCACTCAACCACGCCATGGCGTCTTCGAGCAGGAAGATCTGCTCGTGATGCATGGGCAAACCCCGTGGGAAACGCTCTTTATACTGTTCCTGGATCCTTTTTTTGCGTTCAAGCCAAATTTTCCGATTCACAAAATAGTAGAAAGGGGAAGAGGGAAGACTGCGAACATTCTCACCACCGCGAAACAAACGCTCCCGCCAGACTGCCACATCATAGTCACCGAGGAACAGACGGTCTGAAAGTTGATGGTCCAGCAGACAGAGATCCCGTGTTTTCTTAAAATGATCGATGTCCTCGAAGAAGCTATAGAAAAGGGTTGACGCCACCAGATTGTGCGAATAGGTAAGACTGTAATACTTGTCTGAGGCCAAGGTGGCAAAGAGACTTCGCCGATGGTAAGGCGGCAACACGGAGGAAAAGAGAGCTAACGCGCGATGCGTCCAGGGATAGGTTCCCGTCAACAGCGACGCCGTCCCCGGATTGGTGAAGTTGCCGGCGGCGTAATGAGCATGGTAGACAGTCGCCCGTTCGGCAAACCGAGACAAATTGGGCGTCGTCTCTCTGGGATAACCGTGGAGCGAGGCGTGCTTCGCCGAAAAGGTATCAAACACCAAAATCAAAATGTTCGGCAAATCCGTGGCGTTCTGCACCCCTCGCTCACGCCGGGGCGTGTTCCGTAGCAGATAAGCCAGCGGCAACGCACCCAGCAGCTTGAGGAACTCACGTCGATCCATTTTAGCCTCCCTAAGACAAACTTATGGGATATTCCTTACCATTACAATCAATAAACTCACGACGTCGAGGAGCAAAAAGAACGCCGCGAGGACGGTAAGGCGCTCCAGGAACTCCCACCATACCTCTCGCACTCGCCGGTACTTGATGGCGAAATACGTCAACCCCAACATCGCCACCAGCCCCAACAGCCAAAGGTTCAACATCATCCCCGAAATTGTCAACCCCATACTACCGTAAATCAAAAGAAAAACGATTAAAGTTGCCATGGTGACAAAATCCAGAGAAAAAAGATCTCTCGGCAACAGATAGGTCAATGCCCACACAAGCATGAAGAGTCCCAGGCTTTCTATCAAAGCAAACGTCAGCGCGTAGGAGGCGACGCCGACGATATCCCACACATACATTCGCATTCTTAAGGAAGGCAGCTCCCACAACACGCTGTAAATGGCCACCGTGTTAACGATTGACAGCACTATCACAAACACAGAGATCGTCTCCTGGCGCTCAGGCAGACGTCGTCTAAAGATATCCAAGGCTTTCCAACCTCCGTTCAACTTCGTCTCGGCCTTCCCCTTGAGGCGCCTGTGGAGGCCGGGGGACGTTTTGGGTAGGTGCCGTCCCTATCGTGAGCGCCGGGATATCCCGATACGAAAGAGAAGCATAAGCATCAAGGGACTGGTTGGTGAATAACACCCCCGGAACCTCCCGATAATCCATACAATGATCGGCACTCCATAGATCCCGATTCTCTACTACAGAAGATTCCGCCCACTTTCCCAATCCCGTCTCGGGCGAGGCTCGAAAGCCACGCGCATAACCCACGACCAGATCGGGGCCATGTGCGGTCAAGGAACCCTCGAAAGCCTCTTCCCGCCGCCACACCCCCGAGACAATGGCGTCCCCTGCAGCAGACTTCCATCCCAGGAGTTTTGCTTTCAGAGCCTGCAACACACGTCCGGCCTCTTCAGGTAAGACCAAACCTTGAGACTCACGCCCGGCGAGATTCAAATACACGCTATTGAGGCCAAGGGCATAGGCTTGAGTGCGAGACCAATCCACGGCCTGAAGACCGTTCACCGCTTCAGAAGAAGTAGTACAGAGATACCCTTCTTCGAGGAGCCAGCGATTCAAATGCACTTTGTGATGGTAATCAGCAATGCCATGATCGGAGAGGATGACGATCTTCGCATCCCTCGAATGAGCGGCCATCAACTCGCGTCCTATCTGACCTATCAGAGCGTCCAGTTTGACGTACCAGGCCTCGACCACCTCCGGTCGTCTGGCCCAAAAAACGTGCTGGATCCGATCCAGAGAATCGAAGACGGCGGCCAACAGGCCCTCGCGGAAGTTCTGCAACTGACTCAGAAAAATCTGCGAGCGTCGGGCAAAAATATCATCACAGAGCGCCAGGAACTGCTGCTCATCGATACAGCCATCCTCCAGTGCCGTGGTATCTTGAGGCATCCCCAGGGTCAAAAACGGTCCCTGTTCTTTCCACAGTCGCTTGGCAAAAGAAGCCGGCGCTGCATAGCGCCATAGGGGATGCAACGGATGAATCTGCAAAGGCATGACGTAAAGATGAACCTCCGGCGCAGTCTGGGTAAGAAGCACACGAGTCAGGGCATACAGACGTACAAAAAGCCCCAGCCTAAAGCTGAGTTCGAGAATCGGACTCCATTGTCCTTCGGTCAAACTGAACGTCTGTTTTTCGATGGTGAGGCGCGCCTCTCGGGAGCCGGTGACCTGAAGCGAAAAGGGCTGTTCCGCGGCCTTGCCGTCCCCTCCCCCTTTGCGTACCGGCCCTTCTAGCGTCCCCTGATAACAGTCTGCACCACAGGAACGCAGCGCTACCACCGGCGTCTTGCGGGTCTGGGGGAACGACGCAGGATCAGAGGTATATACAACACCGACACCCAATCGTCCCTGGATATCCGGCGTTCCCAGTCCGGGTACGGTTCGCACCGGGATCTCCGGGCGAGCCGGAAACGTCGCAGGCCACCATAAGACCGTGGCAGGATAACCTCGACGCGCTACTTCCTCGAAAATAGTGGTCGCCGTGTGAGGGGGAATAAACCGAGTGCCCAGCACGTCTCGCTTTGTTTGAAGCAGCGAAAGATAAGGTCCATAGGTTTCAGGATCACGCTGTACGAAATCAAAGATCCCGTGTCGGCCCGGATTCAGGCCGGTCGCGATGCTGGTCCAGGAGACTTCGGACTGAGGGGGATTAGCCACCTCAAGGGGCGCATAGCCCCCCAAATCCGCGTATTGAGTCAGATTTGGAAGTCTTCCCCCCGCGGACAGACGTTCAAAGATGCGGGGATCAAAAGCATCCAGCCCAATAACCAAAGTCTTCACCGTGTACCCCCGAATTACAGCTCATCCACAGATTTACCACCGAATTTCTCCCGCAGAAAACGCCTGAACCTGGCCCACACTGCCCGAATCTGACGGGCAAAGAGCAACACCAGGCCGGAAAGCAGCGCGAATGCCGCGGCCAGAATCTGGAACAACATTCCCCCTGTATTCGGATCAATATATGCCATTATGTTTTCTCCTTCATACAATTTCTGCAGATAAAGACTGTAAAATTCTTAAAATACCAAAACAAGTCTTGACACCACTGAAAAAGATTATGCCTCACGCCAAGACACAAAAGTCGCCAAGATTTTTAAGTGGCTTATTACTTTTTCGATACCAAAACCGACTCAGATCAATAAAATTTACAATTTTATGAATTTCCTTAACGTTCTTGGCGCCTTTGTGTGAGGTTGATGGCTATTTCAGTATGGCCAAGACTTGACTCTACTGAAATAAGGGTCAGCCAAAAAAAGTCGAGAAAGAGGTCAACTTTTCAATCTCTAGCAGAACACCGCCACAGAAACAATGACCTTCCGGTGAATCCCCTCTCTTCAATAGGAACGTCAGATAGGAAAAAATCCGCACGATTTGATGTTATATCGGCAATATAAGCATTATAAGGCGCATAAAAGAATTCGCCTTCTTGCATATACTCCTCGGTGAACTCAGAAAGATCAACCACCATGTAATCAACCCCATATTTCTCGCAGAAATCCATTATAGTCTCTTTGTCCTCCGAATAGTAAGCCGCAAAGAAATCGATGACTCGCTCACGTCCTACAAAAGAGATTTCTCTACTTAAGAAGACGCTCCGTTGAGAAAACAAGGGGATATTAGACAGAATATCTGGGCTGCCAGCCAAAAGCGCATCCTCAGGGAGGGTTGCAATATATCTCAAAAGGGAACGTTGTTCATCTGGAACCGTCATCATATCATCTTTTACATGAGGCAAAAAGACCATAAGCAAGAAGAGAGCATAGAATCCCCACACGAGTTTCGGTACTCTTTGTCCTCGCTGCACCGTCTTTAACCCGCCCAATATGCGTCCATGCAAAAGAGCGATAGCCCCCACGACAAAGGGCACACTTCCGATTAATCTGGCATAGAGGGCTCTTTGTAGATCTGTCAACAGCACACTGAAGGATAAAATGACTACGCCAATAATAGCCAGTCCCAGTCGCCAACGAGATCTAGGTATCGCCCATAAGGCAATCAGATGAGTCAACAAGGCTTCACTGTTCAGTGAACATACAAGGAAAAACCACAGGGACAAAGGCGCATTCGTATACTTAAAGGGATAAAGTAAAACAAATTCACCAAATAACAACGCCGTGATCCAACATAAAAGCCAAGTGCTGAGGCTGGCGAACAAGAGAGCATTAAGTTTAGGATAGCGGAATGCATCAAATCCCTTCACCACGATAATGAGCACTAAGACAAGAAATAAGGGGATCAAATGATAAAAATCATCCAACTCAGCGAATAAACCGCCGTATCCAATGACAAGAAAATAGGGAAAACCCGAGTTGAAAGTTGGGAAAATAGGTATCCTCCCGCCAGCCTGGTATCTTGGATTCTCCCAAACCGACACATTCGCGTCGAAACCGTCCCAAATAGGAGAAACAGAGGAATGAATTACGTTCAAGTCAAATATAAGCAGCCCCAGTAACCCACTCACAAAAAGCGGCAATAAAGTTTCCTTCGAAAAGAACGACCGGCTCCACCCAGCAGGTTTCCAACAGGGTTTTCGCTCATCTCTTTTTTGAAAGAGCAAACGACAACCAAAAACCGCACTAATGTACGCCAGTATGGAGACCACAAAAGTGGGCCCATAGAAAAGAATTTGACATCCTAACGCCAGCGTGACACCTACCCAAGAGCCCCGCAAGAAATAGTACAAAAACGCCAACAACAAAACGAATTGAAAAGACCGCTCCAGACCCGAAAGCGGGCTCATCTTTGAGGAAGTTCCCAACACGAATAATCCAAACAATGCAGTAATAAAAGCGGACTGTGGTGCAGATCGGGTGACGTCAAGGGCTAAACCGAACAAGTAAAATGCGGCCAGAGCCACGTTAAGAAAAGGTAGAACCTTATTGAAAGTTAGAAAATCCACAAAACAGCTCGCAAAACGATAAAGCAAACTGAAACCGGGACTCTGAGGGTTGAAGAGAAGCCTCCCACCCCACAAATCGACTGTGCGGATCCCTTTGACGTTCTCAATAAGCTCATCTTCCGGGAAGAGCTCAGGATTTTGATAACGCGCCATCCAAAAATATTGACGTACATCGTCGTCAATATGGTAAGGATCCTCTAAGGCATTATATTGAACGCCCAGCGTCAACCCAAGTACAAGTGCCAGAGCTATCCAAAACCATTTTCGATGAACAACGTCTCTCATTTGATCCCTAGTTCGGTACAATGACGCATATCTCGATCAACGCCATCTGATCCTGTATACACGAACTGTTCCATATACTTCATTATCAAAGGCCTGCTCCAAGACGGCATGGCTCGCCAAAAACTCCTCAAATTCTCTTCGTGAGAGGGTGAGAAATTGAGCATAGAGCTCTTCTCCCGGCTCGTCGGTGATAAATCCATCGGCATGATCATCGATAATGAAAACGTCGGGACGCAGGTAAGCAAGCGCCTCGGCAACGGTACTCCCAGGTCGATAGCGCTGATAGTAAACCAGTTCTTCCCAGGAATCATAGTCATGAGTATACAAATCAAACCAATAGGTTTGAGTCCCAATAATCGCGTCATCAGGACGAATCACTTCGTTGAGTCTCTCTTGAGTGGCAAGATAATAAGGATATATGTTTACATTCCACTGTAAAATGATCAATAATACACTGGCAACATAGGCGGCTAATATCAGAACACGTCGGGCGTAGGCCCAAAGCGTTCTCTGACGCGCTCGCGTTATCTCCAACCACACGACATACGCAATCGCCAGGTCCAGACCAGGAGTAATCAAGATCGTGTAGTACGACATCTTATTTCGAATCAGCAAAGCACCGAAGAGAATCAACGCGCCAGCCAAAACGGCAACAGTGTTACTTTCTCCATCCAAAGAGCGGACCAACGCGAACAACACGAAAACTATCAAGATGCTACCGATGGGATAGATTTCCCAAAGAGAAAGCGCTAAATCAGCAAAACTTTTCAGAATAACCCGAGGATCCCCGGTCAACAACGGTGGCGTATGTGTTGCGGAGAAAAATATGCGGTTGAATTCAAAATAGGTTCTGGGAGAAGGAAGAAGATGGAGGCTCCCGTAAAGCCCCAGCCCCAATCCTCCGCCCAGCACGATCTCATAGAAAGAACGTTTTCTAAAAATCCGCCCACGCCAGCGATAAAACTCAAGAGAGAGTAAAACCGGACCATAGATAGCAGCGTGAGCGTGACACTCGAAGGCAACGCCGACCAGCAGACCGGCGACCACATTCCACCAGCCTCTATGTGAAGAGCGACGATAAAAGTAGAATGCTAATGCTGCGTAACCGAACCCAGCAGCCATTATATCACTACGGGCCAAATGAGCAGAAAAAGAAAAGGGCAAAGAAGTCACAACGAGAAGCGCACTCAACAGCGCATATTCCCTACCCTTTAACCACAGAGCTAACACATATACACTGCCCACAAGAAAAAAGCCAAACAGCAAGGAGACAAAACGCGCGGCGCAAAGAGTAGGAGCACCACGCAGCCAAAAACTGATTGCGTATGCCAAAATGGGGAAAATCGGGAAGTAGGAGCCATACCCCTTATATGATTGCATAAAGTCGCTGTCGAGAGAGCCGTAAATCCGCCCCGTCTGCAAGAACCCCCAAGCGCGACTTGCATTCCAGGCTTCATCCACAAAAGGAAGGGGAAAACGCAGCAAAGACCAGCCGTGGAACCCTAAGAAAAGAACCGTCAGAAAAACGATAAGCCAACGGCTGCGATATATTTTCGTCATCACGCCACCAGCAACTTGCGTGAGTGAAAAATCACTCACCGTGATAATTTGATCTTCATAATATCCCAAAAGGTCCGCAGCATCGTCGGTACATTAAGAACTTTTGAACTGCCAGACCTGCGAGGCTGCACGACCACAGGTGCATAGGAGATTCTCAAATTACGCTCACCACAATACGACGCTACAAGATAGTTTTGCAGAGCGGTCGTGCTGACAAAGGGGATTTTCTTCAATATCTCGTTGCGAATCAGGAAAACGCCAGAGTATCCTTCCAGCTCAACCCCCAACGCCCATCGAATAAATGCGTTCATGAAGAACGTCAAAGACCGGCGAAAGAAGTCGCGTTGTTCTTCTTGACGCATCAAGAGAACCAGATCACTTTGTTCTGCCGCTTTTATCATGCCCAACACTGCATGCGCAGAAATCTGGCCGTCTGCAGGCATCCAAAGAATCCACTCGTTTGTAGCATGGGCTACGCCGGTCCATATGGCAGCAGCCAACCCCTTGTTTTCCACATGGCGGAGGGGCCTCACATCCAACATCTCCTCGGAAAGGCCCATAATCTCATCCCACGTGCCATCCACGCTCCCATCGTCTACGATGACCCACTCCATCTCCCCGGCAACCGCAGGAGATAACACCGCGTGAGCCTCGAAAACAGTAGCCCTCACGTTCTCTTCTTCGTTGTAGGCGGGAACAATAACACTTAGACTTTTCAAGAAGAAAACCACGTAAATCGTACCTCGTCCTCAGCATCGATTTCTACTTTGCCAACCACCTTAACCGGTACGCCAAAGGCAATAGAGTAAGCCGGAACATCACGGTTAACAAAACTATGAGCGCCGATGACACAGTGATCTCCAATATGCACCCCTCTTTGAATAACAGTCAAGGGGCCAATATAGCAGCAATTTCCTATTGAGGTACTAGAATGCGGATAAGAAGCTTTCCCCGCTGTCAGCGCCCACGCAACAGAGTCGTGAGTGTAGATTTGAACTCCTGCAGAGATACTGCACCAATCCCCGATTGACAACCCACCTGAACCATCCAAAATAGTATAAGGGCCAATCCACGTCTGCTCTCCCACCTTCACATCCCCCAATACTATACAGGAATCATAGATACTGGCCCCTTCACCAAAGCCTAGATACTCCGCTCTTTCCCAACGATCAAACAGCTCCTCGTTAAATGGTAAAGATCTTTGCCAGCGTGCTTTAATCTCACGTCGCAACCGGAGATGTAATTCTAGCATCCGTTGGTAACCTTCGAGGTCACGCTTCCACTCCCTGTCCGAATCGCCCCCCATACCGATCGCACCCCCTGATGATCGCAACGACAAAGTCTAAAGTCTATAGAAAAATGCGACACCACCATTCAAAGCTCAACAACGACCAGATCAGTAAGCGTCGATTTCTGTACCCCTCCAAATGCTCCTGGATCAACTCCCGCACTGTCTCATAACGAAGATAATCGTAGATTTGCGCACCTTCATCCAACAACAATCTACGCACGTACTCAATACTCTCCCCTCGAAACCAACTGGCATCCGGCCCGCTAAACCCCTGTTTAACTCCCTTTACGTACTCCTCCGACATGTAATGCCCTAACACCTTTCGAAGAATAATTTTTCCGTCATCGGTTTTCTGAATATACTTTTTCACCTTCGGCCCAGGCTCGTTTTCGTCAATGTGCACAACCCGATCCAGATCTCTCAACTTCGCATGCACCGGCAGGCGCATAGCAAACTCAACCAAATCATTATCCAGAAAAGGTACTCGGGTCTCCAGGCTATGGGCCATACTAAGTTTGTCTTCTACCAACAGCAGGCCGTGCAAAAACGTCTTACTTTCAAAGTACAGTGAACGATTGACGTAATCCTCGGGGGTCTCGGGATCTTGAGGATTACGAGCCATCACAGCACGAAAAATGTCTAAGGTCAGCGTATCTTTTATTTGCTCCCAAATCTGTGGTTGAAACAGGTTTTGTATAACCTCGTCGCTCACCAAACGCTGCCAATAGCGGTAATATTTTCTAACATAGTCCTCAAAACTTAGATTTGAGACCGCACGGTAATAACGCCATGGGTACCCAGCAAAAAGCTCATCTCCACCGGTGCCTGCCAAAACAACTTTGACGAACTTACTGGCCAAACGCGCAACATAGTAATTGGGATAGCACTGCCCCACCCGTAGATCTTCCAAATGCCAGATTAGTTCCGGCATAACCCGCTCCATATCCCCGGCTTTTAAAACCACCTCATAATGCTCTGTTCTAAAGCGATGGGAAAGCGCCTCCGCCCGCTCCCGTTCATCAAATCCCAACTCCAGCCCGGAGGCCGAAGAGAGATCAAAGCCGGCGGTAAAGGTGGTGAGATAAGGGATCTCCCGTGCAGCAACAGCCGTAATAGCACCTGAATCCATCCCCCCACTCAAATAAGCTCCGACAGGAACGTCGCTGATCAATTGACGACGCACCGCCTGGGCAAAAAGATGATGCAGCTCTTCTTCATAATCCGATAAGGATGCCGTTTCGTGGGGTTCTCGAAAGTCGAAATCCCAATACTTTTCCCTTTCAAACTTACCAACCGCGTCTCTTTTAAGAACGGCAAAATGACCCGCCGACAACAGCTTGATCCCTTGAAACAGCGTTCTGTCCCTGAAAACATTCTGAAATGTGAAATACTCCAGCAGCGTATAAGGATTCACTTCCCGTTTCACAGCCGGGTGCACCAACAGCGCCTTGATCTCCGAAGCGAAAAGGAAAACCTCAGATCCTTCATAGTAGTAAAGCGGCTTAATACCGTAACGATCACGCGCCAGAAACAATTCTTTGTTCTGGACATCCCACACAGCGAAAGCAAACATTCCATTAAAACGCTTCAAACAGGCGTGCCCCCACGCTTGATAAGCATACAACACCACTTCCGTATCCGTGTTGGAACGGAAACGATACCCCTTCGCCTCCAGCTCAGCCCGCAGCTCCAAATAGTTGTAGACTTCGCCATTGTAGACAATCGTCAACTTGCCATCTGTTGTCGTCATCGGTTGATCTCCGGCCGGGCTAAGATCTATAATTGCCAGCCGACGATGACCCAACGCCACACCCTCATGAACGTAATAGCCTTCACCATCCGGTCCTCGATGACGTATACTCTCGGTCATGGCATGGATAGTAGAAGGTGATATATGCTCCCCCTTCAGGTTAACGATACCAGCTATGCCACACATAGAATTCCCACGTCATCCACTCATCTGGAACGCTTTTTTCAACGTTTCTACAACATAGCCCTGCTCGACTTCAGTCATCTGGGGATACAAGGGCAAAGCCAAACTCAGACGATCCGCCAAAAAGGCTTTTGGAAATTGATCCGGCGTAAAACCATATTTTTTCATGTAGTAGTTCTGAATCACAGGAGCATGCGTCCCTTGACGTGTGGCAACACCACGCTCCTCCATTCGCAGCATCAAAGCGTTCCGCCACTCGTGCAATCGTGAGACATTCTCTAACGTAGGCTCTGTGGGACGGAACAGACATACATACGACTGATAGCCATGCAGGTATCCTTCCGGCACGACAGGCGTCTCCAGCCAATCCAAATCGGCTAACTGCTCGTCATACTTAAGCGCAAGACGACGGCGCTGTCTCAGAACCCAATCAACACGATCCATTTGGACCGCACCCACCGCACCCTGCAGATCGGTTAGACGATAGTTGTATCCTAAATGATTATATTCAGCGAGCAGGAAACCCGCTTTTTTATGATGACGATGAAGATCCGAACGCGAAGCGCCGTGATCGCGCAGCGAACGCGCCAACTGATCCAGGTTTTCGTCCTGGACGGTCAACATCCCCCCCTCACCCGTAGTGATCGATTTACGCGGATGAAAGCTAAAGCATCCTACATCACCCAGAGTACCGGCGTGGGCACCATGGTACCATGCTCCCAGCCCACAGGCTGCATCCTCCACGACCCAAAGGTCGTGAGCACGGGCAAGCTCTAAGATGCCGTCCATATCTGCACACAAGCCGAACAAATGCACCGGTATAAAGCCCACCGTCCGAGACGTAAGACACGCCTCCATCTGCTCAACTGCGATGTTGAAGGTCCGAAGATCGATGTCGCAAAAAACAGGAGTCCCCCCCAGATACTCAACGATGTTTGCCGTAGAAATCCAGGTAAAAGCCGGCACGATAACCTCATCTCCAGGTTTCACTCCCAGCATGGCGACGGCAATATGCAATGCCGCCGTGCAGGTACTCACCGCCACTGCATGTTGGGATCCCGTGAAAGCAGCAAACTTCTGTTCAAATTCTTGCACATAAGGTCCCTGTACCACCCAACCGCTTTCTAACGGCTTCTGAACAGCTTCCTTTTCCGCTTGTCCAAAGTAGGGCTTGGTAATTGGAACTTTCATGTTTGCTCCTTCTCCCACTCCGTTTCACGCCAGCGAAGCAACGTTTGTAACCCTTCCCGCAATCCTACTTCGGCCTGGAACCCCAAGAGCTCTTCCGCTTTCTCAGTACTTCCTACCCGATGAGAGACAAACATGTGAGCTTGAGGACGATACGTAGGACGCAACTCTGATCCCGTTAAATCTAGCAGCAAATGTACTAACTCATTAATACTAGTCTCAACACCGGTGCCGATGTTGAAAAACTCATCTGTGACGTCGCTTTTAGCACCCAGAATATTAGCGCGGGCGATGTCCGTCACGTAAATGAAATCGTAGGTTTGTGAACCATCACCGAAAATAATCGGAGGCTGCCCGGCATGGATACGGTCCAGTACCTTCATAATCACACTTACGTATGTACCTTTGTAATCCATTCTTGGACCATAAATATTCATATAACGATAACCGACATAGTCTAACCCATACATGTCGTTGTACGCACGCAAAATCTGCTCGACTGCTATCTTACCAGCTCCGTACATTGTGCGGTTATTGAAAGGATGATCCTCAGTCATGGGCTTGGTCAATGCATCTCCATACACAGAAGCCGAGGAAGAGTAAACAATCCGCTTGACGCCGGCCTGATGGGCAGCTTCAATCACGTTAAAATTTCCCACGATATTGACATTAACACAAGCCCGAGGGTCATCCACACACTGCCCTAACCAAAGTGCGGCGAGAAGAAAAACGACATCCACCCCCTCCATAACACGCTGCACATGTTCCCGATCAACAATGTCTCCTTCTATGATTTCAACCCGAGGATCGCGTGCTGCATCGGATAGATTAGCACGCGTCCCTCTCACGAAATTGTCGAAAACAAGAATGTCAGATACGTCTTCCTGAGTCAACAGATCCACCAGATGCGAACCTACAAAGCCGGCCCCACCAAACACACCTACACGAGCCCCCTTAAGATCCATTTTCACATCCTCCTTCCTGCATCCTACACCTCCACTCACGGCACCCACGTATTCAACACGTACAACAGCAGCACAAAAAACGTCCCCAACCCCCCAACCAGCAGGGATAGCAGGCGCAGCCAACGCTTTTCCGCCAACCGCGCAAAGCCCATCAGGGCCGGAAAGGCCAGCAGCAGATGTCTCGGCAAGCCCATGTAGGGATGCTCCGGTCCCGTGTAGTAGGAAAAGCTGACCAGGATGATGACCAGTGTATACATCTTACAGCTAAATCGCAGCTGTGACCAGGATAACGCCACCAGGACCAGAAATCCGCCCGCGAGCACCAGGTTCACCCCCAGGTCTACGTCGGGTAGGGCCCGAAAACGCGCCCAGGCCAGTCCCAACGTCCGCCAGGGCCACAGGAAACGCTGGACCGGCACCACCTGTTCGGCGCTCGGCGAGACGAAGAAAGCGTAGACCAGGTCGTGAAAACTGTTCACCTGCAGCGATATCTTTTCCAGGAAGGCGACCCGGTACACCGTCCACCCCAGATAGGCGCCGGGAATGCAAAGCAGCGCTGCAGCGCTTGCAACCTCCTCACGACGCACCTTTGCCCCTCTCCACGTCTTTCCTTGACTCTCCCAGTACTCCCACAGCAACGGCAGTAACAAAAAGAGCCCCTGTTGGCGCGTCAGCGTGGCCAATCCCCCGGCCGCGCCGGCCAGCCACCAGCGACGCTTGCGCGCCGCCCAGAAAGCCAGCACCGCTAAAAACAAGAAAAGGGACTCCGTGTAAGGCAATAGAAGGGGGACAAAGTAGGGGGAAAAAAGCAGCAGCACCAGCGCGCGATTCACCTCGTCCGCCGTGTAGTCCAACCTTGCCCAGCGTTCGAAGAGCAGCAGGAAAAGCACAGAGAAACCGCTGCTAAGCAGGAAGAGACTCAGCAGCGGCGAACCAAGCAAAGGGACAAGGACGCTCGCCAGCCAGGGAAAGAGTGGATGGAACTGCGCTGTGCCGTCCCCGGCTCGATAGCCGCGTTCCACGATCTGCAGGTACCAGCCAACATCCCAACGTTCCCAAGGGGACAGGATCACGCGATACAACCACGTCCCCAAGCTCATGGGCGGCCACAGCGGCACGGCCTGCTCCACCGGCGTAAGAGGGCGTAGCGCGGAGACCAGGGCCGCCCACCCTCCAACCATCACCCGTAAGAGACCCCACAACAGAAGTACGTCACCTCTCAGCGACCGCAGACGTGGGAAACGCGCCTCCATATTAGCCTGACGAGCATTCACTACGAGAAATCATATCCCTCCAGGGTTGACTCACCGCGACGGAGATCATGCCTCGATGTGTCGTGGGCCTTTGCACTCCCGATACCTGTGTTCGCGAGGGCGTTGCATCTCATGGCTCACAAGGCTAAACGATCACGAGAAATCCTTGTCCAGCTTATGCCGCTTCAGAGCCAGCAGATACTGTACGTCCACGGCAGCCACCTCCGCGCGCACAAACGCCTCCACCTCATCCGCCGTCTCCAGCTCCAATGCCCGCCGGGCGACCTGCTGCGCCATCTTGTAGGAGAGGGCCCGCAGGATTTGCTTGGCGATAGGGATAGCGGGAGGATTCATGCTGAACTCGTCCAGGCCCAGGCCGAGCAGAATAGGCAGTGCCAGCGGCTCACCGGCCAGCTCGCCGCACATCCCCACCCACTTTCCCCGAGCGTGGGCCGCGTCGATCACCATCTTGACCAGCCGCAACACGGCAGGTTCCAGACCGTTGGTCAGATAAGAGACGGCAGCGTTGGTGCGATCTGCCGCCATCGTGTACTGCGTCAAATCGTTGGTGCCAATGGAGAAGAAGTCCACGTCGGACGCCAGATGGTCGGCCATCAGCGCCGCCGCCGGAATCTCCACCATAATGCCCACCTCCAGGTCTTCGGGAACGGCAACCCCTTCAGCCTGCAGCTCAGCGCGACAGGTCTCCAACAGAGTGCGGGCCGCACGCACTTCCGTCACACTGGCGACCATGGGAAACATCACCTTCAAATTGCGATCCACCGCGGCACGCAGCACAGCGCGCAACTGCGGCTTGAAGATCTCCTCGGGGTGCGCCAGTCCCAGCCGCAGAGCCCGCAAACCCAGGAAAGGGTTCATCTCCCGAGGTAAATCGAAAGCGGGCAGGTCCTTATCGCCCCCCACGTCCAGTGTGCGCAGGATCACCGGCGCGCCGTCGAAAAGGTCGGTGATCTCAGCGTAGACCGCAGCCTGCTCTTCCTCGTCCGGCAGATCGGAGCGTTCCAGATAGAGGAACTCGGTGCGCAACAACCCCACCCCCTCCGCGCCCTCCTCTATGGCGGCGCGGGCGTCGCGCAGATTTCCGATGTTGGCGACCACTTCCACCCGCTTGCCGTCCTCGGTTACCGCCGGCTCGTGTGCCTGCCTCCGTGCCCATACTGTAACGGCGGCCAACGAATCCTGCTTGCGCTCGTAACGCGCCCGCGTCTCCGCGTTGGGTGCGACGTGGACCACGCCCTCGTCCCCGTCGATCACCACCGTCTCCCCCTCTTCCAGCGCCAGGGCGGCCGATCCCACGCCCAACACGGCAGGAATCCCCAGCGAGCGCGCCAGGATAGCGGTGTGAGAGGTCGGCCCCCCCTCGGCGGTAAGAAAACCCAACACCAGACTCTTATCGAGCAGAGCGGTATCGGAAGGCGTCAAGTCCCGCGCTACAACGATGGAAGGCTTCTGCAACGCCTTGGCACCTCTCTGTTCCAGACCCAACAGCAGACGGAGCACACGGTTGGTGACATCGCGCACGTCCACCGCGCGGGCACGCAGGTACTCATCATCCAACGCTTCCAGCGCCTGAGCGTACTGCTCCGCCGCCCGCTCCAAAGCGCACTCCGCGTTGACCTGCTCCGTCTCGATGGTCGTCCGAACGGCTTTCAACAGCTCGGGGTCCTCCAACATCATGGCGTGCGCCTCGAAAATTGCGGCTTCTTCCTCACCCACTTCCTCTATCGTCTTCGCCCGCAACAGCGCCAGCTCCTCACGGGCAGCAGAGAGCGCCTCCTCCAAACGCGCCCACTCGCCTGCCGGATCGGCGATGGGCGCGCAGACGACCTCCAACTCCACCTCTCTGTAGCAAAAGACCGGCCCGATGGCCACACCCTGGGACGCTGCAATTCCCCTTAACGTACCCATGTCACCTCTTCCCTCGTCTCCACTACAAAACGGCTGCTATTCACGTTTCACCTCAACAGTTGGTTGCGATGGTGCAATGCTATGAGTGTAGCGCAAAAACGTCACACCTCAACTCGATCAAGAAAAAAACTCCCTCACCCTTCGCTGCCTCCCTCTGAAGTCTCTTCAGGGGGACGATGGCGGGTGACGATGACCACCCCTGCCATCACCGCCGCGCCGCCAACGATCTCCCGCCAGGTCGGCGCCCGCCGGAAAAACAACCAGGACCACCCCACGGCCAGCGCCGGGCTGAGGGTTAACAGGATGGTGTGCAGGCCCATCGTCATGCGCCGCAGCACCAGATAGTAGAGCAAGCGGCTGATGGCGATATCCAACGTGCCCACCAAGAGGAGCAGGGGCCACGTCCTCCCCTCCGGCCAGGCCCACTCCCCCCGAAGGAACAGAAAGAGTAACAGGAAAGCGGACGTGACGAGCAGACGAAACGCAAAGAAGTTTAGCAGATCGATGCGTTCGCCGTAGCGCTTGACCAGGGCCGCGTGCAAGGCGTACATCAACGCCGAGCTCAACACCAACAGCGAACCGAGTCGCAAGTAGTCGCCCGGCTGAAAGGTGATGGTCAGCACCCCGCCGAACGCCAGCAGCGCGCCCACGCCCTGAAGCGGCGCCAGGGGCTCGTGGAGCCACAGCAGACTGAAACCCAACCCAAAGAAAATAGACGTCTTGCTCAGCAGCGAAGCCACCCCCGGATCGATAAAGGCCACCGCCTGGTAATTGATGCTCATGCTCAGGCTGATCAGTAAACCGATGGCCAAAAAGAACCCCCGGTGTTTCCACAGCACCTCAAAGCGCAACCGCCCCCGAATTAACCCCAGGGCCGTCACCTCCACAGCGCCGATGGCCAACACGTAGAAGGCCGAGACCGCCGGCGCCATCAGCGGCAAAAGCAGCCGGGCGAAGACGAAGTAGAGGCTGTCGATGACGACCAGGATGGCGACCAGCAGAACAGTCGCCCGCGTGAGCGGTACCGGCCTTTGACGCTCGCTCACCGTCGTCCCTCGCCGAAAGCGCTATCGTTTTTGACTATCAACATCGGCCACTTCCATGCCTTGTCGCTTCATGCTGGCCGACGTCTGCATGCTTGACGACAAGCCTTCCGCTCGTAGTAAGCGACGCAGCGTCGGCGGAGTCGCGTTAAAGTAGCGCCATAGACTCGTTTTTAGGTGGCGTGGTGTCAGAGAGCGCCGAACGGCACTCCACTGCGTTCCGTGCCTGACTACGAACGGGTACACCTGAACTTGATGCTCAAAAACAATTACCATGGCAACCTCTCCCCTTCCCAGGTGTAGAACCCCCCGCTCTGTTCCAACGTCAATCCTTCGATGACCTGGCGGGCGCCCTGCACAGATTCGGACGGCGTCAGAGGCGCCTCCTCACCCCCCATGTCGGTCTGCACCCAACCGGGATGCAGGGAAACCACGACCATGCCCTCAGAGCGCAGGTCGAAGGCCAGCGTGCGCGTCAGCATGTTTAACGCAGCCTTGCTGCTGCCATAACTGTACGTCCCCCCGCGCTGCTTCAACGTCAGCGATCCCAGGCGTGAGGAGAGGTTCACGATTTTAGGACCTTCGCCCCGACGCAACAGGTGCAACGCGCGTTGCACCATCATCACCGGCCCCACGCAGTTGACGTGATAGGTGCGCAACATGGCGTGGGGGTCCAGGCGCTCGAGCCGCTCTCCGTGCGGATAGACCCCGGCGTTGTTGATCAACAGATCCAGAACACCGACCTCCGCATCAATGACGCTGACCGCAGCATCTATCGACGCCACATTGGTAACGTCCAACGGCAGGACCAACAGCGTCTCGGGGAAGCGTCGAGCCAGCTCTTGCAGAGCGTAAGCCCGCGCCGGATCTCGACAACTGGCGAAGACACGCCCCCCATCTTGGACGTACTGCCGGGTGAACTCCAGTCCCAAACCTCGATTAGCACCTGTGATCAAAACCCGCAAGGGCATGTTCACCTTCCATCCGTGATCGCTTTTTCAGCAACGCCATCCTCAAGTATAATAAGAACATTGTTGTCACCTACTCACAGGGAGCACTCCCGCAGTCTATGGGAGAACAACTCCGCACATGACTTTCATCAGGAGAAAAGCAGCTATGAACATTGTTGAGATCATCGAAAAGAAACGTGACGGCCAGGCGTTGACGACAGAAGAGATCCAATTCTTCGTCCAGGGATACACCGATGGCCTCATCCCCGATTATCAGGCCGCCGCCCTGCTCATGGCCATCGTCTTGCAGGGAATGGACGATCGCGAAACCGGCGACCTGACGCTGGCCATGGCCCACTCGGGCGATATACTGGACCTGAGTGACACGGCCCCCTTCGTCGTCGACAAACACTCCACCGGCGGAGTGGGCGACAAGGTCACTTTAGTCGTAGCGCCCATCGTCGCTTCCCAGGGCCTGCCCGTGGGCAAAATGTCCGGACGCGGCCTGGGCTTTTCCGGCGGCACCCTTGACAAGCTGGAATCCGTCCCCGGTTTCACCTCCGACCTCAGTCCCGAAGCCTTCAAACGCCAGCTTCGCGAGATCGGCATCGTCGTCGCCGGGCAGTCGGCCAACCTGGCCCCGGCCGACGGCAAAATGTACGCCTTGCGCGACGTGACCGGCACGGTGCAGAGCCTTCCGCTCATCGTAGGCTCCGTCATGAGCAAGAAGATCGCCGGCGGGGCTGACGCTATCGTCCTCGACGTCAAATGCGGGAGCGGCGCCTTCATGAAGACCCTGGACGACGCCCGCACGCTGGCCAAAGCCATGGTCCGCATCGGCAAGCGCGTGGGCCGCAAAGTGACCGCGTTGATCTCGGACATGAACCAACCCCTGGGCAGCGCCGTGGGCAACGCCCTGGAGCTCCGTGAGGCTATCGACGTCTTACACAACGGCGGCCCCGAGGACGTGCGCGAACACTGTCTGGTCGTCGCCGGCGAGATGCTCTACCTTGGCAACCTGGCGGAAAGCCCAGAAGCCGGCAAACAACGAGCCGCTGAGGCCCTCGCCTCTGGTGCCGCTTGGGAAAAGTTCCGTCAGTTGATTGAAGCCCAGGGAGGAGATCTCACCTACGTGGACGAACCTGAGCGTCTGCCCCAGGCCCAATTCGTCGAGACCGTGAAGGCCGAAAAAGAAGGTTACCTGGCTAAAGTGCAGACCGACGCTATCGGCTTCGCCCTGGTGAACCTGGGCGCAGGCCGGGAGAAAAAAGGTCAGCCCATCGACCACGCCGTGGGCCTGCTGATGCACGTCAAAGTCGGTGATCACGTCGCGCCGGGCGATCCGCTCTTCACCCTACACACCAACGATGAGGCCAGGCAACAGGCGGTCAAACGCCGTATCCTGAAGACACTGACGTTCTCCGACGAGACGGTGAAGCCTCTGCCGCTCTTCTACGCCCGCATCACCTGACATCCCACCGCAGGTGGGACGCCCTTTCCGCTGTAAACAGAAAGACGTCCCACCTGAGGTCGGTCTAAATCTCGCTGTAGGCGATCACCCGCAGCCCATCCGGGTCCAAAACGGAGACGGTACGATGCCCCCAGGGCTTGTCGGTGGGCGGGCTGTGCAGGATCGCGCCTCGGGCGCGGAGCGCCTCCGCATAAGCATCGACATCGGGGACGGGAAAGTAGATTTCGACGCCGCACGGCGGCTTGTGCTCCGCATCCGCAGTCAACACCTCGATGAAACCGCTGCCCGCAGCGAAGATCGTGCCCTTCTGTGTCGGCCCGCTATCCCAGGTGCGCTCCACCGGCAGCCCCAGCAGCTCCCGGTAGAAGACAACGGAAGCCAGATAGTCGCTGGCGCGGAAAATCACGCGAAACGTTTTTTCCATCTGCCTCGCCCTCACATCGTCACAATCACCCGATAGGTATCGGGCTTCAAAGCTGCCTGCAACCCCTCCTCCAGCCGCTCAAAGGGGAACACCTTGGAGATGAAAGGCTGCAGATCAATGTGGCCCTCGGAGATCATCTTGACGGCCTGCCGCACATCCTCTTTATCCTGGCTCATGGTGCCGGTCAGGGTGATCTCCTTACTGTGGAAGAGATTCGGGTCAATGGTAATCTGCGCAGGCTTGGGGTGAACGCTGGCGTAGACGGCGACACGTCCACCTTTGGCGGTTGCTGCCACAGCCTGCTCCACAGCAGCGGCCACGCTCACGGCTGTGAATAGGTGATCCGCTCCCCGCCCGTCGGTCAGCTCCAGGATCCGCTCGACGAAAGACGTCTCCATAGGGTTGACGATCTCATCGGCGCCCACCTGCTGCGCGAAGGCCGCGCGGGTAGCGTCGGGCTCGCTGACAATGACCCGCGTGCCGGCCTGCTTCGCCAACACCAGGTGCAGCAGCCCCATGATCCCCGCACCGGCGATCACCACGGTGTCCCCGCGCTGCAGCTGTGCCTTGCGGATGCTGCGCAGCACACAGGCCAACGGCTCACTCAGACTGATCTCCTCGAAGGTCGCTTTGTCCGACGCTTTGTAGAGCTGGTAATCGTCCAACAACACGTATTCAGCCAGGCCCGCCGGCCCCGGCACATCGGTGTCCCGGAAAGACTTGCGGGCGTTGTCGCAGATGTTGTCCAGACCCCGGCGGCACGACTCGCAGTAGCCACAGCGCGTCAAAAGCGCCGCCATCACACGGTCGCCGATCTGGGCATCGGTGTAGATCTGACTGCCCAGCTTGACCAGCTCACCGGAAACCTCATGCCCGCCGGCCAGCGGATAAAACTGCTCCTCGCCGGTGTACTCCCGCTGTTCCCAGGTACAGAGCGCGCAAGCCTTTACCTTCACCAACGCCTGACGCGGTCCGGGCTCCGGAATGGGGAGCTCATCGAACCGGATCTGCTTTGGTCCCACGAAAACAGCCCGCTTATAGGTATCACTCATGCCAACTATACTCCTTGCTGTATGGTCTCTTTCGATCTCTTCTCCCCCCACAAGTGGGGGAAAAAGAGACCCGGTTTTATTGCAGATGCTTCAACGCCTGCTCGACGGACGCGCCCTCGTGGATGATAGCCCCCACAGCGGCGGTCATCTTGCCCGGCGACGGATGGCGCCAGATGTTCCGCCCCATCGCCACGCCGCTGGCACCCGCCTCCATCGCTCCCTTGACGCTACTCAACAGATCGCGTGGATCCTTAGACTTACTACCACCCAATACCACCACCGGCACGTAGAGCTGCTCCACAATCTTGCGGAAGCTTTCCACGTCCCCTGTGTAGGTGGTCTTGATAAAGTCGGCCCCCATCTCGGCACAGATACGGCAAGCGTGACCGATGTTCTCAGGCGTCCACCACGTCTGGGGGCTTTCGAAGCCACCCGGCAGCGCCTCCACCATCACCGGCACGTTCCATTCCGTCGCCTCCGTAACCAGTTCCGGCAGGTAGGGCAGAGTCTTGTCCTCAAAGACCGACCCGGGCATCCCCATACATCCCACGGCGTCCGCGCCGATGCGCAGGGCATCCGGAATATGGTAGATCAGACGGGAATAGCTACGCTCTTCGGCCAGAAACGAGGTACCGCCGTCGACGCGCAACACGATCCCCATGTTGCCGAAGTCTTCGGCGAACTTCGAGACCACGCCGTAGGTCGTGAGAACGGCGTCCGCGCCGGCAGCCCCGATCTCCCGCAGCACGCGCCCGGGATCTTCCATCCCCTCCATCATCCCAAAGGTACCCGGATGATCCATGGCGACGATGAGCGCTTTGCCGTCCGCGGCGAAAATGCGATTCCAACGATGGGTTTTCAATCCAAACATTTAACCGGCTCCTTAATGGTTCAAATAGTTGGTCTAAACCTCCAAGATGAAAGGGAGCCGATGCTTCGAGCCATCGGCTCCCCCTGATGGCATCTACGGAAAAGTGATCAGCAACAGCTGTCCATCTCAGCCGAACAAACCAACGCGAATGGCTTCCCCTGCCTCGGCATCATAGCCTGGCCAGATGGGATACGCGCCCAGGACGCCGACCACGATAATCACCACCATGATCAACGTCGGGGAGACGTTCTTCTTCGCCAGCAGCCACCAGATCAAAAGGGTCAGCAGCAGCGGCAACAGGTTAGGCATGAAGCTATTGAGGATGTCCTGGATGGCGAAGGTGCTGCCACCGATGACCAGCGTTACCGGCGTAGAAAGGCTGACGAAACTGACGGTCAGGGCGCCGATGATAAAGTTACCCAACACCCCCGCCGCCGTAATGAAGCGGTTAAGTAGGCCACTCTTCAGGATGCTGGTGACAGCGGCCTGCCCCTGTTTGTAGCCCTGCCAGAAGATAAACCAGCCGAAGCCCCAGACGAAGGCGGCGACCACGATCAGGTAGAAGAGGGGCCCCAGGATGTTACCGCGCGTCGCGGTACCCACGGCGCCACCCATGGCGATGTTCATGCCGATAGCCAGACTGATGGGGATCACGATCCCCTGCTGCAGGGTATCACCAATACCGGCCATGGGGCCCATCAAGCCCGTCTTCACGCCGTTAATGGCATCGTCGCTGATGTCGGCCCCTGCCGCGCGCCGCTCCTCCATGGAGATAACCACGCCGTGGATGATGCCGCCGAAGTCAGGCTGGGTATTGAAGAAGACCAGGTGCCGTTTCAGCGCGGCAACGATGTCCTCTTTCTTGGTGTACAGCTTCTTGATGATGGGCGTCATGCTGTGCGCAAAGCCCAGACCCTGCATGCGCTCCCAGTTGTAAGCGGAGTGGGAGAAGAAGAGCCAGCGCCACCAGGCGCTGAAGACGTCTTGCTTGGTAAGGAGACCGGGCTTCTCCCGCACCTCCTCCTCGGCGGTCTCGCTCACTTCAACCTTGATGCCCTCAGTGAAGAGAACATGGAAGTAAGCAATCGCGGCGGCGATGATGGAGAGCATCAGCAAATTGACCTCGCCCTCCATAAAAGAGGTGACGGTGAAGCCGACGAAGAAATAGGGCCACACGTTGCCACGGAAGAGGAATTTGAGGTTGAGCGCGATACCCAGGGCGGCCAGCATACCGCTGGCGGCATAAAGGCCGTTCATCACCCAACCGGCGTTGGCTCCGATCCAATCCAGGGCCGACTGCACCGCCGGGGCGCCCAGATAAGCGGCCAACATCACGGGCACAGCGTAAATCAAGAAGAGGAAGGGCTGGGAGTAAATGTAGTTGCTGCGCGCTACCGCGTCAATGTCGGCTTCCTCGGCAAAACGGTCAGCCCAGTGAGGGATGATGGAGCAGGCCGACATGCGCAGAGACCAGGTCAAGCCACCGAGCAGCCCCAGGGGCGCAGCCAGCGCCAGCGCCGCGTCGATATCCAGGCCGGCGCCCAACGCCAGTGCCGTGCCCAGGTAACCGGCCAGGCCGGGATCGCCGGGCAGCGAACCACCAGCGGAGATCCAACCCAGATAGAGCACGTTGATGTTGGCACCGATGGCGATGCCCTCGGCCGGTCGCCCCATCACAAGCCCAACCAGCGTGCCCGCTACCAGCGGGCGATAGAAGACCGTGAAGCCCAGGTTCCCCAACCAGGGAGACATGGAGAGATAGTAAAGAACACCGACGATGATGGCGGTGCCCAATGAGAGACTTACATCCTCCTGCTGAAGAGGGGCAGCGCGAACACCAACGAAACTCACAACCAGCAACACCATGCTCGCAATCATGGCAATACTGAGCTGTTTTCTGTTGATCTTCATCGAGATTTCTCCTTCTAGAGATAAAAAATCAAGAGCACTCACAACTTAGCGACAAGGTCAGAAAACGCTTTGGATTTTTCACCGGGCACCGTCAAGAGTGTGATCTTCACCCCCTGATCCATCAGGTACTTCAAGGTGGCGACGTCTTCTTTTGACATGGCGATGTTCTTAAAGACGTTTTTGCGTCCCGGCCCGCTACCCATCCCTCCGACGTTCAGAGCCTCGTAAGTCACCCCTTGGTCGAAGAGCCGGCGGGCCGTCTCCGGAGTTTTCATCAGAAGCATGGTCGTCTCCGCTTTGACGTCATCTTGACGCAAGATCTTGACCGCCTCCTCCACGCCGTACACGTCCACCGTCAGGTTGGGTGGCGCAGCCATCTTCAACACCTGCTGCATAAACGTATCCGAGGCGACCTGATCATCGATGATCACAATGCGCTCAAATTTCTTGTGTTTGCACCACACTGCAATCACCTGCCCGTGAATCAATCGATCGTCAATCCTGACTAATCCCCACTCCTTTATGCTTCACCTCCTTTTCTAGAAAACTTGACTCTCGAAAACCCAACCCATTTTCACCGCTCCAGCATCTCGCCGAGGTTTTTGATCGACTGGCGCCCCGCTATCTCTGCCACAGCCGCGAGCTCTTTGACTGAATTCACCTGCCCGCGTCCGGACAACACCACCTCCAACAGCATGGGGAGATTGGCGCCGCTGACACTTTCCAGATTGGGGCGGACCATAGCTCGAGCGGCCACGTTGCAGGGCGTCCCGCCAAAAAGATCGACGAGAGCCAGGATCTCCCGCCCGCCCAACTGATCCAGATGCGCCTGCAGCTTCTCCCCAAAGGCGTCCAGGTTCTCACCCGGCAACAAGGAGACCGAGGAGACATCCTCCAGAGGGCCAGCGATCATCTCGGCGGAAGCGATGAGCGACTTCCCCAAATCCCCGTGGGAAACGATTACAATATGAATCATAAACTCCCCTCACCCAATAATCCAGGATTCCAGCGTTTTACTTAGAGGCACCTTAAAATCCTTAGGGTCCTTTGTGTCCTTGATGGTTTTTTCAGTGGCGTCCCACGCCAAGAGCGCCGGATGGACATATGGCTGATGCGTCACGCGGGCTCTCGCCGGTCGATGTGCGTGCGCAACCGATACCAATCGCCACAGTAAGTGGCCTCGGCGTACTCGATGACCTCGCCCGTATCGAGACGGGTGATCCGCTCGGTACGCAAAACGGCCGCCGGCGTCGAGAGAGCCAACAATTCGCACTCCTCCTCGTTGGCCAGGGCCGCATAAGCGTATTCATCAGCCTCTGCGAGGACCAACCCATATCGCTCCCGGAGCAGACGGAACAAAGAAGCCTCACCCAAATTGTGATGGAGAATATTAGGACACAACCGGTGGTTAAGATAGACAAAATGGAGCGCCAGCGGACGGTTGTTGATCAGGCGCAACCGTTTAATACTGACCACCTCATCTCCCTCCTCCAACCCCATCACGTTCTTGATCTTCGAGGAAGGGTCGGTGATCAAACGCGCGTCCAACAGATGACTGGAAGGCGCAACCCCTCGACGCCGCATATCAGACGTGAAACCTTCGAGGGTGACCTCGACATCAAGCCCAACACTCTCGTCGAGCCCAGCAATAAACGTGCCCCGCCCGGGAACCGTCTTGATCAGATTCTCTTGCTCCAGCTCCCGCAACGCCTCGCGCACCGTGGTGCGGCTGACGCCGTACTTATCACACAACTCACGCTCCGACGCGAGCTGGGTTCCGACCTCCAACGCACCCTGCTCGATCCGTTGCTTTAACACCCGCTTGAGCTGCAAGTAAAGAGGAATTGGGCGACTTCGATCAATGTCCATAGCGTTTTACAAAGATGACTCCACTGAAAAAAGGTTTTTCAGTAGAGAAAGGGATACTATATGTTGTGATTGAGCTGCGCCCAATCACAACCCATATTTTTCTTTGGCTGACCCTTTTTAAGGGCAGCCAAAGATAGTAACCGGTTTAAAAAGAGTCCAGTGGTAATAACTGGTAATGACCACGCGCCTATTACATTATAGAAAAATTTTCCTCAAAAGTCAAGGGGGAATTTCTCGGCTGTATACAAATTAGGAAAAGCCCGCTCCGGTCGGCCTTCTGCGTGGGTAAAAACCGCTTACCAAACGCACGCTCTCATCCGGCAATGTGATGCCCTCTCTTGCTTCGGCCGGTGCATCTATCGGCCCCTCCACAGAAACTCCGGGGCTTACACAAGCCTCACAAGCGCCTTATTTGCCAAGCTCTCCTTTCGTGTTAGACTTACACGTTGGGTCAGAGGTTGGCCAAAGTTCCATGTGCAAAAAGGAGTGGACATGCGTCAGATGGTTCTCAGCGTGATATTGGCCTTGATCCTCTCACTGGGAGGTTTGGGAATCCAGGGGAGCGTCGCTGCGCCTCCGTATCAGGAGCCTACCTGGATGATCACCGTTCCCGCCGAAGGCTCCGTGGTCAGCGGAGAGGTAGAAATCCAGGGCACCGCCACTCACACCAACTTCGCCTCCTACGGAGTGCTCTACGCGCCCGGCCCCCGGCCCACTGCCGAATCGGAGTGGGTGCCCATCGTCTTCGGAGTGCAGAACATGGTTGTCAACGGCCCTCTCGCCACCTGGGACACCACCCCACTCCCCAATGGCCAATACACCCTCGCTTTAGCCGTCTACGAAGTGGGCAACGACACCCCTTATCTCTACTTCGTCAACAACATTACCGTCCAAAACAAAGAAGCCACCCCCACCCCCAGCCCCACGCCATCTCCCACCGTCGATCCCAACGCAGCCCCCACCGCCACCCCCGGTGGCGCCATCATCGCGCCTACCATCGAGCAACCGCCCACAGCTACGCCCCGCCCCACCGCCATGCTGGCTGCAGAGGAGTCCCCTGTCGAGGAAGGGAACAGCAGCGCCGAAGAGGCAGGATTCGGCGCCGAACTCTTCTCCGGCAAGAAGCTGAAATCCGCCTTCTGGTCCGGCGTCTGGATCGCCATCTTGCTCTACGCCTTCGGTGGGCTCTACGTGGCAGGGCGCGCCGTCCTCCGTTACTACTTGCGTCGACAGCACCGAAGCCGCAACCTTCAATAGCAATGAGCGCCTTTTTGCTTATCGCCGGGCTTGGCAATCCGGGATCACGCTTCACCCACAACCGTCACAACATCGGCTTTCGCACCGTCGACGCCCTGGCCAAAGACCACCACCTCACCTTTTCACGCACCGAGCACCACACTTCGACGGCCCATGGTATGATAAGCGGGGAACGGGTGATCCTCGCCAAACCACAAACCTTCATGAATGCAAGCGGAAAAGCCATCGGCGCGTTGACCCGCTACTACAAGATCCCCCCGCAGCACCTGCTGGTCATCTACGACGATCTCGATCTTCCTCTGGGTACCGTGCGCTTCCGGCAGGAGGGCAGCAGCGGCGGTCATCGCGGCGTCCAATCCATCATCAATCACCTGAGCACCTCCCGCTTTCCGCGACTCCGCCTGGGCATCGGTCGCCCACCCGGTCGCATGGACCCGGCGGACTATGTGTTACAGGACTTCTCTGCAGAGGAACAACCCCTGCTCTGGGAGGTGCTGCGCATGGCGAAGGACCTGGCGGAAAAATGGATCGCGCACGCGCCGATCTATCAAAACGCGGGGATGACCTGGCAGGTGGACGAGAGGCACTGAGAGCGCCCTCCCGCACCCCCAGGATCTCACTTCGTTTCACCGGCAACCATCTGTTATCACAGGGACGAACATGAAACTTCACGGCTTGCTGGCGTGGATCCGAGAACACCCCCACTACCGGCGTGTGCGGGACGACGTCCTTGAGGGGCACGCGCAGCCTCCCCACCCCATCCTGCCGGCTGCCGGCCCGGCCCTCCTGGCCGCTCTGAGCGAGGACCTGGAGGCGCCCACCTTGATCGTCGTCCCCACCGGCAAGAGCGCCCAACAGCTGGTCCAGGCCTTGCAGCTGTGGATGGAAAATCCGGAACGCCTGCTCGTCTTTCCCGCGCCCCCGGCGCTACCTTACGAGCGGACGCCCTGGCCACCCGAGGTGATCGCCGACCGCCTCAACGTGCTCGCCACCCTTTTCCTCCACCGCGTCGGCGCCCGACCCGAAAGCGCCGCGCCTGTGGTGGTCGCTTCCGTCCACGCCCTGATGCAGCGCCCGCTGCCCTACCGCCAGTTCCGCAAAGCCGCACGCAAGGTCCAACACAGCGCCCGCACCTCGCTCACCGGGCTGGCGCGTCACTGCCAGCAGATTGGCTACGATGTCGTCTCCGTCGTCTCCGCTCCCGGCCAGATCAGCCGGCGCGGCGGCCTCCTCGATGTCTATCCTCCCCACGCGCCCCACCCTTACCGCCTGGATTTCTTCGGCGACGAGATCGACGCCATCCGCGTCTTCGACCCTGCCACGCAGCGCTCAAGAGACCATGTCGCCGAATTCTGGATCACGCCGGTGCGCGAAGCGCTGCCTAGAGACGCCAAACGGGCGCTGCCGCAAGTCCAATCCTTGCTGGATGAGACGCTACCGCCCGAGGTATCCAAGCCCCTGGCGGAGGACGCAGAAGCATTGGCGCAGGGTGCCCCCTTCCCCACCCTGGAGTTCTACCTCCCCACCTTTTACCAGGAGATCGACACGCTGCTGAGCTATCTGCCCCTCAACGCCCACATTCTGCTCTATCGCTCCGACGAGCTGCGGCCGCGTTGGCACGCGCTTGAAGCCGAGGCCGAGGCGCAAAAGACGGTGGCCCCTCTGGGACGGCGAGTCCTGGCCCGCCTGCCCGGCCCCTACGTGCCTTGGGAGCGCTGGCAGGCCGCGCTGGAGCAGAAAAAGACTCTGGCCTTCACCTTCGGCAAAGAAGGTCCGTTGGCCGAAATGTTCGCCCCGGAACCGCACTTCGCCGGCAAATTGGGCGAGGCGCTAGGCCGCCTGCGCCAGTGGACCAAACTGGGGGATCAAGTCGTCGTCGTCAGCCGCCAGGCTGCACGGCTGACCGAACTGTGGCGACAATTTAACCCCCCGCCCGTGCAGAAGAGCGTCTCCACCCCGCCGGAGACGCTGTTGACCTTCGTGCAAGGTATCGCACCCGCCGGCTGGCAGCTGACAGACGCCACACGCACGCGCCATCTACTCACCGACGAGGAGATTTTTGGCTGGCGTCCTCCGGAACCCCGTCGCCGTCCCCGCCGCCGCGCTCGCGCCCCGGAGTTCGACTTCAGCGACCTGGAACCAGACACCCCCGTCGTCCACGAGGACTACGGCGTGGGCATCTTCCGGGGACTGGTGGAGCGCAGTGTGGATAACATCCAACGCGAGTATCTGCTCGTCGAGTACGCTGCAGGCGACCGCCTCTTCGTCCCCATCCACCAGGCGGACCGGCTGACGCGCTACGTGGGCCGCGAAGGCTGGTCCCCGCCGCTCAGCCGCCTCGACAGCGCCCGCTGGCAGGCGACCAAAGCCCGCGTCCGGGAGGCCGCTACCGAGCTGGCCGCCGAGCTGCTGGAACTCTACGCGAAGCGTCAGACGGTGCAAGGTCACGCCTTCGCGCCCGACACCCCCTGGCAGGCCGATCTGGAGGCCTCGTTCCCCTATCTGGAGACGGAGGATCAGCTGGAAGCCATTGAGGCCGTTAAGAAGGACATGGAGTCCCACCGCCCCATGGATCGCCTGATCTGCGGGGATTCCGGCTACGGCAAAACCGAAGTTGCCCTGCGAGCCGCCTTCAAAGCCGTCATGGACAACAAACAGGTCGCCATGCTGGTGCCCACCACGGTGCTGGCCCAACAACACTTCCACACCTTCAGGGAACGCCTGGAGCCCTTCCCCGTCAACCTGGAGCTGCTCTCGCGCTTCCGCAGCAGCGCAGAGCAACGCGAGATCGTTCGCCAACTGCGTGAGGGCACGGTGGACATCGTCATCGGCACCCACCGCCTGCTCCAGGACGACGTGCGCTTCAAGGACCTGGGCCTGGTCATCATCGACGAGGAGCAGCGTTTCGGCGTGGCGCACAAGGAGCGGCTCAAAGAGATGCGCACCGAGGTGGACGTGCTCACGTTGACGGCAACCCCCATCCCCCGCACGCTTTACATGAGCCTGACAGGCGTGCGCGACATCAGTCTCATTGAGACACCGCCGGAGGAGCGCCTGCCCATCTCCACCTACGTGGGGCCCTACGATGCCAATGTGGTGCGACGCGCCGTGCTGCGCGAGATGCAACGCGGGGGACAGACTTTCTACGTCCACAACCGCATCCAGACGATCCACACCGTCCGACGACGTCTGGAACACCTGGTACCGGAAGCGCGCGTCGGCGTCGCCCACGGGAGGATGCACGAGCAGAAACTGGCCGACGTGATGGAAGCCTTCACCACCGGCGAGCTCGACGTGCTGGTCGCCACCACCATCATCGAGAGCGGGCTGGACATCCCCAACGCCAACACGCTCATCGTCGAGCAGGCCGACAACTTCGGCCTGGCGCAGCTCTACCAGCTGCGGGGGCGCGTGGGACGTGGCAACCGGCGGGCTTACGCCTACCTCTTCCACAATCGTCGCCTCAAAGAGGAGGCCGAACAGCGACTGGAGGCGCTCCAGACGCGCGCGCCTGGCGGCGGCTTCGCCATCGCCTTGCGAGACTTGGAACTGCGCGGCGCGGGGGAGATCCTGGGGGCGCAACAACACGGGCACATCGCGGCCGTGGGCTTCACGCTCTACACGCAGATGTTGACGCGGGCCGTCAAGGAGCTGCAAGCGAAGCGCGCCGGCGAACCCCCGCCGCCGGAACCTGTGGGGGCCATCACCATCGAACTGCCGTTGGACGCCGGTCTGCCGCCGGACTACGTCCCCGACGCCCGGCTGCGCCTGCAACTCTATCGCCGCCTGGCGGACCTGACGGACGAGGAGGAGATCACCCGGCTGGCGCAGGAGTTCCGCGACCGCTTCGGTCCTCTTCCCCAGACGGCAGAATATCTCTTCCGACAATTGCGGCTCAAGGTGTTGGCGCGGGACGCTCACATTCCCGCCATCACCGTGAGCAGCGGTCAGATCATCTTGCGCCCTCCCTGGCTGCGAAACATGGACCCTTCGGAGATCGGGCGCCTGCAAGCCCGGCTGGGACGAAGCGCCCGCGTCGGTCACCGTGACATCTGGCTACCGCTGACCGTCAATCCAGACGACTGGCTGAGCAACCTGGCGGCGGTGTTGAAAGGCCTGGCCGCGTGGTGGGAAGCGCGACATAAAAGCATCTAGCGCCGTCCCCCCCCATCCACTTTGTGCCGCTGCTCTTCCTCGTGACGCAAAAGGTCTGTTAGTGCGCCAAGCGAACTCGGTGCTTCTTGTGGGGTGAGAGTCCCCATCGGGTAAGGGCTAACCACCCATCCGTACCGAGTGTTGGAACGATGAAGGGGGGAGCCAAGGCTACTTTGAGGAGTTGCCGACGGAAACCCTCGACGTCAGGGATTGCAGCGTACAGAGGGAACCACGTAGCCCCCTTCGACCGGCTCAGGACAGACTCCAGGGAGGCCGCACTTCCTCAGTGCAGGAGAGAACGAAGCACTCGATCCAACCGACGCAGGCCTGCTCCCTTCGACAATCTCAGGGTATCGCGAACGCGATGCGGCAATTTTTTCTTACGAGGCTGCGTCACGGTCACCTCCAATGTAAATTTGCACTCGCATATTGTTCGATGTGTAATGATTTCAAATGCAGATGCGCGGCATAACCCCTCCAGAAGAGGTATAGACAGCAGAAATACTGTATAAAACGCCGGAGAGGGATATTATGCAGCAGATGTGCTGCATAACGTGACGTGATTTTTAGGGGTTTAGACGGCAGAATTGCAGCCTAATAACATGTTAGCGCCGCGAGCAAGCGCAGACGTACCGGTTCCGTACGCTTTACCCGGTGCCTTACGGTTCTGTGCTGCTGCAAGCCCGGTCCTTACTGCGGGCAGTCAACTCGTCCGCGACGGCCCACGACCCGGATGGCGACGCTGTGAGAGGTGGCCTGCGGCTGCGAGGCGGTATCGTCGCGGTGAGGGGCTATCGAAGCGCGGGTGCGTGGGGTGGTTTTGCAGGTGGGGGGGGCGTCGCTAACTACGGCGTCAACCCGACGCGGCTAGCGCCGCAGTCAGCGGCGGTGGTCTGTGCGGTGGAGCAAGATGTCTAGTGGGTGGTTGGGCCGCAGTCGCCCCGCAGGTTACGCAAGTCCGTTGGGTGGCCAAGAATGGGGCCACATAGAAATAGCCTTCTTGATAAATGAGAAAATTTCTGGACATCTTTACAAGAATTGCCATAGTGAGCGCGGTTATTATCCTTTTAGGGGTAACCGCCCTTTTAGGACTGCTTTGGTACTTCAGTCGTCCGCTCAGCGACAGTCAAATTCTCAAGGAGCAGTTTGAGCCCAAGTTCCCTGGTTACTCTACGATCAAAGTCTTGGAGCGCAAAGGAGAAAGAACAGTCAGTAATCCAAGGGTACTCATCATTGAGGTCGTGGTGGAGAGTTATTCAGGGCCGGTAACTTGCCAAGGGGAAGTCGGATACTTCAAGGGAGACCCATCCAATCAGTGGCTGAGGTGGTACGATTGGAACTGCATCGGTCATTGGATGGTAATTGAGGATGCCAGAAGCGCACTGTTTTGGGATGAGGGTCAAGCTCTGGCACTTTGCGACACCCGAATTGAAGATGCAGCACTCGTTCTCAGATGGTGGGTAGAGAACGGTTGGGTAGAGGTAGACCAAATTCGTCACCCTGGCATACGAACACGAGTGGTTTATCTATTAGAGAACAACGTTCCTGTGACGAAGAAACCCAGCGCACTGTTCGATACTTCTCAAGCCAATGTTTATGACTTGGTCCCCGAATTGTCTGAGGACAAGAAAGTGCCTACCTATGTGTTACGTTGTGATGGGACATTAGATTTAATCTTGAGGGGTGGTCCAGTATGGTGGGAACAGCCATTGGACCTTCAAAGTGGTGATAGAGTGATTCCTCTTCCGGCCCAAAGGCCTGCCACTATACAGCCATAGCGGTGTCAAACCAATAGGGCCACCCAACATCTTGCTCCAGCCGACTGCTCCCTCGGCGGCTTTGCCGCCTCGGTCGCAGCGGCTGAGCTCGGTGCCGCTCGGCGGCGGACCGTACATAGATCAGTAGAGTCTTTGGGGAATGGACATGTCTGATTTAGTCAGTTGATGCAAGCACGCTTTCGCAGACTGCTTCTGGACTTTGAGATGACCTACTCGGCCGAACAGGTTCCTCATCCAGGCGAGCGTGGTCGCCTGCTTGAAGAAACACTCAAGACTTTCTTGAGCGCAGTTCTGCCAAATAGAATCGGGGTTGGCTATTGAGCACCCTACCCTGAACATAGGGGTCAATAGGGCTCAGTATGTCAAGTCAAGTACCGCTTGGAGAACCGATGTGATAAACCTGGAGAACTCTCAAGGGATAGGCGCCACGGAAGTTACTTTTCGGATTGGCTGAGGTTTCGGGCAAAGTCGGCGCGGGCGGCTTATGCGCATACCGTTAGCCAGCGTCAGCAAAAGAGGCATTGACCTTACAAGGGAAATCTAATGTTGGCAGCGCATCTTGTTCCGGGTTACTTTGCGGCAGCAAAGTCACAATCAAGTTGGAAGCCCGAGTGGAATAGAACTCGACGGATAATGCTCTGAGCAACGGCTCTTGGCAGCACTGTTGCGCCGGACTTGGACGTTGTCTACAACGCATTTTTCCGCGGATTCTTCAATCATAGTACGCTTTGGACCCATAGTATTTTCGTCTACTTGGGTTTCGGGCTTGTGTGGTTCATCCTCCACATTTCAAAACGTTGGGCGTACGCTAAAACACTGACTGGATTAGTGGCGATTGGCGGGTTATCGCACCTGACTTTGGACATTATGGCCCACGGCACGCCGATGTTGTATCCAGTCTCAATGATGATATTTGGGATTGCGCCGCAACGAGTTATTGAAGGGGGAGTCTGGGCATATCTTACTGATCCGATTTTCTTGCTCGAACCTCTACTTTTCAGTGTGGCCATACTTCATTGGATAAATCATCAAGATAGGGTACCGCATTTGAAGAAGATAGTTTATTTTGTGACGGTGAGTACTCTGTTGGTATTCGTGACAGTCTTCCTTTTGTTGTTACCTGTCTTGCAAAGAGCAGTTTTGCCTTTGCTGCGTTTGTAAATTAGTCAAACGTGAAGTAATCTTACAAAATAGCAGCAATTCTCATTATGGTAGTCTCCGAGGGCCCTCTGTCAATCTCAGACCCAAATTTGAAGGTCTGGTGGGGAATTAGCCCCGTCTTAAGTCTTTCTGTGGGGAGAGGCGAGTATAGAATTGATTATAATGAGAATGGCTGGTATTTTTCACGTCTCGCCGCGCCTCCCTCTGAGACCGTCGAAGCCAGAGGATCATAGCATAGTGCCAGACGCGCCAAGGCATTCGCCCAACGACGTTGATGACGCAGCGGAGTCGGTCTCATCCTGAACCTGTGACATCTCGAAAGCCATTTGAAATGGCATCTTGCTCCCATCTGACCCTCCGGGAAGCGCGAAACTTCCCGGAGGGTAAATCGCTTATATGACTCTACTGAAAAAAGGTTTTTCAGTAGAGAAAGGGATACTATATGTTGTGGTTGGGCTGCGCCCAACCACAACATATACCCCATATTTTCTTTGGCTGACCCTTTTTCAGGGCAGCCAATCGCTTATATGGGCCTGAAATTTTGGATCGCTACAACCGAGGGAACCGCCGCAATACTTCGATGGTGACGGGGAGTTGCGTGCGGTCGCCCATCTGCAGTTCGGCGCGCGGCTTGGGCTCCCGGCGCGGGGTGACCAGCACCGCCAGCTCCGTACCTCGGTCAGTGTACTTCTCGTCGACGTAGGCCTGACCCAGCAGGTAGCCTTCGGTGTCAATGGCGCAGCTGGTGACCACGCCGACGACCTTGCCGCGGTTGGGCTCCACCACGGGGTCGAGCTGGTGCGGACGCGGCTGCCCCTTTTCCGGGACGCGGAAGCGGATCACCTCGGCCTCACGCTCCAATTCCCTCTCCAGGAAGGCCTGACGCCCGATGAAGAAGGGTTTGTAGGTCTTGGCGTAGGTGCCGAATCCGGCGTCGCCCATGGTCAGGTTGAGTGGGCCGGCCATCTCGTGTCCGTAGAGCGGCAGCCCGGCCTCGATGCGCAAACTGTCGCGCGCCGCCAGACCGCAGGGCTTGAGGCCGAAAGGCTCGCCGATCTCCAGCAGCGTCTCCCACAACTCGACGATGCGATCGGGATGCACGAAGAGCTCGTAGGCCACCCGCTCACCGGTGTAGCCCGTGCGGCTGACAATGAGGTCGAAGCCGCCCAGCGTCACCCGGGTGATGTCTGCCCAGCCCAGTGCCTTGATCTTCGCCAGATCCTCGTCACTGCCACCCAGCGCCAGGAGAATGTCCCGTGATGCCTGGCCCTGCAGCGCTAACTCGTTGCGCATGTCCTCGCCGGCCGACGGCTGGCGCAGATCGCGCAGCTCGACGCCCTCGCCGCCCCACTTGACCCAGGGCCGCTGCGGATCGATCATCACCTCGCCGTTGAGCACCCCGTTGACCCAGGCCCAGTCCTTATCGTTGTTCGAAGCATTGACGACGACCAGATAGTGCTCCTCGGCCATGCGGTAAACCAGCAGGTCATCCAGCGGAAAGCCGTCCACGTCGAAGAACGCGCTGTACTGTGATGTGCCCACGTCCAGGGGGTTGACGTCGTTGACCATGATCAGGTTGAGGAACGCCGCCGCCTCCGGGCCGCGCACATCCCAGCAGCCCATGTGGCTCACGTCGAAGAGGCCCGCCGCCTGGCGGACGGCGCGGTGTTCGTCGAGGTTGCCGCTGTACCAGACGGGCATGTCCCAACCGCCGAAGGGCACCATGCGTGCTCCCATGGCCACGTGAGTGTCGTGAAGGCGCGTCTCGCGCAGCGGGGCGTCCTCGTCCTCCTCCCAGGCGAATTTGGGCAGCGCGTCGCCGGCCGGTTCATGGTGTGACCACGCGCCGATGAAGTACGGTTTGTCGTAGGGCCCAGTGTCGGGTTCCAGCGCAACGTCCGGCTCCGGCGCCGCGCCCAGATCGCGCACCGCGTCGAGGAAAGGCAGCTTGCCGAAGACGTCGTCGGTGGCGACGTAAGCGTCCACCAGCTGGCGGAGCCAGGTCATCACACGCGCCGCCTTCTCCGTGGGTACGTCGAGGTGGTAGGTGGTCGTCTCCACGCGCGTCAGCAGCCCGGCGCTCATCACCGCGCCGTCGGCCTCCAGCAGCGTGATGGCTCGCGCCTCGCCGTCGGCCATGTCGGCGGTGTGTGAGGGCGTCAGCCAATCGACGAAAGCCTTGACGTCGTCGCCCATCAGCACCAGGCGCTCGTACGCCCCGTCGCCCTTGGGCTTATCGCTGAGGAAGTAGAAGTGCGGATAACCGCTCCGCCGGGTGACCTCACAGGGGCACGCCTGAGCCGCTATCTCGGCAACCTCCTGCTTTACCTCCTCCAACACGTCGAAATCGACGCGGGCCAGGTAGCCCTTGCGCCGCCGCCATGTGGTCGCAAAGGGCTGTGTCGCCTTGAGCAGCTTGGCAATGGCCTGCGCGATGCGCTTCATCTCCGGCTCTTTCAGGCCGCGCTGGGTGATCCACGGGGTGCCGAAGCGCACGCCGGAGGGATAGGCCGCCGTCGTGTCGCCGGGAATGGTGTTGCGATTGGCGACGATGCCCGCCAGATCCAGCAGATTGGCCGCCGGATCGCCCATCAGCGGCGTGCCGTAGGGCCCCTTGATAGTCTTGCAGTCGATGAGCACCATGTGGCTATCGGTGCCGCCGTAGGCCACGCGGATGCCCTCTTCCTGCAGCGCCTGGGCCAGCGCGCGGGCGTTCGCCACCGTCTGGTACTGCAATTCGCGGAACTTCTCTGTCTGCGCCTGCTTCATGGCCACGGCGATGCCGGCGATGCTGTCCATGTGCGGGCCGCCCTGCAAACCGGGGAAGACGGCGCGGTCGAGTTTGTGGCGCAGGCTGCTCTTATGCGTGATGATCACGGCGCCGCGCGCTCCGTCCAGCGACTTGTGCGTGGTGAAGGTGACCACGTCGGCGATGCCCACCGGATTCTCCATGGCGCCCACGGCGACCATGCCGGCGATGTGGGCGATGTCGGCCAGCAGGTACGCGCCGACTTCGTCGGCGATCTCACGGAAGGCCTGCCAATCGATGCGCAGTGGATACGAGGTGTAGCCGGCGATGATCATCTTGGGCCGGTGCTCCAACGCCAGCGCGCGAATGGCGTCAAAGTCCAGCTGCTCGGTCTTGTCGTCCACGCCGTAGTGGACCACGTTGAAGGTTTTGCCGGAGTAAGCGACCTTGCTGCCGTGGGTCAGGTGTCCGCCCACGTGCAACGCCAGGCTCATCAGCGTATCGCCGGGGTTTAACAGCGCGTTCTGCACGGCCGTGTTGGCGGGTGCGCCGGAAAGCGCCTGCACGTTGACATAGAGATCGTCCGCCGGGATACCGTTGCTGAAGACCTCGGCGACGCGCCGGCGCGTCAGCGCCTCCAGCACGTCGGCGTACTCCACGCCCTTATAGTAGCGCGGGTCGCTGTAACGCCGGAAGCGGCCCAACTCCACCTCGTAATCCAGAATTTGCTCCTCGGTCAGCGCACGCGTGCGTTCCGGGGGATAACCCTCGGCGTAGATGTGGCCGAAGACAGACCCGTGGGCTGCGTGCACCGCGCCCGATTGAATGGATTCCGAAGGGACCATCACCAGCTTGCGCACCTGGCGTTCGGCCTCATGCTCGATTAAATCGGCCAGGGCAGGATCCAATTCTTTTAACGGTTCACGAAAGAGAAAATCGTCCATTGTTCACTCCTTTGGGGTAAGTGATTGGTGGCTGTTCAACAGGGGGAACAGCCGCAGGAAACCAAAGGGGTTGCGTTGTGAAAGCATCCCAACGCACTCCCCTGCGTGTTGAAAACCTTTTTTCGGTGGAGCCATAGCGATTCGGGCTACAGACGGCGCTGACATTTTGGCGGGAGCCGGGATAGCCTGTAAGGCATCCGATCTCCAGCTGTCTGACATCTGGCTAGACTATAGGTGAATTTTCTCAGGATGCAAGCCTTCTGGAACCGAGGACGCGCTCCCCCCGGTACGATACTTGTTTTTATGGATCTGATGGTATAATCTGTGATAGTAACGGGCCGGCCCTGGGATGGGCCCTTGACAACAGGGTGGGCCTGCAGGTGGTTGGTCTGAGTCCGACACAGTAGCCCGCTGGTGTCCAGTATTCCCCAGCTTATCAGGAGGCACGGACGATGATTAAGGTAGAAGTTGCGACGATTCAGGTAAGTTTGGTATCCCCTCATCGGATCGTTGTGTTGCAGGAGATCGGGGTGGAGCGGTACTTGCCTATCTGGATCGGCGCCTGTGAGGCGGAAGCCATCTCCATGCATCTGCAGAACATCGAACCTCCCCGGCCCATGACCCACGATTTGATCGTGAATATGCTGGAAACGCTGGGGGCGAGTCTCGACTATGTGCTCGTTCACACGCTGGCCAATGACACATTCTACGGCAGCCTCTTTCTCGACGTCGGCGGCGAGCTGATCGAGATGGACAGCCGTCCCAGCGATGCCATCGCCATTGCCGTGCGCTTTGGAGCCCCTATTTACGTCGATGAGGCGGTGATGGACGAGGCTGGCGTGGTCCCTGAGAAGAACCTGCTGAAAGAGTCGGTTATCGAGGATGAAGAGGATCTGGACGTCTTCCGCGACTTTCTCAACAACATCGATCTCGATGACCTGCCTACGGATTAGGGGAGGCGCTCTGCGCCACGCCGGGGTGAGCGAGCTTGCCTGATCGAACGGTTCCGCAGAATATTGAAGCCGAGGAGGCGGTGCTCGGCGCCCTGCTCATTGACCCGGAAGCGATTTTTCGGGTGCTTTCCTTTCTACGCTCTGACCATTTCTACCTGCGGAAGCACCGCTGGATCTACGAAGCCATCGTCGCCCTTCACGAACGCCGAGAGCCCCTGGACTTTCTGACCCTGACCACGGAGTTGGAGCAGCGGGAACAGCTGGAGGCGGTGGGCGGTGCTGCTTACATCTCCCAGCTCATCAACGCTGTGCCCTCGGCCATTAACATCGAGAGCTACGCCCGCATGGTGGAGGAGACCAGTATCCGGCGCAACCTCCTCGATGCTGCCGGCGAGATCGCCCGTTACGCCTACGATGAGGAACAATCCATCAACGACGTCGTGGATCACTCCGAACGGGCGCTCTTTGCCATCTCCCAACGTCGCGCCAGCCGCGACCTCCGTCCTGTGCAGGAAGTAGCGGAGTCCTATTACAGCTGGGTCGAAAACCTCTACGAGCATCGTGGGGAGGTCATGGGGGTACCCAGCGGCTTCCGCGACCTGGACAAGCTCTTGGGGGGGTTTCAGCGCTCGGATCTTTTGATCCTGGCGGCGCGCCCGGGCGTGGGCAAAACCTCGTTGATGCTGACGTTGGCGCTCAAGGCCGCCGAGCGGGGACGCACCGTCGCCGTCTTCAGCCTGGAGATGTCGGCGGAACAGCTGGTGCAGCGCATGGTCTCGGGCCTTAGCCGCATCGACGCGCAACGCTTGCGCCTGGGCAATCTGCTGGATGATGATTGGCCTCGCTTCACCGAATCCATCGCGCATCTTTCCGAATTGCCCATCTACATCGACGATACCCCGGCCCTCACCCCCATCCAACTGCGCACCAAATGCCGGCGTCTGCACTCCGAGCACGGATTGGACATGGTCTTCGTCGATTATCTGCAGCTGATGACCAGCAGCGCGCACATCGAGAACCGCGTGCAGGAGGTCTCCTACCTCTCCCGCTCGTTGAAGGCCCTGGCCCGCGAGATGGATGTGCCGGTGATGACCGCTTCCCAGCTCTCCCGTGCCGTGGAGCGCCGTCAGGACAAGCGCCCGGTGCTTTCCGACCTGCGCGAAAGCGGCAGCATTGAGCAGGACGCCGACGTGGTGATGTTTATTTACCGCGACGAGATCTACAACGAGGATACGGAGATGCAGAACATCGCCGAAATCATGGTGGCGAAACACCGCAGCGGCCCCACGGGGTCTGTGCACCTTTACTTCAACAAGCGCTTGACCCAGTTCCTGGACGCCACTACTACGCGCACGCCGCCGCCCGAGTACAGAGGAGGAGAGGGAACCTATGCCTGACGGCGACCGAGATCTGCTGTGGCACTTTTCAGGCTTTCCCGAAGGCAATCTTGCCCTGGTGAACCTGCCGGAGATTGTTTTCACCGACCTCATCCCGCACATTGACGATCTGGTGGAGCTCAAGGTGACGCTGTTGGTCCTCTGGCGGCTGGCGCGTCGGCGGTCGCAGGTCGCGCCGTGGATCACACTGACGGAGCTGCGGGGTGACGCGGCGATGCAGCGCGCCCTGGGAGAGGATGGGGAGAAGGCGCTGATCTGCGCGCTGGGGCGTGCGGTCGCACGGGGATCCCTCCTGGTCGTCGAATGGACCCGGGGCGATGGCGTGGTCGAACAGCGCTACCTGGCTAACAGCCCACGCGGTCGCATCGCTGCTGCCGCCATGCGACGCGGCGTCGAGCCCTCGCAGGTGGAGATCGAAGCGCGTCCTAACATCTACGCGCTTTACGAGCAGAACATCGGCCCCCTGACGGCGTTGTTGAGTGAGGAGCTCCAAGAAGCCGAAGAGACCTATCCCGCCGTGTGGATCGAGGACGCCTTCCGCAAGGCCGTGCGCCTCAACAAGCGGAGTTGGAAGTACATTCGTGCGATTTTGGAACGTTGGCAGAGCGAGGGACGAGATGAAATCGGTAGACGAGATAGCGAAGCGGATGGCCGGCAGTATATCGAAGGAAAGTATGCCGACTTCATCCAACACTGAGCGATCGGACGCGCCGGAAGACGGGTTGCTGGGCGATCCGCACTGCCCTGCCTGTCACGGACTGGGCTACGTGCGGCGCGACGTGCCCATCACCCATCCGGACTTCGGCAAGCTCTTCCCCTGCAGCTGCCGCACCGACGAGCTGCGCGCTCGTCGGGCGCAAGCCCTGCGCCGCATGAGCAACCTCGAAGCGTTGGAGCGTTTTACCTTTGAGACCTTCGAGCCGGAGGGCCAGGGACTTTCCCCGGACCGTCGGAAGAACTTGCGACGGGCCTACGACATCGCCCGCGACTACGCCCACCATCCCGAAGGCTGGCTCGTCCTGCGCGGCGGTTACGGCTGTGGTAAGACCCACCTGGCGGCTGCCATCGCCAACGTTTGCGTGGAGCAGGGCCGCAATCTGCTCTTTGTCACGGCGCCTGACCTGTTGGACCACCTGCGCGCCGCCTTCGCCCCCCTCTCTGATCAAACCTATGACGAACGCTTCGAACAGGTGCGCACGGCGCCGCTCCTGATTCTTGACGACCTGGGCACGGAATACGGCACGCCCTGGGCATTGGAGAAACTATTTCAACTCCTCAACTATCGCTACATGTCCCGTTTGCCCACCGTCATCACCACCAACCGGGAGTTAGAGGAGCTGGATCCTCGCTTGCGTTCACGTCTTGCCGACGCCGATCTGGTCCAGATCGTCACCATCTTAGCGCCCGACTACCGTCAGGCCGGGGTGGAGGCCACGCACTCTGACCTCAACACCCTGCCGCTCTACGCCGATATGACCTTTGAGACCTTTGACCTTCGTCAGGGTGAACTGCCTCGGGATGAGGCCCAGAACCTCCTCCGCGCCGTCGAGGTGGCCCGAGGCTTTGCCGCCAATCCGCAGGGCTGGTTGGCGTTTACAGGCGTCTACGGCTGCGGCAAAACCCACCTGGCCGCCGCCATCGCCAACGAGCGGGTGCGCATGGGGCATCCGGCCCTCTTCGTCGTTGTGCCCGACCTCCTGGACCACCTGCGGGCTACCTTCAACCCTCAAAGCCCCATTACCTACGATAAACGCTTTGAAGAAGTGCGGCAGGCGCCTTTTCTGGTGCTGGACGATCTGGGCACGGAGAGCGCTACGCCCTGGGCGCAGGAGAAACTCTATCAGCTCTTCAACCACCGTTACGTCGCCAAATTGCCCACCGTCATCACCACCGCCAAGGCGCTGGAAGACCTGGACGCCAAATTGCGCACACGCCTTCTCGACGCCGCTCGATGTACCGTTTTCGCCGTCATCGCCCCTCCCTATTTGGGGGGCAGAAGCCGCAAGCGTAGCGCCCGTTCAAATCGGCATTGAGTTTCCTTTAGAACTTTTGTGCTATAATGGGACGTATCCTCGGCTCCACTCATTGCAGGATATGGAACGAGAAGCATCTCGACGTTTTTCTTCATCGCTGTTTTGACGTTTTGTGGATTTGATATTTTGGAGGCCCGTTGCAGGAGGTAAACATGGCAGACAACGGCAAGGAAAAAGCACTGAAGCAGGCCGTCGCGCAGATCAAACGGCGTTACGGAGAGGGCGCGCTGATGCGCCTGGGAGAAGCCACGCATCTGCAGGTTGAAGTTATCCCCACGGGGTCGCTGGCGTTGGACATCGCTTTAGGCGTCGGTGGACTCCCGCGCGGACGTATCACCGAAATCTACGGTCCCGAGGGATCGGGCAAAACCACCATCGCCCAGCACGTCGTCGCCGAGTGCCAGAAACGCGGCGGTGTGGCGGCGTTCATTGACATGGAGCACGCCCTCGATCCTACCTACGCCGAACGTTGCGGCGTCGATGTGGAGAACCTCTATATCTCCCAGCCCGACACCGGGGAGCAAGCCTTGGAGATCGCCGAGGCCCTGGTGCGCAGCGGCGCCGTCGACGTCATCGTTATCGACTCCGTAGCGGCGTTAGTGCCTCGCGCCGAGATCGAAGGCGAGATGGGTGACTCTCACCCCGGTCTGCAGGCGCGACTCATGAGCCAGGCCCTGCGCAAACTCTCCGGCGCCATCAAGCAGAGCAACACCATCATGATCTTCACCAACCAGTTGCGCATGAAGATCGGCGTCATGTTCGGCTCACCGGAGACCACCTCTGGCGGACGCGCCCTCAAATTCTACGCCTCCGTGCGCCTGGATGTGCGTCGCATCAAGTCCATCAAGGAAAAGGGCGAGATGATCGGACATCGGGCACGGGTGCGCGTCACCAAAAACAAAGTTGCGCCGCCCTTCCGCACCGCCGAATTCGACATCATGTTCGGCGAGGGGATCAGCCGCGAGGGTGACCTGCTCGATATCGGCTTGGATCTGGGCATCCTGGAAAAGCGCGCTTCTTACTACTATTACGAGGGAGAGCTCATTGAGCAGGGACGCGAGAACACCAAGACCTACCTCGCCGAGCACCCCGACTTCGCCAACAAAATTGAAAAACTCATTCGCCACGAACTGCTGGGCGAAGAAATCCCCATGGAAATCGCCGTCAAGGATGAGGACGAAGAAGATGCCGAGGAGTAAAGGCTAAAGCGTTGCCTCACTTGAGAAAAGGTGGAAAAATCGAAGTTCTTCAAGAACTCCGATTTTTGGGGGTATTTCAGTGATGTCAACCGTTTTCCTCTGGTCAACCTGTTGCCCTTTTGCCGACTTGACTAACATACAACCAAATGATTGGGAGGAGACAGGGTGGATTATTTCATGACGCTCAATCCCATCGTACAGGCGCTGGCCGGGACGGTGTTCACATGGTTTGTCACCGCCCTGGGCGCGGCGGTCGTCTTCTTGGCCCGCGAGGTCAACCGCAAGTTTCTTGATATGATGCTGGGCTTCGCTGCCGGCGTCATGATCGCTGCCAGCTACTGGTCCCTGCTGGCGCCGGCGATCGAGATGTCAGAGGGTCGAGCATTGCCCTCCTGGCTCCCGCCCGCCGTGGGCTTCGTCTTGGGGGGAGGCTTTCTGCGGCTTGTCGACTATCTCCTGCCCCACCTCCATCGGAGCGAGACGGAGCCAGAAGGTATCAAGACCACCTGGCAGCGCGTCACCCTGCTCATCCTTGCCATCACGTTGCACAACTTCCCCGAGGGTCTGGCCGTCGGCGTTGCCTTTGGCGCGGCTGGCTCCGGCTTACCCTCTGCGACGGTGGCAGGTGGCCTCGCACTGGCGCTGGGCATCGGCATTCAGAACTTCCCCGAGGGCATGGCCGTCTCCATGCCCCTCCGCCGTGAGGGACAGCCAGCCCTCAAAAGCTTCTGGTACGGGCAGCTCTCCGGCGTCGTAGAACCCCTTGCCGGCGTCCTCGGCGCAGCGGCTGTGCTCATTGCTCGCCCCCTCTTACCTTACGCTCTGGCCTTTGCCGCCGGCGCTATGATCTTCGTCGTCGCGGAAGACCTCATCCCCGAATCGCAGAGCGGCGGCAATACCCATGAAGCCACCCTGGGCGTTATGCTGGGCTTCACCCTCATGATGATCCTGGATGTTGCCCTGGGTTGAGGTATTTCTTCTGGAGTTTTTTCGACCTCGCGTGGGACAGCATCTGACGGCGCTATCCCACCTATCTATTTAAAGCACCGATGACCGACAATACCTTGTCTTCGCTGATGTCCCAGGCCCTCCCCCCGGGCCTGCGCCTGCGTGTCCTCACCGAGATGTTGAATCGGTCTGGTGCCGCAGCCGAGATTCGGGCCTTACGTGCTGCCGTGCCTCGCGAGCCGCCCGTATCCGAAATCTTGGCGGCCCAGTACCCGGCGGGCTATTGGATGCATTCGGACCTGGGCATCTCGCCGCGCTACCGCGCCACTGCATGGCAGCTCCTCTTTTTGGCCCAGCTGGGCATGGGCCGTCTCCCCGCCGTGGAGCGTGCCGTCGAGGTATTGCTGGCGCAAAACCGCGATACCGGCGGCGCTTTTCGCCTGTGCAAGAAACAGATAAGCTGTGGGCGATCTCCTGAGTGGGCCACCGACCGTCACGGTCGCTCCCTCGTTCTCACCGCCGCCCTGCTGTGGGCGTTGGCGCGACTAGAGTTCGGTGAAGACCCTCGCCTGGGGCCGACGTGGATCTGGCTGGCGCAGCGGATGGACGACGTGGCACTCGTGCCTGCTGCTGCCGTCTGGTGCCTGCGGGCGGCCGTCGTCTGGGGCCGCGATGACCTGGTGGTGCGCCTCGTACCCCACGTCGACCCGCCAGCCCTACCCGACGCGCTCACTTTCCCGCTGGCGCTGATTCCCGATAGACTGGCGGCCCTGACGGCGCTGGTCGAGGCCGGGCGCACGGATCTCATCTCATCCCCGGCGCGCGCCTGGCTGAGGGACAAAAAAACGCCCCAGGGATGGCCCCTGGAGCGGGTGCCTGGCCCCCTCTGGTGGGATCCCGGCACGCTGGGCGAACCTAATCCGTGGGTGACGCTGCGTGCGCTTCGCGTGTGCTGCGCGTAACTGCCTTCACAAGGGATCGCCCCGTCAAAGCGTGATAAACCTTCTGCTCATCGTAAGCGACGCAGCGTTAGCGGCGTCGCGTTTGGGAAAGTGCACGCCCGATCAACATTTCCCCACAAATGTGTGTAGTGTGTGTAGACCTGCTCTTTTACGCTTCAGTGAAAAGGTGTGGATCGACCTCCTCCGCGTAACTGTAGACTTCGATGCCCAGTTCCTGCGCCACCTCCTTCGCCCGCTGCTCCACCATGGGCGAAATCACCAGCGCCCGATCGACCTTGCGTCGGTGTTGCTTTTCGTAGAAGCGTACCTTCCGCTCAAAAGCGTACATGTCCGATTTACTCATAGAGGACTTGATCTCACACAGAATCAACGTCCCATTTTTGATGATCACGTCCAATTCCACCTGGTCGGGACGCCCGAAGACCTCACCCTCCTCGTCGAACTCGATCACATTGAGCACCTCGACATCGAAGGAATCCTCCAGGATACCCTTTAAAGCGTTACGGAACGATTGCTCAGTGTGTAAACCCCAACGGGCGCCTAACGCCCCAATGGTGCTGTCATGTTTGCGGTGTAGTCCCTGAATCTCTTTCAGCATGGCGTTGATAGCCGCCTGGTTCTCCTCCCAGCGGCGGCTGTTCTCCTCCCAGCGGCGGTTGTTCTCCTCCCAGCGGCGGCTGTTTTCCTCCCAGCGGCGGCTGTTTTCCTCCCAGCGGCGGCTGTTCTCCTCCCAGCGGCGGCTGTTCTCTTCACGCTCTTGGCGTAGCTCCTCGAGCACGCGGTCGAAGCGTGATTCCGTCTCTGTCTTATCGGCAAAATGCTCTCGCGAGAGATCGAGGATGAACTCCTGGACCTCTGGATCTCGCCGCATGATGTCGGGCAGCTCTTGCATCATGATCTGCTTGACCTTGTCGTTAGGCATCGTGTTCATTTTCCGCCCCTCGTTTCCGGTGCCTTCCCCCCCCTCATTTCACAGTCCTTCTCTTTCAGTATAATCTTTTCCGGCGCTGTGTCAAGCTTATTGCAGAAATGCTATCAAAATGCATGCTTATCGCCAGGGCGGTAGGCACTCTTGGATCACTGCAATAATTGCCGCAATACACGGAGATCCGCCGGACCGAGCGTCTCCAGCACCGCTTCCACTTCGTCATCTCCGCGCAACAAGGCCTGCCCCAAGCCCGAATCGCGGAACTCCTTGAGATCTTCCTCGAAAGGATGGCCCACAGGGTGATCGTCAACGATGCGCCCATCCTGCAGCACCAGCACGCGGTTGGTTTGGCGGGCCACGGCGGGATCGTGGGAGACGACAATGATGGTGGCTTCCGTCTCCCGGTTGAGACGGCGCATCAGGTCGATGATCTCGCCGCCGCTTTCTGAGTCGAGATTGCCCGTCGGCTCGTCGGCCAGAATCACCGCCGGCTCGTTCGCCAGTGCGCGGGCGATGGCGACGCGTTGGCGTTGCCCACCGGAGAGTTGCGGGGGAAGATGATCCGCGCGGTCGGCCAGCCCCACCATTGCCAGCAATCTCCGCGTGCGCGCTTTGCGCTGACTCCGTCCTACACGCAGGCCCATCATCGGGACCTCCACGTTCTCCTCGGCGGTCAGCGTGGGGATCAGATTATGCATCTGGAAGATGAAACCCACCGTGCGGGCGCGGAAAGCATCCAGGTCCTTGATCTCCGTCAGTCTCTGGCCGTTGATCAGAACCTCACCCTGCGTCGGACGATCCAGTGCGCCCAACATGTTGAGCAGCGTCGATTTACCCGATCCCGAAGGGCCGCGCACTGTGACAAATTCGCCCGCTGCAATCCGGATATGGACGTTGTCCAACGCCCGCACCTCGGCTCCGTCACCGTAGATTTTCGTCAGCCCTCGCGTCTCAATGATGTACGTCGTCTTGTTCATCTCTGCCCGCCTTATCTTTCCAAGGTTCACTCGTACCGCAGCGCCTCCACCGGCTGCAAATTCGCTGCCCGGGTTGCGGGATAGATACCGCCTGCGATGCCCAACGCCACCGCCGTGCCCAACGCTTGAGCGAAGAGGCCGAGGCTGAACTCCAGTTTCAGGAAGCCCTGGATGATCGGCGAGAGATTGAGAAGCAGTCCCAATATCACCCCCCCGAGACTGCCGACGACACCGCCGATCAGGCTCAACACCACTGATTCGCGCACGATCATGCCCAGCACCTTCCGCTTACGCCAACCCAAAGCGCGCAGTACGCCGATCTCTCGTGTGCGCTCGAAGACGCTCATGATCATGGTATTGGTCATACCCAGGCCGCCCACAACGAGCGCTAGTGCGGCGATGCCCCAGATACTGGCGCGCATCATCTCCATGTCGGAGATATCCTCGACGAATTCGCCGGCCTTGCCGACGTCGACCTCGGGAAAGTTATGCTCTATTTCTGCGATCACGACATCGGCTTGCTGTGGATCCTCCAACCAGACCGACAGGAAACTGACCTTGTTGCGCTGCCCGAAAAGCTTCTGGGCCGCGCGCAAGGCCACGACCCCTCCCCCGTCTTGAAATGCGACACCTGTTTCATAGATCCCCACAACCTCGAAGGCGCTGTTGAAGATCCGCAGGGTATCGCCTACCTCCCTGTTGAGGGTGTCGGCGGCCACACGTCCCAGGATGATCTGGCGGTTGGTCTGCAGCGGCTCTCCCTCGACAATGGTGAACTCCCGGAGTGCCAGGCCCCGCGGCTGATAGCCGAAGACGATGAAGAACGGCAGATCGCCCATGTCGGTGTAGCCGGTGAGGAAGCCTTCTGCTGCCCGCACCCCCGGCAGCAGATTGATCCGGCGGATCACGTTCTCGTCGAGCTTGCTCAGATCCACGGAGGCGCCCGCTTCGCTACCTATCAGATGGGCGCCCATCCCCCCCACCATGTCCGTAAACTGTGTGATCATCCCGTCACCCATAGCCCGCAGCAACACAATCGCCATGATAGCGATCCCAATGCCCACCACGGTGAGGAGCGTGCGCACCGGCTGACGGAGGATGTTTCGTAGCGCGGTAGAACGCATGTGGCGCACCGTCTTTACGGCGCTGCCGCTTTCTGCTCGCATAGCCTCTGCGGGCATCAGCCGGGAGGCGCGCCACGCAGGAATCGCGCCGCCGACCATCCCCAGTCCTAACGCTACGATCATTCCCTGGCTAAAGAGTCGCGGGGAAAGAGGGCTGGACATGAAACTGCTAATGGTGGGCACATTCTGCACCGACTGCGCCGCGCCGATGCCCAGCAGGATGCCGAGGACGCCACCCAGCAGGCTGAGGCCCAGCGATTCGCCCAGCACCATGCCCAGAACCTGACGGGGACGCCAGCCGATGGCCCGCAGCACCCCGAACTCCCCGGTGCGCTCGAAAACGCTCATCAGCACTGTGTTCATCACACCGACGCCGCCGATGAGGATGGCGACGAAGGAGACACTCCAGGTGAAAGCGCCAACGTATTGCAACATCTCCTGATTCTGTGAGAAATCGGCGGAGGTGGTCGTGACCAGGTCGGGGAAGCGGTGTTCGATGCGTTGCCGCAGGCGGTCCAGGTCGATGTCGGGGCGGACTTTGAGCAGGAATGCGTTGACCTGGCGAGGCTTGCCGCTGATAGATTGGGCGTCCTCCAGCAGGATCACGGCGCCGCCGTCCTGGATGGGTTTGCCCGTCTCATAGATGCCGACGATGCGGTAGGTGGTCTCGTACAGCCGCAAAGTATCTCCCACATCGCGTTTCAGGTCCTCTGCCGCCGTGTGCCCCAACAGCAGGGGCTTTCCGCCCGCCCGTCGAGACCGATATGAGAGCGGTTCCCCTTCAAGCAACTTGAATTGCTCCAGTGCGAAATCGTCGGGATCGTATCCGTAGACGATGAAGTAAGGCACGTGTTCCGTCGCCGCGAAGGTGTAAACCATCTCCGCTACGTCGGTGACCCCCGAGAAGCCTGCCAGCCGCTCGCCGAGCGACTGATCTACGGCGCTGAAGACGATATCCAGTGCGTCTTCCTGGATGACCAGCAGGTCGGCTCCGCTGCTACCCACCATATCGCCGTAGCCCGCGATAAAGCCGTCGGCCAAGGTGCCCAGCGCCACCACCGCCGCCACGCCGATGGCGATGCCAAAGGCGGTGAGCAGCGTGCGGCTCTTACGTCGAAATAGATTTTTCCAGATCATAAGGGTCACTCGTAGTCAGGCACGCAGGCATAGCCGGTGTGCCATCTACTGGCGGCTCGCCGGATCACTGCGGTTCGATATCGACGAAAGCCGTCATGCCCCAGCGTATGCGCGGGTCAATCTCGTTCAGCGTGAGGATGACGGTGTAGTTGACGCCACCCGCGCCCGGTTCCGCCATGGGTGCGATGCTCTGGATGGTGCCGGTGAAAGTCTGATCCGGCAGCGCGTCGAAGGTCACCGTGGCTTGTTGGCCCACGGCGAGGCGAACGACGTCGATCTCGTCGAGGTCCGTGGTCTCCACCCGCAGGGTCTCCAGGTCGCCCAGCGTGAGAAGCGGTTGTCCCGGCGCGACGAACTCACCACTTCGCACCTGCAGATCGCCGATGGTGCCCCCGAAAGGCGCGACCATCTCAGTGCGTGCCAGAGCCAGTTGTGCCTCGGCCAGCGTTACCTCGGCCTGCTGCACAGCGGCTTCCGCTGCCTCGATCTCCGCTGCCGTTGCGCCTGCCTTCACCAAATCGAGCTGCGCTTTGGCCTGAGCGACCTGCGCCTGGGCCTGCTGCACCTCGGCCGCTGTGGGGCGTCGGGTCAAGTCTTCGTAGCGCGCTTTCGCGGCCTCGTAGGCGTTGGTCGCCTGTTCCATCTGGAGCGATTGGGGGAGCATACTGGCTTCCGGCCGCCATTTGATCTGGTCATAGGCGGATTGTGCCTGTCTCAGCTGCGCCTCAGCGTTTTTGAGCTCGGCACGCGCAGCGGCCAGCTGTTGCGCACTGACGCCTTCCAGGACTTTCCTGAGCGCGGCTTCTGCAACTTCCACCTGGGCCTCAGCGCTGGCGATCTCCTCGGATCGAGGGAGAGCTTTGAGACGCGCCAGGTCCGCCTGGGCGGCCCTCAGTGCAGCTTCCGCCCGCCGGACGGCCAGCTTAGCGTCGGCGTTGTCGAGGCGCAGCAGCACCTCGCCTTCCGCCACCACCTCGCCTTCCGCGACCCCCACCTCAGTTACCTTACCGCCGATTTGTGGGCTGAGCGTCGCCCACGTTTTGGGCATCACCTTGCCGGTGACCGAGATCAGGGGCACGTAATCCGGTGCCAGCGTCGGCGTTACGCTTTCTTCCTGACTTCCCCCGGTGCATGCGGTGATTAGGAGCGTCAACAGGCTTGCGCTTATGATGAGGAACTTTTTCATATACCACACTCCTTTTGCATGGGATTCGCATGAAGGCGCTTGGCCGAGTGCCAGTATAAGAGGCTTCCGGGAACTGTCAAGATAACCTTGACTCACCTGAAAAAAGGTCCAAGAAATCGGATTTTTAGGTGGTCACACACTACATCTGATTTTGGTCATAAGAAACCCACATATAGTATCAAGTCGTAGAAAAATCCGATCTCTGCTGGTTATTTCAGTAGAGTCATCTTTGGCTGCCCTGAAAAAAGGGGCAGCCAAAGAAAAATTGGGGTATATGTTGTGGTTGGGCTGCGCCCAACCACAACATATAGTATCCCTTTCTCTACTGAAAAACCTTTTTTCAGTAGAGTCATCTTTGAGTCTGCATCGAAGCCGTTCTGTGGTATTATTTACCTCGTAATCGCTCCAATGACGCTTCGTTCTGGGCGACGTGAGATTGAAAGGCTACTCGAAGGCTTAACCGTACATTCGGAAACGTTCCTTATAGTGATAGGAGCCACCATGCGTTTATTTCTAGGAACCCATAACGCGGGAAAGCGTCGCGAGTGGCAGGCGCTTCTCGAGGGGTTGGACGTGCAGCTGTTGTTGCCCGAGGACGTGGGGCTGACTTTGAACGTGCCAGAGACCGGTCGGACTTACACCGAGAATGCTTTACTTAAAGCGCGAACCTACGCAGAGGCTTCGGGATGGCCCACGCTGGCCGATGACTCCGGTCTGGAGGTGGATGCTCTGGACGGAGCCCCGGGTATCCGCTCTGCACGCTATACGTTGGGATCGGATCGGGTGCGCTACTGCGCGTTGCTCCGCGCCCTGCAAGGCGTCCCGCCGCCGGAGCGCACGGCGCGCTTCCGCTGTGTGGCGGCGTTGGTGTTGCCTGATGGCCGGGAGTTCACGACGGAAGGTGTCTGTGAAGGGGTGATCGCCATGCAACCGGCCGGCGGCGGTGGTTTCGGTTACGATCCCGTTTTCCGCTTGCCGTCCCACAGTTGTACTATGGCGCAGCTGCCCGCAGAGGTCAAGAACCGCGTCAGCCACCGCGCTCGCGCGGCCCAGGCGCTGCGCCCGATTCTTGAAAACGTGATCCAGAAAATCGAGGAGGGTTAAGTTCATGGAAGCTTCGTCATTTGTACCCACTCAAGGTTTATCGGGCTGGGTCGTGCGTACACGCGCGCCCTTTTTCACCGCCACCTTCATCCCGATTACCCTGGGCGCCGTCCTGGCCTGGGTGCACACCAGACAATTTCATCTTTTGCACTTTATCTTGACGCTGCTCGGTGGCGTGTTGATGCAGGCCGGCGCTAATATGATCAACGACTACTTCGATCACCGCAGTGGCGCCGACCGCCGCAACCGACAGGCGTTTCCGCCCTTCACCGGCGGCAGTCCCACGCTTAAACTGGGTCTGCTCACGCCGAAGCGCGTGCGCAATGAGGCGCTGGTTTACTTCGCTGTGGCCGCCCTCATCGGCTTCTACTTCACGTGGCGCGTGTCGCCGTGGATCTTCGTCGTTGGCGCCGTCGGTATCCTCTCCGGTTACCTCTACACTGCCTATCTGGCTCCGGCGGGACTGGGCGAGCCCTTTCTCTTCCTCGACTTCGGCCCGCTGATGGCGCTGGGCGGGTGGCTGGTGCAGACAGGCCGCTTTGCCTGGGACCCCGTCTGGGCTTCGCTGCCGGTGGCTTTTCTCATTCTAAACGTGCTCTGGATCAACCAGTTCCCCGATGCGTCCGCCGACGACGCGGTCGGCAAGCGGCATTGGGTGGTGCGTCTGGGGCGACGGCGCGCGTTGCTGCTCTACGGGGGGTTCTTCCTGGCAGCATACTTGACGCTCGGGGCGAACGTCCTCACCGGCATTGGACCGATCTGGACGCTCCTGGGCCTGCTGCCGTTCCCTCTGGCCTGGCGTGCCTGGCGCATCGCATCGCGGCACTACGAGGCCTCTCCCGACCTGCGGCCGGCCAACGCCCTGACGATCCAGGTACATCTGCTGAGCGGCTTTTTTATCGTCGTCGGCTACCTGATCCAGGGCCTTGTGCGCTGACGCGCGGCTGACCTGTGCGCCGAAAAGCCGTACCTCCAAAGGAGGTAGAGTGACCTCATGGATGTTCACGCTTTAGAAAACGATCTTCGCACCTATCGACCGGTGGAGTTTGAACATCTGCCCACGGACTTCGTCTGGCCGCGTTATGAGGGGCTCTCCGTGGGGAACGTCCCCGCCACCCTCGCTCATCTGTTGGGGGTACGCCCTTACCATGTGCTGCCTCCGCTGCGTGGGGACCTGCTGGATGACCTGGCCGACGGCGTGCGTCACGTTGTGCTGGTGCTCATCGATGGGTTGGGGTGGGAGCAGTTGCAGCGCATGCTGATGCGAGATGATACTCTCGTTTTCCATCGGCTGGCGGAGCGCGGGCGTTTGCTGCCGTTGACATCTCTCTTCCCCTCGACGACCAACAGCGTGCTTGCTACCTTGCGCACCGGTGTCCCGCCGGTCCGGCACGGGTTGCTGGCTTATGAGCTCTACCTCCGTGAGTGGCATATGGCGGTGGAGTGCATCACCTTCTCCCCACTCGTTGAGCCCGGCTCCGAGCGGTTGAAGTCCTGGGGACTGGAGCCCGAGTCGTTCTTACCGGTGCCTTCCCTGGCGCAGATGCTCTCGGTGCAGGGCGTGTTGACCTATCAGATTATCGCTCAGCACCTCGCTGATGGTACCCTCAGCCAGATGTACTTCCGGGGCATGCGGGAGGTCTATACCCACTTCCACGCTTCGGATTTATGGTACACCGTGCGGGAGGTGCTCCGCCGTCATCGTCGGGATCGCTTTCTGCTCTCGGTCTACTGGAGCGCCGTGGATACGCTGGCGCATCACCACGGTCCACGGCACGGCACGGCCCTCAACGAGGTGCGCACGCTTTCCTACCTCATGGAGCGCTCCTTTTTGGATGCGCTGGAGCCGATGGATCGGGAGGGCACGCTTCTGTTAATGTTGGCCGATCACGGACAGATCACCACACCGGCGGAGCGGGGGATCGTGTTAGAAGACCATCCGGCGCTGGCAGAGATGCTGCGCCTGCCGACGCTAGGGGAGTCCCGCGCGCCGTTCTTCTACCCTCGGGCGGGTTATCTGGACGACGTGCGCGCTTACCTGAGCGATCATTTCGCCGAACAGATGCTGTGCCTCGCTCAGGAGGAGGTGTTGGAAAGCGGCTTGCTGGGGCCAGGTGAGCCTTATGCTGAAGTCCAGCATCGCCTGGGCGACCTGGTAGGGCTGATGAAAGGGAACGCGGCCTTTGCCCGAGACGAGGATCACCTCAAGCGCCTTTCCGGTCGACACGGAGGCCTTGGTGCCGCTGAGATGCTTGTCCCCTTGCTCGCCGTCCGCCTTGATGCTTTATGATACCGGCGGTGTGCGTGGTGAGCTGCGAAACCAGGGCCTGCGTGCCCAACTGCGAGTGAAAAGACGACCTGTGTTGCCAACTTCCCGATCTCGATTATAATATAGGTGTCTATCTTCTAAATTATGGCAAGGGGGAGGGAAGTGTGCGTGACGTTCGCATTGTTCTCATCGGCCTCGGCAATCTAGGGCGGCGTTTTTGCGAGGTCTTGCTTGTCAAAGACGAGCTGCTTCGACGTCGTTATGAGCTGGCTTTGCGCGTGGTCGGCGCAGCCGACAGCCGGGGCGCAGCCTACGATCCGGCGGGTCTCGACCTCAACGAGGTGGTGCGCCTGAAGTCCGCCGGGAGCACCGTGGCGGACTATCCTCGGAGAGGACGGCGCGACTGGGACAGCCCGACGCTCGTTGCCAACGCCGATGCAGATATCCTTCTCGAAGCTTCGCCCGTCAACCTGGAGCAGGGCGCTGAGCCGGGTCTCACCTGTGTGCGCACGGCCCTGGAGCGCGGCATGCACGTCGCCACGCCCAACAAGGGGCCGTTGGTGGTGGCTTTCGACGAGCTCCACGACCTCGCCGCTGCGCACGGCGTGCAACTGCGCTTCGACGGCACGGTCGCCGGTGGGCTGCCCGCCATCAACGTCGGTGCCCGCGACCTGCGTGGTGCCGTCATTGAGCGACTGGAGGGGGTGCTTAATCTTACTACCGGCTACGTCATGGATCTGTTGGCCGATGGCGCGAGCTGGAATGAAGCGCGCAGCCGTGCCCGTGAGGCCGGTGTGTTGGAGGGGGATGGGCGCTGGGATCTCGAAGGCTGGGACGCGGCGGCGAAGCTCCTCATCTTAGCCAACGCTGTGCTTGGTCAGCACCTTCGTCTGGCGGATGTGCCGCGCGTCGGCGTTTTTGACGTGGACGTCGCCGAGCTGCGCGCGGCCCAAGAGCGCGGTGAGCGCTACCGCCTGCTGGCCCGTGCCGATTTGCAATCGAAGGACACCTATGCGTTCTCCATCACGCCCACGGCCCTCTCGGCGACCCATCCCCTGGGCCGGTTGGGGTCTAAGCAGTTAGGTATCGTCTATACGACCGATATCTACGGTACGCTCACCCTCGTCATTGACGAGCCGACGCCGGTGCCCTCCGCGGCCACCATGCTGCGCGATCTCCTGGATATCTATAGCGTGAGGCCGGCAGAAAACTAGACAAGCACGTTGGTGAGGGGAGGATGCATGCGGATAATCTGGATTTTAGTCACAGTTGTGTTCATGGTTTCCGCCTGCGGCGGCACGTCCTTGACCGTGACGCCGTCACCGGTGGAGAAAGGAGAGGAATGGATGGATTTTGAATTGACCAGTACGGCCTTTGAGCATGAGGATGCCATTCCGACAAAGTATACCTGTGATGGTGAAGATATCTCCCCGCCCCTGGCGTGGACCGAACCTCCCGAGGACACAGAGAGTTTCGCCCTGATCTGCGACGATCCTGACGCGCCGATGGGCACCTGGGTACATTGGGTGCTTTACAACATCCCCGCCGACGCTCGCGGGCTGCCCGAAGGTGTGCCCGCGCGGGAGAATCTGGACGACGGTAGCCTGCACGGCAAGAACAGCTGGGGACGCCGTGATTACGGTGGCCCCTGTCCGCCCGGCGGCACCCACCGCTACTTCTTTAAGCTCTACGCGCTCGATACGACCCTCGATCTCGGTTCGGGCGCGTCTAAAAAGCAGCTCCTCAACGCCATGGAGGGGCACGTTTTGGCCCAGGCCGAGCTCATGGGCACCTACCGTCGCTGAGACGTTAACTTACAATCCGAACCTGTAACTTGTCATTTGCTACCCCTATCAAGGAGGCACACATGAACTATCGTAATCTGGGAAACTCTGGACTGAAAGTCAGTGAAATTGCTCTGGGCGCCTGGCTCACCTACGGTGGCTCTGAGGGCCTGGAGACCACGCGGGCGTGCGTCAAGACCGCCGTCGATCACGGCGTCAACTACCTGGATCTGGCCGATGTCTATGCTCACGGTGAGGCCGAGCGCCTCGTCGGCAAGGCTATCAAGGACCTGGGCTTGAACCGTCAACATCTGGTCATCGCCAGCAAGGTCTACTGGCCTATGAGCGAGGACGTCAACGACCGCGGGCTAAGCCGCAAGCACATTATGGAGTCCGTGGAAGGTTCCCTGAAGCGCCTGGGCGTAGACTACCTGGATCTCTACTTCTGCCACCGCTATGACGTCAACACGCCCGTCGAAGAGGTCGTGCGCGCTATGGACGATCTGGTTCACCAGGGCAAGATTCTTTACTGGGGCACCAGCGTCTGGAACGCCGCTCAGCTGGAAAGCGCCGTGGGCATCGCACGTCGCCTCAACGCCTACCGCCCGCAGGTGGAGCAGCCGCGCTACAACATGCTCGACCGCCACATCGAGCCGGAGATCATGCCCAAGGCCGCCGAGCACGGCATGGGGCTTGTGGTCTTCAGCCCGCTGGCTCAGGGTTTGCTCACCGGTAAGTACAACGAGGGCATCCCCGAGGACAGCCGTGCTGCCAGGACGGATTGGCTGAAGAACGATCTCACCGAGGAGAACGTGGAGAAGGTGCGTCGTCTCACCACCATCGCCGACGAGTTGGGCATCACCATGGCGCAGCTGGCGTTGGCCTGGATCCTGCGTCGCCCGGAGATCAGCGCCGCCATCACCGGCGCCACCAAGGTGCGCCACGTTGAGGATAACGTCAAGGCCTCCGAGGTGGAGCTCCTGCCCGACGTGCTGGCACGCATTGAGGAGATCCTCGACAACGATCCGCTGGCCTGACGCAGAGCCATCTTTGGATGCACTGAAATAACGCATAAAAATTGGATTTCTCCGGAACTCGCCACTGCATGTAGGGAAATCCGTGGTCAAAACCACTCATGTAGGGGATGACCGGCGAGAAATTCGATTTTTCCACTTTTGTTCGAAGCAGAGCGTCGTTCCTTTGTGAGCGGCGCTCTGTTGTTGTGGCGTAGCGGTTTTATTCTTCGGTTGACTTGCGGGCCGGGTGCGGTAAGCTAAGACTATGTTCTACGATGAAATCGAGTTGTATGTTCAGGGGGGACGCGGTGGCAACGGCGCTGTCGCTTTCCGCCGTGAGAAGTATGTGCCCTATGGTGGGCCGGCCGGCGGCGATGGAGGGAAGGGTGGCGATGTCATCCTGGTGGTGAATCGGCATCTCAACACGCTCTATCATCTGCGTCATCAGCACGAATTCAAGGCCGAGGACGGCGAACACGGGCGCAGCAAGCAACAGTATGGCGCCAGCGGCGATGACCTTTACATCAAGGTACCGCCTGGCACGCTGGTGCGCGATCTGGAGACCGGTCGGCTGTTGGCCGACCTGACGGCGCCCGGGGAGGAGCTGGTGGTCGCCCGAGGGGGGAAGGGTGGGCGGGGGAACATGCACTTCGCCTCGTCCACCAATCAGGCCCCACGCATCGCCGAGAAGGGAGATCCCGGCGAAGCGCGGCGCATCAAGCTGGAGCTCAAGCTGCTGGCCGACGTAGGGCTGGTGGGCAAACCCAACGCCGGCAAGTCCACCCTGCTCTCCGTCACCACGGCGGCGGAGCCGAAAATCGCCCCCTATCCCTTCACCACTCTCCAGCCCAACTTGGGCGTGGTGGTCTTAGATCCCGGCACCACCTTCGTGATGGCCGACCTGCCCGGCCTCATCCAGGGCGCCAGCGAGGGGAGAGGCTTGGGGCATGAGTTCCTCCGGCACATCGAGCGGACGCGGGTGTTGATCCATCTCGTGGATGGAACGGCGGCGGACCCGCTGGAGGACTTTCGGACGATCAACGCGGAGCTGCAGGCCTTTGGACACGGGTTGGTGGACAAACCGCAGATCGTGGCGATCAACAAGCTGGATATGCCCGCGGCCCGGGAGCGCTTCCCCGCCTTGCGTGAGACTATTGCGGCGCTGGATTACGAAGTGCTGGGCATCTCGGCCCTGACGCGAGAAGGGGTCCGCGAGCTGTTGGGTAAGGCGCAGCAGATGTTGGAGGAAGCACCGGAGCCGACGCCACAGGTGCCTTCTGAGGCGCAACCGCCCGTCATACGGCCCGATTTTTCCACTGAAGAGGGCTTTACGGTGGAGCGCGAGGGCGAGCGGCGCTGGCGGGTGCGCGGGGGGAAGATCGAGCGGGCTGTGCAGCGCACCAACCTGAATCAGTATCAGAGTTTGATCCGCCTCCATCGTTACTTGCGCAACAAAGGGGTGATCGATGGCTTGCGCGAGGCCGGCGTCGCGGTGGGGGACACGGTCCACATCGGCGAATATGAATTGGAATGGCAAGAAGAGGACGATCTCTAAGGCTCGTGAGCGTGGATTTGTTCTGATGTAGCCCTGCTTGTCCCTGAGGCGTGCGGCGTGGGGAGCAAAAACGGGTAGTGGTAAAAAAGTAAGTGATGGTGTATGATGAGGGATCGATAAGAATCCCAACCATGATCCAGAAGACCATCACCTAGCAGTACCAATATTGTCAAGAATGGCACCAACAAGTGTGGCAATCCCCAATACCATTGCAAGGATTGCGGTGTCTATCGGGTCGAGAACGCGTGCAAACGCTCCCTGAGCTCAAGGATACCCTGGAGCCAGTCCGGCCAGGGGATGTGCTGGAGCTTGATGAACTCTGGTCTGACGATTCCAATTAAGTCGTACCACCCAAAGTCCGACAAAGTCGTGTCACTCGC